>NZ_JBVHDT010000002.1:0-768298 GCF_055563235.1 Streptomyces sp. NPDC003248 | reverse complement strand
CGGACGCTTCCTTTGTACTCACCCGAGAGACTCTCTCAGGCTTTCCTCCGGGCTTTTCCCTTCGGTCTTGCGTTTCCGACTCTATCAGATCTTTTCTCGATCCGATTTCCTCGGTGCTTTCCAGGTTTCCGCTCTCGCGGTTTCCTTTCCGGCGGTTCCGACTCTATCAGATCCTTTCGGCGTCTGATTCCCCGTCAGAGGGGGTTGCCTTCCCGGCCCTTGGGCCGTTCCGACGAGTGAGACTTTAGCGGATTCCCGGCGCCCGAAGCCAATCGGGGCCTGCGTCCTTTCGAACGCGGATTCCTCATTCCGCGAATAGGCACGCCGACAACACGACAACAGTCGAAGCGACTGCTCGCCGAGAGGTGGTTGCTACTTGCGGGATGGCTGTCCGGGGACTGACCGGAGTCGGCGCTCACGTCGGACAACTCGGAGAACATTACGTATCCGTCAGCAGCGTGTCAACTCATGTCCCGGGAGCACCCTTGAGGCGTACGCTGAGGGCCATGACTACGCGTACGTGCACCCGACAGTGGTGGGCCGCCTGACGGCGGCCGTCCTCACGTATGCACTCAACGGCCGCCGCCTCGGCGGCCGTTTCTGTTTCTCCCTTCTGAGGGGCGGCCGGCCGGGGACGGCGGGCCCGACCAGGAGGTGGAGAGATGAAGCGGGTCTTCAGCGGGGTCAAGCCGACCGGGCATCTGACGCTGGGGAACTACCTCGGGGCCATGCGGCAGTGGGCCTCGGTCGACCAGCACCGGGCGGACGCCTTGTTCTGCGTCGTCGACCTGCACGCGCTGACCGTCGAGCACGATCCGGCGCGGGTGCGTCGGCTCAGCCGGCAGACGGCCACGCTGCTGCTGGCGGCCGGGCTGGACCCGGAGCTGTGCACGCTGTTCGTGCAGAGTCACGTGGACGAGCACGCACGGCTGTCGTACCTGCTGGAGTGCGTGGCCACCGACGGTGAGATGCGGCGGATGATCCAGTACAAGGAGAAGGCCGCGCGGGAGCGCACGCGGGGCGGGAGCGTGCGGTTGTCGCTGCTGACCTATCCGGTGCTGATGGCCGCGGACATCCTGGCGTACGGGACGGACGAGGTGCCCGTGGGTGACGACCAGGCTCAGCACGTGGAGCTGGCGCGGGATCTGGCGCTGCGGTTCAACCAGCGGTACGGGCAGGCGTTCGTGGTGCCCAGGGCGACGCTTCCGACGGTGGCCGCGCGGGTGATGAACCTCCAGGAGCCGACGTCGAAGATGGGGAAGAGCGACGACTCCGGGCCGGGGATCGTCTACCTGCTGGACGAGCCGGACGTCGTGCGCAGGAAGATCGCGCGGGCCGTGACCGACAGCGGGCGGGACGTCGTGTACGACCGGGAGGGACGTCCCGGGGTCGCGAACCTGCTGGAGATCCTCGCGGCCTGCACGGATGGGGACCCGGAGGCCCTGGGCGGTGCGTACGAGTCGTACGGGGCCCTGAAGAAGGACACGGCCGAGGCCGTGGTGGAGGCGCTCCGGCCGCTCCAGGCCCGGCACAAGGAGCTGTGCGCCGACCCGGCGTACGTGGAGGGGGTGCTGGGCGAGGGTGCGCGGAAGGCCCGGGCGACGGCCCGGCCCGTGGTGGATGCCGCCTACCGCGCCATCGGGCTGCTGCCGCCGGTGGCGGACCCGGTGCTGAACGCCGTGCGGTAGGCGCGTGGGCTGGTGGCGAGGCGCGATGCGAAGTGCTGGCGCATCGTGACCTCGCTGCCGAAGCCCGCGCGGCGGGCGACCTCGGGCATGGGCAGGTCGGTGCGCTCCAGCAGCTTCTGGGCCGCGGCGAGGCGCTGGTCGAGGAGCCAGCGGAGCGGGGTGGTGCCGGTCTCGGCGGTGAAGTGGCGGGCGAAGCTCCGCGGGGACATACCGGCGTGGGCCGCCAGGGCGGCGACGGTGAGCGGTTCGTCCAGGTGGCGCAGGGCGTGCTCGCGGACGGCGGCGAGGGTGTCGGCGTCGCGGTCCGCGGCCGGGGTGGGGTGTTCGATGAACTGGGCCTGTGAACCCGTGCGGAAGGGCGCGGTGACCATGGAGCGGGCGATGGTGGCGGCTGCCTCGGCGCCGTGGGCCGTGCGGACGAGGTGCAGGCAGAGGTCGATCCCCGCGGCGGTGCCGGCCGCCGTCCAGATGTTGTCGTCCTCGATGAACAGGGCGTCGGGGACGACGGTGACCCGGGGGTGGTGCGTGCGGAGGAGGTCGACGAGGTTCCAGTGGGTGATGGCGCGGCGGCCGTCCAGCAGACCGGCCTGGGCGAGGGTGAAGGCGCCGCCGCAGAGGGCGGCCACGGTGGTGCCGCGGGAGTGGGCGCGGCGCAGTGCGTCGAGGACGGGGGGTGGGGCGGGCGTGCGGTGGTCGTCGAGGCCGGGGACGAGGACCAGGTCCGCCCGGGAGAGCCAGGCGAGGGTGCGGTCGGGGTGGAGGGCGAAGCCGCCGCGCATGGGGATCGGCGTGGTGGTGTCGATGGCGACACGGCGCAGGTCGAACGCGGGGGCGCCGCGGTCGGTGCGGTCGGTGCCCCACACCTCCGTGATGACGGAGACGTCGAAGGCGCGGATGCCGGGGAAGGCCATGAGGGCCACGCGGTACGGGACCTGTGGGGCGTTCGGGCCCTGCGAAACGTACTGGTGCTGTGGGACGTCCTTGTCCTGTGGGGCGTTCGGGCCTTGCTGGTTCCGCGTGGCTGCCTCCATGCTTGGCAGTAAACCATCGATCGCTGTCTTCGTGACCTCTGGGGAGCGGGCCGGCCCGGCGGCAGGATCCTGGGCATGGAGATCGCACAGAACGCTGCGCTGCTGGTCGTGGACGTCCAGAAGGGCTTCGACGAGACCGGCTTCTGGGGGCCGCGGAACAACCCGGGGGCCGACGACAACATCGCTTCGCTCATCGACGTGTGGCAGGCGTCGGGGCGGCCGGTCGTCTTCGTACGGCACGACTCGTCCAAGCCGGACTCGCCGCTGCGGGCCGGGTACGAGGGGAACGGCCTCAAGGAGTACGTGGAGGAGCGGAGGGGGAAGGGGGCCGGGCCGGAGCTGTTGCTCACCAAGACGGTGAACTCGGCCTTCTACGGGACGCCGGACCTGGACGCCTGGCTGAAGGCCGAGGGGATCTCTCAGGTCGTGGTGGCCGGGATCCAGACCAACATGTGTGTGGAGACGACCGCGCGGATGGGCGGGAACGCGGGGTACGACGTCGTGGTCGCGTACGACGCCACGTACACCTTCGACCTGGCGGGGCCGTTCGGGTGGCGGCTCTCGGCGGAGGAGGCGGCGCGGGCGTCGGCGGTGTCGCTGCACGGGGGCGGGTTCGCGCGGGTGGTGACCACGGCGGAGGTGGTCGGGGCCGCGCGGTGACCGCCCCCGGCCGCCGGGTCAGTCCTTGGTGCCGGAGGCCAGCTCGCGGCTGCGGTCGCGGGCGGCCTCGAGAGCGGCGATGAGGGCGGCCCGTACGCCGTGGTTCTCGAGTTCGCGGATGGCGTTGATGGTGGTGCCGGCCGGCGAGGTGACGTTCTCGCGGAGCTTGACGGGGTGCTCCCCGCTGTCGCGGAGCATCGTGGCGGCGCCGATCGCGGACTGGACGATCAGGTCGTGGGCCTTGTCGCGGGGCAGGCCGAGCAGGATGCCGGCGTCCGTCATGGCTTCGACCAGGTAGAAGAAGTACGCCGGGCCGGATCCGGAGAGGGCGGTGCAGGCGTCCTGCTGGGACTCGGGGACGCGGAGGGTCTTGCCCACCGAGCCGAAGATCTCCTCGGTGTGCGCGAGGTCCGCCTCGCTGGCGTGGCTGCCGGGGGAGATGACGGACATGGCCTCGTCGACGAGGGCGGGGGTGTTCGTCATGACGCGGACGACGGGCACGCCGGGGGTGAGGCGCTCCTCGATGAAGGAGGTGGTGATGCCGGCGGCTCCGCTGATGACCAGGCGGTCGGCGGGGACGTGGGGGGCGAGTTCGTCGAGGAGGGTGCCCATGTCCTGCGGCTTGACCGTGAGGATGAGGGTGTCCGCGGTCTTGGCGGCTTCGGCGTTGGTGACGGGGGTGACGCCGTAGCGGGTGCGGAGTTCCTCGGCGCGCTCGGGCCGGCGGGCGGTGACGAGGAGGTCGGCGGGCGGCCAGCCGCCCCGCAGCATTCCGCTGAGCAGGGCTTCGCCGATCTTGCCGGTGCCGAGGACTGCGACTTTCTGGGTCATGGCGGGGGTCCTTCGGGAGTGTGCGTCGTCCAGGGTCATCCTCGCACCGGGAGGCGGGCGGGTGGCGGGCCTGTCCGGTGGGCGGACGTGGGCGGACCCGGGCGGACGTGGGCCGCGGGGGTGCAGGCCGCCCGGACGGCGCGGGTGCACCCGTGCCGTCCACCTCGCCCGCGCGCGGGGCGGGCATGGAACCGGCGTCAGGCGGTCCGGCGCCGCAGGGTGGCCGCGCCCAGGACCAGGACCAGCAGGGCGCAGCCGGCCACGATCAGCACGTCGCGGACGAAGGCGGTCGTCATCTCCGCGTGCCGGAGGACCTCGTTCATGCCGTCGACGGCGTAGGACATGGGGAGGACGTCGGAGACGGCCTCCAGGGCGGGGTGCATGGCGTCGCGCGGGGTGAACAGGCCGCAGAGGAGGAGCTGGGGGAAGATCACCGCCGGCATGAACTGGACCGCCTGGAACTCGGAGGCGGCGAAGGCCGAGACGAAGAGGCCGAGGGCGGTGCCCAGGAGCGCGTCGAGGAGGGCCACCAGGAGGAGGAGCCAGGGGCTGCCCGTCACGTCCAGGTCGAGCGCCCAGACGGCGAGGCCTGTGGCCAGGGCGGACTGGACGATCGCGAGGGCGCCGAAGGCGAGGGCGTAGCCGGCGATCAGGTCGGCCTTGCCGAGGGGGAGGGCGAGGAGGCGTTCGAGGGTGCCCGAGGTGCGTTCGCGCAGGGTGGCGATGGACGTGACCAGGAACATCGTGATCAGCGGGAAGATCCCGAGGAGGGAGGCGCCGATGCTGTCGAAGGTGCGGGGGCTGCCGTCGAAGACGTAGCGCAGCAGGAACAGCATCACGCACGGGACGAGGATCATCAGCGCGATCGTGCGGGGGTCGTGGCGGAGCTGGCGCAGGACCCGGGACGCGGTGGCGGTGGTGCGGGAGAGGTCGAGGGGGGTGGTGGGCGCGGGAGTCGTGCGCGGGGCGGGGGTGGCGGTGGGTGGTGTGCGCGGGGCGGGGTTCGCGGGCGGTGTCATCGGGTCTGCTCCTTCGCCCGGGCGGCCTCGGCGGCCTCGGCGGCCGCGTCGACCAGTTGGAGGAAAGCCGCCTCGACGGTGTCGCAGCCGGTGTGGGTGCGCAGGGCGTCGGGGGTGTCGTCGGCGAGGATCTCGCCCTCGCGCATCAGCAGCAGGCGGTGGCAGCGCTCGGCCTCGTCCATGACGTGGGAGGAGACGAGGAGGGTGGCTCCCCGGGTGGCCGCGAGGTCGTGGAAGAGGGTCCACAGGTCGCGGCGGAGGACCGGGTCCAGACCTACGGTCGGTTCGTCGAGGACGAGGAGTTCGGGGGTGCCCAGCAGGGCCACGGCGAGGGAGACGCGGTTGCGCTGACCGCCGGAGAGGGTGCCGGCCAGGGCGTCGGCGTGGCTGGTCAGGTCGACGTCGGTGATGGCCCGGGTGACGGCGTCGTGGCGGCGGGCGGCGGCCGGGCGGCCCGGGTCGAGGATCGCGGCGAAGTAGTCGAGGTTCTGGCGGACCGTCAGGTCGTCGTAGACGGAGGGCGCCTGCGTGACGTAGCCGATGCGGGTGCGCAGGGTGGGGTGGCCCGCGGGGCGGCCGAGGACGTCGAGGGTGCCGGTGACCTTGGCCTGGGTGCCGACGATCGCGCGCATCAGGGTCGACTTGCCGCACCCGGAGGGGCCGAGGAGACCGGTGACCTGGCCACGGGGGACGGTGAAGTCGAGGGAGCGGAGGACTGTGCGGGGACCTCGGACGACGGTCAGGGCGGAGGCGTGGACGGCTGGGGTGGTGGCGGTGGTGGCAGGGGTGGGGGTGGTGGCAGGGGTGGGGGTGGGGGCAGGGGTGGGGGTGGGGGTGGGGTCGGGCGTGCCCGGGGGTGGGTCCGGAGCGGGGTTGTCCATCACGCGTGAACCGTCTCTCCCGGGTTGGGGGCCGTCAAGGCATCCACCCGCGGGTGGCGAGCAGCAGTGCGACGTCGTAGGTCTCCTCGACCTCGCCGTCGGGGAAGACGGCCAGGAGGTGGCGGCGCTCCTCGGTGAGGAAAGCGGCGGTACTCCGCTCGCCGTGGACCAGGAAGACGGAGTGGCTGCCGATGTTGGCCAGGTGCGTGTCGAGGGGGACGCGGCGGCTCCAGCGGATGCGGCGGTGGACGAAGTCGAAACGGTCCCCGGCGGTGGCGAGCGCGGCGTGGGTGCCGTCGCCGTTGCTGCCGGGGGTCCGGTCGATGCGGAAGTGGCGCTGGACACGGGCCGTCTGGGCGTCGATCCACGGTACGTCGAGGGCGGCGGCGTTCCACCACAGCGCCAGGGCGCCGCCCGGACGCAGCACACGCAGGGCCTCCGGCACCGAACGGGCCGGGTCGGTCCAGTGCCACGACTGGGCGTAGGTGAGGAAGTCGAGGGAGGCGTCGGCCAGGGGGAGGTGATTCCCGTCGCCGCGGACGACCGGCACGCCGGGCAGCGCGCGGCGGAACTGGGCCGCCATGCCGGCACCGGGTTCGACGGCGAGGACGGTGGCGCCGCGGGCGTGCAGGAGGGCGGTCGCGATGCCCGTGCCGGCGCCGATGTCCGCGACCCGGGCGCCGGTGAGGGGGCGGCCCGCCGTCTCCTCGATCGCGTCGAGCAGGGCGGGCGGGTAGGAGGGGCGGTTCGCGGCGTACTGGGCGGCGGCGGAGTTGAAGGAATGGGCTCGGGCGGTGTGGGAGTGAGCCGTCATGGGGTCATGGTGGCGCGGAATGGGCGGGGAGGGGAACCGCGTGCGGTGGGAGGAGAGGGGGGGCCGCGCGGGGTGGGAGGGGAGGGGGAACCGCGCCGGGGGCCGGGGCGGGCGTCAGGAGCGGCGGCGCTTCTTCGACGGGTCGCCGGTGCGGCGGGTGCTGCGGCGGTCGTGCCGGGCGCGGGCCGCCTCGTACTCCCGGCGGTGGAGTTCCTCGCCCGGGGCCTCGGTGAGGGAGCGGAGGAAGTAGGCGAGGAGGGAGCCGACGAAGCCGATGGCCAGCAGGCCGCGCAGGGAGGCCTGGCGGTCCGGGTCGGGGCGCTCGGTGAAGCCGCTCCAGGTGTGGCGGAAGGCCAGGGCGGTGCAGATCGCGAACATGGCGACGACGAGCAGGGTCACGAAGCCGCCGACGGCGGCGAGGGCGAGGCCCTCGTAGGCGAAGCGGAGGACGAGGCAGGAGACGGCGGCGGCGAGGAGGGAGCCGACGGCCGCGGCGACCCGGCGGGTGCGGTAGCCGTCGTCGTGCTCGACCCAGGTGGTCCCGAAGAAGCGCAGCGGCTCGGGGCGCGGGCCGCCGGGCGTGCCCGGGCCCGAGGAACCCGCCGGAGTGTCCGAGGTGCCGTTTTCGTCGCTCACGGGACGATTATGGCGCCGGACGGGGGCGGGCTCCCGGGGGGTGGGTCAGGCGCAGCGTGCGGCGATGTAGCCGTCGCTGCCCGTCTTGACGTAGGCGTCCGAGACGAACTGGCTGTCGGCGATGTTGTCCCAGATGTTGGTGGTGCCGTACGGGCCGCTCACGGTGGTGCCCGGGGTCTGGCAGAAGATCGGGACCTTCGTGCCCTCGGGCAGGACCTTCACGACGGGGTAGCTGGTGCCGGGTCCGCTGCGGACGTTCAGGCGGACGCCGGGCGCGATCGGGTAGTACGTCAGGGCCGCCGCGACGAGGGCTTCCGCCTCGTCACCGCTCTCGACCCCTTCCACGTGCTCGACGGACATGCAAGACCTCCCCCGTTGAACCCCATGACTGCCATGGGGACCCGTTGATTCCCCCGAATCACGCCATGAAACACATGTGCGCAACTCGCAGCGGGAGGCTAGCAAGTCGCCTCGGTCCCGTACGAGTCATCGACTAGGCTCCGTGCGTCGCGCGCGCGGCCGAAGCAGCACGGGGGTGGTCCATGACGCCACAGCGCAACACCGGGGCGGGCGCGGAAGCGGAACTTCCGGAGTACGCCGGCCACTACCGTCTCGAGTCCCGTCTGGGCTCCGGCGGCATGGGCGTGGTCCACCTGGCCCGCAGCACTTCGGGCATGAAGCTCGCCGTGAAGGTGGTGCACGCCGAGTTCGCCAGGGATCCCGAGTTCAGGGGGCGTTTCCGGCAGGAGGTGGCGGCCGCGCGCCGGGTCAGCGGCGCCTTCACCGCCCCCGTCGTCGACGCCGACCCGGAGGCCGAACGGCCGTGGATGGCCACGCTGTTCATTCCGGGGTCGACGCTTTCGGACCATGTGAAGCGGAACGGGCCGATGGGGGCGGGCGAGTTGCGCCGGCTGACGGCCGGGCTCGCGGAGGCGCTGCGCGACATCCATCGGGTCGGGGTCGTGCACCGGGATCTGAAGCCCAGCAACGTGCTGCTCGCGGAGGACGGGCCGAAGGTGATCGACTTCGGCATCTCGCGCCCCAAGGACAGTGAACTGCGCACCGAGACGGGCAAGTTGATCGGCACACCGCCGTTCATGGCGCCGGAGCAGTTCCGGCGGCCGCGGGAGGTCGGGCCGGCCGCCGACATCTTCGCGCTCGGGTCGGTGCTGGTGCACGCGGCGACGGGGCGGGGGCCGTTCGACTCCGACAGCCCGTACGTCGTCGCCTACCAGGTCGTGCACGACGAACCGGATCTCACGGGCGTACCGGAGAGCCTCGCGCCGCTGGTGCGGCGCTGTCTCGCCAAGGAGCCCGAGGAACGGCCGACGCCGGACGAGCTGATGCGGGAACTGCGTGCGGTGGCGGCCTCGTACGACACGCAGGCGTTCATACCGGCGCAACGGGCCTCGGAGGCGGCGGGGGCGGGGGCGCAGGCCGCGGAGGCGGCAGGGGCGGGGGCGCAGGCCGCGGGGCCGGGGGCGTGGGCCGGGGAGGCGCCGGGGCCTGACGCGGTGGCCCCGGGCCTGGCGGGCCCGGGGCCGGCCGGCCTGGGTCCGGCCGGCCCGGACGCGGCGGGGCCCGCGCGCCGGGAGGGCTGGGGCGGGGCGGTGGTTCCGGGGGGCTCGGAGGGTAGGGGCGGGGCGGCGGTTCCGGGGGAATCGAAAGGCTGGGGTGGGGCGGCGGCGGTCCCAGGGATCCCAGCAGCCCCATCGGTCCCAGCAGCCTCGTCGGTCTCAGCTGCCCCAGCGGTCCCATCGGTCCCGGCGGTCCTGGGGGACGCGGACGTCCCGGTGGACCCGGCTGACCCAGGAGCCCCGAGTGACCTGCGGAACCCGGAGGGTGCCGGGGACGCGGGGGACGCGGGGGCGTCGTCGTCGGTGGGGGCGCGGGGGCGACTGCGGGGACGGGTCGGGCTCGTGCTCGGCGCACTGGTCCTCGTCGCGGGTGTCGGCCTCGGCTCCGTACTGCTGCTCGGCGACGCCACGGACGGCGACGGTGGTGCGGGCGGGGCGCGGGCGTCCTCGGGCACGGAAACGTTCAGTCAGTGGGCGACGCGGCCGGTCGCCGACGGTACGGGCGGCATGCCCCGGTGCGTGTACGACGCGGACCGGCTGATCTGCGTCCAGCCGGGGCAGGTGTCCGCGCTCGACACGGCGCACGGGCGGGTGCTGTGGCGGCATCCCCTCCCCGACGGGGACGGGCGCGGTGAGGCGCCGGTGCTCGCGGGCGGGCTGGCGCAGGTGCTCACCGACTCGGGCAGGCGCGTGGAGGCCCTCGACCCGTCGTCGGGCGAGACGCGCTGGGAGCGGGACGTCTCGGCGTACTCGGGCGTCCGGTACGCGGGCGGGACCCTGCTGCTGACCGCGGCCGACGGCACGGTGACCGGCGTGGACGCCGCGTCGGGGCGGACCGGGTGGCAGCGCCGCGTCCCCGGGGCCGGCGAGGCCTACTTCGCGTCGTTCACGGGTGACCCGCTGGCGTACGTGACGAGCACCTCCGACGACGGGCGCACCCTCGTCACGGCGGTGGACCCGGCCACCGGGGACGTGCGCTGGGAGGAGCGGTTCGACGGCACGCTGACCCTGGCGGGCAGCGACGGGGACAGCCTCGTCCTGCTGTCCGGCGGCGGGGAGTACGGCAGGGTCGACGCCGTGGTCCGCTTCTCCCCCGGAACCGCGGAGTCACGGCGGGTCGCGCTGAGCGCCGAACTCCAGCAGGCGAGCGCGGCCGTGCGCGGCGACCGCGTCTACCTGCTGACGTTCGACGGTTCGCTGGTGGCCGTCGACACGGCGAAGGGGGAGCGGCTGTGGTCGCTCCAGACGGCGGTGAGCCGCGGGTCGGTGCCGGCGGCCGACGACGAGCACGTGTACTTCAGCGCGCCCGACGGCCGTCTCCTCGCCGTGGACGCCGACGCGGGCAGGCTCCTCGGGCAGACGCCGCTGCGGCTCGGGGAGAACTCGGGAGAAGTGGTGACCACCCTGCCCGCGCCGGAGCCGGCCGACGGCCGTGTCTACGCCGCCGCGCCCGACGGCACCGTCTTCGCCGTGGACGGGACGGACCCGGCGGCCTGGTGAGCCCCGGCGGCCCGGACCCGTCCCCGGGCACGCCCCCAGGTACAGGCGCGAGCACGAGCACGTACGACGGTGGGGCCGCTCCCGAGGAGCGGCCCCACCGGTGGTCGCGGGCCCGGCCGGACTGTCAGACCGGCCAGGCCTTCCTCGTCAGCCCAGCTTCGACACGTCCCGGACCGCGCCCTTGTCGGCGCTCGTGGCCATCGCCGCGTAGGCGCGCAGGGCGGCGGAGACCTTCCGCTCGCGGTTCTTCGGGGCGTACACGCCGTTCAGCGCCTGGTCGCGGCGCGTGAGTTCCGCGTCGTCGACGAGCAGCTCGATCGTGCGGTTCGGGATGTCGATGCGGATGCGGTCGCCGTCCTCGACGAGGGCGATCGTGCCGCCGCCGGCCGCCTCGGGCGAGGCGTGGCCGATGGACAGGCCCGAGGTGCCGCCGGAGAAGCGGCCGTCGGTGACCAGCGCGCAGGCCTTGCCCAGACCGCGGCCCTTCAGGTACGAGGTCGGGTAGAGCATCTCCTGCATGCCGGGGCCGCCCTTGGGGCCCTCGTAGCGGATGACGACCACGTCGCCTTCCTTGACCTGCTGGGTGAGGATCTTCTGGACGGCGTCCTCCTGCGAGTCGCAGACGACGGCCGGGCCCTCGAAGGTCCAGATCGACTCGTCGACGCCGGCCGTCTTCACCACGCAGCCGTCGACGGCGAGGTTGCCCTTGAGGACCGCCAGACCGCCGTCCTTGGTGTACGCGTGCTCGGCGGAGCGGATGCAGCCGCCCTCGGCGTCCGTGTCGAGGGCCGCCCAGCGCTCGGACTGGGAGAAGGCCTCGGCGGAGCGGACGCAGCCGGGGGCCGCGTGCCACAGCTCGACCGCCTCGGCGGACGGGGAGCCGCCCCGGACGTCCCAGGTCTTCAGCCAGTCCGCCAGGGACGGGCTGTGCACGGAGTGCACGTCCTCGTTGAGCAGGCCCGCGCGGTGCAGCTCGCCGAGGAGGGCGGGGATGCCGCCGGCGCGGTGCACGTCCTCCATGTAGTACGTACGGTCCTTGACGACGTTCGGGGCGACCTTGGCCAGGCAGGGGACCCGGCGCGAGACCGCGTCGATCTCGTTCAGGCCGAAGGGCACCTCGGCCTCCTGCGCCGCCGCCAGCAGGTGCAGGATCGTGTTGGTCGAACCGCCCATGGCGATGTCCAGGGCCATCGCGTTCTCGAAGGCGGCGAAGGTGGCGATGCTGCGCGGCAGGACCGTGTCGTCGTCCTGCTCGTAGTAGCGGCGCGTGATGTCCATGACCGTGCGCGCGGCGGCGACGTACAGCTGTGCACGCGCGGTGTGGGTGGCGAGGACCGAGCCGTTGCCGGGGAGGGAGAGGCCGATGGCCTCGGTCAGGCAGTTCATCGAGTTGGCGGTGAACATGCCGGAACAGCTGCCGCAGGTCGGGCAGGCGTTCTCCTCGATACGGAGGATGTCCTCGTCCGAGATGTTGTCGTTCACGGCGTCGGAGATCGCGTCGACCAGGTCGAGCGTGCGGACCGTGCCGTCGACGAGGGTGGCGCGGCCGGACTCCATCGGGCCGCCGGAGACGAAGACCGTGGGGATGTTGAGCCGCAGGGCGGCGTTCAGCATGCCCGGGGTGATCTTGTCGCAGTTGGAGATGCAGACCAGGGCGTCGGCGCAGTGGGCCTCGACCATGTACTCCACGCTGTCCGCGATCAGGTCGCGGGAGGGCAGGCTGTAGAGCATGCCGCCGTGGCCCATCGCGATGCCGTCGTCGACGGCGATCGTGTTGAACTCGCGCGGGATGCCGCCGGCCTCGCGGATCGCCTCGCTGACGATCCGGCCGACCGGCTGGAGGTGCGTGTGGCCCGGCACGAACTCGGTGAAGCTGTTGGCGACCGCGATGATCGGCTTTCGGCCGATGTCCGCACCGGGTACACCGGAGGCGCGCATAAGGGCGCGGGCGCCCGCCATGTTGCGGCCGTGGGTGACTGTGCGGGACCTCAGCTCGGGCATCGTCGCTCGCTCCTTCAGACAGATATGGCTGCTGTCGAGCGTACGCCCGTCATCCACGGTGCGGGACACGCTGTCCGGAATGCGGGATGCGTGTCTCGTTTTCGGCGGGTGGGGCGGTGGTCTGCCGGTTGCCTACCGGTGGGGTCCGGTGGTCTAGCGGTTGCCTACCGGCGGGGCCCGGTGGTCTACCGGTTGCCTACCGGTGGGCCCCCGTTACCGGTGGGGTACCCCGTTACTTACCGGCGCGGAACGTTCGCGGCCGAGGCCAGGTGCAGGCGGGTGAAGGCGAGGGCCTCGGCCAGGTCGGCCTCCCGTTCGGCGCCGGACATCGCGCGCCGGGTGTTGACCTCGATGACGACGTGCCCGTCGAAGCCGCTCGACCCGAGGCGCCGCAGCAGCTCGGCGCAGGGCTGCGAGCCGCGCCCGGGGACGAGGTGCTCGTCCTTGGCGGAGCCGTTGCCGTCGGCGAGGTGGACGTGCCCGAGGCGGTCGCCCATGCGGTCGAGCATGTGCATCGCGTCCGTGCGGGCCGTCGAGGCGTGGCTGAGATCGATCGTGAAGTGGCGGTAGTCGTCCTTCGTCACGTCCCAGTCCGGCGCGTACGCGAGCATCTCGCGGTCGCGGTAGCGCCAGGGGTACATGTTCTCGACGGCGAACCGTACGTCCGTCTCGTCCGCCATCCGCCAGATGCCCTGGACGAAGTCGCGCGCGTACTGCCGCTGCCAGCGGAACGGCGGGTGGACGACGACGGTGGTCGCCCCCAGCTTCTCGGCCGCCGCGCGCGCCCGCTGCAACTTCACCCACGGGTCGGTCGACCACACCCGCTGCGTGATGAGCAGGCAGGGGGCGTGAACGGCCAGGATCGGGACCCGGTGGTAGTCGCTGAGCCGGCGCAGCGCGTCGATGTCCTGGCTGACCGGGTCGTTCCACACCATGACCTCGACCCCGTCGTACCCGAGGCGCGCGGCGATCTCGAAAGCCGTCGCCGTCGACTCCGGATAGACCGAGGCCGTCGACAGCGCGACCTTCGCATCCGGGATGCGCACCACTGGTTCTGCCACGAGGGACAGCGTACGGTCCCCCGCTTCACGCCGGGGAGCGAGCCGCGGTGCCGGCCGGGCGGGGGCGGCGGAACCGGCCACGCGCACAACCTGCGACGGAGCGGTGTGAGCGGGGGCTGTTCGCGGGGGCGGCGCGCGGGCCGGGGGTGGCGCACTTCACGTCTGCCGGTGCGGTTGTTCCGGCTGGTGCGGTTGTTCCCGCAGGTGCGGTTGTTCCCGCAGGTCCCTTGTTCCCGCAGGTCCCTTGTTCCCGCAGGTCCCTTGTTCCTGCCGGTGCGCTTGACCCTGCCGGTCCGCCTGGTGCTTGCGGTCCGGCCTGGTGCTTGCGGTTCCGCCTTCCACTTGTGGTGCGCCTTCCGCTTGCGGTTCGCCTGTGGCTGCCGCGGGCCGGGCGCTGCTTCCGGTCCGCCTGCCGCTTCCGCTCCTTCGGCTCCGCTCCGGCGGCTCCGCCACTTCCGCTCAGTCCGTGGGCATGTGGTCCAGCCGCCGCAGGATCACTCCCTCCCGCAGCGCCCAGGGGCAGATCTCCAGCGTCTCCACGCCGAACAGGTCCATCGCGCCCTCGGCGACCAGGGCGCCGGCGAGGAGCTGGTTGGCGCGGCCCTCGGAGACGCCGGGGAGTTCCGCACGCTGGGCGGCGGTCATGCCGGCCAGGCGCGGCACCCAGGCCTCCAGGGACTCCCTCTTCAGCTCGCGCTGGACGTACACGCCCTCGGCGGTGCGGGCGGCACCGGCGAGGCGGGCGAGCTGCTTGAAGGTCTTCGACGTGGCGACGACGTGGTCGGGGGCGCCGAAGCGGCTGAACTCTCCCACGGTGCGGGCTATCTCCGCGCGCGCGTGCCGGCGCAGCGCCCGTATGTCCTCGGGGTCGGGCGGGTCCCCCGGCAGCCAGCCGGCCGTGAGCCGGCCCGCGCCGAGCGGGAGGGAGACGGCCGCGTCGGGCTCCTCGTCGATGCCGTAGGCGATCTCCAGTGAGCCGCCGCCGATGTCGAGGACCAGCAGCTTGCCGGCCGACCACCCGAACCAGCGGCGGGCGGCGAGGAAGGTGAGCCGGGCCTCCTCCTCACCGGCGAGGACCCGCAGCTCGACACCGGTCTCGGCGTGCACGCGCGCGAGGACCTCGTCGGCGTTGGTGGCCTCACGCACCGCGGAGGTCGCGAACGGCAGCACGTCCTCGGCGCCCTTGTCCTCGGCGGCCTGGAGCGCCTCCCGGATGACGCCGATCAGTCTGTCGACGCCCTCGGGGCCGATCGCCCCGCCCTCGTCGAGGAGTTGGGCGAGACGCAACTCCGCCTTGTGCGAGTGGGCGGGCAGCGGACACGCGCCGGGGTGCGCGTCCACCACCAGCAGATGCACCGTGTTCGATCCCACGTCGAGGACACCGAGTCTCATGGAGGGAACGCTACTGCCCGAGATCGCCCCCTCCGTGCCCGGTGCGCATTCTGAGACGGTGCCGTGAGCGGACGGGGGCGACTTACCCTGGACGCGTGCCAAAGACGAAAAAGGCGAAGGACGAAAAGGCCGACAAGACTGCCAAGACGGCCAAATCAACCAAGGGTTCTTCGCGGCCGAAGTCATCGAAGCCGTCGGGGACGGCTCCGCTCGCGGGAGACGGGACGGCTCTGGCCGCGCCCGGGAAGACGGCTCCGGTCGCGGACGAGAAGGGCCTCGACTTCGCGCGCGCGTGGGTGGAGTTTCCCGATCCGGCGGACGACGAGCAGATCTTCCGCTGCGATCTGACCTGGCTGACCTCTCGCTGGAACTGCATCTTCGGCAGCGGCTGCCAGGGCATCCAGGCGGGCCGCGCGGACGACGGCTGCTGCACGCTGGGCGCCCACTTCTCCGACGAGGACGACGAGAAGCGGGTCGCCGAGCACGTGGCGCGGCTCACTCCCGACATCTGGCAGCACCACGACGAGGGCACCCGGGACGGCTGGATCGCCGAGGACGAGGAGGGCTCCCGCCAGACCCGCCCGTTCAACGGTTCGTGCATCTTCCAGAACCGCCCCGGCTTCCCGGGCGGCGCCGGCTGCTCGCTGCACATCCTGGCGCTCAGGGAGGGCCGCGAGCCGCTGGAGACCAAGCCGGACGTCTGCTGGCAGCTTCCGATCCGGCGTACGTACGACTGGATCGACCGGCCCGACGACACGCGCGTGCTCCAGGTGTCGATCGGCGAGTACGACCGACGCGGCTGGGGCCCGGGCGGCCACGACCTGCACTGGTGGTGCACGTCGGCGACCTCGGCGCACGGTGCGGGCGAGCCGGTGTACGTCTCCTACCGGGCGGAACTGACCGAGCTGATGGGCAAGGCCGGGTACGACCGCCTGGTCGAGCTGTGCGAGGAGCGGCTCGCCGCGCAGCTCCCGCTGCTGGCACCGCATCCGGCGGATCCCGTGAGCCCCCGCGAGCTCCCTTGATCCGGCGGACCCTGTGAGCGCCGCGGCCTTCCCCGGCCCCGGCCCGGCGGAGACCGTGAGCGCCACGCGCTTCCCCGACACCGGCCCGGCGGAGGCCGCACGCCCTGCGCCCCTGACCCGCTGACGGCCGCAGACCGGGTGGGCTGAGGCACCGGGCCGCTGACGGCCGCGGCGCGCTGCGACCGGGCCGGGCCGGGCAGGGCCGAGCCAGGCCACTGACGGTCGCGGCGCGCTGCGGCCGAGCCTGAGCCCTGCCCGGGCCCTGTCCCTAGCCCGGGCCCTGGCCGAGCCAGGCGAGGACATACGGGCGCTGCGCCGGCCGGCCGGACGTCACGGTGCGGCAGGGCCGGGATCACCGCCGTCGTCCGCCGGCGGCGCCGGGCTCCCCGGGCCGGACGGCGTCGGTTCGCCGGGCGTGGGCTCCGGATCGGGCGAGGACGGCGGCTCGCTCGGTCCGGGGTCCGGGTCGGGTGAGGCAGGGTCCGTCGGGGCCGGCTCCGGGTCGGGATCCGGGCCCGGGTCGGGCGAGGCGGGCGGGTCACCGGGGGTGCCGGGGGCGGGGCCGGGTCCCGGGTCGGCGGGGGCGGGTGCGATGCCGTTGCCCTCGATGGAGACGACGGCTCCCGCCGGGGCGATCGCCACGCGCGCGTCCCAGTGGCCGGACGGCTCGCGCAGATGGTCGACGTGCACCTTGATCGTCACCGTCCCGCCGGGCTCCAGCGTGCCGGAGGAGCGGCTCAGGTAGAGCCAGGGCGCTCCGGTGGTCGCCGACCAGCGGACGGGCTCGCCGGCCTCGGCGGAGGCGGTGAGGGTGATCAGCGTGGTGTCGCCGCTGCTGCTCGCGGCCACCGCGAGGCTGCTCGCGCCCTTCGCGTCGGCCCCGGTGACGCTGATGACCTCCACCGACACGTCCGGCTGGTCGCCCTTGGCGAAGCCGGAGCCGGGCCGAGTGCTGGCGTTGCCGGCGTTCTGGTAGCCGCCCGCCGTCTCGCCGTCGAGGCCGTCGGTGCCGTGCGCCTCGCCGGCCGTGGCGGCGTGGTCGGCGGTGCCCTCGCTGGTCGGCGTGGACCGGTAGGCCGCCCACAGGGCGAGCACGGGCGCGGCCACGACGGTGGCGACGACGGTCGTCGTCACCGCACGCGCGCGGAGGCGGTCACGGCGGGCGGCGCGGTCCTTGGGGTCCATCGGGAAACCCCGCCGGTCGAAGCGGGGTGCCGCGGTGCCCCGCGCGCGCGGGCGGTGCGCCAGGGCGCGGTGCAGCTCCGCGCGGGGTGCTTCCAGGACGGGCAGCTCGGCGGGGGTGACACCGGCGCCGGGCCACCGGCCGGAGTCCGCGCGCCCGGCACCCCGACGGCAGTGCGGGCAGTCGTCGACGTGCCGGACGAGCTCGCGGCGCAGGGCGGCGCTGAGCACGAGCTGGTGGTCGCCGGTGAGACGGGCCACACCGGGGCAGCCGCCGGTCTCCACGACGGCCAGGGCCGCGCGGGTGCGTTCGACCTCGCAGGCGGCGGAGGCGAGGAGTTCGCGGGCCCCGGCGAGGTCCAGGCCGACGACGGCGGCGACCTCGTGGGCGGCGAGCTGGTGGCGGACGGCGAGTTCGAGGGCCTCACGCTGCTCCGGGGTGGTGCCGGCCGCCTCCGGCCAGGCCAGCTGGGTGAGTTCGCGCCGCCGCCGCTCCTGCACCTCGTCGGGGACCGGCTCGCCGGCGGGACCGGCGCCCCGGGAGGTGCCGGGGCGTCCCGCCGCGTGCGCGCCCTGACCTTTCTGCTTGGCCTCGGCCAGCTTGCGCAGACACGCCCAGCGGGCCAGCGCGTACAGCCACGCCCTGCGGTCCCCGGTGGCCTCCGGGACGCGCTGCCCGCGCCGCTCGGCGAGCGTGAGGGCGTCCGCGAGGGCCGCGGTGGCCGTGTCGTGGTCGCACAGGACGGACAGGCAGTAGGTGAACAGGCCGTCCAAGTACGGCTCGAAGCGCGCGGCCGGCCGCTGCGCCACCGTGCGCGCCGCGGCGCGGTCGCGCGCCTCCCTGTTCGCCCGGTGTGCGCCGATCGTGCGGGTCGGAATCTCCGGACTGCTGCTCATCATCCGTGCGACCGTAGGCGGCACGGAACCGCCTCTTCTGCCCCCTGGCGTCCTTTTAATCCGTATGGGTGAAACGATCCCTCATACGGGTAAGGCGGGCAGGCTCGCCGGGCCGGGCCGGTGGAGAGACGGCAGGGGCTAGAGGGGCGATCGGGGCCGGAGGGGCGATCGGGGCCGGAGGGGCGATCGGGGCCGGAGGGGCGCCTCGATCCGGTACCGCTCCTCCATGCTCCCGGCCGGTTGTCAGTCCCGGCGGTTACGGTTTCCTCCATGGCTGCCCGTACGAAGACCACCAAGGACCGCCCGTCCTACCGCTGCACGGAATGCGGCTGGCAGACGGCCAAGTGGCTCGGCCGCTGCCCCGAATGCCAGGCATGGGGCACTGTCGAGGAGTACGGCACGCCCGCCGTCCGTACGACGACGCCGGGGCGCGTCACCACGTCCGCCCTGCCCATCGGCCAGGTCGA
Source organism: Streptomyces sp. NPDC003248 (assembly GCF_055563235.1). Lineage (NCBI taxonomy): Bacteria > Bacillati > Actinomycetota > Actinomycetes > Kitasatosporales > Streptomycetaceae > Streptomyces > Streptomyces sp. NPDC003248. Next base: position 749,636 of record NZ_JBVHDT010000002.1, on the reverse strand, counting down.
CGGCCGTCAGGCCACCGCGCGCCCCACCGGCGTGCCCGAGCTGGACCGCGTCCTCGGCGGGGGGCTGGTCCCCGGCGCGGTCGTCCTCCTCGCCGGCGAGCCGGGTGTCGGCAAGTCCACGCTCCTGCTCGACGTGGCCGCCAAGTCGGCGAGCGACGAGCACCGCACGCTCTATGTCACGGGCGAGGAGTCCGCGAGCCAGGTCCGCCTGCGCGCCGACCGCATCGGCGCCATCGACGACCACCTGTACCTGGCCGCCGAGACGGACCTGGCCGCTGTCCTGGGTCACTTGGACGCCGTGAAGCCGTCGCTGCTGATCCTCGACTCGGTGCAGACGGTGGCCTCCCCCGAGATCGACGGAGCGCCCGGCGGCATGGCCCAGGTCCGCGAGGTGGCGGGCGCCCTCATCCGCGCCTCCAAGGAACGCGGCATGTCCACGCTCCTCGTGGGCCACGTCACCAAGGACGGCGCGATCGCCGGCCCACGCCTCCTGGAACACCTGGTGGACGTCGTCCTGCACTTCGAGGGCGACCGGCACGCACGCCTGCGCCTGGTGCGCGGTGTCAAGAACCGCTACGGCGCCACCGACGAGGTCGGCTGCTTCGAGCTGCACGACGAGGGCATCACAGGCCTCGCGGACCCCAGCGGGCTGTTCCTGACCCGTCGTGACGAACCGGTCCCCGGCACCTGCCTGACGGTCACCCTGGAGGGCCGCCGCCCCCTGGTCGCCGAGGTGCAGGCGCTCACCGTCGACTCGCAGATCCCGTCCCCGCGCCGAACGACGTCCGGCCTGGAGACGTCCCGGGTCTCGATGATGCTCGCGGTCCTGGAGCAGCGCGGCAGGATCAGCGCGCTCGGCAAGCGGGACATCTACTCCGCGACGGTCGGCGGAGTGAAGCTCTCGGAGCCGGCGGCGGACCTGGCGATCGCCCTCGCGCTGGCCTCCGCGGCAAGTGACACCCCGCTGCCCAAGAACCTCGTCGCGATCGGCGAAGTCGGCCTCGCGGGCGAGGTCAGACGGGTCACGGGCGTCCAGCGCCGGCTCGCGGAGGCCCACCGTCTGGGCTTCACGCACGCCCTCGTGCCGGGCGATCCCGGCAAGATCCCCGCCGGGATGAAGGTGCTGGAAGTCGCGGACATGGGGGACGCCCTGCGGGTCCTGCCGCGCTCCCGTCGCCGAGACGCCCCACGGGACGAGGAGGACCGCCGGTAGACTTTGCCCTGGTCTCGCCCGTCCGTACGAACCGAGTGCGCGAAACGGGAGCGCCCCAGACCCCGCGACCGGAGGAGTGCAGTGGCAGCCAACGACCGGGCGGCAGCTCCCGGAAAGTCCGGTGGGAGTTCCGGTGCCGACGGCCTGATGCGCGCCGCGCTGAGCGCGGTGGCCCCCGGCACGGCGCTGCGTGACGGCCTCGAGCGGGTTCTCCGCGGCAACACCGGAGGGCTCATCGTGCTGGGCTCCGACAAGACGGTCGAGCCGATGTGTACGGGCGGCTTCGTCCTGGACGTCGAGTTCACCGCCACCCGCCTGCGCGAGCTGTGCAAGCTCGACGGCGGCATCGTGCTCTCCTCCGATCTGTCGAAGATCCTCCGGGCCGGCGTCCAGCTCGTGCCGGACCCCACGATCCCGACGGAGGAGACGGGCACCCGCCACCGCACCGCGGACCGCGTCAGCAAACAGGTCGGCTTCCCGGTCGTCTCGGTCTCCCAGTCCATGCGGCTGATCGCGCTGTACGTCGACGGCCAGCGCCGCGTCCTGGAGGACTCGGCGGCGATCCTGTCCCGCGCCAACCAGGCCCTCGCCACCCTGGAGCGGTACAAACTCCGCCTCGACGAGGTCGCGGGGACGCTGTCGGCACTGGAGATCGAGGACCTGGTGACGGTCCGGGACGTCTCCGCGGTGGCCCAGCGACTGGAGATGGTGCGCCGCATCGCCACCGAAATCGCCGAATACGTGGTCGAACTGGGCACGGACGGCCGTCTCCTCGCCCTCCAGCTCGACGAGTTGATCGCGGGCGTGGAGCCGGAGCGGTCACTGGTGGTCCGGGACTACGTCCCCGAGCCCACCGCCAAGCGCTCCCGCACGGTCGACGAGGCACTGCACGAACTGGACGCCCTGTCCCACGCCGAGCTCCTGGAACTCTCCACGGTGGCACGCGCGTTGGGTTACACCGGTTCCCCCGAGGCCCTCGACTCGGCCGTCTCGCCGCGCGGCTTCCGCCTCCTGGCCAAGGTCCCGCGGCTGCCCGGAGCGATCATCGACCGCCTGGTGGAGCACTTCGGCGGCCTCCAGAAACTCCTCGCCGCCAGCGTCGACGACCTCCAGACGGTCGACGGCGTGGGCGAGGCGCGGGCCCGCAGCGTCCGCGAGGGACTTTCCCGACTGGCGGAGTCCTCGATCCTGGAGCGGTACGTCTGACGACCGGAACGGTACGGCCGACGACCAGAGCGATGCGCCCGACGGTCACGGCGGTACGTCCGACGGTCGAAGCACTACCTCCGACGGCCGAGACGGTACGCCCGATCGGTGGCGCAGTACATGCGATCGATGGAGCAGTACGTCCGCCCGGCGCGATCAGTACGTCCGCCCGGCGCGATCAGTACGTCCGAGCGGCGAAGCGGCACGCCCGACCCGCGATGCGGCACGCCCGACCGGCGGGTGAGCCGGAAGCGCCTCCAGAACTCCGGACACGGCCCCGACGCACCGCCCCTGCCTCAGTCGGCCTCCAGCACGAACGACGTCTGCGCCTTCGCAAAGCCCGGAGCCTTCGCCTCCACCAGATACGTCCCGGCTCCCGCCACCCCCGCCGGAGGCGTCGCGCACTCCGCGGCACTGGGCTTGCGGTCCCACTTCAGGGTGTAGGTGAAGGTGCCGCCCGCCGGCACGCGGTACAGCACACTTCCGGACACCGCGGGGCAGTCGGCGGACGACCAGTAGTCGTCCTCGGCGGTCGCCTGAGTGATCGTCACCACCGCGTTCCCCGGCCCGAGATCGACCTTGCAGTCGCTGCCCGAGGAGTTCTTCGCCGTCAGTTGGAACGTGGGCGTCTGGTCGGGCGAGTAGGTGTTGCGGACGCTGCGCAGGCTCAACGTGACCACGCTGGCGGTGCAGTTGGGCAGGGTGGTCCCCGCCGGCAGCGCCGCGGACGAACCCGTTCCGGCGGAGCCGCTGCCGGAGCCCGCCGAGCCCCCTCCGCCACTCGTGCCGGAACCTCCCGACCCGGAGCCGCCACCCGAACCCGCGTCCGAACCGGACCCGTCGGACGAACCGGACCCACCGGTGTCACCGGAGCTGGACCCACCGGTGTCACCGGACCCGGCGGAACCCTCATCGCCCGACTCGTCGCGCCCGCCCGGGTTCTGACTGATCGCCGGCCCTGATCCCGACGGCCCCGGCGTGATGGAGGACGCCGGATTCTTGCCGTTGCCCCCGTCCGCGCCGTTGTCGCCGCCGCCCCCGCCCGAGGTGACGATCCACGTGATCAGCAACGCCAACAGGGCTGCCACGGACAGCAGTACAACCCTCCGTCGCCAGTAGATGGAGGAGGGAAGCGGCCCGACCGGATTGCGCAGAGATCCCACGGCGCAAACTGTACGAGAGATCATCGCGTTCCCTGGCCCCACCCGCCGCCAGGACTACAACTTTTCCGGATCATCATCCCGGACACGGCGACCCCGTCCCCCACTTACGCCTCTCGCCCACACGATCGGTCACCCCTGGTGACGACTCGCAAGGGAACGCCCACGCTCGGTGACGTCGACAGAATTTCGCATTCGCATCCCTTGCAGCTTTGGCCATAGCTACCGGCCGACCGTCTCCTCAGCCGGCGGGCGCGCGCCGCTCCGCGCCCGCGCCCACGCCGCCGGGTGGCGGTACGCGCGCGTGCCCCGGTGCGCATGGCAGGATCGAAAGGCCATGACTGCGCCCACGAAGCCCCCGCACAGCAGCCCCACCGACGCCGACGCCGTCCCCGGACCCCCGTTCGGAGAGCAGTCGCCCTCCGCCCCCACCGCCGGGACGACCACCGCACCGACCACAGGCACGCTCTCCGGCACGCTCGCCGGAACGCTCACCGGAACCGCCGCCGGAGAGGTCTCCGGCACGCACCTGCACTCCCCCGTGATCGACTGGTTCGACGACAACGCCCGCGACCTTCCCTGGCGGCGCCCGGAGGCCGGCGCCTGGGGCGTGATGGTCAGCGAGTTCATGCTCCAGCAGACGCCGGTCAACCGTGTCCTGCCGGTCTACGAGCAGTGGCTCGCGCGCTGGCCGCGCCCCGCCGACCTGGCGGCCGAGGCGCCCGGCGAGGCCGTCCGCGCGTGGGGCCGGCTCGGCTACCCGCGCCGCGCCCTGCGCCTGCACGGCGCCGCGTCGGCCATAACGGAACGGCACGGCGGCGACGTACCGTCGGACCACGCGCAACTGCTGGCCCTGCCCGGCATCGGCGAGTACACGGCCGCCGCCGTCGCCTCCTTCGCGTACGGCCAGCGGCACGCCGTCCTGGACACCAACGTGCGCCGGGTCTTCGCCCGCGCGGTGACCGGCGTGCAGTACCCGCCGAACGCCACCACGGCCGCCGAGCGCAGGCTGGCGCGCGCTCTGCTCCCCGAGGACGAGCGGACCGCCGCCCGCTGGGCCGCCGCGTCCATGGAACTCGGGGCGCTGGTGTGCACGGCCAAGAACGAGACCTGCCACCGCTGCCCGATCACCGCGCAGTGCGCCTGGCGGCTCGCGGGCAAGCCGGAGCACGACGGTCCGCCCCGCCGGGGACAGACGTACGCCGGGACGGACCGGCAGGTGCGGGGCAAGCTGCTCGCCGTCTTGCGCGACGCGCACGCGCCCGTGCCGCAGGCGGCCCTCGACCGGGTCTGGCACGAGCCGGTGCAACGCGCGCGTGCCCTCGACGGGCTCGTGGCGGACGGTCTGGTGGAGCCGCTGCCCGGCGGCCTGTACCGCCTCCCCCTGACCTGACACAGGGTCACGTCACAGACGGCGATCCTCTCCCCCCGCCCACACCCGGCCGTTCGTCACCCCTCACCCCACCCGCCCACCCGACGAATCACCCCATAACCTCACCATCCGGTTCGCTTCTTTATCTGCGCCCTACTTCCGTTACACAACCGACGGACAGCCGAGGGGTGACCGCGGGCTGCCTCGGACAGTGCCGTGACAACACCTCCGTAGCGTCGTTCGCGTACCCGGCAGCGACACGCGGGCACAGACCAGAAGCGGGGAAACCGGCGGCTCCGGCCGACCGGCACGGGGACACGGAGGCGGTTGATCATGGAGCAGGGCGAGGTGCTCGAGTTCGAGGAGTACGTCCGCACGCGGCAGGACGCGCTGCTGCGCAGCGCCCGTCGGCTGGTGCCGGACCCGGTCGAGGCGCAGGACCTGCTCCAGACCGCGCTGGCCCGGACGTACGGCCGTTGGGAGGGCATCGCGGACAAGCGCCTCGCCGACGCCTATCTGCGCCGGGTCATGATCAACACGCGGACGGAGTGGTGGCGGGCCCGGAGGCTGGAGGAAGTGCCCACCGAACAGCTGCCGGACGCCTCCGTGGACGACTCCACCGAGCAGCACGCGGACCGCGCCCTTTTGATGGACGTGCTGAAGGTGCTCGCCCCCAAGCAGCGCAGCGTCGTCGTCCTGCGACACTGGGAGCAGATGTCCACGGAGGAGACGGCGGCCGCCCTCGGCATGTCGGCGGGAACGGTCAAGAGCACGCTGCACCGGGCACTCGCCCGGCTCCGCGAGGAGCTGGAAGCCCGCGATCTCGACGCACGCGCGCTGGAGCGTGAGGAGCGGGAGCGTTGCGCGGCGGCCTGACCGAGGCCCGGCCCACCACACCGGTCCGGGGCACCGTCCAGGCGGCGACCACGGCGGCGGCCGTACTCGCCGCCCTCGCCCTTGTGGTCTCCTCGTGCGCCGCCGGCGGCACCGGCGCCCGCGACGAGGGGCCGGCCCGCGGCGACGCGGTCGCCGGCGCCGCCACGGCCTCCCCGTCGGCCGCTCCCACCGAAGCCTCCGACCGGGTGGACGCGGTGCGGCTCGTCAAGGAGGACCCCGCGGTCTCGGCGGAGGTCAAGCGCGAGCTGAAGCCGTGCGCCGGCGACGAGTACCCGGTCGACGTGTCCTACGGCGCTCTCACCGGCGGCTCCGGCAACGACATCGTCGTGAACGTACTGACCTGCGGCGACGCCATCGGCGTCGGCTCCTACGTGTACCGGAAGCGCGACGGCCGCTACGAGAACGTGTTCAAGGCCGAGGAGTCCCCGGTGTACGCGGAGCTGGACCGCGGCGCCCTGGTGGTCACCAAGCAGGTGTACGAGAAGGGCGACCCGGTCTCCAGCCCGTCCGGCGAGGACGTGACCACGTACCGCTGGGCCGCGGACCGCTTCGTCGAGGAGTACAGCTGGCACAACGACTACAGCAGCGTCGTCGGCGGGGACGGCTCGACGGAGTCCGCGGGGGGATGAGCCCCGGCCGGCGTGGGCTGAGCCCTCCCGGGGGCCGTGAGCCGGGGCCGGGAGCCGGGGAGGGTTCCGGGCTGGCGCCGGGAGCCAGGGAGGGTTCCGGGCCGGGACCGCGGAAAGTCCGGGGGAAAAATCTCCCGTCGCGTGAACCGTTCGGGCCGCCCGGTCCGATGAACCAGTGAACGACACAGCCGACAGACGTACGGCCGACACCCACGAGGACTGAGAGCACCGGGATGGCAGACCAGACCCACGTCCTGTTCGTCGAGGACGACGATGTCATCCGCGAGGCCACCCAACTCGCCCTGGAGCGGGACGGCTTCGCGGTCACGGCGATGCCCGACGGCCTGTCCGGCCTGGAGGCGTTCCGGGCCGACCGCCCGGACATCGCGCTGTTGGACGTCATGGTGCCCGGCCTGGACGGCGTGAGCCTGTGCCGGCGCATCCGCGACGAGTCCACCGTGCCGGTGATCATGCTGTCCGCGCGCGCCGACTCCATCGACGTCGTCCTCGGTCTGGAGGCCGGTGCCGACGACTACGTCACCAAGCCGTTCGACGGAGCCGTCCTCGTCGCCCGCATTCGCGCGGTCCTGCGCCGCTTCGGGCACGCGGGCGGCGGCGACCGCACCGAGCCCGGCGGCTCTGCCACGGGCGGGGTGCTGACCTTCGGCGAGCTGGCGGTCGACACCGAGGGGATGGAGGTGCGCCGGGCCGGACGGCCGGTGGCCCTCACCCCTACCGAGATGCGTCTGCTGCTGGAGTTCTCCTCGGCCCCGGGCACGGTCCTGTCGCGGGACAGGCTGCTGGAACGTGTCTGGGACTACGGCTGGGGAGGCGACACCCGGGTGGTGGACGTCCATGTGCAGCGCCTGCGGACCAAGATCGGCCAGGACCGCATCGAGACGGTCCGCGGCTTCGGCTACAAACTGAAGGCCTGAGCGGGACGGGGGATGCGGGGATGTGGGGGATGCGGGGGATGCGGGGAATGTTGCGGCACCTGGTTCCGGCCGACGCGGAGCGCGCGGCCGTCCGCATCGGCCTGCGGTGGAAGCCGAGCGCGGGCATCCGCACCGGCCTGCGGTGGAAGCTGAGCGCGGCCATCGCGCTGGTCGGCGCGCTGGTGGCGGTCGCGCTCAGCCTGGTCGTGCACAACGCGGCCCGGATGTCCATGCTGGACAACGCACGGGACCTCGCCGACGAACGCGTCCAGATCGCCCAGCGCAACTACGCCGTGTCCGGCCGCGCCAACTTCCCCAGCATCGAGATCGACGACCCTCGTCTGCCGTCGGAGCTGCGGGAGAAGGTCGAGGAGGGCCGGCGGGCGACGTTCGTCTCCGAGCACGCGGCGGGCGGCGCGCCGAGCATCTGGGCGGCCGTGCCGCTCAAGGGCGGCCATGTGCTCTCCCTCCACACCGGATTCACCGACCGCAGCACGGACATCCTCAAGGACCTCGACCAGGCCCTGGTGATCGGCTCCATCGCGGTCGTCCTGGGCGGCAGCGCGCTCGGTGTGCTCATCGGGGGGCAGCTGTCCCGCCGGCTGCGCAAGGCGGCGGCCGCCGCCAACCAGGTCGCCAAGGGCGAGACGGACGTCCGGGTGCGGGACGCCATCGGCGGGGTCGTCCGGGACGAGACCGACGACCTGGCGCGGGCGGTCGACGCCATGGCGGACGCCCTCCAGCAGCGGCTGGAGGCCGAGCGCAGGGTCACCGCCGACATCGCGCACGAGCTGCGCACGCCCGTGACGGGCCTGCTCACCGCCGCCGAGCTGCTGCCGCCCGGCCGGCCCACGGAACTGGTCCTGGACCGGGCCCAGGCCATGCGCACCCTCGTCGAGGACGTGCTGGAGGTGGCCCGCCTCGACGGTGCCTCGGAGCGCGCGGAGTTGCAGGACGTCCTGCTGGGCGAGTTCGTCAGCCGGCGTGTCGCGGCCAAGGATCCCGCGGTCGAGGTCCGGGTGGTGCACGAGTCGATGGTGACCACCGATCCCCGGCGGCTGGAGCGCGTGCTGTTCAACCTACTGGCCAACGCCGGCCGGCACGGCAGACCGCCCGTCCAGGTCACCGTGGAGGGCCGGTTCATCCGGGTGCGCGACCACGGCCCCGGCTTCCCCGAGGACCTGCTCGCCGAGGGCCCGAGCCGCTTCCGCACCGGCAGCAGCGACCGCGCCGGCCACGGCCACGGGCTCGGTCTGACCATCGCCGCGGGCCAGGCCCGCGTCCTGGGCGCCCGGCTCACCTTCCGCAACGTACGGCCGGCCGGGGCGCCGGAGGACATACCCGCCGACGGCGCCGTCGCCGTCCTGTGGCTGCCGGAACACGCGCCGACGAACACGGGGAGCTACCCGATGCTGCCGATGTCCGGGCAGTAGGCCGCTGTACGGGCCCTAGCGGTCCCGTGCCCTGGACCGTAGCGGTCCCGCGCGCGGGGCCTCACCGGCCCGACGACTCCGGCGCCCCCGGAACCCCGGCGAACCCGGGCGGCTCCGAGCCACTCCGGGCCACTCCGGCGACCCTGGCGGCTCCGGGCGCCCCCGGCCCCCCTGGGCGACCACGGCGTGCCCCGGCTCCGGCGGCCTCGTCCTCCGTCGCGGCCCCAGCTGCTCCTACGACGGGATACGACGGAAAAGGCCCCCTGAAGCGGTCTCCCGCCGGGGGCCTCCGGTGAGGTCGGGACCGGTGCCGCGCCGCTCGTCGGCGCGGGCGGCGCGGCATCGGTCCCGTCATGTCATGGGGTCAGACGGACTCCGCCACCGGCGCCGTCGGGACGGCGGCCTCGTCCGCGGGCCCCTCCGGCTTCGGGCCGGTTCCCCGCAGCGGAACCTCCTTGACGAAGAAGGACGCCACCAGCGCGATCACAGCCACCGCCGAGCCGAGGAGGAACGCCGCGTGGGTGCCGTCGGAGACCGCGTACTGGTAGGCCTCCCGGGCCGCCGCCGGAAGCTTGGCGAGGCTGGCCGCGTCCAGTTGCGCGGACTGCTCGGTGACCGCGGAGCCCAGCGCGCTGGCCCGCTCGGTCATGACGTCCTGGACCCGGCTGTTGAACAGCGCGCCCATGATCGCGACACCGAAGGAGGAGCCGAGCGTACGGAAGAGGGTGGTCGACGAGGAGGCGACGCCCATGTCCTTCATCTCCACGCTGTTCTGCGCGACCAGCATGGTGATCTGCATCAGACAGCCCATGCCGAGACCCACGACGGCCATGAACACGCCGGAGGTGAGCCGGGAGGTCCCGGTGTCCATCGTGGACAGCAGATACAGCCCGACGATCATCAGGGCGCCGCCGACGATGGGGAAGACCTTGTAGCGGCCGCTGTTGGTGGTGATGCGGCCCGCGACGATCGAGGTCACGAGCATCGCGCCGAGCATCGGCAGGAGCAGCAGCCCGGAGTTGGTCGCGGACGCGCCCTGCACGGACTGCTGGTACAGCGGCAGGAAGAGGGTGGCGCCGAACATCACGAAGCCGGTGATGAAACCGATGAGGGACATCAGCGTGAAGTTGCGGCTGCGGAAGATGTGCAGCGGCACGATCGGCTCGGTGGCCCTGGTCTGCCAGAACACGAACCCGACCAGCGCGGCGACACCGATGCCGATCAGCTCCATGATCCGAGCGGAGCCCCAGGCGTACTCCGTGCCGCCCCAGGTGGTGACGAGCACGATGGCCGTGATGCCGATGGTCAGCAGCGCGGCGCCCAGGTAGTCGATGCGGGCCTGGGACCGCTTCCTCGGCAGGTGGAGGACGGCGGTGATGAGGCCCAGGGCCACGATGCCGAGCGGCAGGTTGATGTAGAAGGCCCAGCGCCAGCCCCAGTGGTCGGTGATGGTGCCTCCGACGAGCGGACCGCCGATCATCGCGATCGCCATCACTCCGGCCATCATGCCCTGGTACCTGCCGCGCTCCCGCGGCGGGACCAGGTCACCGATGATCGCCATGACGCCGACCATCAGTCCGCCGGCGCCCAGGCCCTGAACGGCCCGGAACGCGATCAGCTGCCCCATGTCCTGGGCCATGCCGCTCAGCGCCGACCCGATCAGGAAGATCACGATCGAGCTCAGGAAGGCGCCCTTGCGCCCGTACATGTCGCCGAGCTTGCCCCAGATCGGGGTGGAGGCGGCGGTCGCGAGGGTGTACGACGTGACCACCCACGACAGGTGCTCCAGGCCTCCGAGCTCGCCCACGATCGTCGGCATCGCCGTACCCACGATCATGTTGTCGAGCATCGCGAGCATCATCGTGATCATGAGCGCGAGCATGACCACCCGTACGCTCTTCGGCTCTCGCGCAGCCGGCGTGACGCCGGCGCCCGTCTGTTTGCTTGCTGTGTCCGCCATCGTTCCCACTCCCCCAGGACGCTTACTTACTTGCCGCCCGGCTAGTTCACTACACTGGGAAAGTAGACCCCTAACTAGCCGGGCGTCAAGTAAGTTCCAGTCCGGGGCGGCGGGTAAGTTTTTCTTACCGAAGCGTGGGCGAGTGTCGCGGGAGCGCGAGGAGTACGAGGATGGACGTCACCATGGACGGCACCAGGCAGCAGCGCCGAGGCAACACCCGCCAGCGCATTCAGGACGTGGCCCTTGAACTCTTCGCCGAGCAGGGGTACGAGAAGACCTCGCTGCGCGAGATCGCCGAGCGCCTGTCGGTCACGAAGGCGGCCCTCTACTACCACTTCAAGACCAAGGAAGAGATCGTCGTCAGCATCTTCACGGATCTGACGAAGCCGATCGAGGACCTGATCGAGTGGGGCAAGGCGCAGCCGCACACCCTCGAGACCAAGCGGGAACTCGTCCGCCGCTACAGCCAGGCCCTCAACAACGCCGTCCCCCTCTTCCGGTTCATGCAGGAGAACCAGGCGACGGTGCGGGAGTTGCAGATCGGGGGGTCCTTCAAGGACCGCATGGGCAGTCTGCGCGACATCATCATCGACCCGGACGCCCCCCTGGCCGACCAGGTCCGCTGCGTGAGCGCGATCTTCACGCTGCACGCCGGAATGTTCTTCCTCCAGGACATCGAAGGCGACCCCGAGGACAAGCGTGAAGCCGTCCTCGAGGTCGCCATCGATCTGGTCACCCAGGCCCACCAGGGCACGCGGCCCTAGGGCCTGCCGGGTCAGACGCTGAGGCCCTTGGCCCGCAGGAACGCGACCGGGTCGATCGCCGAGCCGTAGTTGGGGGTCGTGCGGATCTCGAAGTGCAGGTGCGGGCCGCTGGAGTTGCCGGTGTTGCCGGACAGGGCGATGCGCTGGCCGGTCTTGACGATCTGGCCGACCTTCACCTCGATGCGCGACAGGTGGGCGTACTGGGAGTACGTGCCGTTGCCGTGCTTGATGACGATGGCGTTGCCGTAGGCGGGGCCGTCGCCGGCGCCGTTGCCGCCGGCCTTGACCACGGTGCCGCCGTGCGCGGCCACGACCTTGGTGCCGCTCGGGACGGCGAAGTCCTGCCCGCTGTGGGTGGACTGCCACATGGCGCCGTTCTGGTGGAAGCTGGCGGACTTGGTGTACTTCGCGACCGGCTTGACCCAGCCGGTGGAGGCGGCCGCCTTCACCGCCACGGACTGGACGGCGGGCTGAGCGGCGGGCTGGACGGCGGACGCCACTCCGCTCCCCAGGACGACCGAGGCGCCGAGAGCGGCGGCCCCGACCGCCACGCGGGTGCGGAACTGGGACGTACGGGAGGAGCGGAACGTGACGCGCTGGAACATCGAAACCTCATGGGAGCCGGGGGCAGAGAAAACCACCCGACGGACGTCCGCCGGATGGGCCATTCCTTGGTAACCCACGAGCCCAGAAAGCCTCAAACATGTGACCTACGACAGAATTTAGTAGATCACCGCCAAAGCACACTCTTCTTGACAGTCCACCCCTTACCCCCACTTCCCCCAATTCCGCCCACATCAGCCCTAATCCATGCACCGTTCTGCACCTTTAGCCCGTTTTGCCGGGTTCGCCTGCTCCACTAATCCAGCTAGTAACGGACAAATCGCCTGTGCGGCACGTCACCAGCCACCCCCCTCAAGGGACTTCGGAATGTGACGGGGGCTACTCGCCCCTACTCCCTCTCCTTTTCCGCGAGTTGTGACCCACACCACGATCACGCACTCAAGGCTGTGACCGGGCTCTCAGGATGCACTACCGTCCAGTAACCCGCTGGTTCCCCTCAAGCCATCACCTTCGATGAGCATGCTCACGACATCCATAGCGCCATGGACGCGAGAGGACCCCCACCATGAGCAGAGGCAGCTGGACGCGCCACATCGCCCTGACCGCCGCGGCCACGGCCGCCGTCACCGCGATGGCCGTCCCGGCAGCGGACGCGGCCGACACCGGCACCACGGCCGTGTCGGCCGCGTCCGCTGCCGCGGTGGCCGTGGACCACGACACCTGGCAGGCGGACTGCCAGGCCGTGATGGACCAGGCCCTGCCCTATCTGAAGCAGCGCATCGCCGCCCCGGTGCCGGGCGAGAAGCAGGCGATCGTCTTCGACGTGGACAACACCACCCTGGAGACCGACTTCGGCTTCAGCTACCCCCAGCCGGCCAACGCCCCCGTCCTCGACGTCGCCGAGTACGCGCAGGAGCACGGCGTCGCGCTGTTCTTCGTCACGGCCCGCCCCGGGATCATCGCCTCGGTGACCGACTACAACCTCCGGCACGTCGGCTACCAGGTCTCCGGTCTTCATGTCCGCGGCCTCCTGGACCTCTTCCAGGACGTCGCCGACTACAAGACCGCCCAGCGCGTCGACATCGAGGCCGAGGGCTACACGATCATCGCGAACATCGGCAACAGCGCCTCCGACCTGTCCGGCGGCCACGCCGAGAAGACGTTCAAGCTGCCCGACTACGACGGGCAGTTGTCGTAGCCGACGAACGGCCGTCGCCGGGGCACGCGTAAGGGGCCGGTGCTCCTGAGAGCACCGGCCCCTTACGTCAGGTCCGTCGGGTTCCGTCAGGTCCGTCGGGCGAACTCCGGGACGGTCACGCGTCCTTGCTCAGGTTCGGCCCGGCACCGCCGGCCGCCTGCTCGATCGGCGGGACGTCCGGCAGGGCCGACTTCTCCTCACCCCGGAAGGTGAAGGTCTTGGTCTCGCCCTCGCCCTCGGTGTCCACGACCACGATGTGACCGGGGCGCAGCTCGCCGAAGAGGATCTTCTCCGAGAGCGTGTCCTCGATCTCGCGCTGGATGGTGCGGCGCAGCGGACGCGCACCCAGCACGGGGTCGTACCCCTTCTTGGACAGCAGCTCCTTGGCGGACTGGGAGAGCTCGATGCCCATGTCCCGGTCCTTCAGGCGCTCGTCGACCTTGCTGATCATCAGGTCGACGATCCGCAGGATGTCCGCCTGCGTCAGCTGCGGGAACACGACGACGTCGTCGACGCGGTTGAGGAACTCGGGCCGGAAGTGCTGCTTCAGCTCGTCCGAGACCTTGTTCTTCATGCGCTCGTAGTTGGTCTTCGTGTCGCCCGCGGCCGCGAAGCCGAGGTTGAAGCCCTTGGAGATGTCCCGGGTGCCGAGGTTGGTCGTCATGATGATGACCGTGTTCTTGAAGTCCACGACCCGGCCCTGGGAGTCGGTCAGGCGACCGTCCTCCAGGATCTGCAGCAGCGAGTTGAAGATGTCCGGGTGGGCCTTCTCGACCTCGTCGAAGAGGACGACGGAGAACGGCTTGCGGCGGACCTTCTCGGTCAGCTGGCCGCCCTCTTCGTAGCCCACGTATCCGGGCGGGGAACCGAAGAGACGCGACACCGTGTGCTTCTCGCTGAACTCCGACATGTCGAGGGAGATCAGCGCGTCCTCGTCGCCGAAGAGGAACTCGGCGAGCGCCTTGGACAGCTCGGTCTTACCGACACCGGACGGGCCGGCGAAGATGAACGAACCACCGGGGCGCTTGGGGTCCTTCAGACCGGCGCGGGTACGGCGGATCGCCTTCGACAGCGCCTTGACGGCGTCGTTCTGGCCGATGACCCGCTTGTGGAGCTCGTCCTCCATGCGGAGCAGGCGGCTGGACTCCTCCTCGGTCAGCTTGAAGACCGGGATGCCCGTCGCCGTGGCGAGGACCTCGGCGATCAGCTCGCCGTCGACCTCGGCGACGACGTCCATGTCGCCGGCCTTCCACTCCTTCTCCCGCTTGGCCTTGGCGGCCAGGAGCTGCTTCTCCTTGTCGCGGAGGGAGGCGGCCTTCTCGAAGTCCTGCGAGTCGATCGCGGACTCCTTGTCGCGGCGGACGCCGGCGATCTTCTCGTCGAACTCGCGCAGGTCCGGCGGAGCGGTCATCCGGCGGATGCGCATCCGGGAACCGGCCTCGTCGATCAGGTCGATCGCCTTGTCCGGCAGGAAGCGGTCCGAGATGTACCGGTCGGCCAGGGTGGCGGCCTGGACCAGTGCCTCGTCGGTGATGGAGACGCGGTGGTGGGCCTCGTACCGGTCGCGCAGACCCTTGAGGATCTCGATGGTGTGCGGCAGGGACGGCTCGGCGACCTGGATGGGCTGGAAGCGGCGCTCCAGGGCCGCGTCCTTCTCCAGGTGCTTGCGGTACTCGTCCAGCGTGGTCGCACCGATGGTCTGGAGCTCACCGCGGGCCAGCATCGGCTTCAGGATGGAGGCCGCGTCGATGGCGCCCTCGGCGGCACCCGCACCGACCAGCGTGTGGAGCTCGTCGATGAACAGGATGATGTCGCCGCGGGTGCGGATCTCCTTGAGCACCTTCTTCAGGCGCTCCTCGAAGTCACCGCGGTAGCGGGAGCCGGCGACCAACGCGCCGAGGTCCAGGGTGTAGAGGTGCTTGTCCTTGAGGGTCTCGGGCACCTCGCCCTTGACGATGGCCTGGGCGAGGCCCTCGACGACGGCGGTCTTGCCGACGCCGGGCTCACCGATCAGCACCGGGTTGTTCTTGGTACGGCGGGACAGCACCTGCATGACCCGCTCGATCTCCTTCTCGCGCCCGATGACCGGGTCGAGCTTGGACTCACGAGCGGCCTGGGTGAGGTTCCGGCCGAACTGGTCGAGGACCAGGGACGTCGAAGGCGTGCCCTCGGCAGGCCCGCCGGCGGTGGCGGTCTCCTTGCCCTGGTAGCCGGAGAGCAGCTGGATGACCTGCTGCCGCACCCGGTTGAGGTCTGCGCCCAGCTTGACCAGGACCTGGGCGGCGACGCCCTCGCCCTCGCGGATCAGGCCGAGCAGGATGTGCTCCGTGCCGATGTAGTTGTGACCCAGCTGAAGGGCCTCGCGGAGCGACAGCTCCAGGACCTTCTTGGCACGGGGGGTGAAGGGGATGTGGCCCGAGGGAGCCTGCTGGCCCTGGCCGATGATCTCCTCCACCTGCTGGCGGACCGCCTCGAGCGAAATCCCGAGGCTCTCAAGGGCCTTGGCGGCGACACCCTCACCCTCGTGGATCAGGCCCAGGAGGATGTGCTCGGTGCCGATGTAGTTGTGGTTGAGCATCCGGGCTTCTTCCTGAGCCAGGACGACAACCCGCCGCGCGCGGTCGGTGAACCTCTCGAACATCGTTAATCGCTCCTCAGAGCGGTCAGGCAGTGGGGGGAACTTCCCCTCCCTGTCCTTCCGCAGCTTAGTCCCGCAAGCGGGGACCGCTCATTCCAACTGCCGACACCGTCGATGGCCTCCTGACCCCGAACGCCGACATCTGCTCCAACCCGATGGTGCGAGACGATGTTCCCGCAGGCCAGACAGTTACCCCCTTCGCCAGTACGCCGATGGCGAACGTGAGACGTCCCGTCCTGCGTGTCGACCCCTCCCACTAGGGATGTCTTACCCGCTGCGACGGACAGTCCATGCCGCGTGCACCGGTTCCCTCCGCTATGGGCGAACAACCTCACGCCCCCCGGGATCCCCGCGCGCCCCCGCTTTCGGCACGCTGGGCATCCAGGTGAATACTCAGCGTAACTCTCGGGCGTTCCGGACGGTTGCCTTGGGCATGACTGATACGGCCGGCGCCACGGACACGGTCGATGCCGATACGGACACGGTCGATGCCGATACGGCCGATACCGCCGCCCGTGTCCGCGGCTGGTACGAGAACGAACTGGGGTGGGCGACGGCGCCCGGGACGCCCGTGCGGCTTGCGGTCGGCGTGCGCTTCGACGTCCTGGAGGTGCCGGCCGAGGCGGGTCACGCGGCTCTGCGGCGCCTGGCGCCGGGCTCTCCCGTGGCCGTCGAGGGGGAGCGGATACGGCTCCTGGTGGCCGCGGGCAGCACGGAGGAGCTGCCGGGGATCCTTCGGTGGCTCGACTGGGGGGCGCTGCCGCTGGAGCTTCGGGCGATCGGCGCGGGCGGCCTCATCGAGGCGCCGCTGCCCCCGGGCGCGGGGTCCGCCGGGACTGCGCAGGGGGCCGCCCTGTGGGTACGGCCCCCCGTGGCCGGGCGCGAGATCGAGGCCTCATTGGCGACGGTGTCGGCCCTGGGGGGCGGTGGGGGCGCCCCCGATCTGGTGCGGTGGGTGGACACGCTGGCGACGCAATGTCACCGTGTCCGGCTGCGGCGCGCCTGCGCTCAGCCGTTGGCCTTCTCGTAAGCCTCGCGAATGGACGCGGGAACACGGCCACGGTCGTTGACCTCGTAACCGTTCTCCTTCGCCCATGCGCGGATCTGCGCGGTGTCCTGGCTGCCACCGGAAGCGGCGCGCGTCTTTCCGCGTCCGCCCGAAGCGCGGCCACCGGTGCGACGGCCACCCTTCACATAGGGGTCGAGAAGGCCGCGCAGCTTGTCCGCATTGGCCGTCGTGAGATCGATCTCGTAGGTCTTGCCGTCCAGCGCGAACGTAACGGTCTCGTCCGCCTCGCCGCCGTCGAGGTCGTCGACAAGAAGGACCTGAACCTTCTGTGCCACCGGATTTCCTTTCATCGATAACGTGAGGGCCGGGGCTCTGCGGCGTGCGCCGTTTCGCCGCCCCTGTTATATGCAGTACTGCAGTACGTCGGAAAGCAAACCGCTTTTGCTGGAAAAACACAAACCCCCGGCAGAGGCCTGCGGCCCGCCCGCCGTCCGGAAAGATACGCGTTTCGGACATAGGGCACCCGGGCAACGGCGTCCGGCCCGGAATGGACTGGACGATCACAGATGCAGAAGCATCCGGCTGTTGCCCAAGGTGTTCGGTTTCACTCGTTCGAGTCCCAGGAACTCGGCGACGCCCTCGTCATAGGAACGCAACAGCTCCGCGTAGACATCGGTGTCGACCGGCGTCTCGCCGATCTCCACGAAGCCGTGCTTGCTGAAGAAGTCGACTTCGAAGGTCAGGCAGAAAACGCGGCGAACGCCCAGCCAGCGGGCGGTGTGCAGCAACTTCTCCAACAACTGGTGACCCACGCCGGCGCCCTTCAGGCCGGGCTTCACCGCGAGAGTGCGGACTTCCGCGAGGTCTTCCCACATCACGTGCAGGGCGCCGCAGCCGACGACCTCGGCGTTGTCGTCCCGTTCGGCGACCCAGAACTCCTGGATGTCCTCGTAAAGCGTCACGGTCGCTTTGTCGAGCAGGATGCGGTCGCGGACGTACGCGTCAAGGAGACGGCGGACGACGGGGACATCGCTGGTCCGGGCCCGGCGGACGGTGATGGCTTTAGCGCTGACTTCGGGGCTCCGTGCTGACATGTGCGGACGCTATCGCCCGTCGGGTCCGGTTGCCGAGCCGGGGTTCTGGTTCTCCCCGGCACTCGCCGGCCGGGGGGCTTCGGACGTTTCCGGACCTTGGACGATGCGCACCGCGTCCCGCAGGGCGAGCCGCTGTTCCTCGCTCATCATGCCGAAGAAGGCGACGAGAGCGGCGGCGGGGTTGTCGCTCTGCGCCCAGGCGTCGTTCATCAGGGCGGCCGCGTAGGCGGCGCGGGTGGAGACCGCCTCATATCGATAGGCCCGGCCTTCCGCCTCGCGGCGGACCCAGCCCTTCTGATGGAGATTGTCCAAAACGGTCATCACCGTGGTGTACGCGATGGACCGTTCCTGCTGGAGGTCTTCCAGGACTTCTCGAACGGTCACCGGGCGGTTCCACTTCCACACCCGCGTCATGACCGCGTCTTCGAGTTCTCCCAATGGGCGAGGCACACCTCAGAACAATAGTGGGAGATCTCGCCCATCGCGTGCCGGACGTGCAGGTTCACCGACGAAGGAGCACAAAAAGGGCGTACGGCTGCCGGGAGGCTGCCGTACGCCGTGCGGGGGGTGTCCTGGTCAGGCGTCGGGCTGGGCGGAGGGCCGGGGGGTGCCCTCCGCGCGCGCGAGGGCGGCGTCGACGGCCGCGTCCTCCTTGGCCTTGTTGGCCCCGCCCTGGGTCTTCACGATCACCCTGACCACACCGATGAAGAACGCCGCCATGACGACGGGGGGCACGAGCGCGGAGACGTAGTCCATGGATCCAGGGTAGCCAGGAGGGAGGGGGGCTCCGGGGCGGGGTCGGGTGCGGCGGGGCGCCCCGGTGCCGTTCCCTCAGCAGACCGCGAGCCGCCGCTTCCCGGCCCCGGCGGGCGGCGGGACCGGTTTGCGGCGCGGGAAGACCTCGCCCGGCGTGGGGACGGGCCGACGCGGGGGCTCGGGCGCGGCAGGCTTCACGGGCACGGGGCCGGGAGCGGGGTGGGGTGCGGCGGGCCTCTGGGCGGGCTTCTTCCCCGGCTCCCCGTCCGTGCCGTCCGCGGCCACGGCGACCCGGCCGCCGGACACCCGGTCCACGGCCTCCGCCCGGCCCCCGGGCAGGGCCAGGAGGCGCATACGGGACACCGGCACCACGGGAGCCGCCGGAGCGGGCCGACGGGCCGTCTGGCGCGCCAGGCGGGCGCGTACGTCCTGTTCCGCGAGGACCTGGCAGTGGGCCAGGAGGACGGCCGCCGCCGGATTGCCGCGCAGGGCGCGCAGGGCGGCGAGGTCGTCCGCGCCGGGCCGGTGGCCGGCGGCCAGGACCTCCTCCAGCAGCGTGAGGTATCCGGCCGCGGTGCCGGGCAGGGCGGCGCGGTACCGGGCGAGGTCGGCCACCAGGAAGGCCCGCAGCCGGGCGGTCTCACGCACCGCCTCGTCGAGGGACTCGGCGAGGCGGTGGCAGTCCTGGACGTCCTCGGCCGAGGCGGGACCGGGGTGGAGGGCGAGGGCGAGAGCGCGGCGGAGCACACGCAGCTCCTCCGCGCCGAACGCCATGCCGCCGCGGGATCCGTATGGCGTGGGCATGCGGCGACGATACGCGCTAATCAGACAATCTCGGTATAACGGTCAGGCGTGGCGTGCCCTAATCCGCCCGCGGCCCGCGCCGGCTCACCCGTGCGGGCGGTCCGGCACGGGCCGAAGCGGTCCGGCACGGGCCGAAGCGATCCGGCACGGGCCGGTCCTGATCCGGTCCCGGTCAGTTCTTGTCTGGTCCTGTTCCGGTCCGCGGGGCCGGTCTTGCCCAGCCCGGTCCGGCCCGGCCCGGTCTTGTCTGAGCCGGACCGGACCGGTCTTGTCTGAGCCGGTCCGGACCGGTTCCAGACCGGGCCGCAGGGAAACGGGTCCCGTCTGCGCGCGGCGCCCCCGGGGGGGCGTGCGCCGGTCACATGCGGGACACGTTCCGCTCGTACACCAGGCGCAGCCCTATCAGCGTCAGCCACGGCTCGTGCTCGTCGATCACCGAGGACTCGCCCAGCACCATCGGCGCCAGGCCGCCCGTGGCGATCACCGTGACGTCGTCCGGGTCGTCCGCCAGCTCGCGTGCCATCCGGCTGACGACACCGTCCACCTGGCCCGCGAAGCCGTAGATCACGCCCGCCTGCATCGCCTCGACCGTGTTCTTGCCGATCACGCTGCGGGGGCGGGCCACCTCGATCTTGCGCAGTTGCGCGGCCTTGATGCCGAGGGCCTCCACGGAGATCTCGATGCCGGGGGCGATGACGCCGCCGACGTACTCCCCGCGCGCGCTGATCGCGTCGAACGTCGTCGCCGTGCCGAAGTCGACGACGATCGCGGGACCGCCGTAGAGCTCGTTCGCGGCGACCGCGTTGATGATGCGGTCGGCCCCGACCTCCTTGGGGTTGTCGAAGAGGATCGGCACACCGGTCTTCACGCCGGGCTCGACGAGCACCGCGGGCACGTCGCCGTAGTAGCGGCGGGTCACCTCGCGCAGCTCGTGGAGCACCGAGGGGACGGTCGCGCAGATCGCGATGCCGTCGATGCCGTCGCCCAGCTCCACCCCGAGGAGGGGGTGCATGCCCATCAGGCCCTGGAGGAGCACCGCGAGCTCGTCGGCCGTACGGCGGGAGTCCGTCGAGATGCGCCAGTGCTCGACGATGTCCTCACCGTCGAACAGGCCGAGCACGGTGTGCGTGTTCCCCACGTCGATCGTCAGCAGCATGGCCGGATCCCGCTCCTACTCCGCCGCTCGCAGATCCAGGCCGATGTCGAGGATCGGCGAGGAGTGGGTCAGGGCGCCCACGGCCAGGAAGTCGACGCCGGTGTCGGCGTACGCCTTGGCGTTGTCCAGGGTGAGCCGGCCGGACGCCTCCAGCAGCGCGCGCCCGCCGACGATGCCGACGGCCTCCGCGCACTCGCCGGGGGTGAAGTTGTCCAGCAGGACCAGGTCGGCGCCGGCGTCCACGACCTCGCGCAGCTGGTGCAGGGTGTCGACCTCGACCTCGATCGGCACGTCCGGGAAGGCCTCGCGCACGGCCTCGAAGGCCTGGGCGACACCGCCGGCGGCCACCACGTGGTTGTCCTTGACCAGGGCCGCGTCGGACAGCGACATGCGGTGGTTCACCCCGCCGCCGCAGCGGACGGCGAACTTCTCCAGGGCGCGCAGGCCCGGGGTGGTCTTGCGGGTGTCCCGCACCCGTGCCTTGGTGCCCTCCAGGACGTCCGCCCACGCGCGCGTGGCGGTCGCGATGCCGGACAGGCGGCACATCAGGTTGAGCGCGCTGCGCTCGGCGGTGAGCAGGTCGCGGGTGCGCGTGGTGACCGACAGCAGCTTCTGCCCGGCCTCCACGCGGTCGCCGTCCTCCACGTGCCGCTCGACCTCGAACTCGTCCGTGCAGACGACCGAGAGCACGGCCTCGGCGACGCGCAGGCCCGCCACCACGCCCGCCTCCCGCGCGGTGAAGTCGGCGGTGGCGACCGCGTCCTCGGGGATGGTCGCGACGGTCGTCACGTCCACGCCGTGGTCCAGGTCCTCCTGGATGGCGACGTTGGCGATGTCCTCGACCTCCAGCGGGTCGAGCCCGGCGTCGGCCAGGAGCTGGGCGAGCGCGGGGTCCAGCCCGCACTCCAGGTACTCCTCGTCGTCGTGGCCGGCGTCCGCGCCGCAGGCGCAGCCGTCGCCGCAGCCGCCGCTCTGGACGAGGGGAAGGTCCTCGGGGGTGCTCACTTGTGTCACTGCTCCTGCTGGTGCTGCCGGGTAGGGGGGAAGTCTGCGGTATCGGTGGTGCGTACGGCGAGGGTCCGGTCCGGATTCAGCCGTACGACGATATGACGGCGCCAGTCGGTGTCGTCGCGGTCGGCGTGGTCCTCGCGCCAGTGGCAGCCGCGGGTCTCCTCGCGCAGCCGCGCGGCGGCGACCAGGGCACGGGCCACGCACAGGAGGTTGGTGGCCTCCCAGGTGTCGACGCCTGGCTCGGCGGTCTTGCCGTTCTCGGCCAGCGCGTCGCGCGCCTCGGCATGCAGCCGCTGGAGCTGGTCGGCGGCCTTCTCCAGGGAGTCGGCGGAGCGCAGGACGCCCGCGCCGTCGGTCATGATCCGCTGGATCGCGAAGCGGGCCTCGGCGCCCAGCAGCGGGTGCTCGGGCGGCTGCTGGGACGGCTGCCCGGGGCGCTGGGAGGGCTGCCCGGACCGCCCGGGGCCGTCGGGCCGCTGCCCGGCCGGCGCGGGCACGCGCGCGGGGAGCCCGCCGTCCGCGCGGCTCGCCGCGATGTCGGCGGCGATGCGCTCGGCGTAGACGAGGCCCTCCAGGAGCGAGTTGGAGGCGAGCCGGTTCGCGCCGTGCACGCCCGTGCAGGCGACCTCGCCGCACGCGTACAGGCCCGGGACGGTGGTGCGGCCGTGGGAGTCGGTGCGCACGCCCCCGGAGGCGTAGTGGGCGGCCGGGGCGACCGGGACCGGCTCGGTGACTGGGTCGATGCCGTGCGCGCGGCAGGCGGCCAGGATCGTCGGGAAGCGGTGCTCCCACATGTCGGCGCCGAAGTGACGGGCGTCGAGGAACATGTGGTCGGCGCCCTGCTCGTGCATGCGGCGCGTGATGCCCTTGGCGACGATGTCGCGCGGCGCGAGTTCCGCCAGTTCGTGCTGTCCCACCATGAAGCGGACGCCGTCCCCGTCGACCAGGTGGGCCCCCTCACCGCGGACGGCCTCGGAGACGAGGGGCTGCTGGCCCTCCGCGTCCGGGCCGAGGAACAGCACGGTCGGGTGGAACTGGACGAACTCCAGGTCGGAGACCTCCGCGCCGGCCCGCAGGGCGAGGGCCACGCCGTCGCCCGTGGAGACGGACGGGTTGGTGGTGGCGGAGAAGACCTGGCCCATGCCGCCGGTGGCCAGGACGACCGCCGGGGCGTGCACGGCGCCCACGCCGTCGTGCTGTCCCTCACCCATGACGTGCAGGGTGACGCCCGCGGTGCGGCCGTCGGCGTCGGCCAGGAGGTCCAGGACGAGCGCGTTCTCGATGGTGCGCAGCCCGCGCGCGCGGACCGCCTCGACGAGGGCGCGGGAGATCTCCGCGCCGGTCGCGTCGCCGCCGGCGTGCGCGATGCGGCGGCGGTGGTGGCCGCCCTCGCGGGTGAGCTGGATGCCGCCCTCGTCGTCGGTGTCGAAGGCGGCGCCGGTGGAGATCAGCCGCCGTACGGCGTCGGGGCCCTCGGTGACCAGGATCCGCACCGCGTCCTCGTCGCACAGGCCCGCGCCCGCCACCAGCGTGTCGTCCAGGTGCTGTTCGGGCGTGTCGCCCTCGCCGAGCGCCGCGGCGATGCCGCCCTGCGCCCAGCGGGTGGAGCCGTCGTCCAGGCGGGCCTTGGTGACGACGACCGTGGTCAGCCCCTCGGCCTCGCAGCGCAGGGCGGCGGTCAGGCCGGCGACCCCGGAACCGACGACCACGACGTCCGCGGAGATGGACCACCCGGGGGCGGGCGCGTGCAGTCGTATGCCTGTGCTGGTCACGAGGCGGCTCCGAAGGTGAGGGGAAGGTTGTCGATCAGCCGGGTCGTCCCCACCCGGGCGGCGACGGCGAGGACGGCCTCGCCGGTGTAGTCGTCCTCGACCTCGGTGAAGTCGGAGGGATCGACGAGGGCGAGGTAGTCCAGCTCCAGCGGCGGACTCAGCCGGACGGCCTCGTCGAGGACGAGGCGGGCGGCGGCACGGACGGCCGCGGCGGCACCGGGGACGGCCTGGGCGACGGCGTGCGCGTCGGCGGCCGCGCGGGACTCCCCCAGGGCGCTGAGCGCCTCGGCACGCGCCTGCGTGGCGGGGACCTCACGCGCGCGTGCCCGCAGCGCCTCCTGCGCGGCGTGCCGGTCCCGGCCGGCGAACAGCGCCTGCGAGAGGACGAGCGCGGTGCGCCGCTCGGCCTTGGAGAGGTACCGGTTGCGACTGGACAGGGCCAGCCCGTCCTCCTCGCGCACGGTCGGTACGGCGACGATCTCGACGCCGAAGTTCAGGTCGCGCACCATGCGGCGGATCAGGGCGAGCTGCTGGGCGTCCTTCTGCCCGAACAGGGCCACGTCCGGCCGCGTGAGGTGCAGCAGCTTGGCGACGACCGTCAGCACGCCGTCGAAGTGGCCGGGGCGCGAGGAGCCCTCCAGGCGCTCCCCCATGGGGCCCGCGGCGACGCGGACCTGGGGCTCGCCGCCCGGGTAGACCTCGTCCACGGACGGGGCGAACACGACGTCCGCGCCGGCCTGCTCGGCGATCTTGACGTCGGAGTCCAGGGTGCGCGGATAGCGGTCGAGGTCCTCTCCCGCGCCGAACTGGAGCGGGTTGACGAAGACCGTGACCACGACCTCGCCGTCCGCCCCGGCGAGCTCGCGGGCGGTGCGGATCAGGGTGGCGTGTCCGTCGTGCAGGGCACCCATCGTCATCACGACGGCCCGGCGGCCCGCACGCGTGCGTGCGTGCAGTTCGCCGGCGGTGCGCAGCAGGGTCGTGGTCATCCGGCATCTCCCTCGGCGCCGTCGGTCCCGTTGGCGAGTACCCCGAGGAGGTCCTCGGCGAGCTCCGGCTTGAGCAGTCCGTGGGCGAGCGCGCGGTCGGCGGTCGCCCGGGCCATCGCCAGGTAACCGCCCACGGTCTGGGGGGCGTGCTTGCGCAGTTCGCTGACGTGCGCGGCGACCGTGCCCGCGTCGCCGCGGGCCACGGGGCCGGTGAGCGCCGCGTCGCCGGAGCGCAGCGCGTTGTCCAGGGCGGCGCCCAGCAGGGGGCCGAGCATCCGGTCGGGAGCCTCGACGCCGGCCGCGCGCAGCAGCTCCATGGACTGGGCGACCAGGGTGACCAGGTGGTTGGCGCCCAGGGCGAGGGCCGCGTGGTAGAGCGGCCGGCTCTCCTCGGCGATCCACTCCGGTTCGCCGCCCATCTCGATGACGAGGGCCTCGGCGGCCAGCCGCAGCTCGTCGGGCGCGGTCACGCCGAACGAGCAGCCGGCCAGCCGCTGGACGTCGACGGGCGTGCCGGTGAAGGTCATCGCCGGGTGCAGGGCCAGCGGCAGCGCGCCCGCGCGCAGGGCGGGGTCGAGCACGCGCGCGCCGTATCGCCCGGAGGTGTGCGCGAGGAGCTGCCCCGGCCGTACGGCGCCGGTCTCGGCGAGGCCCTCGACGAGCCCGGGCAGGGTGTCGTCGGGGACGGTCAGCAGGACCAGGTCGGCCCGTTGGAGGACCTCGGCGGGCGGCACGAGCGGCACGTCGGGCAGCAGGAGGGCCGCCCGTCGCCGGGAGGCGTCGGAGACTCCGGAGACGGCGACCGGGCGGTGCCCGGCGAGCTGGAGGGAGGCGGCGAGCGCCGGGCCCACACGGCCGGCGCCGACGACGCCGACGGTGAGCCGCGCGGGGCGGTCCCTGGGGTCTGGCTGTTGGCTTGTACTCACGCGACGGCGGCCTTCCCGTTCCAGTCCGCTCCGGGTACCGGACGATTTCTCGTCATGTTAACGCGATCGGTTCCCGGGGCGTCCGTTCGTCCACAGGCTGTGGGTGACCCGCGGGCCGCGGCCGGCCGGGAAGAGACGGGCGCCCCGGGCGGAAGCCCCGGGGGCCACCGGGCGGGAGACCGCGGGGTGGGAGGCCGCGGGGGGGCCGCGGGGTGGGGGGCCGAAGCGGAAGCCCGCTGGGTGGGAGGCCTCACGCGGCCCGCAAGGCGGGCAAGGCGGGAGGCAGCACGGCGGGAGGCCGCGCGGTCCGCGGCCTCCTCGCGGAAACGACGGTGACCCGCGCGGGCGGGCACGGCATGATCCGGGGCATGACGGAGACGGCGCGGGACAGCAGGGGCCGGGCGACGACGGACCAGGCGGCAGCGGACCAGGCGGCGACAGACCGGGCCGCAGTGGGCCCGGCGGCGCAGGGCGGCACGGGTCGGGCGGCGCACGACAGCGCCGGGCGGGCGGCGCACGGCAGCGCGGGGCGCGAGGTGACCGGCCTGTCCGCGGGGGAACGGCTCAGGGAGCGCCGCGCGAACGCGTACCGGACGGCGGAACGCGTCCTGTCGCGCGCGGGCTTCCGCAGGACCCTGCGCGAACAGCTCGCCCTGCTCCAGGAGGCGGCGCCGCAGGTGTACGACGTGGACGAGCCCGGCGACATGTACGGCAACCGGGTCGTGGAGGCCCTGGAACGGCGGGTCGCGGCGCTGCTGGGCACGGAGGCCGCCGCGTTCTTCCCGACGGGCACGATGGCCCAGCAGGTCGCGCTGCGCTGCTGGGCGGGCCGCACCGGCGACCCCACGGTCGCGCTGCACGCGCTGGCCCACCCCGAGGTGCACGAGCGAAGCGCGCTCAGCCTGGTCAGCGGGCTGCGCCCGGTGCGGCTGACCGGCGAGCACCGGCAGCCGACGGCCGAGGAGGTGCGCGACCACGAGGAGCCCTTCGGGACACTGATGCTGGAGTTGCCCCTCAGGGACGCCGGTTTCCTGCTGCCCTCGTGGGAGGAGCTCACCGACGTCGTCGCGGCGGCCCGCGAACGCGACGCGGTGGTGCACTTCGACGGCGCGCGCCTGTGGGAGTCCACCGTCCACTTCGGCCGCCCCCTGGAGGAGATCGCGGGTCTGGCGGACAGCGTCTACGTGTCGTTCTACAAGTCCCTCGACGGCTTCGGCGGCGCGGCCCTCGCCGGTCCGCTGACCCTGGTGGAGGAGGCCAGGATCTGGCGGCACCGCTACGGCGGCACGGTCTTCCAGCAGTTCCCGACGGCTCTGTCGGCGCTCGTCGGCCTCGAACGGGAACTGCCCCGGCTTCCGGAATACGTCGCTCACGCGCGCGTGGTGGCCACCGCGCTGCGCGAGGGGTTCGCGGCGGCCGGCGTGCCGTGGGTACGCGTGCACCCCGAGGTGCCGCACACCCACGAGTTCCAGGTCTGGCTGCCGTACGACCCGGAGGTGCTCACCGAGGCGGCGCTGCGGCAGGCCGAGGAGACGGGGACGCTGCTGTTCGGCGTGAACTGGATGCGGGGCGGGCCGGGCCTCGGCGTCACCGAGGTCACCGTGCGCGCCGACGGCCTGGCCTGGACGGCGGCGGACGTGCGGACCGCGGTGGCCCGGTTCATGGCGCGGGTGACCGCGCTGACGGACGGGACGACGACGGACGAGGTCAGCGGATGGAGCGCGGCCCCGGGTGCGTGAGGCGTCCCAGGGCCGTCCGGATCCGCCCGCGGACCGGGCGGCCGGCGAGGACCGCGCGGAAGCGGCGCCGGTCGCGCAGGCCGCGGACGACCTGCCGGTCGTGGGCGCCGGGTGCGGGCGGGACGGGCTCGCCGAGCTGCCGGGCCCGGTAGGTGTCGAGGACGTACTGCTGCGTGATGCTCATGGCCGGCTTCTCCTCGTGACGTGGGAACGGGGAACGTGAGGCGGGAACGGAGATCGTGACGCGGGAGTGGAGACGTGACGTCGGAACAGGGGGCCCGGAAGGCTCCGCGGTCGCCCCGGTGTCCCAGACTGCGCCGGGCCCGTGCGCCGCGTCGCGTCGATTGACGACGGTCGTCAATCGACGACGGCGTTGTCAGTGGCGGGGTGCACCATGAGGGCATGAGCGTGAGCATCGACATCGCGGGGCTGCGGCCGGAGAGGGTCGCGATCGTGCCCTCCCCCCTGGCCGAGCTCGGCATGGCGCTGCACGCGCTGTCGGAGCCGGGCCACCACCCCGGCCTCCAGGGCTGGGTCACGAGCGTCACCGCACGCCTCGATTCGCACCTGGCCGACCGGATGTGCGAGGCCGACTTCCTGTGGCGCACCACGTTCTCCGACCTGTTCCTGCCCTGCGCGGGCGTCCCCGGCAGGACCACGCTCCCCGGCGCCACCCTCGCCGAGGACCTGGACCTCCTGGACAAGCTGACGGACGAGCAGTTCGCGGACTCGGCGCTGGAGTTCACCTGTGCGCCGGGGTACGACCTGCCCGGCCCCGGCGTCCTCTCCGACCCGGACCTGCGCCGCCGGGCCCTCGACCTCGCCGCCACACGCGGCCCGCGCCAGGTGCGCTTCACCCGGCGGCTGCTCGACGACCCGCCCCGCGTGCGTGCCTGGGTGCGGCAGTTCCTGGAGGAGTGCGACGAGGCGTTCTTCGCCGATGTCTGGGCGCGGGTCCGCCACCCGCTCGCCGCGGACGCCCGCCACAAGACGGAGCTGCTGCACCGCAAGGGCCTCGCGGACGCGCTCGCCTCGGTCTCCTCCGCCGTGGCGCTGGAGGAGCGGGCCGCGCGGATCACGGTGGACAAGCTGGTCGAGGGCCGCACCGCCACCGAGGACGGCGGCCTCCTCCTCGTCCCCACGAGCCTCGGCTGGCCGCACCTGCTGGTCCTGCACCAGTACGGCTGGCAGCCGGTGGTGCACTATCCGCTGAGCTCGCCGGAGCTGGCCTCGCCGCCCTCGGTCGAGCAGCTCACGCTGCGGATGACCGCGCTGTCCCACCCGGTGCGGATGCGGATCTGCCGCCTGCTGGCCCGCAGCGCCTACACGACGACCGAGCTGGCCCAGGTGCACGCGATGACGGCGCCCGAGATATCCCGGCACGTCGGCGTGCTGAAGAAAGCGGGCCTGGTCACCACGCGCCGGCGTGGGCGGTACGTGCTGCACCAGCTCGACGTGACGGCGGTGGCCCGGCTGGGCAGCGACTTCCTCGAGGGGATACTGCGCTAGCGCCGACACCGGCAGCGGCAGCAGCAGCCGATGACACCCCGCCCCACCCGTCAGTCGATGCGGACGTGCCGCAGTCCCACCCGTGCCTGCCGCAGGCGTGTCCGCAGCGCGCCCTCCGTGTTCGGGCGCAGGGTGAGACCGGCCAGGACGGCGATCCGGTCCGCCGTCTTCGGCACCGTCGACTGGTCGGTCCACAGGTGCTCGGCGAACTCCGGCTCGCTCAGCCGCTCCAGGCAGTGGTCCAGCCGCTGGACGGCCCAGCTCTCGCGCCGGGGACCGGCGCCGCGGGCGACGTACGACACCAGGCGGCCGAAGCCGCGCTCGCGCAGTCGCCGCAGGACGGTCTCCCGCTCCGCGAGGAGCGTGAAGTGACGGACGTCGTGGCCCAGTGCGCGCAGCCGGCCGACGGTCTCGTCGAAGCAGCGCGGGTCGGTGACCGTCATGGGGACGACGACCACGCCGTCGTGCCGGGTGAGCACCAGGTCGAGGACCTCGACGACGCCCTGCCGCCAGGACACCAGGTCCTGGAAGTCCTCGATCAGCGGCGTCCCGCCGCGGGCACCGCGCAGCTCGGGCGGCAGCACGCGGCGCAGGCCGAACCCGGCGTGCTCGGGGTCGCAGACGACGCTGCCGGGCAGCCGGCGCTGTATCTCGTGTGCCGTCTGTGTCTTGCCGCCCCCGAAGGGGCCGTTGATCCACAGGAGCATGCGCAGACCCTAATGCGTGTCCGCCGCGCATGGGTGACGTTCGCCGCGGTTCGACCGGGACTCCGGCGGCAGGACCCGGATGCCGGCGGCCGGGCCGAGACTCCGGCAGTCGGACCGGGACTCCGGCGGCCGGGCCGAGACTCCGGCAGTCGGGCCGGGACTCCGGCGGCCGGGCCGAGACTCCGGCAGTCGGACCGGGACTCCGGCCGTCCGGGGTTCCGGCAGGGGTTTCGGCAAGGGCTTCGGCGGTTCGGCGGAGACGCCTGCGGCTCAGCGCCCTCCGGCCCGTACGAGGCCCGTCTCGTAGGCGAGGACCACCACCTGCACCCGGTCCCGCAGCCCCAGCTTGGTCAGGATGCGGCCCACGTGGGTCTTCACGGTCGCCTCGGACAGCACCAGCCGGGCCGCGATCTCGCCGTTGGACAGTCCCTGGGCGACCAGCACCATGACCTCGCGCTCCCGTTCGGTGAGCCGCTCCAGCTCCTTGTGCCGGGGCTCCTTGACCGTGCTGGGCAGCATCGGCGCGAACCGGTCGAGGAGCCGGCGGGTGGTGGACGGGGCGACCACCGCGTCACCGCTGTGCACGGAGCGGATGGCGGCGAGCAGCTCGGCGGGCGGCACGTCCTTGAGCATGAACCCGGAGGCGCCCGCCTTCAGCGCGGAGAAGGCGTACTCGTCGAGGTCGAAGGTGGTCAGGATCAGCACCTTCGGCGGGTCGGTCTCCGCGCAGATGCGCCGGGTGGCCTCCACGCCGTCCAGCTTCGGCATGCGCACGTCCATGAGGATGACGTCGACCGCCGTGGACCGCGCCACCTGGAGGGCTTCGACGCCGTCGCCCGCCTCGGCCACGAC
This sequence comes from Streptomyces sp. NPDC003248, assembly GCF_055563235.1. Lineage (NCBI taxonomy): Bacteria > Bacillati > Actinomycetota > Actinomycetes > Kitasatosporales > Streptomycetaceae > Streptomyces > Streptomyces sp. NPDC003248. The sequence goes on along the minus strand of NZ_JBVHDT010000002.1, from coordinate 719,343 downwards.
CTCCATGTCCGGCTGGGCGGCGAGCACCATCCGGAAGCCGGTGCGCAGCAGCACCTGGTCGTCGACGAGCATCACGCGGATCGTCATCGGGATCGAGTCCTCTTCCGTGTCGTTTCGCAGGATGCGAAGGGGGTTTCGCGCTGTGGTGGCCAGTGTCGTGCGCCGGGTCGTGACAGGTGTCAACGGGGGTGCGTGCGCGGACGTCAATGTGCCGGTTTCAGCGGGAGCAGGGCGCTGATGCGGAATCCTCCGCCCGGGCGCGGGCCGGCGTCCAGGGTGCCGCCGACCATGCCGACCCGCTCCCGCATCCCGATCAGGCCGTGGCCCTGGCCGTCGGCGCCGCCCTCGTCGTACAGCTCGTGCGGGGCGCCCTTGCCGTCGTCCTCGACGAGCAGGCCGAGGCCGTCGTCGAAGTAGACCAGGCGCACGCTGGCGCCCGCGTCGGGACCGCCGTGCTTGCGCGTGTTGGTCAGCGCCTCCTGCACGATGCGGTACGCGGTGAGCTCGACGCCGCTGGGCAGCGGCCGCGGAGTGCCCTCGATCTTGAAGTCCACGGGCAGTCCGGAGCCGCGGCACTGCTCCACGAGGTCCTCGATCTGCTCGACGTCCGGCTGCGGCACGTACTCGCCGCCCTCCTGGTGCTCGCCGGTGCGCAGCACGCCCAGCAGGCGGCGCATCTCGGCGAGGGCCTGCCGGCCGGTGGAGGAGATCGTCTCCAGGGCCTTCTTCGCCTGGTCGGGGGCGGCGTCGAGGACGTAGGCGGCGCCGTCGGCCTGCACCACCATCACCGACACGTTGTGCGCGACCACGTCGTGCAGTTCGCGCGCGATCCGGGCCCGTTCGGCGGCGACCGCGACCTTCGCCTGGGCCTCGCGCTCCTTCTCCAGGCGGGCCGCGCGCTCCTCCAGCTGGGCGAAGTAGGCGCGGCGGGTGCGTATGGAGTCGCCGAGGACCCAGGCGAGGGCGAACGGCACCGTCTGGAACACGACGAGCGCGATGTTGCCCGCGACGCCCGTCTGCGCGCTGGGCCAGCGCAGCTGCGCCAGCGTGGCGGCGCACAGGCCCGTGCCCAGCGCGAGCCTGGACGCCCAGCGGGCGCCGGTCGCGGCGACCGTGTACACGATCACCAGCAGAGCGAAGTCGGCGGCCGTCGTCGGGACGTCCAGCACCAGCTGCGCCAGCCCGAGCGCGCCGGCCAGCAGCAGCATCTTCTCGGGCAGCCGGCGGCGCAACGCGATCACCAGGCACAACAGGAGCACGACCGGCACGACGACCGTCGGGGAGTCCGTGCCGGTGGCCTCCTGCCGTGTCGTCTCCGAGACGAGGGAGATCCCGAACAGGACGAGGGCCCAGAAGCCGTCGACCCCGGTCGGGTGCCTACGGAGGAAGTCATAGAGGCGCTGCACGTAACCCAGAGTAGGGAAGCGTGACGAGTGCACGGGTCAACCGGAGGGCCGATCCGCGACCGGCGCGCGTACTCCGCAAGGTGGAGGCGGTGATCAGCTGTGCGCATAGTCTGACCAGGTGGTGGAGAAGGTGACGGACCCCGGCGGGTGGCGCGGCTGGCGGGCGGCGACGCAGGCCGCCCTGTACGGACCGGGCGGCTTCTACCTGCGGCCCGAGGGGCCCGCCGGGCACTTCCGTACGTCCGTGCACGCGTCGCCGCTCTTCGCCCGGGCGGTGGCCCGGCTGCTGTGCCGGGTCGACGGGGCGCTCGGCCGGCCCGCGACGCTGGACTTCGTCGACATGGCCGCCGGACGCGGCGAACTGGTCACCGGGGTGCTCGCCGCGCTCCCCGCCGACGTGGCCGCCCGCACGCGCGCCTACGCCGTCGAGGTCGCCGCACGCCCGGCGGTCCTCGCGGACCGGATCACCTGGCTCGCGGAGCCTCCACCGCAGGTCACCGGCCTGCTCTTCGCCAACGAGTGGCTGGACAACGTGCCCGTCGAGGTCGCCGAGACGGACTCCGCGGGCGTGGCGCGGCTGGTGCTCGTGCGGGACGACGGGGCCGAGCGGCTCGGGGAGCCGGTGTCGGGCGCGGACGCGGAGTGGCTGGCTCGGTGGTGGCCGCTGCCGGGTGAGGAGGGGCTGCGGGCCGAGATCGGGCGGCCCCGGGACACCGCGTGGGCGTCCGCCGTCTCGTGCCTCGCGCGGGGGCTCGCGGTGGCGGTCGACTACGCGCACACCGTGGACACGCGCCCCGCGTCCGGGACGCTCACCGGCTTCCGGGGAGGGCGCGGGACGGCGCCCGTACCGGACGGGTCGTGCGACATCACGGCGCACGTGGCGCTGGACGCGTGCGCGGACGCGGGGTCGGAGGCCGCGGCGTGCGTGGGGCACGCGGGGGCGGAAGCCGCGGCGTGCGCGTCCCCGGGAGCGCGTCTGCTGAGCCAGCGCGCCGCGCTGCGCGCGCTCGGCGTCACCGGCGCACGCCCCCCGCTCTCGCTCGCGAGCACGGACCCCTCCGCGTACGTGCGCGCCCTGGCGGGCGCCGGGGAGGCCGCCGAGCTCACCGCACCCGGCGGACTGGGCGACTTCGGATGGCTGCTCCAGCCGGTGAGGATGCCGAACCCGCTCCTCCCGGAGGAATGACGGCCGGTCGGCTCGGCGGCCGGCCCTCCGCCGCCGCCTGCTTGCCGGCTCACCGCCTGCCTGCCGATCGCCACTTGCCTGCCAATCGCCGCCTGCCTGCCGATCGCCACTTGCCTGCCGATCGCCGCCTGCCTGCCGATCGCCGCCTGCTTGTCGGTGTCGCGCTACTTGTCGATGTCGCCGACCACGAAGAACATCGACCCCAGGATCGCCACCATGTCCGCGACCAGCGTGCCCGGCAGCAGCTCGGTGAGCACCTGGACGTTGTTGTACGAGGCCGAGCGCAGCTTCAGGCGGTACGGGGTCTTCTCGCCCTTGCTGACGAGGTAGTAGCCGTTGATGCCGAGGGGGTTCTCGGTCCACGCGTACGTGTGTCCCTCGGGCGCCTTGAGGACCTTGGGGAGCCGCTGGTTGACCGGGCCCGGCGGGAGGTCGGCGAGCCGGTCCAGGCAGGCGTCGGCGAGGTCGAGCGCGTTGTGCGTCTGCTCCAGGAGGCACTCGAAGCGGGCGAGGCAGTCGCCCTCGGTCCGGGTCACCACCTTCAGGGTGTCCTGGAGCTCCCCGTACGCCAGGTAGGGCTCGTCGCGGCGCAGGTCCAGGTCGACCCCCGAAGCGCGCGCGATCGGCCCGCTCACGCCGTACGCGTGCACGGCCCCGGGGGTGAGGATGCCGACGTCGCGGGTGCGGCCGCGGAAGATCTCGTTGCCGAGCACCAGGTCGTCGAAGACGTCCATGCGCGAGCGCACGGCGGCGACGGCCGCACGCGCGCGTGCGGCCCATCCGGCCGGCAGGTCCTCCTTGAGGCCGCCGACGCGGTTGAACATGTAGTGCATGCGCCCGCCGGACACCTCCTCCATGACGTTCTGGAGGACCTCGCGCTCGCGGAAGGCGTAGAAGACGGGCGTGATGCCGCCGAGTTCCAGCGGGTACGAGCCCAGGAACATCAGGTGGTTGAGCACCCGGTTCAGCTCCGCCAGGAGGGTGCGCGTCCACACCGCGCGCGGGGGGACCTCCATGCCGAGCATGCGCTCCACGGCGAGGACCACGCCCAGTTCGTTCGAGAAGGCGGACAGCCAGTCGTGGCGGTTGGCCAGCATGATGATCTGCCGGTAGTCCCGCGCCTCGAACAGCTTCTCCGCGCCGCGGTGCATGTAGCCGATCACCGGCTCCGCGTGGGTGATGCGCTCGCCGTCCAGCACGAGCCGCAGCCGCAGCACGCCGTGCGTAGAAGGGTGCTGCGGCCCGATGTTGAGCACCATGTCGGTGCTCTCCGCGGCACCGCCGATCCCGACCGTGGTCTCCGTCGTAGGAGTCATGGCCCCAGTCTCCCCTACGTACGCTGGCCGCATGGAAACGGGGAGCACGGCGGGCGAGCGGACGGAGGGGGCCGGTCCCGTGTGGACCGGGCTGCCTCCGGGGCTGCTGCGGATGCGGCGGCTGTTGCTGGTGGTGTGGCTCGGGACGGCGGCCGCCGGCCTCGGGGTGCCGCTCGGGCTGCTCGCCGGCCCGGCGTGGGCCGCTTTCGCCCTGCTGCCGCTGGCGGGCATCGGCTGGGGCTGGGTCGTGCTGGGCCGCAACTGGCGGTCCTGGCGGTACGCGGAACGCGCCGACGACCTGCTGATCAGCCGGGGCGTGCTGTGGCGCGAGGAGACGGTGGTGCCGTACGGGCGGATGCAGCTCGTGGAGGTGACCTCGGGGCCCGTCGAGCGGCACTTCGGACTGGCCGGCGTCCAGTTGCACACCGCGGCCGCCGCGACCGACGCGAGGATCCCGGGCCTGGACCCGGCCGAGGCGGAACGGCTGCGGGACCGTCTCACCGCACTCGGCGAGGCCCGATCGGCGGGTCTGTGACGGCCCCGGGCGCCGACGAGGCCGACCCCGGCGGGCCCCCCGCGCGGGTCGTCGCCGAGCGCCGGCTGCATCCCGTCACGCCGTTCCGGCGGGCGTGGGCGCCCGTCGCGGTGCTGGCCGGCTGGGCCGCGCACGACCCGAACCAGGCGCACGCGCAGCTGACCCGGCTGACCGCGACGACCCTGCTGATCGCGCTCGCCGTGGTCGTGCCCGCGGCCGGCCTCTACGGGTTCCTGTCCTGGTGGTTCACACACTTCGCGGTCACCGACTCCGCACTGCGCATACGGACCGGCCTGCTGTTCCGGCGCACCGTCCACATCCGGCTGGAGCGCGTCCAGGCCGTCGACGTCACCCAGCCGCTGCTCGGGCGGATCGCGGGCGTGGCGAAGCTGCGCCTCGACGTCGTCGGCACGGACAAGAAGGACGAACTCGCCTTCCTGGGCGAGGCCGAGGCACGCGCGCTGCGGGCCGAGCTGCTCGCGCGCGCCGCGGGGTTCGCGCCCGAGACGGCGCACGAGGTCGGTGAGGCACCGGCGCGCGAGCTGCTGCGCGTGCCGGCGCGCGAGCTGGCGGTCTCGCTGGTCCTGACCGGCGCGGCCTGGGGCGCGCTCGTGGCCGCGCTCGTCGTGCCGCTCGCGCTGTGGCCGGCCACCCACAGCGTGTGGACGGTCCTCGCGACCGGCGTGCCGCTGCTCGGCGCGGCGGGCGCGAGGAGCGCGGGCCGGTTCGCCGTCGAGTACGACTGGACGGTCGGCGAGTCGCCGGACGGACTGCGGATCGACCACGGTCTGCTGGACCGTACGCACGAGACGGTGCCGCCCGGGCGCGTGCAGACCGTGCGGATCGTCGAGCCGCTGCTGTGGCGGCGCCGGGGGTGGGTGCGGGTCGAGCTGGACGTGGCCGGATCGGCGAACTCCGTGCTCGTGCCGGTCGCCCCGCGCGGGGCGGCGGAGGCCGTCGTCGCGCGCGTGCTGCCCGGCACGGCCGTCCCGGCGGCGGCCGCGCTGTCCCGGCCCCCGCAGCGCGCCGGGCGCTGCCTCCCCCTCTGGTGGCGGGGCCACGGCCTCGCCGTCACGGAGGCGGTGTTCGCCGTACGGCACGGGCTCCTGCGCCGGAGCCTGGCGCTCGTGCCGCACGCCAAGGTCCAGAGCGTACGGCTCTCGCAGGGTCCCTGGCAGCGGCTCTGGGGCGTCGCGGACGTGCACGTGGACACGGGAGCCGGGAAGACCGTGACGGCGCGTCTGCGGGACGCGAGAGAGGCCGGGGAGCTGCTGCTGGCCCAGGCGGAGCGGTCCCGCACCGGGCGCCGGGACGCGCGGCCCGACCGGTGGATGGCGTAGGGAACGGCCAGGGCCCGCCCCGACGCGCGGAGAGCGGCGGGACGGGCCCTGTGGGTCGTGAGTCGTCGGGCGTACGTCGTGTTCGTGAGTCGTCGGCCGTGAGTCGTCGGCCGTGAGTCCTGGTGGGGGTGTGCGGGCGCGGTGGTTCAGGAGACGGCGCTGCGCAGTCCCTGGAGCTCGATGTGCTCGGTCTCGTCGTGCGCGGTCAGGTCGATCACCTGGCCGACTCCGCGCGACGCCTCGTCCGCGGGCTTGAACTCCGCCTCCGCCTCGGCCTTGTGCAGGACGATCGCCTCCTCGCCGGCGACATCGGCGAGGTCTTCGTTGCGGACGGCGTCCGGCTCCTCGGGCGTCGAGGACTTCTTCGTACCGAAGAAGTCGAACCCGCCCTCGGCCGCCGGAGGCCGCACCGGCTGCGCGGCCGGTACGACGGCCACGGCGGTCGGCACGGTGAAGTGCCCGGAGGGGGGCTGCACGGGGCCCGCGGGGCGCGGGACGAGGGCACCGGTGTCGGAGGCGAGGGCGGCCTCGGGCGCGACGGACTCCGGGAACTCGGCTTCGGAAACGTCGGCTTCGGAAACGTCGGCTTCGGAGGCGTCCGCTTCGGGAGAGTCCATTTCGGGAGAGTCGGCTTCGGCACGGCTGACCTCGGGGGCTCCGGCCTCGGGAACACCCGTCTCGCGCGCGTCGGCGTCCAGGGCGGCGGTGCCGGACACCTCGGCCTCGGAGACGGCGTGCTCGACCGGCTGCCCGGCCTCCGACCGCGGGGCAGCGGCCTCGGCGTCGGGTCCGTCCGAAGGGTCCGAAGCGTCCGGCACGTCCGCGGCGGTGGCGGGGTCAGTGTCGGTGTCGGCGGAAGCGGCCGGGAACTCCAGGTCCTGCGGCCGGGCGGCGGCCTCTTCGACAGTGGCCGGTCCGGCGGGGTTCCCGCTCTGTCCGACGGCCGTGTGGGGGGCGACCGCGCGCGGGTGCTCGTCGGCCGCCTCGGGCTTCCCCTTCGCCTCGTCCTCCCGCGCGGCCTCCGCGTCGCCGCCGGTCTCCGCGACGGCGGCCCGCACGGGCGCTTCGGCCCCGGCGGACTCCTCGCCGCTCACCGGCTCGGCCGCGTCGGCGTCGGAGCCGAACCGGGCCAGCGCCGCCCGTGCCCGCCGGAACAGCGGGGAGCCCTCCGGCGAGAAGACCGCGGGAGCCTGCGGCTCGTCCTCGGCAGCGTCGACGGTCTCGTCGGTCCCGCCGTCGGTCCCGACGGTCCCGGCGGTGCCACCGCCGGGCGCCTCGCCCTCGGAGTCCTCGACCTTGTCGACCTTGTCGACGTCTCCGATGCTGTCGTCTTGGATGCCGTCGTCTTGCATGCCGTCGGCGTTCTCGGCGCTCCGGACGCTCTCGGCGTTCTCGGTGTCCTCGACGCTTCCGGTCCCGTCCGCGTCGGGCGCGTCCTGCGCGGACCGCGCGGGCGGCAGGGCGAGCGACGGGGCGGTGGTCTCGATCTCGAGGAGGCGGCGGCCCTCCAGGGCGCTCGCCCGCTCGGTCTCCGCCGTGGCGTAACGGCGCAGCAGTGCCGCGTGCTCGTTGCGCAGTCCGGCCAGCTCGGCACGCTTGGCGCGCAGCCGCTGTTCCAGCTTGCCGCGCAGCTCCCGCGACTCGTCGAGGTCGCTCTCCAGTTCGGCGAGGCGTTCCTCGAAGCGCCACTCGTCGCTCGCACGCGCGCGCGTGAGCTCGGCGACCTGTTTGCCGGCCTGGATGTCCCAGCGGCGCATGACGAACGCGCCGGCGACCGCCGTCACCGCGGCGACCGCGGCCAGACCTCGGAGCACCAGTGGCTCCGAGAACGCCCAGGGGCCGAGGGCGCAGACGACGGAGACGCCTGCGATCGCCGAAGGCGGCAGCAGCCTATGCAAAGGCGGGGAATGGCGGTGACGTCCACGTGGCATGGCCAGAAACTTACCGCGCGTAGACGAATGTTGGCGCCCCGCCCCGTAAAAACACAGTCATACCGAAGGCTTCACAGAGCATCAGCAATCACTCGTGTCGCGGAATTCGACAAGAATCAAGATCATTTCTGATCAACGCGCCCCTCGGCCGGCGTCCCGACCCGCTCGACCACCCGCTCAACCGCTCAACCGCCCGCCGATCCACTCCAGCGCCGACGGGATCTCGCGCCGCCAGGTGTTGAAGTTGTGCCCGCCGCTTTCGAGGATGATCGACGAGATCCTGGTCCTGTTCGTCGCCTTCACCTGTTCGATGAACTTCAGCGTCGCCTTGTAGTTGGATTCCCCGGCCTTGCTGCTGGTGACGAGCAACGAGGTGTCCGGCGCGGACCGGTTCTTCAGGTACCACCGCAGGTCGGCCTCGTTCCGCAGCGTCGCGTTCCTGTGGAAGAGGTCGCCGGTGGTCGGGTCGGTCGGCGCCTTGTAGTACGCCGAGAGGCCCGCGCCCGCCGCGAACACGTCGGGGTGGTGCATGGCGAGCTTCAGCGCGCAGTACCCGCCCGTGGAGTTCCCGATGACGCCCCATCCGCCCGGTTCCCCGCTCACCCGGTAGCGCGCCGCCACGGCCTCCGGCAGGTCCTTCGCGAAGAACGACTCGGTCCGCGGTCCACCCGGTATGTCGACGCACTCCGTGTCCCTCGGTGGCGCCACCGTCGGCCGCAGCATCACCAGGATCATCGGCCGCGTCCGCCCCTCCGCCACGAGCCGTCGCGCGGTGCGCGGGTAGTCCAGCCTGTCGACGAGCGCCTCCGCCGTACCGGGATATCCCGTGAGGACCACGGCCGCCGGGAACGTACGCGTCGGCCGGCGGGGGTCGAAGTACTCCGGCGGCAGATACACGAACGCGGGCGTGGCGATGCCTGTGGTCCGGCCGGAGACGGCGACCTCCTGCACCTGCCCGCCGGACCGCGGCCGCCCGCCCGCGCCCTCCACCCGCCGGGTCGCCACCACCCGCAGCGCCGCCGCGCCGGCGCCCGCCGCGTGGTCGACGACCACGCCCTGGCCGGTCTCCCGGCCGAACAGGTCCGCCCAGCTCGCGTAGAAGCCGAAGGCCTGGTTGGCGGCGAGCCCCACCGCCACGAAGACCGCCGACTGGGTGGCGAGCAGCAGGCCGACGCGCCCGCTGACGGCCCGCGCGCCGGGCCCGGCCAGCCGCGGCCACTGCCACACCGTCCCGGCGAACAGCAGCACGGCGGACGAGACCGCCAGCAGCAGCACCGTGGTGCTCGTAAGACCCATGCGCGTTCCCGTCCACCGTGTGTTCGCGGCCGCCATGTATGCCCGGCCACCATGCGTTCCCGACCACCATGCGTTCCCGACCGCCATGTATGCCCGGCCACCCTGCGACGAGTGCACCTCCTTCCCGGATGGACGACCCCGCGGACCGCGCCTCTCCCCCGCCCCGGCCCGGGGGCGTCCGCCCGGGCCGCACCGCATGGCCGCACCTTCCGGGGCCTACGCTGAACGTATGAGCAAGCAGAGCGGACGCGGGCGCGTCGCCGGCCTTCCGGAATGGGACCGCTGCGCGGTCATGGGAGTCGTCAACGTGACCCCCGACTCCTTCTCCGACGGCGGCCGCTGGTTCGACACGACGGCCGCCGTCAAACACGGCCTCCAGCTCGTCGCCGAGGGCGCCGACCTCGTCGACGTCGGCGGCGAGTCGACCCGCCCCGGCGCGACCCGCGTCGACGAGGCCGAGGAACTCCGTCGCGTGATCCCCGTCGTCCGCGGCCTCGCCTCGGAGGGCGTCGTCGTCTCCGTCGACACCATGCGCGCCTCCGTCGCGGCCCGCTCCCTCGCCGCCGGCGCCGCCCTCGTCAACGACGTCAGCGGCGGCCTCGCCGACCCGGAGATGGTCCCGGCCGTCGCCGAGGCGGGCGCGCCCTTCGTCGTCATGCACTGGCGCGGCTTCCTGGAGGGCGGCAACGTCCGGGGCGTCTACGACGACGTCGTCGGCGAGGTGGTCGACGAGCTCCACGCGCGCGTGGAGGCCGTGCTGGCCGGAGGCATCGCCCCCGACCGCATCGTCGTCGACCCGGGTCTCGGCTTCTCCAAGGGTGCCGAGCACGACCTCTCCCTGCTCGCCCACCTCGACCGGCTGCACGCCCTCGGGCACCCCCTGCTCGTCGCCGCCTCCCGCAAGCGGTTCCTCGGCCGGGTGCTGGCGGGGCCCGAGGGCGCCCCGCCGCCCGCCCGCGAGCGGGACGCCGCGACGGCGGCCGTCTCCGCCCTCGCGGCCCACGGAGGCGCGTGGGCGGTACGCGTGCACGAGGTACGCGCGACGGCGGACGCGGTACGGGTCGCGCGCGCCGTGGAAGGGGCGCGCACCACCGCGGGCAGCCGCGACGGCGCAGAAGGAGCCCGGTGAGCGCCCCCCACACCGATGTCGAGCAGGTCGAGGCAGCCAACACCGCCTTCTACGAAGCACTGGAACAGGGTGACTTCGAGACGGTGTCCTCGCTCTGGCTCACCCCGGCCGACCTGGGGGTCGACGAGGAGTACCACGACCCGGCCGACACGGGCGTGATCTCCTGCGTGCACCCGGGCTGGCCCGTGCTCACCGGGCGCGGCGAGGTGCTGCGGTCGTACGCGCTGATCATGGCGAACACCGACTACATCCAGTTCTTCCTCACCGACGTCCACGTGTCCGTCACCGGCGACACCGCCCTGGTGACCTGCACGGAGAACATCCTCAGCGGCGGCCCCGCCCCGAGGGCCGGCGAGGAGCTGGGCCCGCTCGTGGGCCAGCTGGTGGTCGCCACGAACGTGTTCCGCCGCACCGCCGACGGCTGGAAGATCTGGGCGCACCACGCCTCCCCGGTCCTGGCCGAGAACGGCGAGGAGGAGGACGAGGAAGGCCCCTCCTGAGGGAGGTGGAGGGCCGTTCCCGAGGGGGTAGGCGGAAGAAGTGGCTGGAATCACGAACCCGTGGGTAGGCGCGGCCACCGACCCATGAGCCACCGGGTTCCCCAGGGGAAACGCATGGTGAAACCTCGTGGCGGCCGGCCGTGCCGAAGCCCCCCGTGGCCCGGTCCTGCCGGTGTTCGCGGGTACATTCGTTCGAGGCCGGTGCGCCGCCCGCACAGGGCAGGACCGGCCGTCACCGACGACGGCAGGAGTGATTCGCGTGGATCGTGTCGCGCTGCGCGGCCTGAAGGCCCGCGGGTACCACGGCGTGTTCCCCAAGGAACGCGAGGAGGGGCAGACCTTCATCGTGGACCTCTCCCTCGGCCTGGACACCCGTCCGGCCGCGGCGGACGACGACCTGGCGAAGACCGTGCACTACGGCATCGTGGCGGAGGAGGTCGTGGCCGTCGTCGAGGGCGAGCCGGTCGACCTCGTCGAGACGCTCGCCGAGCGCATCGCGCAGGCCTGTCTGAAGCACGAAGGAGTCCAGGAGGTCGAGGTCTGCGTCCACAAACCGGACGCGCCGATCACGGTCCCCTTCGACGACGTGACCGTCACCATCACCCGGAGCCGAGTATGACCGCGTCCTTCACCGAGGGTCACAGCGACCCGACCGTACAGCCGGTACCCGCCTCCGTCGTCGAGAGGGTCGACGCCGCCGACACCACCCTGCACAACCCGAAGCGGGCCGTCGTCTCCATCGGCTCCAACCTCGGCAACCGCCTGGAGACGCTCCAGGGCGCCATCGACGCCCTGGAGGACACCCCCGGTGTCCGGGTCAAGGCCGTGTCCCCCGTGTACGAGACGGAGCCGTGGGGCGTCGAGCCCGGCAGCCAGCCGGCCTACCTCAACGCGATCGTCCTGCTGAAGACGACCCTGCCCCCGTCCTCGCTCCTGGAGCGGGCCCACGCGGTGGAGGAGGCCTTCCACCGCGTCCGCGACGAGCGCTGGGGCGCCCGCACCCTCGACGTCGACATCGTCGCGTACGCCGACGTCGTCTCCGACGACCCCCACCTCACGCTCCCGCACCCCCGCGCGCACGAACGCGCCTTCGTCCTCGCCCCCTGGCACGACGTGGAGCCGGACGCCCTGCTGGCCGGCCGCGGCCCGGTCGCCGACCTGCTCGACGTCGTCACACGCGACGGCGTGGCCGCCCGCGAGGACCTGGAACTCCGGCTGCCCGAGTAGTCGTTAAGGTCGACGACGACCACCGTCGCACGACCACAGCCCGTGGCATCCGGGGGAACCGAAGGGACACCGTGAGAGAGCTGCGCATCAGGACGCTGGCCGGCGTCTTCGTCGTCGCCGGCGTCCTGTCCTGGGCGGGCGCCCGCCTCTGGAACTCGGTCGGGACCCTCCCCAGCGTCCCGCTCGCCGCCCCCATCGTCCTCGCCGTGATCGCCGCGATCCTGCTCGCCACGGCGCTCTCCCTGCGCGCCCGGCTCAAGGCCCAGCGCGAGCGCCGCCCCGAGGCCAAGGGCGTCGATCCCCTGATGGCGGCCCGCGCGGTCGTCTTCGGCCAGTCCAGCGCCCTGGTCGCCGCCCTGGTCGCCGGCATGTACGGCGGCACGGGCGTCTTCCTCCTGGAGTCCCTCGACATCCCCGCCCGCCGCGACCAGGCCATCTACGCCGGCTTCTCCGTCCTGGCCGGCGTCGCGGTCATAGCGGCGGCCCTCTTCCTGGAGCGCGTCTGCAAGCTCCCGGAGGACGACGACGACAACACCGGGGCGGCTTCGACGGCCTGAGCCGCCGGCCGCCCCACGGGCGTCAGCGCGCCATGATCAGGCTCATCGCCTCGTTGCGCGTGGCCGCGTCCCGCAGCTGCCCGCGCACCGCCGAGGTGAGGGTCTTCGCGCCGGGCTTGCGGATGCCCCGCATGGACATGCACATGTGCTCGCACTCCACGACGACGATGACGCCGCGCGGTTCGAGGATGTCCATCAGGGAGTCCGCTATCTGAGTGGTGAGTCGTTCCTGCACCTGCGGGCGGCGGGCGTAGACGTCCACCAGGCGGGCCAGCTTGGACAGACCCGTGATCTTGCCGGTGGTGGCCGGGATGTACCCGACGTGCGCGACTCCCCGGAACGGCACCAGATGGTGCTCACAGGTCGAGTACACCTCGATGTCCTTCACCAGCACCATCTCGTCGTGCCCCAGGTCGAACGTCGTCGTCAGGACGTCCTCGGGCAGCTGCCACAGCCCGGCGAAGATCTCCTTGTAGGCGCGCGCCACCCGCGCCGGCGTCTCCCTGAGCCCCTCGCGGTCCGGGTCCTCGCCGACCGCGATCAGCAGTTCGCGTACGGCGTTCTCGGCGCGCTTCTCGTCGAACTCGCCTATGCGGCCCTCGCCGTCCAGCGTCACGGGGTCGGTCATCCTGGGTGCCTCGTTCCTGTGCGGGTCGCGTCTCGGTCACGCGTGTGTGTGCGGGCATAACGGAAATGCCGCGCCCCCCAAGGCTAGAACCAGGGGGGCGCGGCATCCATTCCGGGCCTGGTGGGCCGCCGGAGGCCGGAGGGTCAGTTCTCCGGACGCTCCTCGGGGGCCGGCTCGGCCACCGCGGCGGAGTCCGCCACGGTGGACTTGGCGGTGGTGATCGCGGGCGTCGCGCCGTTGGCACCGTTGGTCAGTGCGAGCTCCTTGGGGGAGAGCACCGGCGGGCGGGTGGACGGCGTGCGCCGCGAGGAACCGGTCCAGGCGGGCCGCGGCGGGCGCTTGACGATGGGGGCGAAGATCTCGGCGATCTCCTCCTTGCCCAGCGTCTCCTTCTCCAGCAGCTGGAGCACCAGGTTGTCGAGGACGTCGCGGTTCTCGACGAGGATCTCCCACGCTTCGTTGTGGGCATTCTCGATGAGCTTCTTGACTTCCTCGTCCACCAGGGCGGCGACCTCTTCCGAGTAGTCGCGCTGGTGGGCCATCTCACGGCCGAGGAAGGGCTCGGTGTTGTCGCCGCCGAACTTGATGGCGCCGAGCCGCTCGGTCATGCCGTACTGGGTGACCATCGCGCGGGCCGTGGCGGTGGCCTTCTCGATGTCGTTCGCGGCACCCGTGGTCGGGTCGTGGAAGACCAGTTCCTCGGCCGCGCGTCCGCCCAGCATGTAGGCCAGCTGGTCGAGCATCTCGTTGCGGGTGGTCGAGTACTTGTCCTCGTCCGGGAGCACCATCGTGTAGCCGAGGGCACGGCCACGGGACAGGATCGTGATCTTGTGGACGGGGTCGGAGTTGGGGGAGGCCGCCGCGACCAGGGCGTGACCGCCCTCGTGGTACGCGGTGATCTTCTTCTCCTTGTCCGACATGATCCGGGTCCGCTTCTGCGGGCCCGCCACGACGCGGTCGATGGCCTCGTCCAGCATCTGGTTGTCGATCAGCTTGCGGTCGGAGCGCGCCGTGAGCAGCGCGGCCTCGTTCAGCACGTTCGACAGGTCCGCGCCGGTGAAGCCCGGCGTGCGGCGGGCGACCGCCGAGAGGTCGACGTCGGGCGCGACCGGCTTGCCCTTCTGGTGGACCTTGAGGATCTCCAGGCGGCCCTGCATGTCCGGGCGGTCGACCGCGATCTGGCGGTCGAAGCGGCCGGGGCGCAGCAGGGCCGGGTCGAGGATGTCGGGGCGGTTCGTCGCGGCGATGAGGATCACGCCGCCCTTGACGTCAAAGCCGTCCATCTCGACGAGCAGCTGGTTCAGCGTCTGCTCGCGCTCGTCGTGACCGCCGCCGAGGCCGGCGCCGCGGTGACGGCCGACCGCGTCGATCTCGTCGACGAAGACGATCGCCGGGGCGTTCGCCTTGGCCTGCTCGAAGAGGTCACGGACGCGGGAGGCACCGACACCGACGAACATCTCGACGAAGTCGGAACCGGAGATCGAGTAGAAGGGGACGCCCGCCTCGCCGGCGACGGCGCGCGCGAGCAGGGTCTTGCCGGTGCCGGGAGGCCCGTAGAGCAGCACGCCCTTGGGGATCTTGGCGCCGACGGCCTGGAACTTCGCCGGTTCCTGGAGGAACTCCTTGATCTCCTGGAGCTCCTCGACGGCCTCGTCCGAACCGGCGACGTCCGAGAACGTCGTCTTCGGGGTGTCCTTGGTGATGAGCTTCGCCTTGGACTTGCCGAAGTTCATGACCCGGGAGCCGCCGCCCTGCATCTGGTTCATCAGGAACAGGAAGACGACCACGATGAGGACGAAGGGGAGCAGGGAGAGCAGGATGCCCACGATCGGGTTCTGCTTGGACGGCGCCACGGTGTAGCCGTCCGGGATCTGCTTGTCCTGGTATTTGGTCTGCAGCGTGTTGGCGATGGTCACGCCCTGGTCGCCGATGTAGCTCGCCTGGATCTTCGAGCTGTCCTCGACCTTTACGCCGTCCTTGAGCGTGACCTTGATGATCTGCTCGTCACCGGTGGTGAGCTTGGCCGACTCGACCTTGTTGTCGTTGATCGCTGCCACGACCTGGCCGGTGTCCACCGTCTTGTAGCCGCCGGACGAGCCGACGACCTGCATCAACACGACCACGGCAAGGACGGCCAGCACGATCCACATGACCGGCCCACGGAAGTATCGCTTCACGTCCATCCATACGGAGCGGTGCCGCCCCGTCCCTCCTGCCATAGTGAGTTTGATAAGACAGTTCTTCTGACGGTACCCCAGCATTGTCGCCCGAAGCGGCACGGGACGGCTGGCGAACCCGTCTGCATGCTCCAACGGCGCGGAACCCGCTGGGGTTCCCGCTCGTCCTGCGAGGGACTCGTGTGGCTCAGCCGCCGTAGACGTGGGGCGCGAGCGTCCCCACGAACGGGAGGTTGCGGTACTTCTCGGCGTAGTCGAGGCCGTAGCCCACGACGAACTCGTTGGGGATGTCGAAACCGACCCACTCGACGTCGATGGCGACCTTCGCGGCCTCGGGCTTGCGCAGCAGCGTGCACACCTTGAGGGAGGCGGGCTCGCGCGAGCCGAGGTTGGACAGCAGCCAGGACAGCGTCAGTCCGGAGTCGATGATGTCCTCGACGATCAGGACGTGCTTGCCCTTGATGTCGGTGTCGAGGTCCTTGAGGATCCGCACCACACCGGAGGACTGGGTGCCCGCGCCGTACGACGACACGGCCATCCAGTCCATCGTGACGGGGGTGGACAGCGCCCGGGCGAGGTCGGCCATGACCATCACCGCGCCCTTGAGCACACCGACGATCAGCAGGTCCTTGCCCGCGTACTCCGCGTCGATCTTCGCGGCCAGCTCGGCCAGCTTCGCGTCGATCTCTTCCTTGGTGATGAGTACCTGCTGGAGGTCGGCACCCATGTCTTTCGCGTCCACCCGCATCACTTTCGGTCGTCCCACCGGCCGGCCGACCCCTCCCCGAGGTGCTCGGAGGGGGTCGGGATTCAGCCTTGCCGAATCACCAGTCTGCCACCCTGGCGCTGGGCGACGACCCGGCCGGGGAGATTGATGGCTCCCTGGCCGCGCCAGCCGGTGATCAGCCGGTCGACCTCCTCGATGTGCCGGGCGAACAGCGAACCGGCCGGGGCGCCCGCCTCGATGGCCGCGCGCCGCAGGACGCGGCGGCGCACGGCGGGCGGGAGGGCGTAGAGCTTGGCGCACTCCAGGAGCCCGGCGGAGTCCCGTACGGCGGCCTCGGCCTGGCGGGCCCAGGCGTCGAGGGCGTCGGCGTCGTCGCGGGAGAGCCGGGCCGTGCGGGCGAGGGCTTCGACGACGCCCTTGCCGAGGGCCTTCTCCAGGGCGGGCAGACCTTCGTGGCGCAGCCGGGAGCGGGTGTAGGCGGGGTCGGTGTTGTGCGGGTCGTCCCAGACGGGCAGGGACTGGACCATGCAGGCCTTGCGGGCGGTCTGCCGGTCGAGGGCGAGGAAGGGGCGGCGGTAACGGCCGCCGGCCCCCGAGACCGCGGCCATTCCGGACAGGGAGCGGATGCCGGAGCCGCGGGCGAGGCCGAGGAGGACGGTCTCGGCCTGGTCGTCGCGGGTGTGGCCGAGCAGGACGGCGGTGGCGCCGTGGCGTTCGGCGGCGGCGTCGAGGGCGGCGTAGCGGGCGTCCCGGGCGGCGGCCTCGGGGCCGCCCGTGCGGCCGACGGTCACGGCGGTGGACTCGACCGGGTCGAGGCCGAGTTCGCGCAGGCGCAGGACGACTTCCTCGGCCCGCAGGTCGGAGCCGGCCTGGAGACCGTGGTCGACGGTGATGCCGCCGGCGCGGATGCCGAGTCTGGGGGCCTCGAAGGCGAGGGCCGAGGCGAGCGCCATGGAGTCGGCGCCGCCGGAGCACGCCACGAGCACGAGCGGCGACGGGGGGCGCTCGTGCGGGGGGACGCTCGGGGGGGTGCGCGGTGGGACACCCCGGGGGGTGTCGGGGGCGTCTGGGGTGCTGGTGCGTTCGGTCAGGAGGTCGTGGAGGACGCGGCGGACCGCCAGGCGTATCGCCGCGACCGCAGGATGGGGACCCATGTCCGGTTCCCTTCATGAAGTTGTCGGGGGGTGAACCCGAGCTCGGTCACTCAGAGTGTGTAGATGGTGACAGAACCGGGCCGTTCCCCGAGCATTGCACGCCTGCCGGGGGCCCACGGTCCCTCGGACGGGTGATTGCGGGGGCATTCGACTGCCGTGGGGCCGGATCGCGGTTCACGAGGGACCACGGAGGATCACTGGGGATCGCGGGGGATCACGGCGGACCGGTCCTGTTCAGGGCTCGGCCCTGCGGTGCACCCGTGCGACCCAGTCCGCCGGTGCGGCGATCTCGGCCTTGGTCGGGAGGGTGTTGGGCGAGGTCCACACGCGGTTGAAGCCGTCCATGCCGACCTGGTCGACGACCGCCCGGACGAAGCGTTCGCCGTCCTTGTACTGCTTGAGCTTGGCGTCCAGCCCCAGCAGCTTGCGCAGCGCCATGTCCAGGCGGGACGCCCCCTTGGCGCGGCGCTGCTGGAACTTCTCGCGGATCTCGGAGACGGTCGGGACGACGGCCGGGCCGACCCCGTCCATGACGAAGTCGGCGTGGCCCTCCAGGAGGGACATCACGGCGGTGAGGCGGGCGAGGATCTCGCGCTGGGCGGGGCTCTGCACGAGTTCGACCAGGGAGTGGCCGCCGTCGTCCTCGTCGCCCTCGGGGCGGCCGCCGACGAGGGACTGGGCGGCTTCCCGGATGCGTTCCAGGAAGGTCATGGGGTCGACGTCGGTCTCGGCGAGGAACGCCTGGATCTCGCCCTCGAGGTGGTCGCGCAGCCAGGGCACCGCGGAGAACTGGGTGCGGTGCGTCTCCTCGTGGAGGCACACCCAGAGGCGGAAGTCGTGCGGTTCGACGTCGAGTTCGCGCTCCACGTGGACGATGTTCGGCGCGACGAGGAGGAGCCGGCCGCCGCCGTCGGCGCCGGCGGGGAGGTCGCGGGTGGAGGGGGCGAAGGTCTCGTACTGGCCGAGGACCCGGGAGGCCAGGAACGACAGCAGCATGCCGAGTTCGACGCCGGTGACCTTCCCGCCCAGGGTGCCGAACACCGCGCCGCCGGGGGTGTTGCCCCGGCGCTCCTGCATCTTGTCGAGGAGCGGCTTGAGGATCTCGCGGAAGCCGGCGACGTTCGCCCGGACCCAGCCGGGGCGGTCGACGACGAGGACGGGGGTGTCGTGGACGTCCTCGGTCCCCATACGAGTGAAGCCCCGGACGTGTCCCTCCGAGGCCTTGGCGTGCCGGCGCAGTTCCGCGACGACGGCGCGCGCCTCGTCGCGGCTCACCTCGGGGCCCGGCCGCACGAGCCGCGTCGCGGTCGCCACCGCGAGATTCCAGTCGACCATCCCGGAAGAGGCACCACCGAAGCTCGTCATGTGTCAACCGTACGTGAGCGCCCGCGCTGGGGGCAGATCGCGGAAGAGGGGTGGGGGACAGATCAGGGTGGCCCGGAGGCCGGGCGGGACGGTGACGCCGTCCCGCCTCCGCGGCGCCCCCGGCTCCGGCTCCCGCCCCGCTCCCTCCTCACCGGCATCCGCACCCCGCCCTCACCGGCATCCGCACCCCGCCAGCGCCGTCGCGGCGCGGTCCAGCGCGGCCTGGGCCGCCGTCGGGTCGGTCGTGTCCGAGGTGAGGAGGGCGAAGGACAGGAGGCGGCCGTCCTGGTCGACGACGGTGCCGGCGAGGGTGTTGACGCCGGTCAGCGTGCCGGTCTTGGCACGGACGACGCCGGCCGCACCGTCGGTGTAGCGGCTGCTGAGGGTGCCGGTGAAGCCGGCGACGGGCAGACCGGTGAGGGTCGGGCGCAGCTCGGGGTGGGCCGGGTCGCCGGCCTTGGCGAGGAGGGCGGTCAGCAGGTTCGCGGTCAGGCGGTCCTCGCGGTCGAGGCCGCTGCCGTCCTTGAACTCGACGCCGGACAGCGGCAGTCCGAGCTTCGCCAGCTGCGCGCGGATGGCCCGGCCGGCGCCGGCGAAGTCGGCGCGTTCGCCGGTGGCGACGGCCGTCTGGCGGGCGAGCGCCTCGGCGATGTCGTTGTCGCTGTTGGTCAGCATCCGCTCGACCAGGGCGGACAAGGGGGGCGAGGAGACCGTCGCGAGGGTCTCCGCGCGGGCGGTCGCCTTCGACGGGCCGGGGGGCGTGGTGTCGATGCCGTGCGACCGGAGGAGGTCCGCGAACCCGCTCGCCGCGTCGGCCGCCGGGTCCGCCACGCGGGTCGCCGGGCCTTTGGCCGAGCCGTCCGTGCGGCCCTCGTCGGCGATCAGGGCGGTGACGGGGGCGAGGTTGGGGTTGACCCCGATGGGGTGAATCTCGGAGCCGGCGTACAGGGTGGTGTCGTAGGAGAGCGTGGCCCGGGTGATGCCGCGTTTCTTCAGGGCCGCGGCGGTCGAGGCGGCCAGGGTGCGCAGGCTGGCGTAGCCCTCGGCGTCGGCGCGGGCGGTGAGGGTGGGGTCTCCGCCGCCGACGAGGACGACCTCCCCGGTGTCGGGTTCGAGGGCGACGCGGGTGGTCAGGCGGTGGTCGGCGCCCATCGCGGCGAGCGCGGCGACCGCGGTGGCGATCTTGGTGGTGGAGGCCGGGGTGAGTGCCTCGTCGGCTCCGGCGCCGTACAGGAGCGTGCCGGTGGCCACGTCGACGACCGCGGCCGTACGCCGGGCGCCGAGGGCCGGGTCGGCGAGCAGGGGGTCCAGGACGCGGGCGAGGGCGTCGGCCGCCGGGGCGGCCTTCACGGTGGTCGTGGTGCCGCCCAGGCCGGTCAGGACGGAGGCCGCGCTGGGGGCGGGCTCCGGCGCGCCGGCCGCCGCCGCTCCGGACGTACCGGACGCATCGGACGGGCCGGTGTCCGGCGTCCCGGCCGTGGCGCCGTGATCTGTGCCACCCGCCCGTTCCAGTGCGGCGGCCCGGTGGCGCTCGGCCGTACGCTGACCGGTGGAGTCCCAGGGGCCGGCGGCGGTCGCCACGCCGACGGCCAGGGCCAGTCCGGCGGTCGCCGCGCACGTGGTGTACTGCCAGGTCCGGCCGGCCTTCGGCATCGCGATCCGCGCGAGCTGCGGTTTCGCCGCCTGCGTGAGCCGTGCGATCCGCGGCTTCGCGGCGGCCGCGGCGCGTTCGGCGCGAGGCCGTACGATCCCTGCGGCCCGTGCCAGACGCGGTCGTACGGCGTTCGCGGCCCGCTCCACGTGCGGTCTCGCGGCGCGCCAAGGCCTCAGTTCCGGCACGACCACCAGCCCCTTTCGCGATCACACCCCTGCGTGAGGGACACTTAACCACCAGAACTATGTGCTGATCATGGAGGAGCCACCGGTGGAGTTCGACGTCACGATCGAGATCCCGAAGGGTTCGCGGAACAAGTACGAGGTGGACCACGAGACCGGTCGGATCCGCCTGGACCGTCGACTCTTCACCTCGACCGCCTACCCGACCGACTACGGCTTCGTCGAGAACACCCTCGGCGAGGACGGCGACCCGCTGGACGCGCTGGTCATCCTGGACGAGCCGACCTTCCCTGGCTGCCTCATCCGCTGCCGCGCGATCGGCATGTTCCGGATGACGGACGAGGCCGGCGGCGACGACAAGCTGCTGTGCGTCCCGGCGACCGACCCGCGCGTGGAGCACCTGCGCGACATCCACCACGTGTCGGAGTTCGACCGCCTGGAGATCCAGCACTTCTTCGAGGTCTACAAGGACCTGGAGCCCGGCAAGTCCGTCGAGGGCGCCAACTGGGTCGGCCGCACCGACGCCGAGACCGAGATCGAGCGGTCGTACAAGCGCTTCAAGGAGCAGGGCGGTCACTGACCTCCCCGCAGCGAAAGGGGCCGCACGCGCGCGTGCGGCCCCTTTCGCATGTCCGCGGGCGGAAGGCCCTTGTGCGGGTCGCGTGACCGTGGGCAGAGGTGCCTCGGTGTGCGGACGGGCGTCTGCGCATACTGAGGCTTACGGAATGTGTCGTTCAGGGAGCGTTGCTCAGTGACGGAGGCGGAGGACCGCAAACCGCAGTCGGACGAGGCCAGGAGCGTGCCCGACTCCGAGATCACCTCCGAGTTCGCGGTTCCGCCGGGCCTGGCCCTGCCCAGGACCGGCGGCGAGTCGGAGACGACGTCGGAGTTCGCCGTTCCCAAGGGGCTGGGCGCCCCGCAGCCGGTGTCGGGGGAGCCCGAGGGGTCGGCGTTCAGCACACCGAGCACCTACAGCACCCACCACGCGCCGGCGGCGTTCACGCCCGCCGAGGGCGTCCCGGTGGTCAGCCTGACCAAGGACGTGCCCTGGCAGGACCGGATGCGCACGATGCTGCGCATGCCGGTGGCCGAGCGGCCCGCGCCGGAGCGGGTGCCGAAGGCGGAGGAGGAGGGCGGTCCGGCCGTCCCGCGCGTGCTCGACCTGACGCTGCGCATCGGCGAGCTGCTGCTGGCCGGCGGTGAGGGCGCCGAGGACGTGGAGGCCGCGATGTTCGCGGTCTGCCGTTCCTACGGGCTCGACCGCTGCGAGCCGAACGTCACCTTCACCCTGCTGTCGATCTCCTACCAGCCGTCCCTGGTGGAGGACCCGGTGACGGCGTCGCGGACCGTGCGCCGCCGGGGCACCGACTACACCCGGCTCGCGGCCGTCTTCCAGCTCGTGGACGACCTCAGCGACCCCGAGACGCACCTGTCCCTGGAGGAGTCCTACCGGCGGCTCGCCGAGATACGGCGCAACCGGCACCCGTACCCCACCTGGGTGCTGACCTCGGCGAGCGGGCTGCTCGCGGGCGCGGCCTCGGTGCTCGTGGGCGGTGACGTCGTCGTGTTCGTGGCCGCCGCGCTCGGCGCGATGCTCGGCGACCGGCTCGCCTGGCTCTGCGCGGGGCGCGGACTGCCGGAGTTCTACCAGTTCCTGGTGGCCGCGATGCCGCCGGCCGCGATCGGGGTCGCGCTGACGCTGGCGCACGTCGACGTGAAGGCGTCCGCGGTGATCACCGGTGGGCTGTTCGCGCTGCTGCCCGGGCGGGCGCTGGTGGCGGGCGTCCAGGACGGGCTGACCGGCTTCTACATCACCGCGGCCGCCCGCCTGCTGGAGGTGCTGTACTTCTTCGTGGGCATCGTCGTCGGCGTGCTGCTGATGCTGTACGTGGGCGTGCAGCTCGGTGCCCATCTCAACCCCGACGCCGCCCTCGGCATCACCGAGCGGCCCGTGGTGCAGATCGGCGCGTCGATGCTGCTGTCGCTGACCTTCGCGGTCCTGCTCCAGCAGGAACGGACCACCGTGCTGGCCGTGACGCTGAACGGCGGTGTCGCCTGGTCGGTGTACGGCGCCATGCACTACGCCGGCGACATCTCGCCGGTCGCCTCCACCGCCGTCGCGGCGGGGGTGGTGGGGTTGTTCGGGCAGTTGCTGTCGAGGTACCGGTTCGCCTCGGCGCTGCCCTACACGACCGCGGCGATCGGGCCGCTGCTGCCGGGGTCGGCCACCTACTTCGGGCTGCTGTCGATCGCCCAGAGCGAGGTGGACACGGGGCTGACCTCGCTGACCAAGGCCGCGGCGCTGGCCATGGCCATCGCCATCGGGGTGAACCTGGGGTCCGAGGTGTCGCGGCTGTTCCTGCGGATCGGCTCCGCCGAGAAACGGCGGGCGGCCAAGAGGACGCGGGGATTCTGAGCGGGGCGCTGCGCTGTGCGGTGCGGTGTGTTCGCTTCCGGTGCGTACCGGTGCGGTGCGTACCGGTGCGGTGCGTACCGGTGCGGTGCGTACCGGTGCGGTGCGTTCCGGTGCGGTGCGTTCCGTTCCGGGCGGGCGCGGGCTCGTCGGGGCTTGTCGCGCAGTTCCCCGCGCCCCTTTCCGGCCGGGGTCAGTAGCCCTGGTTGTGGGGGTACTGGCCGTTCTGGTGCTGCCGGGCGTCGTACGGCTGCTGCTGGGGCTGCTGTGGGGGCTGCCAGTCCTGCTGGTGCGGGTACGGCTGCTGCTGGTACGGCTGCTGCTGCGGGTACTGCTGCTGGTGGGGGTACTGCTGCCGGCCGTAGTGGTCGTCCTGGTAGCCGGCCTGGTGACCGTCCCGGTACTCCTCCTGGTGCCCGTCCCGGTACTCGCCCTGGCCCTGGTGGGTGGTGTACGGCTCATGCTGGTCGATGCGGCGGAGCTGGGTCGTGGCGTCGTCCATGACCGGGGCGTGGGCCTGGGCCATGGCCGGGGCGGGGGGCTCCTCCGCGGCCGCGCGCTTCTTCTTCCCCCGCTCGCGCAGGTACTCGATGATGATCGGCACGACGGAGACGACCACGATGAGGACGAGGATCGCCTCGACGTTCGTCCGGATGACCTTGATCTGGCCGAGCCAGTAGCCCGCGAGCGTGACGCCGGTGCCCCAGGCGACGCCGCCGATCACGTTGTACGACAGGAAGGTGCGGTACTTCATGCGGCCGGCGCCCGCCACGATGGGGGCGAAGGTGCGCACGATCGGCACGAAGCGGGCCAGGACGATCGCCTTCGGGCCGTACTTCTCCATGAACTCGTGCGCTTTCTCCAGGTTCTCCTGTTTGAAGAGCTTGGAGTTGGGCCGGCTGAAGAGCTTGGGACCGAAGAACTTGCCGATCATGTAGCCCACTTGGTCGCCGAGGACGGCGGCGATCACGATCAGCGTGCAGACCAGCCACAGGGGCTGGCTGATGTACTGCCCCTGGGCCACGAAGAGACCCGCCGTGAACAGCAGGGAGTCACCCGGGAGGAAGGCGAAGAGGCCGGACTCGGCGAAGACGATCAGCAGGATGCCGGGCAGGCTGAAGGTCTCGATCAGGTAGTCCGGGCTGAGCCACTCGGGGCCTAGCGCAAGCGTGGTCACGGGGATGTGGCTCCTGCTGTGGGTGCGGGCTGGGACTGGCTGCCCCAACGTATCAACGCAGCCGCCACGGCCCAGGTTCCATGGGGCTTCCCAGGATGCACTGTGATCCCGGTCGGTGAAACCTGTGGCACGGGCACCGGGAACCACGCCCGCGGGCAGGACCCCGGCGGACGTACCGGGCGCTAAGAGGTGTACCGGGCCGCGTTCGCCGTGATCGCCTCCTTGAGGTGTTCGGCGAGACCGGGCCGCAGGGAGTCGTAGAACGCCTTGAAACGCTCGTCGGAGACGTACATCTCGCCCAGACAGCGGTGCATGTCGTACGGGCAGTCGTAGTACCAGGCGCAGATGTGCCGTCGGTGTTCCTCGGCGAGGTCCATGGCCGCCTCGCCGGCGGGCGGCTCGCCGGCCTCCATGAGGTCCGTGTAGCGCTCGCTCCAGGCGTCGACCTCGGCCTGGAGCCGTTTCCAGTCGTCCTTGGTGTAGCGGGCGACGCGGCGCCGGGACTCGGCGTGCGCCTCGGTGCCGCCCCAGCGCGCCTCCGCCTCCTCCGCGTACCGCTCGGGGTCCTTGTCGCCGAAGACCTCGAACCTCTCCTCGGGCGTGAGCCTGATGCCCATCTCGTGCGCCTCCATGGCGTGTTCCACGGCCGCGGCCATCTTCTGGAGCTTCTCGATCCGCGCGGTCAGCAGTTCGTGCTGGCGGCGCAGGTGCGCGCGCGGGTCCGCGTCCGGGTCGTCCAGCAGGGCGGCGACCTCCTCGAGCGGGAAGCCGAGCTCGCGGTAGAACAGGATCCGCTGGAGCCTGTCGAGGTCGGCGTCGTCGTAACGCCGGTGGCCCGCGTGGCTGCGGCCGCCGGGGACGAGCAGTCCGATCTCGTCGTAGTGGTGCAGGGTGCGCACCGTGACCCCGGCGAAACCCGCCACCTGTCCTATGGCGTAGCTCACTTCGTCCGCTCCCTTCTCGGTTCGCTTTCCACGGTGCGCCCTCACGCTGCGTGAGGTGCAAGTCCCGCCGCCCCACACGCCCCCCTCTTTCGGCTCCCCCCGAGCGCCATGTCCGTTTTGCCCGCTTACCGTGAGGTCGTGGCCCAGGACAGCACGCGGCAGGCGTCCACCGCTCCCACGACCCCGGCACGCGCCCTGCTGCCGCTGATCCTGCCCGCCCTGGCCGTCGGCGTCCTGGCGAGCCTGCTGCTCCTGCTGGTGAGCGGGGCGGCCGAGCGGCTCCAGGACGTGCTGTGGGGGGATCTCCCGGACGCGCTGGGGGTGGGCCGGTACTCGGTGCTGTGGGTGCTCGTCATGCTGACCTCGACCGGGATCCTGGTGGGCCTCGTGGTGTGGAAGGCTCCGGGGCACGCGG
This sequence comes from Streptomyces sp. NPDC003248, assembly GCF_055563235.1. Classification (NCBI taxonomy): domain Bacteria; kingdom Bacillati; phylum Actinomycetota; class Actinomycetes; order Kitasatosporales; family Streptomycetaceae; genus Streptomyces; species Streptomyces sp. NPDC003248. Next base: position 694,084 of record NZ_JBVHDT010000002.1, on the reverse strand, counting down.
GACCCGACCCCGCCACGACGGGCCTGGACGCGCCCGTGCTGCCGCCCGTCGTCCTCCCGGGCCTGGTGGTGGCGACCGCGCTGATGCTGGCGGGCGGGCCCAGCCTGGGCCCGGAGAACCCGATCATCGCGGTGAACGTCGCTCTCGCCTTCTGGCTGGGGCGCAGGCTGGTGCCCCGGATGCCGGGCCCGGTGTGGCCGGTGCTCGCCGAGGCGGCGACGATCGGGGCGTTGTTCGGGACCCCGGTCGCGGCGGCGTTGCTGATCTCCGAGGCGCTGGCGGGCAAAGCGGCCGAGGGGCCGCTGTGGGACAGCGTCTTCGCGCCGCTGGTCGCGGCGGCGGCGGGCTCGTTGACCACCACCCTGGTGGCCGAGCCGAGCTTCGACCTGCACCTCCCCCCGTTCGGGCATCCCGGCTGGGCCGACCTGCTCGCGGCGGTTGTGATCGCGTCCGTGGCCGCGCTGCTCGGCATGTGCGCCGTACGGGCCTTCCCCTACGTGCACGGCGCGTTCGCGCGCCTCGGACACCCGATGCTGGCGCTGCCGGCCGGCGGACTCGTGCTGGGGCTGCTGGCTGCCCTGGGCGGCCCGCTGACGCTCTTCAAGGGACTGGAGCAGGTCGGGGAGCTCGCGGCCGATCCGGACGGCTGGTCGGCCGGGCAGCTGGCCACGATGACGGTGGTGAAGCTGGCCGCGTTGCTCGTCGCGGCGTCCTGCGGGTTCCGGGGCGGGCGGATCTTCCCTGCCGTGTTCATCGGCTCCGCTCTCGGCCTCACCGCCCACGCGCTGGTGCCCGGGGTGCATCCGGCGGTGGGCGTGGCCACGGGCGTGCTGGGCCTGCTGCTGGCCATCACCCGGCAGGGCTGGGTGAGCCTGTTCGTCGCGGCCGTCCTGGTGTCCTCCCCGACGATCGTCACGCTGCTGTGCATCGCCTCGCTCCCGGCCTGGCTGCTGGTGACGGGCCGGCCACAGATGCAGTTGCGCGACGACGGAACGGCGGTGCGCTGAGCGTGTGAACCGGACAGGCCCCCCGATCCGATGAACGGACAGACACCTCGCCCCGACGAACCGAACACACCCCTCGATCCCGATGAACCGATCACACCCCTCGACCCGCCGAACCGAACACGCCCCTCGATCCCGATGAACCGAACACGCCCCTCGATCCGATGAAGTGATGCAAGCCGAGGCGAGCCGGCCGGAGGCCGGTCCGCGGTTGGGAGGAAGCCCGTGCCCCTGCACAAAGGTCCCCAGAAGTCCGACGAACGCCCCCTGTCCGTGAACCCGTTCTACGGTGAGGCGAACCCGGTCGGCGGCATGGCCGAGGCCCCGCCCAAGCACCGGCTGCCGGACGAACCCATGGCGCCGTCGGCGGCGTACCAGCTGGTCCACGACGAGCTGATGCTGGACGGCAACGCACGGCTGAACCTGGCCACCTTCGTCACCACCTGGATGGAGCCGCAGGCCGGCGTCCTGATGGGCGAGTGCCGGGACAAGAACATGATCGACAAGGACGAGTACCCGCGCACCGCCGAGCTGGAGCGCCGCTGTGTGGCGATGCTCGCCGATCTGTGGAACGCGCCGGATCCGTCGGCGGCGGTGGGCTGTTCGACGACCGGGTCCAGCGAGGCGTGCATGCTGGCCGGGATGGCGCTGAAGCGGCGCTGGAGCAAGCGCGGTCAGGCGCCCGCAGCGCGGCCTAATCTCGTCATGGGTGTCAACGTCCAGGTGTGCTGGGAGAAGTTCTGCAACTTCTGGGAGGTGGAGGCCCGTCTGGTCCCCATGGAGGGCGACCGCTTCCACCTCGACCCGCAGGCCGCCGCCGAGCTGTGCGACGAGAACACCATCGGGGTCGTGGGCATCCTCGGCTCCACCTTCGACGGGTCCTACGAGCCGATCGCCGACCTGTGCGCGGCCCTGGACGCCCTCCAGGAGCGCACCGGCCTCGACATCCCGGTGCATGTCGACGGCGCGTCCGGCGCGATGGTCGCCCCCTTCCTCGACGAGGACCTGGTGTGGGACTTCCGTCTCCCGCGGGTGGCGTCGATCAACACCTCGGGGCACAAGTACGGCCTGGTGTACCCCGGGGTGGGCTGGGCGCTGTGGCGGGACAAGCAGGCCCTGCCGGAGGAACTCGTCTTCCGGGTGAACTACCTGGGCGGCGACATGCCGACCTTCGCGCTGAACTTCTCCCGGCCCGGCGCCCAAGTCGTCGCCCAGTACTACACGCTGCTGAGACTCGGCCGCGAGGGCTACCGCGCGGTGCAGCAGACCACGCGGGACGTGGCCCGGGGCATCGCCGACCGCGTGGAGGCCCTCGGCGACTTCCGGCTCCTCACCCGGGGCGACCAGCTGCCGGTCTTCGCGTTCACGACGGCACCGGACGTGACGGCGTACGACGTCTTCGACGTCTCCCGCCGGCTGCGGGAGAACGGCTGGCTGGTCCCGGCGTACACCTTCCCGCCGAACCGGGAGGACCTCTCCGTCCTGCGGGTCGTCTGCCGCAACGGCTTCTCGGAGGACCTCGCGGAACTGTTCGTGGAGGACCTGGAACGGCTGCTGCCGGAGCTGCGGCGCCAGTCGGGACCGGCGGTCCGGGACAAGGGGGCGGCGACCGGGTTCCACCACTGAGGCGCGCTGAAGCCCGCCGGCCGCCCCTCCCCGGCGGGTCTCAGCGGCCCAGGGGCGAGGACCGGCCTCTGCGACCCGACCTGAACGCCAGGGCGTGGCAGGCCCTGGAAAACGCCAGGGCCTGGCAGACCCTAGAACGGGAAGCCGCTCCGGCCGTGCTGGACGGAGATCCACTTGGTGGTGGTGAACGCCTCCAGCGTCGTCTCGCCGTTGAGACGGCCGACGCCCGAGTTCTTCTCGCCGCCGAAGGGCACGAGGGGCTCGTCGTGGACGGTGCCGTCGTTGACGTGGAACATGCCGGTGTCGATCCGCTGGGCGAAGCGGACGCCGCGCTCGACGTCGCCGGTGTGGACGGCGCCGCTGAGGCCGTACGGGGTGTCGTTGACGAGGCGGACGGCCTCTTCCTCGCCGTCGAAGGGGATGAGGAAGGCGACCGGGCCGAAGAGTTCCTGGCGCAGCAGGGGCGAGTCGGCGGGGACGTCCGTGAGGACGCTGGGCTCGACGAGGTTGTCGGTGGTGGTGCCGTGGACGAGTGCCGTCGCGCCGCCCGCGACGGCCTGCTCCACGGCGGCCGTCAGGGACTCCGCCTGAGAGGAGTTGATGACCGGGCCGATCACCGTCTGCGGGTCGCTCGGGTCGCCGGCCTTGAGGGACTTCACCTTGGCGACGAACTTCTCGGTGAACTCGTCGGCGATCGAGCGGTCGACCAGGACGCGGTTGGCGGCCATGCAGACCTGGCCCTGGTGGACGTAGCGGCTGAAGACGGCCGCGTCGACGGCGTAGTCGACGTCGGCGTCGTCGAGGACCACGAGGGCGCTGTTGCCGCCCAGTTCCAGGACCGTGCGCTTGAAGTGCGCGGCGCAGACGGTGGCGACGTGACGGCCGACCTTGTCGGAGCCGGTGAAGGAGATGACCCGCGGGACGGGGTGCTCGAGGAAGGCGTCACCGATCTCGGCGACGTCGGTGAGGACCACGTTCAGCAGGCCGGCGGGCAGGCCCGCGTCCTCGAAGAGCTTCGCGACCAGGGTGCCGCCGACGATCGGGGTGTCCTGGTGGGGTTTGAGGACCACGGCGTTGCCGAGCGCCAGGGCGGGCGCGACGGACTTCAGCGACAGCAGGAAGGGGAAGTTGAAGGGGCTGATCACGCCGACGACGCCCACCGGGAGGCGGTAGAGGCGGTTCTCCTTGCCGTCGACCGGCGAGGGGATGATCCGGCCCTCGGGGCGCAGCGCCAGGTGGATCGACTCGCGCAGGAACTCCTTGGCGAGGTGCAGTTCGAAGGCGGCCTTGAGGCCGGTGCCGCCGAGCTCGGCGATGATCGCCTCGGTGATCTCCCGCTCGCGCTCCTCGACCAGGCGCAGCACCTTCTCGAAGACGGCACGGCGGGCGTAGGCGTTGGTCGCGGCCCAGGCCTTCTGGGCGCGGGCGGCGGCCCGGTAGGCCTGATCGACTTCGTCGACCGTGGCTATCGTGATCGAGGCGAGCTTCTCGCCGTCATAGGGGTTGAGGTCGATGATGTCCCACGAGCCGGTGCCCGGGCGCCACTCACCGTCGATGTACTGCTGGGCCAGGTCGGTGAAGTACGACGACATGTGATCCCTCAATCCCCTGCGCTGCGACCGACGTCACGATCTGAATGGACGTCATGGTACGAGCGCGGCAAGGGGGTTGTGGCTCCTCCGGGGTTCTCTGGGGAAAACCCTAGGAAAGCTGGAGCAGACCGCGCAGCAGGTCCCGGCTCTCGTCGGGCCCGGGGCTGTCCTGCTGGAGCTCCTTCAGCGCCTGCTCGTACTGGGCGACGTCCTCGCGCTTGTCCAGGTAGAGGGCGCTGGTGAGCTGCTCCAGGTAGACGACGTCCGAGAGGTCCGACTCCGGGAAGCTGAGGATGGTGAAGGCGCCGCTCTCCCCGGAGTGCCCGCCGAAGCCGAACGGCATGATCTGGAGCCGCACGTTGGGGCGCTCGGAGATGTCGATCAGGTGCTGGAGCTGCCCGCGCATCACCTCGCGGTCGCCGTAGGGCCGGCGCAGGGCGGCCTCGTCGAGGACGATGTGGAAGTCGGGGGCGTTCTCGGCCACCAGGTACTTCTGCCGCTCCAGGCGCAGCGCCACCCGGCGGTCGATGTCGGCCACGCTCGCGCCCTTCATGCCGCGCCGCACGACCGCGTGCGCGTACGCCTCGGTCTGGAGCAGACCGTGCACGAACTGCACCTCGTAGGCGCGGATCAGCGAGGCGGCACCCTCCAGGCCGACGTACGTCGGGAACCAGTTGGGCAGGACGTCGGAGTAACTGTGCCACCAGCCCGCCACGTTGGCCTCGCGGGCGAGCGAGACGAGCGCCTGGCGCTCGGTGTCGTCCGTGATGCCGTACAGCGTCAACAGGTCCTCGACGTCTCGCGTCTTGAAGCTCACCCGTCCCAGCTCCATGCGGCTGATCTTCGACTCCGACGCACGGATCGAGTAGCCGGCCGCCTCGCGCGTGATGCCGCGCGCCTCCCGCAGTCGCCGTAGTTGCGAGCCGAGCAGCATCCGCCGCACCACCGATCCGGGCTCTCCCGCGCTCACCTTCGCCAGCCTCCCCAACCGTTCTCAGGGTCCCGCAGTCTGCCACTAAAACACTTCGAGCTGTACTCGTCCGATTACAGAGATGGAAAGAAGCCAAAGGATACGCACAGAGTGCCTTCAGGGAAGAGGGGGGAGAAGGCAAGGGCCTGCCCCTGATCGGCAAGAAGATGGCGGAAAAAATGGCCAAGAAGCGGTACGGGGAGGTCCATTTCGGTCACGTGCACGTGCATCTGCCCTTGCATCTGCTCTACGCATCGGAAACGATGGTCTCGCGCCACCGCTGCATCGCAACGACCGCGAATCCCGGGAGTGCCTCGCATGGGGACGAATGGATCGACCATGCTCGAGCCGTTACGGCAGGGCCTTCCGCCGCTTGATCCCGCGGCCGTGTCCGACGCCGCCTCCTGCGCACTGCCCGCCCGCTACGAAGCGGTGCGCGACGCACGGCGGTTCACCCGCAGAACGCTCGGACAGTGGGACGTCGGCGACCGTTTCGACGACGTCTGCCTGGTCGTCTCCGAACTGGTGACCAACGCCCTGCGGCACGGACTGCCGTCCGACTGCGCCACCCGCCTCCCGCACGAGCAGCACCCGCCCGTGCGCCTGCACCTGATGCGGTGGACCGGGCGGCTGGTGTGCGCGGTGCGCGATCCCAGCGACGACAGCCCGCTGCCGCGCGAGGCGGACGACTTCGCCGCCGAGTGCGGCCGCGGTCTGTTCCTGGTCGACTCCTTCGCCGACGGCTGGGGCTGGCACCCGTTCGCCGGCACACTGGGCGGCAAGGTCGTGTGGGCGCTGTTCCGGCTGCCCACCGCGGACGAATGAGAACCGCGGCGTCTTGTGACGCCGCGGTTCTACGCGCGTCGTAGCCACTTTTCCACCCCTTCCCGCAGAAACTCCGCCGCCACCACCACCATCGCCACCGCCAGACAGCCAGGCAGCCGGCGATGAACAGCGGGCACAGACGGCGGACGACAGACCGCAGACGGCAGACGGCAGACGGTGGTCAGCTCAGGCGGCAGACGGTGGTCAGCTCGCGATCAGGTGGTCGAACTCGCCGTCCTTGATGCCCAGCAGCATCGCCTCGATCTCGGCACGCGTGTAGACGAGCGCGGGACCGTCCGGGAAGCGCGAGTTGCGCACGGCCACCTCACCGCCGGGCAACCGCGCGAACTCCACGCAGGACCCCTGTGAATTGCTGTGCCGGCTCTTCTGCCAGGCAACCCCGGACAACTGTGTGGCCGCCATGCCGTTGTACACGTCATGCCCCCCGTCAACGTCGTGGTCCACAGGTCGCCTCCTGGTGGTGCACTGGCTCGTGTGGCCATAGGTGCCGTGGTCAACTGTTCCGGATCATAACCCCGTTCATGTGCAGCTGCATGAGCAGATGCACGTGCACACCGGGTGCCTGAGCGGTTACAGCGGGGACGCCCGCCGTACCCGATGCGTTCGTCCTCAGCTCCCCGTCGCGCGTCTGCCCCGGGGTCCACGGGCCATGCGACCACCGGTTCCTGTGGGCGGGCCCGCGGCCGCGCGGGCCCGCCCACAGATGGTTCGGATCGAACTATCGCGCACAGGAGAAGACGCACCGGGTGGCGCCCGTGTTCCGCCGTCGCGCAGCCGGTTCGGCGGGCGACGCACCGTGCACACCGCGGGTTCCGGCCGGGGCCCCCGCGCCCGGGCGGACGCGGACCGTCCACTCGCCGTGGCCGCGCGGCGCACGGGCGGCCCGCGAGGCCCTCGCGCCGCGCGAACCGGAACGCCACGCACCTCCTCCGCCTCCCGGCGCGAACAGGCCGGGGGCGCCTCCCCCGCGCCCGGCGTCCGCGACAAGCGCTCGCCCCCGCGGACGACGGGGAGATCGTCCACGGGGGCGAGTGGCGGGACCGGCGCGCACACGGCCGCGCCGAGGGCACGTCGGCGCAGATTCACCCGGATCCGGCACGCGACGGAACCGGACAGCGGTCGTACTCCCGCTCCTCCGAAAGGCACTCGGGCATACGCCATCGGCGGGACCGTTTCTCCGCAGGTGGCCGATCTCCGCTGCTGTCCTCGGCGTCAGCGGCCGCCGTACGGCAGGAGGGCCATCTCCCGGGCGTTCTTGATCGCGCGGGCCACCTGGCACTGCTGCCGGGCCGAGATCCGGGTGACCCGGCGGCTGCGGATCTTGCCGCGGTCGGAGAGGAACGTCCGCAGCAGGTCGGTGTCCTTGTAGTCGATGTAGTCGATGTACGTGATCCGGGCCCGGTCCAGCGGGTTGGGCCGGTTCCGGGCGGGCTCGCGCTCGCTCCTGCGGGGCATCGGGGGTCAGACCTCCAGAAGGGTGTCGAAGGCGGGCGGCAGCCGCTTCCAGGCGTCGCGCCCGGCGGCGTACTCGGCGTCGGTGAGCAGGCAGGACTCCAGCAGACCGGTCAGACCGTCCCGGTCGAGCGCGGGGGACGTGAAGACCAGGTGCTGGCAGCGGTCGCCGTGTTCGGGGTGCCAGTCCAGCGCGGCGGCCGCGCGGCGCACCGGCGGCACCAGGTCCCAGGCCGCGTCGGGCAGGGACGCGAGCCACGGCCCGGCCGGCTCCACGCACAGGGCTCCGCCGGCCGCGTCCCAGTGGAGCAGCGTGTCGGGCCGGTCGGCGAGCCAGAACCGGCCCCTGCTGCGGGCCGCGGCACAGGTCAGACCCTCCAGCGCCGCGTACAGCCGCTCCGGGTGGAAGGGGCGGCGGCGGTGCCAGACGAGCGTGGTGACGCCGTGCGCGTCGGCCTCGGCGGGCAGCAGCGCGCAGGCCGGGTGCTGTGCGGCGGCGGCCGCCTCCACGTCGAAGCCGGCGAGGGCGGCGGCGGCCAGCGGGGAACCGGGCGCGCCGGGCAGGGGTCCGGCGGGTGGAGGTGTGGGTGTGGGTGTGGCTGTGGGCGGGGTGCTCCCGGAGGCGGACGGCGGGGTGCCCGCCCGGTTTCCTTCCCGGTTCCCCTTCCGGTCCCCCTCCCGGTCCCCCGGCCGGCCGCCCGGCGCCGGGACCCCGACTCTGCGGGCCGTGGGGTGGAGCTGGGCCAGCAGCTCGTGGTCCTCGTCGTCGGCTTCCGGGGAGTCCACGACGGCCAGGACCGGGGCGTACTCCAGCTGCCGCGCGAAGGTGTCGGCGACGGTCCGCCGGTCGGTGGCGGCCGCGGCGAGGCCGACGTCCGCGAGGTCGTCGCCGTCGGCGAGGTACGGCAGCAGCAGCGCCGGGTCGACGGCCGTGATCACGCCGGTGACGGTGAGACCGCCGGCCACCACCGCCTCGGCCATGGCCTTGGGCTCGACGGAGTCCCACAGCTCGACCACCGCGAGCCGGGTGGTGCCGTCGTCGGCGAGGCGGCGCAGTTCGGGCACCATGTCCTCGCGCAGGGCGCAGCAGGCACAGTCGTCGACCAGGGGCGCCTCGCGGACCGAGAGGACGCCGGTGGCGTCCCGCACGGTCCGTACGACCGTGCCGGCGGCGGCCGTCGACAGGTCGTGGTGGAGGACGACGGCGCCGGGCACGTCGGCGAGCAGCCGCGCGACGGCGGCCCCGCGGGCGTCGGCGTGCAGCCCGCCGACCAGGACCACGGACAGGCTCACGCCCCGCCCCGCTTCCCGTACCGGAGCTCGAAGCGCTCCACGCGGCCGGCGGTGTCCAGGACGCGGGCGGTGCCGGTGTAGAAGGGGTGGCTGACGTTCGAGATCTCGACGTCCACGACCGGGTAGGTGTGCCCGTCCTCCCACTCGACCGTCTTCTCGCCGGTCATCGTCGAACGGGTGAGGAAGGCGTGGCCCGCGGCCCGGTCGCGGAAGACGACGGGACCGTAGGCGGGGTGGATTCCCTTGCGCATGGCGGTGGTTCAGCGCTCCTCTCGGAAGTCGACGTGACGGCCGACGACGGGGTCGTACTTGCGCAGGGTCATACGGTCCGGGTCGTTGCGGCGGTTCTTGCGGGTGACGTAGGTGTAGCCGGTGCCCGCCGTGGAGCGGAGTCCGACGACCGGGCGCAGTTCGTTGCGTGCCATGCTGATACCTTACTGAAAATGAATTCCATTAGCACTATGGCTTCAGGAGAGGTACGTCACCCATGTCCGCGCACTGCATGCTGACCGGCGCCCGGCCCGGCTTCGGCAACCGCGTCTCCCACTCCCACCGGCGCACCTCGCGCCGCTTCGACCCGAACATCCAGTCCAAGAGGTACTGGCTGCCCGGCGAAGGCCGGTACGTGCGGCTGCGGTTGAGCGCCCGCGGGATCCGGACCGTCGACGCGATCGGCGTCGAGGCCGCCGTGGCCCGGATCCGTGCCCGGGGGGTGCGGGTCTGATGGCGAAGAAGAGCAAGATCGCGAAGAACGAGCAGCGGCGGGAGACCGTCGCCCGGTACGCCGGGCGACGGGCCGAACTGAAGGAGATCCTCCGGCGCCCGTCGTCGACGGACGCGGAACGCCAGGCCGCTCGGCGCGAGCTGCGACGCCAGCCGCGCGACGCGAGCGCCACGCGCGTACGCAACCGTGACCAGGTGGACGGGCGGCCTCGGGGGTACTTCCGCACGTTCGGGCTGTCCCGGGTGAGCCTGCGGGAGCAGGCGCACGCGGGGTACCTGCCGGGCGTGCGGAAGGGGTCGTGGTGAAGGGGAAGACGGTGCGGGGTGGGCGGTCGCGGAGAGGACCGTCGCGGAGAGGGCAGTCGAGGAGAGGGCGGTCGCGGAGAGGCCGGTGGTGATGGGCGGTCGCTGAGGGGGTGGGGGCGGGCCGCCGGATGGCGGGCGGGATGCCCGGGCGGCGACTGTTCCGGGGACCATCCGGGGGGCCGCCGGGGATTGCGGCCGGGGTGCAGTCGATGGCGCGGCAGCGGTGCAGCCGGGGGTGTTGCCGGGGCAGGGACGGGACCGCCGCCGGGGTGCAGTCGGTGGCGCGGCAGGCGGGCAGCCAGGGGTCCAGCCAGGGCAGGGACGAGGGCGCCACCGGGGACGCGGCCGAGGTCCAGCCAGGGCAGGGACCAGGGCGCCACCGGGGACGCGGCCGAGGTCCAGCCAGGGCAGGGACCAGGGCGCCACCGGGGACGCGGCCGGGGTGCAGCCGGGGTGCGTCCGGGGGTGCTGCCATGGCAGGGGCGGCTGGTAGCTTGCTGCGGTCCTTCCGGCCGACCGGGCCGCCCGGCTACCGCTTGGGAGCTAGCAGTGACCACGGCGAACTTCTCGCGTACCACGCCCTCCTCGAGCCACTCCCCCTCCCTCCCGACCTCCGCTCCGGCGCGTCCCGCGCGCGGGACGGCCCCCCGGGCGGTGCGGGCCGCCGTCGTGACGGCCACGCTGGCGGGCGCGCTCGTGCTGACCGCGTGCGGCGACGGCGGCGGGTCCGACGACACGCCGTCGGCCACGTCCGGCACGGCGTCGAGCACGGCGTCGGGCGCGGCCGCCGGGGGCGGCACCGGCGGTACCGGCGGCTCCGGCGGCACCGGCGGGTCAGCGTCCGCGCAGGCCTCCTCCGAGCTGGAGGGCAGCTGGCTCGCCACCACGGACGGCAAGGCCGTCGCCCTGGTCGTCACCGGTTCGCAGGCCGCCCTCTTCGCGACCGGAGGGACCGTGTGCAGCGGGACCGCCGGCGACGAGGCGGGCATGCGGATGATCCACCTGAAGTGCACGACCGGTACGGACGACCGTACGACCGGCATGGTCGACTCCGTCGACGCCGACTCCCTCCGGATCACCTGGGAGGGTGGGGCCGGTCAGGAGACGTTCACCAGGGCGGAGGGCGGCCAGTTGCCGTCGGGGCTGCCTACGGCCGGCCTGGGGTGACCGGACGCCATGACCGCACGCCATGCCGCACGCCATGCCGCACGCCCTGGCCGGACGCCGTCCGGGCCCCGGGCGCCCGGCGACCGCATGCCGTCACCGGACCCTGTGACCGTCGTGGCCGGGGTCTGTGACCGGAGATCAGGAGGGCGGGGTGGGCGGCGGTTCGGGGCGGACATGCGTGATGATCCTTCGAGCACCGTCACGTCATGCAAGGGACCCATACATGCGCGCCGTTCCGATCACCGTCACCGCCCTCGCCGCCGCCTTCCTCCTCACCGCGTGCGGCGGCGGGGACGACAACTCCTCCGGTGGCGAGGAGAGCAAGGCCGCGTCCGGCTCCGCCTGTGCCGCCGGTGACCTCGCCATGGAGCTCGGCGCGGTGAACGCCGCTCCCGCCGCCGGGGACACCGGCAACGTCACCGTCACCGTCACGAACAACGGCGCCGAGTGCACCCTGGACGGCTTCCCCGAGGTCGAGTTCGACGCCGACGGCGCCAGCACCGCCGTCCCGCGGAACGAGGCCGCCGAGGCACAGGAGCTGACCCTGCCGGAGCAGGGCACGACCTCCTTCACGATCACGTACGTCCGTGCCGAGGAGGGCGCCTCGGAGGGTCTCGCCGTGACGACGGTGAAGTACGGGCTGCCGGGCGGCGAGGCGGACCAGAGCTTCGATTGGACGTACGGCGACGTGGCGCTGAAGGGCGAGGACACCCCGGACGCCTCGGTGAGCGCCTTCCAGCAGGCGGGCGACTGACCGTCAAGAACCGTTCTGTCGTGGGCCCGGGAAAAAAATCTCGCCGCCCGGCAACCTCCGGCCGGGCGGCGGCGACAAAGGGCCAGATGGACGAGGAAGGCCATCGCACGCCGAACGAAAGCTGCGACATGAGTACAGAGACAGCCCCACGCCCGGGGCACCGCCGGAGGACCGGACGCCGCCGTACCGTCCTGGTCGGTGCCATCGCCGCATCGCTGGTCGGCGGCGCCGTCGTCGGCGGAGTGCTGATGACGGCGTCCGCCTCCGGACCGGGCGCGGGCACCTACCGTCTGGTGAACTCGGACGGCACCTGTCTGGAGGTCCCCTCGGCGAGCACGGCGGACGGTGTCCAGCTGACGCTGGCCACGTGCGACGGGGGCGCCGACCAGAGCTGGAAGCTGACCGCGTCCGGGGACGGGTTCACCGTGGCGTCCTCCGCCACCGGGCTGTGCGCCGGGGTCCAGGGCGACTCGGCCTCCGCCGGCAAGGCCGTACAGCAACAGACCTGCGACGACGGCACCTCGCAGGTCTGGCGGATCAGCGCGCTGGACGACGCGTACCACCTGGTCAACGCGCACAGCGAGAAGTGCCTGAACACCAAGTCCGCGCGGGCGCAGCAGAACTCCTGCGACAAGGCGGCCACCAAGAGCTGGACCCTGGAGACGGTGAGCGGCGCGTCGGCCACGCCGTCGGCCGGTGCCACGACGTCCGCCTCCGCGTCCCCGTCGGCCACCGCCACCACCTCTGCCTCGGCCACCGCCTCCGCGACGACGACGGCGACGGCGACGGCGAGCGCCACGGCCTCCAGCGGCACCACGTTCGCCTCCTGGCCCACGGCCACCGGCGAGCAGGCCGTCACCGAGACCATCGAGGTGAGCGGGACGTACGACGGCTCCCTGAAGCGCTTCTACGGTTCGGGCGACCTGGGCGGCGACGGCCAGGACGAGGGCCAGGACCCGATCTTCAAGCTCGCCGACGGCGCGACGCTGAAGAACGTGATCCTCGGCTCCCCGGCCGCCGACGGCGTCCACTGCTCCGGCAGCTGCACGCTCCAGAACGTGTGGTGGGAGGACGTCGGCGAGGACGCCGCGACCTTCAAGGGCAAGTCCTCCTCGGCGACCTACGTGATCGACGGCGGCGGTGCGCAGAAGGCCGACGACAAGGTCTTCCAGCACAACGGCGCCGGCACCCTGACCATCAAGAACTTCCAGGTCTCCGACTTCGGCAAGCTCTACCGGTCGTGCGGCAACTGCTCGACGCAGTACACCCGGCACGTGGTGGTCAGCAACGTCCAGGTCACCAGCCCCGGCAAGGTCGTCGTCGGGATCAACTCCAACTACGGTGACACGGCCACGCTGTCCGACGTGACGATCGTCGGTGACAGCAGCAAGAAGATCACCGTGTGCGAGCGTTTCGAGGGCAACAGCAGCGGCGACGAGCCGACCGAGCTGGGCAGCGGCCCGGACGGTACGTACTGCATCTACGACTCCTCGGACGTGACCTACCAGTAGGCCCTGTCCGCCCGTCCCGCCCGCCGTGTCACCGGACCGGCGGGCGGGCCGCGTCCGGCCCCGCCCGCGCGGAGCTCATCCGGGCAGGCGGGGCCGGGAGCTCATCCGGGCCCGGTCCGCCGCCCGGGCGCCCTCCGTCCAGCCCGCCTCGTCGGTCACGCCCCGCAGACGGGTGGTGACGGTCTCCGGGAACATGCGGTCCGTCGCGTCGGTGACCGCGAGGTCGCGGGTGGCGAGGACCGGGAGCAGGTCGTCGGTCACCTGGGTCCCGGCGGCCTCCGCGAGGCGGGTGCCGATGCGGTGGGCGTAAGCGGCGAGGAAGGACTGGCGGAAGGTCTTGGTGCGTCTGCGGCCGCCCGCCCGCTGGGCCGCCTCCGCCCTGGTCAGCGCGGTCTGCGCCTGCACCAGCAGGGACGTGAAGAGCAGTTCCACCACCTCCAGGTCGGCCTCGAACCCGACGACCGTGGAGAAGCAGAAGGGTTCGTTCCACACCGCCCGGCAGTGGTTGGCGTCGGCGACCGCGTCCAGGAGCACCGCCTTGGCCTGCTCGTACGGCGGCTCCACGCCGATCCGGCAGGCGCCGGGGGCGTCCGGAGCCGGGGCCTGGGCGTCGAGCAGGGCCTCGTCGACGCTGTGCCGGGCCATCAGTTCCTGCGCCTTCGCGGTGAGCGCCTCCGCCTCCTCCGGGTATCCGGTCGCCTCCGCCTTGGCGAGCAGGGCGCGGATGCGGGTGAGCATGCGGGAGTCGGAGCGGGCCGCCCGGTCCCGGCGCGGTTCCTGGAGGGGTTCGAGGGTGGGCAGGCGCAGCAGCAGGCGGTACAGCTCCAGGACCGCGGTGGCGTGCGAGAAGCGGTCGGTGCGCGGCGGGGCCTCCACGGGGAGCTCCTCCAGCTGAGCCGTCCAGCGCCGGCCGCGCGGGCGCCCCTCCTCCCGGCGTTCCTGGGCGCGGATCAGTGACGCGAGCAGGCGGACGTGGGGCTCGTCCAGGTCGCGGCGCACGAGCCGTACGACGTCGGCGGGCTGCCAGCCGCGCCGCCAGGCCGCCGCCACGAACTCCTCACCGCGCCGCGCGAGTCCGGCGTCCGCCGAAGGGTCGGCGGCGAGCAGGGACGCGCCCTCGTCGAGGGCGGTGTCGCCCGTTTCGTAGAGGGCTGCGCGGAGGGCGCGGTCGACGGTGGGCGTGCTGCTGGTCATCCGGTGATGGTGTCACGCGGGCGGGGACGATACGGAGTCCCGGAGAGTGTCAACTCAGGATTGACGGCCTACGACGGACTTCAGGCGACTGTCAACTCGGGGTTGACGGGTTACCGCCGTCAACCTACGGTTGACACATGACTTCTTCCTCCCAGGGACCCACGTCGTCCATCCGTCTCGACGACCTCATCCACGCGATCAAGAAGGTCCACCCGGAACCCCTCGCCCAGCTCCAGGACGCGGTCATCGCGGCCGAGCACCTCGATGACGTGGCCGACCACCTGATCGGCCACTTCGTCGACCAGGCCCGCCGTTCGGGCGCCTCCTGGACGGACATCGGCAGGAGCATGGGCGTGACGCGGCAGGCCGCGCAGAAGAGGTTCGTGCCCAAGGAGTCGACCGACCTCGACCCGAGCCAGGGCTTCAACCGGTACACCCCGCGCGCGCGGAACGTCGTCATGGCCGCCCACACCGAGGCCCGGGCGGCCCGCACACCGGAGGGCCTCCCCGCCCACCTGGTCCTGGGGCTGCTCGCCGAGCCGGAGAGCATCGCGGCGAAGGCCCTCGCCGCGCAGGGCGTCTCCGCGGACACCGTCCGCGAGGCCGCCACGGCCGCGCTGCCGCCCGCCGCCGAGGAGGTGCCCGAGCTCATCCCCTACGGCTCGGACGCCAAGAAGGTCCTGGAACTCACCTTCCGCGAGGCCCTCCGCCTCGGCCACAACTACATCGGCACCGAGCACGTCCTCCTGGCCCTCCTGGAGTTCGAGAACGGCGAGGGCGTCCTCAGCGGCCTCGGCATCCGCAAGACGGAGGTCGAGCGGTACGTGGCGGAAGCGCTCACCGAGATGGTGAAGGCGCAGGAGGGCGAGCAGGAGGGAGAGGGAGCGGCAGCGCAGGGGGACTGAGCGAGGGCCGGGCCGGGCCGTTCGGGCTCGCCGGCCACGGACGCGCGGGGCGTTGAGTCAGACCCCCGAGCAATGCCGCGTACATCCTCACTGTCAGACCCCCCTGGCAGACTCGCGGTATGGGTGATCGGTGGGCGCTCGCTCCGGTCGAGGGCGGCGGTGCGGAACTGGTCGCCCTCGGCGGGGACGGGCTGCCGGTGGGGCCGGTGGTGCGGGAGGGGGATCTGGTGGAGGCGGTGCGGGGGCGGCCGGGTGTGGCGCGGTGGGTCTGGCGTTCGACGGCCGAGGTGTATCCGCGGCTGCTCGCCGCGGGGGTGCGCGTCGAGCGGTGTTACGACGTGGAGGACGCCGAGACCCTCCTGCTCGGCCACGAGGGACGGCACGGCGAGCCCCGGTCGGCCGCCGCCGCCCTGGCCCGGCTGCGCGGCGGGCCCGTACCGCCGGACCCGCCGCAGCGGTCCGCCGAGCCCGGCGCGCAGTCCTCGCTGTTCGAACCGGAGGCCGCGGGGCTGCCGCTCGCCGACCTCCTCACCGTCTACGCCGGCCAGCAGCGGCGCCACGACCGGGCGGAGCACCCGGAGCGGATGCGGCTGCTGACGGCGGCCGAGTCGGCGGGGATGCTGGTGGCCGCCGAGATGAACCGGGCGGGGCTGCCGTGGAGCGCGCGGGTGCACCGCGCGGTGCTGCACGATCTCCTCGGCGAGCGGTACGCGGGCGGGGGCGAGCCCCGTCGGCTGGCCGAGCTCGCCGACGAGGTGTCCGCCGCCTTCGGGCGCCGGGTGCGGCCGGACCTGCCCGCCGATGTGATCAAGGCGTTCGCGCAGGCCGGGATCAGGATCAGGTCGACGCGGCGCTGGGAGATCGAGTCCATCGACCACCCGGCCGTGCGGCCGCTGATCGAGTACAAGAAGCTGTACCGCATCTGGGTGGCGCACGGCTGGTCCTGGCTCCAGGACTGGGTGCGGGAGGGCCGCTTCCGGCCCGGGTTCCTCGCGGGCGGCACGGTCAGCGGACGCTGGGTGACCAACGGCGGGGGCGCCCTGCAGATCCCCAAGGTGATCCGGCGGGCCGTGGTCGCCGACCCCGGCTGGCGGCTCGTCGTCGCCGACGCCGACCAGATGGAGCCGCGGGTGCTCGCGGCGATCTCCCGCGACCCCGGGCTGATGGAGGTGGCGGGCCGCGCGACCGACCTCTACCAGTCCGTCTCCGACCGCGCCTTCTCCGGCGACCGCGCCCAGGCCAAGCTCGCCGTGCTCGGCGCGGTGTACGGCCAGACGTCCGGCGACGGCCTGAAGAACCTCGCCGCGCTGCGCCGCCGCTTCCCGCGCGCGGTGGCCTACGTCGATGAGGCGGCGCGGGCCGGCGAGGAGGGCCGGCTCGTGCGCACCTGGCTGGGCCGGACCTGTCCGCCCGTGGCCGGGGCGACGGACGGCACGGCGGAGGAGGCGGGCATCCCCGCCGGGGACGAGGAGGCCGAGAGCCGGCCGTGGGCGCCCGGCCACTCCTCCTCCGACGCCCGCGCGCGCGGCCGCTTCGCCCGCAACTTCGTCGTCCAGGGCAGCGCCGCCGACTGGGCTCTGCTGCTGCTCGCCGCACTCCGCCGGACGTGCGCCGGTCTGGCGGCCGAGCTGGTCTTCTTCCAGCACGACGAGGTGATCGTGCACTGCCCGGAGGAGGAGGCCGAGACGGTCGTCGCCGCGATCCGGGAGGCGGCGGACCTGGCCGGACGGCTGACGTTCGGCGAGACGCCGGTGCGGTTCCCGTTCACCACGGCCGTGGTGGAGTGCTATGCGGACGCCAAGTGACGACCGGTGGCCACGGGCGCCGCGCCCGGGTGGGGTCCTGCGCCCGGGTCGGGTCCTGCGCCCGGGTCGGGTCCTGCGCCCGGGCCGGGTCCTGCGCCCGGGCCGGGTCTCAGATGACCGGGGGCCTGCCCAGCCGAGTCAGTCGCCACACGGTCCGCCAGCGCATGGGCCGCCGTGGGCCGGCCGACGTGCGCACCCCTTCGGCGAACCCGCCGAACCAGGCCCGCAGACCACCGAGGGAACGGGTGCGCAGCAGCGTGACGAGGACCCACACCCCCAGGTGCACCGGGATGAGCGGCAGCGGGAGGTTGCGCCGGACCAGCCACACCCGGTTGCGGGCGGTGACGCGGTGGTAGATGGCGTGCCGGGCGGGCGAGGTCTTCGGGTGCTGGAGGAGCAGCTCGGGCGCGTACAGGATGTGCCAGCCGGCGTCCGTGGCGCGCCAGGCCAGATCGGTCTCCTCGTGGGCGAAGAAGAACTCGGCGGGCCAGTCGCCGGTCCGGTCGAGCATCTCCATGCGCAGGGCGTGGCCGCCGCCGAGGAAGCCGGTGACGTACCCGCCCCGCATCGGGTCGGAGGCGCCCACGCGCGGCACGTGCCGCCGCTGGGTCTCACCGTGCTCGTCGGCGATGCGGAAGCCGACGATGCCCAGGCGCGGGTCGGCGGCGTACAGGTCGCGGACGCGGCGCAGCACGTCGGCGTCGACGAGCAGCCCGTCGTCGTCCAGCTCCACGACGACGTCGACGTCGCCGTACTCCCGCAGCCGGGCGAGGGCGACGTTGCGGCCGCCGGGGCAGCCGAGGTTCTCGTCGGTCTCGACGGTGGTGACCTCGCCGGGCAGGGAGAGCCGGCGGGCGAACTCGGGCAGCCGGCAGCCGTTGCCGACGATCACGATGCGGGCGGGCGCGACGTCCTGTTTCGCCACCGACTCCAGCAGGGCGTCGACCTCGGCGGGCCGGTTGCCCATCGTCACCACGGCAACGGCGATCCTCGGCTCCACCACGTCCCACGCTCCGTCCGGCCCTCGACGGCTCCCCGGCCCGTCCCGGCGGTGCCCGTCGTTCACCAAGATGTTGCCTCAGATCCGGAGGCTGCCCCGACGCCGGTTCACTTGGTGTCGGCTTTGCATCGTTTTTACCGTTTTCCCTGAGCAGGAGGACCCGACCGCCATGCCTTTCCGCTGTGCCGTGCTCGACGACTTCCAGAACGTCGCCACCGAGGTCGTCGACTGGTCGGTCCTGGGCGACGGGGTGCAGGTCGTCACCTTCACCGAGCATGCCGCCACCGACGACGCACTCGTGGCCGCGCTGGCCGGCTTCGACTGCGTGGTCACCCTGCGCGAGCGCGTCGCCTTCCCGGCCTCGCTGCTGGACCGGCTGCCGCGCCTGAAGCTGCTGATCGCCTCCGGCATGCGCAACTCGGTGATCGACTACACGGCGGCACGGAGGAACGGCGTGACCGTCTGCGGCACGGAGAGCTCCTCCACCCCGCCGGTCGAGCTCACCTGGGCCCTGCTGCTCGGGCTCGCCCGCGGTCTGGTCCAGGAGAGCACCGCCCTGCGCGAGGGCGGCCCGTGGCAGTCCACCGTCGGCGCCGACCTGCACGGCCGCCGGCTCGGTCTGCTGGGCCTGGGCAGGACCGGCGGCCTGGTCGCCCGGGTCGGCCTCGCCTTCGGCATGGAGGTGACGGCCTGGAGCCAGAACCTCACCCAGGAGCGCGCGGACGAGGTCGGCGTCCGTCCGGCGGCCTCGAAGGAGGAGTTGCTCCGCGAGAGCGACTTCGTCTCCGTGCACCTCGCCCTGAGCGACCGCACCCGCGGCCTGCTGGGCCCCGCCGAACTCGCCCTCCTCAAGCCGACCGCGTTCCTGGTCAACACCTCGCGTGCGGCGATCGTCGACCAGGACGCGCTGCTCGCAGCCCTGCGGGAGGGCCGGATCGCGGGCGCCGGGGTGGACGTGTTCGACGTCGAGCCCCTGCCCCACGACCATCCGATGCGGACGGCACCCCGGCTCCTGGCGACCCCGCACCTGGGGTACGTCTCCCGCGCCAACTACGAGCGCTACTACGGGCAGGCCGTGGACGGCATCCGGGCGTTCCTGGCCGGGAAGCCGGTGCGCGTACTCGGCTGACCGGCCCCGCCCCGGCCGACTCCCGCCCCGGCCGGCACTCGGCCGGCCCGCCCGCCGGTGCGCACGGCGGTGCCGGCCCCGCTATTCCGTGCGCAGTGCGGTGGCCGTGTCCGTCCGGGCCGCCCGGCCGGCCGGGGGCAGGCCTCCCGCCACCGCGATGACCAGACCCCCCAGGGCGAGCGCGACCAGCCACGACGGGTCGCCTCGGTCGCCACCGCCTTCCCGGCCGGCCGCGGTCCGGGTCGCACAGGCCTCGGCGAGGCCGAGATCCTGGGTGACCAGGACGACCGTCTGGCCGCCCGCGTTGAGGGTGACGAGCAGTTCGCGGACGTCCGCACCGGCGGCGGTGTCCAGCGCGCCCGTCGGCTCGTCGGCCAGGAGCAGCGCGGGACGGTGCATCATCGCGCGGGCCACCGCGACGCGTTGGCGCTCGCCGCCGGACAGCCGTCCCGGGAACGCCCCGGCGTGCCGGGCGACCCCGAGGTACTCCAGCATCTCCGCGGCGCGTTTGCGGGCCTCGGCCCGGGAGACGCCGGCCAGTTGGGCCGGCAGCAGCACGTTGCCGGTGACCGTCAGATCGTCGAGGAGGTGGAAGAACTGGAAGACCATGCCGATCCTCGTCCGCCGGTACCGGGCCGAGGCGGTCTCGCTCATCCCGTCCACGCGCAGCCCGTCGACGGTGACGCTGCCGGCGCTCGGGCGGTCCAGCCCGGCGATCAGGTTGAGCAGCGTCGACTTGCCGCTGCCCGACGGCCCGACGACGGCCAGCGGCTCCCCCGCGCCCACGCTCAGCGTGACCCCGGCGAGGGCGGGCGGCCCCTCGCCGTAGGTCCTGCTCACGCCGCGGATGTCGATGACGGGCGCGGTCGCTGCGCCCCGGACGCGGGCGCGTCCCTAGCGTCGGGGCGAACCTCGACCACCGCCTGGGAGGCACCGGTACAGGAGGCCCTCACCAACGCCGTCCGGCACGCTCCGGGCGCCCGTGTGCGGGTCGCCGTCGACCACACCCCCGACACCCTGCGCATCGACGTCACGAGCACCGGCGGCGCTCCCGCCCCGGCCGCCGGCCCCGGTACCGGTCGCTGCCTCCTGGGCCTCCGCGAACGCCGGGCCCTCCACGACGGCACCCTCGACGCCGGTCCGCTGCCCGCCGGCGGCTACGGGGTGCACGCGGTCGTCCCGCGCTCCGCGAGGACGGACCGGAGACCGTGACCGAACCGCTTCAGCCCCGGGTCGTCATCGCGGACGACCAGGCGTTGGTCCGCACCGGCTTCGGCCTCATCCTGGCCGCCGACGGCATCGACGTCGTCGCCGAGGCGGCCGACGGCGACGAGGCGGTCGAGGCGGTCCACCGCACCCGCCCCGACCTGGTCCTGATGGACATCCGCATGCCCGGCACCGACGGCCTGGAGGCGACCCGCCGCATCCTCTCCGGCGCCGGGCCCGACACGCCCCACGTGATCATGCTGACCACCTTCGACCTCGACCGTTACGTCTAGGCGGCCCTCACCGCCGGCGCCAGCGGCTTCCTCCTCAAGGACGTCACGCCCGAACACCTGGTGGCCGCCGTCCGCCTCGCCCGTACCGGCGACGCCCTGCTCGCCCCGGCCATCACCCGCCGTCTGGTCGAACGCTTCACCTCCGCCGCGGACACCCCCCAGTCCTCCACCGCGACCTCTCGGTCCTGACCCCGCGCGAACTCCAGGTCCTCCAGTCCCTGGGCCGTGGACTGAACAACACCGACCTGGCCGCCCACTTCGGGCGGAGCGAGGCGACGGTGAAGACCCACGTCGCCCGCATCCTCGCCAAACTCCGCCTGCGCGACCGCGCCCAGGCGGTCGTGGTGGCCTACGAGACGGGCCTGATCGTCCCACGGCTCCCCGGCACCCCGAGTACCCCGACGAATCCCAGACACAACACAAAAGGCCAGGTCAGATAACATCTGACCTGGCCTTCGCCGGAGCCGCCTTCGGGATTCGAACCCGAGACCTACGCATTACGAGTGCGTTGCTCTGGCCATCTGAGCTAAGGCGGCGCGCTGCCCGCACCATGGTGCGATCAGCAACGTCGGTAAGTCTACACAGTTTCCGGGGGTGCTCCGTACCACCCCCGGAGGTGGCGGTTCCGGGGGTGGCGGGCTGGGTCACGTGCAGCGTTTTCCGTCCGTCGGGGGCGTCCCGCGGAGCAGGTAGGTGTTGATCGCGGAGTCGACGCACCTGCTGCCGCGGCCGTAGGCGGTGTGGCCGTCGCCGTCGTAGGTGAGGAGGCGGGCCGAGGAGAGCTGGCGGGCGAGGGAGCGGGCCCAGCGGTAGGGGGTCGCCGGGTCGCGGGTGGTGCCGACGACGACGATCGGGGCCGCGCCCTTCGCCTCGATGCGGCGCGGTTGGCCGGTGGGCGCGACGGGCCAGTACGCGCAGTTCAGGGAGGACCAGGCGAGGCCCTCGCCGAAGACGGGGGACGCCTTCTCGAACGTCGGCAGGGTTCGGCGCACCTGGTCGGGGCTGTCGAAGGCGGCCGGCGAGTCCAGGCAGTTCACGGCCGCGTTGGCGTACATGAGGTTGGCGTAGCGGCCCTCGGCGTCCCGTTCGTAGTAGCTGTCGGCGAGGCGGAGCAGGCCCGCACCATCCTGGTCCTTGATCGCGGCGGTGAGCGCATCGCGCAGTCGCCCCCAGCCGCTCTCGTCGTACATCGCCGCGATCACGCCGGTGGTGGCGAGGGACTCCGTGAGCCTGCGGCCGTCGCTGTCGCCGGTCGGCAGGGGCCGCGCGTCGGTCTTCTCGAAGAACGCCCTGAGGTTGTCCCCGACCTTGTCCGCCTTGGTGCCCAGCGGGCAGTCCGGCTGCCGTACGCAGTCCTTCGCGAACGACCGGAACGCCGTCTCGAAGCCCGCCGTCTGGTCCAGGTTCATGCGCCGGGCGGGCAGCGCCGGGTCCATCGCCCCGTCCAGCACCAACCGGCCGACGCGGTCCGGATACAGCCCCGCGTACGTCGCCCCGAGGAACGTCCCGTACGACGCCCCCACGTACGTCAGCCTGCGGTCCCCCAGGGCCGCCCGCAGGACGTCCATGTCGCGGGCGGTCTCGACGGTGGAGACGTGCCGCAGCAGCCGGGGCGACCGGGCCCCGCACCCTTCGGCGAACCCCTTGTACGCCTCGACGAGCCGGTCCGTCTCCCGCTGGTCGTCGGGTGTGACGTCGGCCTGTGTGTACGCGTCCATCGCGCGCCCGTCGAGACACTCCACGGGCTCGCTGCGGGCCACGCCCCGGGGGTCGACGGCGACCATGTCGTAGCGGGCGCGGACCGCGGCCGGGTAGCCGACGCCGGCGTACTGCTGGAGGTAGCCGACCGCGGAGCCGCCGGGACCGCCGGGGTTCACCAGCAGCGAGCCGATCCGCTTCCCCGGGCCCGTCGCCTTCTTGCGGGAGACGGCGAGCCGGATGTCGCCGTCGCCGGGCCGGTCGTAGTCGAGCGGCGCCTTCAGGGTGGCGCACTCGAAACCGGGGACGCCGCACCCGCGCCAGGTCAGCTTCTGCCCGTAGTACGGCGCGAGCGCGGACGGTGTGGCATGGGGCAGCGCGGCCAGTGTCACCTCCGCCCCCGCGCGCGTGGCGGTGCTCGTCACACCTCCGGCGGAGCAGGCGGAGAGGAGCAGGGCGGCGAGGGAGACGAGGGTGACGCCGGTTCGGGACCTGCGCGGGAAGCGGGAACGCCTGATGTGCATCCAACGAGCGTAACTCTGCGCGATGAAACCGATGCGCTGTGTACGCGAACCGCCACGGACGAGTGACACGGTCCGGTCGAGCGTCGCACCGGCTCGTCGGGGGACCCCCGGGCACTGCCGTCCCGGCCCGGCCCGCGCCGGGCTCAGCCCGCTCTCAGTGCCATCGTCATCGCCTCCACCGCCAGCAGCGGCGCCACGTTCCGGTCGAGGGCCTCTCTGCACGCGCCGATGGCCTCGATGCGGCGCAGGGTGGACTCGGGGGTGCTGCCGCGGGCCAGTCGTTCCAGGGCGTCCTCGGCGTCCGTGTTGGCCAGCGCGACGCGGGAGCCGAGCTGGAGGGCGAGGACGTCCCGGTAGAAGGCGGTGAGGTCGGTGAGCGCGAGGTCGAGGCTGTCGCGCTGGGTCCGCGTCCTGCGCCGTTTCTGCTTGTCCTCCAGGTCCTTCATCACGCCGGCGGTGCCGCGCGGCATCCGGCCGCCCTGGACGGCGCCCAGTGCCGCCTTCAGCTCCTCGGTCTCCTTGGCGTCCCGCTCCTCCGCGAGCTGTTTGGCGTCGTCGGTGGCGGCGTCGACGAGTTCCTGGGCGGCCCGGAGGCACCCGCCGATGTCCTCGACGCGCAGCGGCAGCTTGAGCACGGCGGCACGGCGCTCCCGCGCGGCGGGGTCGGTGGCCAGGCGCCGGGCGCGGTCGACGTGCCCCTGGGTGGCGCGGGCGGCGGCGGCCGCGACGGCGGGCTCGACGCCCTCGCGCCGTACGAGCATGTCGGCGACGGCGTCGACGGACGGCGTCCGCAGGTTCAGGTGGCGGCAGCGGGAGCGGATCGTGGGCAGGACGTCCTCGATGGAGGGGGCGCACAGGAGCCAGACGGTACGCGGCGCGGGCTCCTCCACCGCCTTGAGGA
This sequence comes from Streptomyces sp. NPDC003248, assembly GCF_055563235.1. Taxonomy (NCBI): domain Bacteria; kingdom Bacillati; phylum Actinomycetota; class Actinomycetes; order Kitasatosporales; family Streptomycetaceae; genus Streptomyces; species Streptomyces sp. NPDC003248. The sequence continues at coordinate 670,185 of NZ_JBVHDT010000002.1, read as the reverse complement.
CGGCGTTGGCGGACTTCTCGTTGAGCCGCTCGGCATCCTCGACGAGGATCACCTGCCAACGGCCGTTGGCGGGCGAGGTGAACGACTTCCGCACCGTGTCGCGCATGTCCTCGGCGAGGATCTGCGTGCCCACGGCGGCGACGGTGCTGACGTCGGCGTGCGTGCCGATGAGCGCGGTGTGGCAGCCGTCGCAGAACCCGCACCCGGGGGCGCCGCCGAGCGCCCGGTCGGGGCTCACGCACTGGAGGGCGGCGGCGAAGGCGCGGGCGGCCTGTGTCCGGCCCGCGCCGGGCGGGCCGGTGAAGAGCCAGGCGTGCGTCATCTTGGACGCCTCGGGCGGCGGCGCGCCGGAGGCGGACGCGGTGATGAACGCGTCGGCGTCCCGGGCGGCTGCGGCGAGCTGTTCGCTCACCTTCTCCTGCCCGACGAGGTCGTCCCACACGGTCATGGGTTACGCCGCCCCTTTCGTCACGATGCCGCCCAGTGCGGATTCCATTGTGCGCGCTGCCACTGACAGTGCCCCCGGCGGGCGGGGGCACAGGGCGGTCGGCGGGAGGGAGGCGAGGCCGCGCGGACGACGGCCGAGCGCCGGGCATCGGGCGCCGACCACCAGGCACAAGACACCGGAGGCCAGGCACCGGCAGCCACCGGCCGTCAGGCGTCGGGCTCCGGCAGTCATCGGCCGTCAGGCCTCGGGCTCCAGCAGTGATCGGCCGTCAGGTGCCGGGTACGACCCCGGCGCCCGGCCGCGTCCTACCGCCGGAGGCCGGGCCTCACCGGCGCCGTCCGCGTCCGCGGCCGCCGCCGCGTCCGTCGTCGGAGCCGTCGTCGGGTCCGTCCTCGCCGTGGTGCGGTCCCAGCAGTTCGTCCGCCAGCGTCGGCAGGTCGTCCAGCGGGGTCTCCTCGGCCCAGTCCGACCGCGGCCGCTGCCGGGGCGTGCCGGACTCGTCGACCTGCGGCAGCTCACGCGTACGGCCCTCGGAGCCGTCCGGCCCCGCTCCGTCCCGCTGGTCGCGGAAGTACCCCTGCGGCACCCGGTCGGCAGGACTCTCCCCGGGGACGGGGGGCCGTACGGCCGTCTCCTCCGTGGGACGCGCCTCGCGCACCGGGGGCAGCACGGCCGTCTCGTCGGCGGTCCCCTGCGGGGCCACGGGCGGCAGGACGGCCGTCTCGTCGGGCGCGCCGGCCGGTGCCGGCGGCTGCGGAAGCTCGGCCGTCACCTCGGAGTCGGGCCCGTGCCCTTCGGACGCGCCCGAAGCGTCCGACGCGCCCGAAGCGCCCGCCCCGGACCGCCCCACGGGCTCCCGCGGCTCCCGCCGGTCGTCCACGGGATCCTTGTCCATCCGCACCCGGGGCAGCACGGCCGTGTCCTCGACCGGTCCGCCCGACGCGTTCGTCGGCGTCACCACGGGCGTCGGCACGGTCGCCGCGTCCGGCGCGACAGCCGGCGCCGGGGCCGCGGCCGCCGCGGGACGCGTCGGCCGGGGGCCGGCCTGCGCCGCGGCGGCGGCCTGCTCGGCGGCGCGCCGCGCTTCCTCTGCCCGCAGCAGCGCCTCCTCGGCCTTGCGCTGCTTCTCCAGGCGCCGCGCCTCGGCCTCGGCGCGCAGCCGGGACTCCTCCTCGGCCTGCTTGCGGCGCCGTTCCTCCTCCGCCCTGCGGCGGGCCTCCTCCTCGGCCCGGGCCTTCTCCTCGGCGAGGAGGCGGGCCCGCTCCTCCTCCGCGCGCCGGGCCGCTTCCTCGGCCCGGCGGCGGGCCTCCTCGGCCTGCCGTTCGGCCTCGCGCCGCTGCGCCTCCTCCAGTTCGCGCCGCTTGCGCTCCTCCTCCTCGGCGCGCAGCTTGGCGAGCTGCTCCTGGCGCTCACGCTCCAGGCGTTCCTCCTCGGCCTTGCGGCGGGCCTCCTCCTCGGCCTTCTTCCGCGCCTCTTCCTCGGCCTTGCGGCGCGCCTCCTCCTGGGCCCTGATCTCGGCCTCGGACAGCGGCAGCATCCGGTCGAGCCGGGCCCGGACGACCGAGGTGACGGCCTCCGGTTCCTGACCGGCGTCCACGACGAGGTAGCGGCCGGGGTCGGCGGCGGCCAGGGTGAGGAAGCCGGAGCGCACGCGCGCGTGGAACTCGGCCGGTTCCGACTCCAGCCGGTCCGGCGCCTCGGTGAAGCGTTCGCGGGCGGTCTCCGGGGAGACGTCCAGCAGGACCGTCAGCTGCGGCACCAGCCCGTTCGTGGCCCACCGGGAGATGCGGGCGATCTCCGTCGGCGACAGGTCGCGGCCGGCGCCCTGGTAGGCCACCGAGGAGTCGATGTACCGATCGGTGATCACCACCGCGCCGCGCTCCAGGGCGGGGCGTACGACGGTGTCGACGTGCTCCGCGCGGTCCGCCGCGTACAGCAGCGCCTCCGCGCGGTGCGAGAGGCCCGCGCTCGACACGTCGAGCAGGATCGACCGCAGCCGCTTGCCGACGGGCGTGGCACCCGGCTCGCGGGTGAGGACGACCTCGTGGCCCTTGGCCCGGATCCACTCGGCGAGCGCCTCGGCCTGGGTGGACTTGCCGGCGCCGTCGCCGCCCTCCAGGGCGATGAAGAAGCCGTTCGACGCGGGGGCCTGCACGGGGTCGTCGCCGCCGAGCAGCGCGTCCCGCAGGTCGTGGCGCAGCGGCACTCCGGAGCGGTCGTCGACCTTGGCCAGCACCAGCGCGGCCACCGGCAGCAGCAGGGCACCCACCAGCATCAGCGTGAACGCCGCCCCGCCGTGCGCGAAGACGAACTTGCCGTTCTCCAGCCGGTGCGGCCCGATCAGCGCGGCCACCAGGGGGGCGATCAGCGCGGCCAGCGCGACGACGACGCGGACGACCGCGTGCAGGTGCTCCGTCACGCGCGCGCGGCGGTGGTCCTCGGTCTCCTGGTCGAGCAGCGCGTGCCCGGTGTTGGCGGCCACGCCGGAGCCGACGCCGGCCAGGGTGACGATCAGCAGCACGCTGGTGACGTCCGGGACCAGACCCGCCGCGAGCAGCGCCACCCCGGTGAAGGCGATGGCGAGCGCGAGCAGCCGCCGACGCGACAGCGTGACCAGCACCTTCGGCGCGGTCCGGATGCCGACGCCGACCCCGCCGGTCAGCCCGAGCACGAGCAGGCCGTACGTCACCGGGCCGCCGCCCAGGTCCTTGGCGTGCAGCACCGCCACGGCGACCGCGGCCGCGATCGCGCCGGCGACGGCCGCGCAGGCGAGCACCAGCAGCGGGATCGCGCCCGTGCGGCCCGTGTCGACGCCGGTGGCGGTGCGGGGCCGGCGCAGCCCTTCGAGCGGGGACCGCGCGCGCGGGGTGCGCGTGCCCGGCAGCTCCAGGAACACCACGACGGACAGCGAAGCGGCGAACAGGCCGGCCGCCACGTACGAGGCGAGGGCCGCCTGGTGCTGGTCGAACCAGGCGATGCCGGCCCCCAGCAGGTTGTTGAGCAGCGCCGCCACGAGCAGCGCGGCCGCGCCCAGCGGGAGCGCCACGAAACCCGTGCGCAGCGACAGGCGGCGCAGCGCGTCGAGATGGTCCGGCAGCGGCCGTACCGTGGCGCCCTCCAGGGGCGGGGCGGGCAGCAGCGCGGGCGCCGCGCCCTCACGGGCGACCGTCCAGAACCGCTCGGCGACGCCGGTCACGAACACGGTGACCAGCAGCAGGGCCAGGGCGTCGTCGGGAATCCAGTCGATCCACAGCGGCGCGATGATCAGCAGAACGGCGCGCAGGCCGTCCGCGCCGACCATGGTCCAGCGGCGGTCGAGCGGACCGTCCGGCGATGTCAGCGAGGTCAGCGGCCCGAGGAGGACCGCGCCGAAGAGCAGGGTGGCGAGGATCCGCGCCCCGAAGACGATCGCCACAGCGAACGCCACACCCCGGTAGCCGCCTCCGAAGGAACCCTCGGCGATGGCCGCCTGGAGGGCGAGGAGGACGAGCACCAGGAGGGCGAGGGCGTCACCGACGCCGCTCACCAACTGCGCGCTCCACAACCGCCTGAGCTGCGGCCGGCGCAGCAGGGCGCGGACGGCACGCTCGCGGGAGTCCGCTACCAGGGCGTCGTCTGGGGCCGGGTGATGGGCCGTTGGCTGCTCGGCTCGCGTCATGCGTTCAGCCTATCGGCAGCGACTGACACACCGAGGCACCCGTCCACGCACCCGCACACGCCGACACCAACCCGCGCACACCCCGACACCAAAGCGATGCCGGAGCGCGCGTTTCGGGGAAGGGACGCGGGGAATCCCCACACGCCCCACCAGTCCCAGTCCCAGTCCCAGTCCCAGTCCCAGTCCCAGTCCCAGTCCCAGTCCCCGTCCCAGCGACCGGCTCCCAGCCCCCGGCCCCGGCAGCGACCGAGTCCGGCAGCGACCGAGCCCGGACGCCGGGGAGGCCCCGGACGGCTCAGTCCTCGCCGGCCGTCTTCGAGGCCGCCGCCTTCGACGCCGTCGCCTTCTTGGCCGTCGTGGTCGTCTTCTTCGCCGCGGTCGTCGTCTTCTTCGCCGCGGTCTTCTTGGCGGCCGTCTTCTTCGCCGGTGCCGCCTTCTTCGCGGCCGTCTTCTTCGCGGGAGCCTTCTTCGCCGTCTTCTTCGCGGGGCCCTTGGCCCGCTTCTCGGCGAGCAGCTCGAACCCGCGCTCCGGGGTGATCGCCTCGACGCTGTCGCCGGAGCGCAGGGTCGCGTTGGTCTCCCCGTCGGTGACGTACGGTCCGAAGCGGCCGTCCTTGACGACGACCGGCTTGCCGCTGACCGGGTCCGCGCCGAGTTCCTTCAGCGGCGGCTTGGCGGCGGCGCGGCCGCGCTGCTTGGGCTGGGAGTAGATCTCCAGCGCCTCTTCGAGCGTGATCGTGAAGAGCTGGTCCTCGGACTGCAACGACCGCGAGTCCGTGCCCTTCTTCAGGTACGGGCCGTAGCGGCCGTTCTGCGCGGTGATCTCCACGCCCTCGGCGTCGGTGCCGACGGTCCGCGGCAGCGACATCAGCCTGAGGGCGTCGTCGAGGGTCACCGTGTCCAGCGACATCGACTTGAACAGCGAGGCCGTGCGCGGCTTGACCGCGTTCTTGCCGGTCTTCGGGGTGCCCTCGGGGAGCACCTCGGTGACGTACGGCCCGTAGCGGCCCTTCCTGGCGACGATCTGGTGGCCCGTGGCCGGGTCGGTGCCCAGCTCGAAGTCGCCGCTCGGCGCGGCGAGCAGTTCCTCGGCCATGTCGAGGGTCAGCTCGTCGGGCGCCAGGTCGTCGGGGATGTCGGCCCGCTGGTGGCCCTCCGCGTCCTTCTCGCCCCGCTCGATGTACGGCCCGAAGCGCCCGACGCGCAGCACGATGCCGTTGCCCACGGGGAACGACGACACCTCCCGCGCGTCGATCGCGCCCAGGTCGGTCACCAGTTCCTTGAGGCCGCCGAGGTGGTCTCCGTCGCCGTTGCCGGCCTCGGCCGCGCCGCCGATGCCCGCGCCTTCGCCCTCACCGAAGTAGAACCGCTTCAGCCACGGCACGGACTGCGCCTCACCGCGGGCGATGCGGTCGAGGTCGTCCTCCATCTTGGCGGTGAAGTCGTAGTCGACGAGCCGCCCGAAGTGCTTCTCCAGGAGGTTGACCACGGCGAAGGACAGGAAGGACGGCACGAGGGCCGTGCCCTTCTTGAAGACGTAGCCGCGGTCGAGGATCGTGCCGATGATCGACGCGTACGTCGACGGGCGGCCGATCTCCCGCTCCTCGAGCTCCTTGACGAGGCTGGCCTCGGTGTAGCGGGCCGGGGGCTTGGTGGCGTGCCCGTCGACCGTGATCTCCTCGGCGGTGAGGGCGTCGCCCTCGCCGACCTGCGGCAGGCGGCGCTCGCGGTCGTCCAGCTCGGCGTTCGGGTCGTCGGCGCCCTCGACGTACGCCTTGAGGAAGCCGTGGAAGGTGATCGTCTTGCCGGAGGCGCTGAACTCGACGTCCCGGCCGTCGGCGGCGGTGCCACCGATCTTCACGGTCACGCTGTTGCCGGTCGCGTCCTTCATCTGGGAGGCGACGGTCCGCTTCCAGATCAGCTCGTAGAGCCGGAACTGGTCGCCGGTCAGACCCGTCTCGGCGGGCGTGCGGAAACGATCACCCGAGGGGCGGATCGCCTCGTGCGCCTCCTGCGCGTTCTTGACCTTGCCGGCGTACGTGCGCGGCCGGTCCGGCAGGTAGTCGGCGCCGTACAGCTGCGTGACCTGGGCGCGGGCCGCGGTGACCGCGGTGTCGCTCAGCGTCGTGGAGTCCGTACGCATGTACGTGATGAAGCCGTTCTCGTACAGCTTCTGCGCGATCTGCATCGTGGCCTTCGCGCCGAAGCCGAGCTTGCGGCTGGCCTCCTGCTGGAGCGTCGTCGTCCGGAACGGGGCGTACGGCGAGCGGCGGTACGGCTTCGACTCGACGGACCGCACGGAGAACCGCGTGTCCTCCAGGGCGGCGGCGAGCGCGCGGGCGTTCGCCTCGTCGAGGTGGAGGGTGTTCGCGCTCTTCAGTTGTCCCAGGGAGTCGAAGTCGCGGCCCTGCGCGACCCGCCTGCCGTCGACGGCCTGGAGGCGGGCGACCAGCGACGACGGGTCCGACGGATCTCCCGCGCGGCCGGTCGCGAAGGTGCCCGTCAGGTCCCAGTACTCAGCCGAACGAAAGGCGATGCGCTCGCGTTCCCGCTCGACGACGAGCCGCGTGGCGACCGACTGGACCCGGCCGGCCGACAGGCGCGGCATGACCTTCTTCCACAGGACCGGCGAGACCTCGTAGCCGTAGAGGCGGTCGAGGATGCGGCGGGTCTCCTGGGCGTCGACCAGCTTCTGGTTGAGCTGGCGCGGGTTGGCGACGGCCGCCCGGATCGCGTCCTTGGTGATCTCGTGGAAGACCATCCGCTTGACGGGGATCTTCGGCTTGAGGACCTCCTGGAGGTGCCAGGCGATCGCCTCGCCCTCCCGGTCCTCATCGGTGGCGAGGAAGAGTTCGTCGGACTCCTTGAGCAGGTCCTTGAGCTTCTTGACCTGCGCCTTCTTGTCGGCGTTGATCACGTAGATGGGCTGGAAGTCGTGTTCGACGTCCACACCGAGGCGGCGGACCTCGCCGGTGTACTTCTCCGGCACCTCCGCGGCGCCGTTGGGGAGGTCGCGGATGTGCCCGACGCTCGCCTCGACAACGTATCCGGGGCCGAGATAGCCCTTGATCGTCTTCGCCTTGGCAGGCGACTCGACGATGACGAGTCGGCGGCCGCCCTTCGCGGTCTCGCTGGTCGGGGACAACTTCGCTCTTCTCTCCGGTCGACGCTGGGGCCTCCCCAGGCCTTGCTCCCGGGGTCGGGTCATGGTGACGCTGCGGAGTGTGACGGTACAGCCCGCCCCCGTGTCAAACGGGAAAAGCCCGCAACGGCCACTCGAACGGTAACCCGACTACCGCCATTCCTGCCGCCCGGAGTGCGGACCCGCACTTTTCCGCCGGACCGGAGCGTGACCTCTCAATTGTCCGCGCTGCCGCGCCGACGTGGTTCTCACGCGGCCTTGCGCAAGATCCTCGGCGCCGCTTACCCGCCGCTTCGTAAGGTTTTCAGAGGCGGGTGAAGCACCACGTTCCGAGAGCCAGGGCGACCACGGCGGCGAACCCCGCGAGCGTCGCCGATGCGAGGGGGCTCACACCGTGGGCGACAGGCCGGCGCTGTCGCACCCGGACCGCTGTCCACAGCAGCAGACCGCCTCCGAACAGGGCGAACACCGCTCCAGCGAAGATCGCCGGTCCACTCTCCATGATCGTCCGAGCCCCTCTTCCACTGCCCGCGCGTGCCCCGTGCCACGAGGCTGACACGCGCGGGCGGCGCCCGGGCGAACCCGGGGTGAACGCCCGGTCGACGGTCGGGGGCGGCGTGCCGCCGGGAGCCGCGTGCCGGAGTGCGACCGGTCTCACACCGTTCGGCGCGCGGGTGTCGTTCCCGTGGTGTTCCCGTCGCCGGCTCCGCTCATCGCGCACACGATCTTGGCGAATCCGGTGTTCCCCTGATCCTCATCGGTCGCCCTTCGGGCCGCGACGCGCTGCGAACCGGGCGTCCGGACCGACTCGAATTCGCCGGAACGGACCGAACCGCGTTGTCGATGCTCTTCTCGTAGCTCTTTTTTGCCGGGCATCTGCACGGTTCCGATCACCTGGTGGGTGTGCGCTGCGTTGCGTGCCGGGTGTGCGCTGTGTCTCGTTGCGGGTGTGCGCTGTGTCGTGTGGCGGGTGTGCGCTGTGTCGCGATCCGTGAGGGCGGCTCGGACACCACCGGGCACACTCTGGACGTCGCCGGTGCAAGCGTCTCCGATGCCAGGGCGTCTCCGGCGCCAGGACGTCTCCAGCGCCGGGGCAAGGCGTCCCTCAGGCAGGCTCCAGGAAGCCCTGCTCCACCAGCAGCCGGATCTGCGCCGGCGTGCGGTCGCGCAGCAGCACGGGGTCCTCGCCGACGAGCTGCGCGATCGCGTCCAGGATGCGGCCCGCGCTCAGCGAGCCGTCGCACACGCCCGCGAAGCCGGCGCCGACCGTGTCCACCTTGGTGGCCCGGCGCATGCCGCGGTGCTGGCGCAGCACGACGTGCTCCGGGTCCTCGGCGCCCGGGAGCCCGACCTGCTCCTGCACGACCTCCGCCGCGAGCCTGAAGTGCCCGGCCAGCAGGGCCGCGTCGTCGTGCGCCCGCAGATGGTCGAGACGCTCGAAGTGCGCCCGGACCGTGTCGCCGAGCGGCTGCTCGACCGGGTGCGGCCACTCCTCGAGGGTGACAGCGGGCTCGGCGGACGCCGTCCTGCGCAGGGTGATCCAGCCGAAGCCGACGGCCTTCACCTTGCGCGCCTCGAACTCGTCCAGCCACGCGTCGTACCGCGCCTGGTACTCCTGCGGGTCGGTCCGGTGGTCACCGGCGTCCCTGAGCCACAGCTCCGCGTACTGCGTGATGTCCTGCACCTCGCGCTGCACGACCCACGCGTCGCACCCGCGCGGCACCCACGACCTGATCCTGTCCTGCCAGTCCTCCCCCTCCACGTGCTGCCAGTTGGCGAGGAAGTGCGCGAACCCGCCCTCGTTCAGGCGCTCCCCCGCCTGCTGAACGAGCGACCGGCACAGATCGTCCCCGCTCATCCCTCCGTCCCGGTACGTCAGCCGCGCCCCCGGCGAGATCACGAACGGCGGGTTCGACACGATCAGGTCGAACGTCTCGTCATCCCGCACGGGCTCGAAGAGCGACCCCGCGCGCAGGTCGGCCGCCGGAGCGCCGGACAGCGCCAGCGTGAGCGCGGTGATGTGCAGCGCGCGCGGGTTGAGGTCGGTCGCCGTCACACGAGTGGCGTGCCGGGCGGCGTGCAGCGCCTGGATCCCCGAGCCGGTGCCGAGGTCGAGGGCGGAGGCGACGGGCGTCCGCACGGTGATCCCGGCGAGGGTGGTCGACGCCCCGCCGACGCCGAGGACGACGTTCTCGTCCCGGCTGCCGATGCCTCCGGCCCCGCCGACCGCGCACCCCAGGTCGGACACGATGAACCAGTCCTCGCCGTCCGGCCCGCCGTAGGGCCGTACGTCCACGGTCGCGGCGACGTCGTCCTCGCCGGCCCGCCTCAGCCAGCCGGTCTCCACGCACGCGTCGACGGGCAGAACGCCCTCCACGCGCGCGTGCGGAACGGGCTGCTGGAGCAGGAAGAGCCGGACGAGCGTCTCCAGCGGTGTGTCCCCGCGGGTCGCGCGCAGCGCGGGCACGACCTCGCTGCGGGCCAGGGCCGCGTACGCGGGGGCGCCGAGGAGGTCGAGCAGCCCGTCGGCGGTGAAGGAGACCGCGAGCAGGGCCTCGCGCAGCCGGGCGGCGACGTCGGGGCGGTCGGCGGAGGGAAGGGGGGAGAGGGTGGCGTTACTCACGCCCCCATTGTGTCCCGCACGCCTGCCACCCGCCCCGCCCGGATCGCCCGCCCCGCCCGGATCGCCCGCCCCGCCCGGATTGGCCGCCCAGCCCAGATCGCCCGCCCAACCCGGATCGGCCGACGGGCCCGGATCGGCCGACGGGCCCCGGTGACGACCGGGGACGAACCGGGGGGAGCGAGGTCGGGCGGAGGAACGGTGTCAGGCGGGGACGACCCGCGTCAGCCGGTCGTGGCGCGGGCCGAGGCGGAGGCCGCCACCTTCTTGCAGCTGGCCTGCTGGGCCATGGCGCTCTTGACGTCGCCCTGCTCCAGGTTCTTCAGCGCGGTGTTGCCGCTCTGGCTGAGTTCGCCCAGATCGGTGGCGATGTCCTGGAGGCCGTCGGCGAACTTCGCCTGGTCCTTCGTGTCGAGCGCGTCGACCTGCGTCTTGAGGTCGGCGTACGAGGCGGAGAGGTCGTTGAGGGCCGTGACGGCCGCCTGCTGCTTCTTCTTGCCGTCCTCGACGCCGGGGGGCGTGCCGGCCTTCTGGACGGCCTGCGCGAGCGCCTTGTAGGCGTCGGACATGTCCTGGAAGGCCTGGGAGTCGGTCTTCTGGACGTTCGCCGGGGCGTTGTTGTCCGTGGCGGCCTGCTTGATGGCCTCGTTGGCCGCGTCGACCTTGGCGTCCTGGGCGGGCAGGGCGTCGCAGACCTGCTTGGCCCAGGCGTCGAGCTCCTTGTTGCCGTCGTCGTCGCTGCTGCTGCATCCCGACAGCGCCAGCACCAGTACCGCACCGCCGGACAGCGCGGCCGCGAGCTTCTTGTTCACCGGATCGGTCCCTTCCATGGCTCTCGGCCCCGGAAACATACACGCCGACCGGGCGACAGCCCCAGGACGAATGTCCACTGTCTCCATGAATGGATCCATTTGAACCAAGAGAGAGAAGGCTCACGGGCCGGACCCGCGCACAACGGAGACGGGCGGACGGCACGTCAACCCGCGCCGTCCGCCTGCCCCTTGATCAGCGAAACCTGTACGTACCTACGAAACCACCGCCGGATCGGCCGACTTGGAGGACGAGTCGGCGTTGTCTTCGTCACCCACGGCGATCCCCCGCCGCTTGGAGACGTACACCGCGCCGACGATCACCAGGAGCGCGAGGACCGCGATCACGATGCGCACGCCGACGTTCGCGTCGTCGCCGTAGCTGAACTTGATCACGGCGGGCGCGATGAGCAGCGCCACGAGGTTCATGACCTTCAGCAGCGGGTTGATCGCGGGGCCGGCCGTGTCCTTGAAGGGGTCGCCGACCGTGTCGCCGATCACCGTGGCCGCGTGGGACTCACTGCCCTTGCCGCCGTGGTGACCGTCCTCGACGAGTTTCTTGGCGTTGTCCCAGGCTCCACCGGAGTTGGCGAGGAAGACCGCCATCAGCGTGCCCGCGCCGATGGCGCCCGCGAGGTAGGCGCCGAGCGCGCCGACGCCGAGCGTGAACCCGATGAAGATCGGCGCCATGACGGCGAGCAGCCCCGGGGTCGCCAGTTCCCTGAGCGCGTCCTTCGTACAGATGTCGACGACCTTGCCGTACTCCGGTGTCTCGCTGTAGTCCATGATCCCGGGTTTCTCGCGGAACTGCCGCCGCACCTCGAACACCACGGATCCCGCCGACCGCGACACCGCGTTGATCGCCAGCCCGGAGAAGAGGAAGACGACCGCCGCGCCCGCGATCAGGCCGACGAGGTTGTTGGGCTGCGAGATGTCCATCATCAGGCTCATCGGCGCCCCGTCCCCGCTGAGCTTCTCGCCGACGTCCCGCGCGCCGGTCGTGATCGCGTCACGGTACGACCCGAAGAGCGCCGAGGCCGCGAGGACGGCGGTGGCGATGGCGATGCCCTTGGTGATGGCCTTGGTGGTGTTGCCGACGGCGTCGAGGTTGGTGAGCACCTGCGCGCCCGCGCCCTCGACGTCGCCGGACATCTCGGCGATGCCCTGGGCGTTGTCGGAGACCGGGCCGAAGGTGTCCATCGCGACGATCACACCGACGGTGGTGAGCAGCCCGGTGCCGGCCAGGGCCACGGCGAACAGCGCCAGCATGATCGACGTACCGCCGAGCAAGAACGCCCCGTACACGCCCAGGCCGATCAGCAGGGCGGTGTAGACGGCCGATTCGAGTCCGACGGAGATTCCGGCGAGGACGACGGTGGCGGGGCCCGTCAGCGACGTCTTGCCGATGTCGCGGACCGGGCGGCGGGTGGTCTCGGTGAAGTAGCCGGTCAGCTGCTGGATGACGGCCGCCAGGAGGATGCCGATCGCCACCGCGACGAGGGCGAGGATCCGCGGATCGCCGCTCTTGCCCTGGATCGCCGCGTCGGTGACGCCGTCCAGGTCCGCGTACGTTCCGGGGAGGTAGACGAACACGGCCACGGCGACCAGCGCGAGAGAGATCACCGCGGAGATGAAGAAGCCCCGGTTGATCGCGGACATGCCGCTGCGGTCGGTGCGGCGCGGGGCGACCGCGAAGATGCCGATCATCGCGGTGACCACGCCGATCGCGGGCACGAGCAGCGGGAAGGCGAGTCCGGCGTCGCCGAAGGCCACCTTGCCGAGGATCAGCGCGGCGACCAGTGTCACGGCGTACGACTCGAAGAGGTCGGCCGCCATGCCCGCGCAGTCGCCGACGTTGTCGCCCACGTTGTCGGCGATGGTCGCGGCGTTGCGCGGATCGTCCTCCGGGATGCCCTGCTCGACCTTGCCGACGAGGTCGGCGCCGACGTCGGCGGCTTTGGTGAAGATGCCGCCGCCGACCCTCATGAACATCGCGATGAGCGCCGCGCCGAGACCGAATCCCTCCAGCACCTTCGGCGCGTCGGCCGCGTACACCAGCACCACGCAGGAGGCGCCGAACAGACCGAGCCCCACCGTGAACATGCCGACGACACCGCCCGTACGAAAAGCGATCTTCATGGCTCTGTGCGAGACGGCGGTGAGGTCCTTTTCCGGTTCACCCGCCGCGGGAGTCGCTTCCCGGGCCGCCGCGGCGACGCGCACATTACTGCGTACGGCGAGCCACATGCCGATATAGCCGGTGGCCGCCGAGAACGCCGCACCGATCAAGAAGAAGACGGATCGTCCGGCGCGCTGATTCCAGTCGTCCGCGGGCAGCAGCATGAGCAGGAAGAACACCACGACGGCGAATACGCCGAGCGTGCGCAGTTGCCGGGCCAGATAGGCGTTGGCGCCTTCCTGGACCGCTGCCGCGATCTTCTTCATGCTGTCGGTGCCCTCGCCGGCCGCGAGCACTTGGCGCAGCAGCACGCCCGCGACCACGAGCGCAGCCAGTGCGACGACCCCGATGACCACCACGAGCAGGCGGTTGCCGTCGGTCAGCACTGCGGCTGCGAAGGTTGTGGGGTGGTCCAACCGATGAGGGGTAGAAAGCCCCGCCATTCGTCCTCCTTGACGCTTGGGCTGAGCTCAAGATGTGGACGGATTCTAGGTACCGGAACCTGATCAAAACAGTGCGCGGCGAATCTGATTCGCCTTCGCACGCGAGAAAGGCGATCAAGCCTGTGATCAAGTTGCCGATAAAATAGCTGATCAACGGCCGATCAATGGTTGATCAATGGCCGATCAGCGACCGAACGAGTGGCGCCGGTAATGCCTTTGAGGCACTACTGAGGCTGAGACACTACGCTTCGTGAATTGGTTCACGAATTTCCCGGAAAGATTCATTTCTTCAAGATTCACTGCCTGGGACCACTGTAAGCGCGGTCGGCGATCTCCGCACATGACGAAGGGCCCCACGAGTGGGGCCCTTCGATGCGTGTGTCACCGGTTCACCTGGACGGTCGTCGGCCTCGGCCCGAGGGCGCCGGACCGCGGTGGTCGGCCGTCGGAGCCACGCCGGTGGTGCCCGGCGGGGCGGTGCCGGGCGGGCGGTGTCAGGCCGGTGGCGTGGCCGCCAGGACGCTCGGCCAGGTCATCCGGATGGCCCCGCCGTGCTCGCCGGCGGTGACCTCCACGTCGTCCACGAGGCCGCTGATGACGGCGAGGCCCATCTCGTCCTCCTCGGCCTCGGCGTCGGCGTCCCCGCCCGTGCCCGGCGCCCGGTCACCGGGCGAGGAGCGTGGCGCCTCGTCGCCCACCTCGATGGAGAACTGTTTCTCCTCCTCGATGAGCAGCACCTTCACCGGCGCGGTGATACCGCTGGTCTGGTGCAGTCCGACGGCGCGGGTGCAGGCCTCACCGACGGCGAGCCGGACCTCGTCGAGGACGGCCTCGTCCACTCCGGCCCTGCGCGCCACCGCTGCCGCCACCAGTCGGGCGGTCCTGACGTGCTCGGGCAACGCGCTGAAGCGGAGTTCAACGGTGGCCATGCATCCCCCTCGGAACTACGGGCGTGCTGTCGGGGGGCCGGGCCGCCGAAGCCCGGTCCCCCCGGTGTTCAACTGTGCTGCCGTCCCGGGCGCGGCTGTACTCGCCCGGGATCGGTGGTCAGTCGGTGGCCGACACCGCTTCGTCGACCGAGGTGTGGATGGGGAACACCTTGGTGAGACCGGTGATGCGGAAGATCTTCAGAATGCGCTCCTGGTTGCAGACCAGGCGCAGCGAGCCCTCATGGGCACGCACTCGCTTCAGACCGCCGACCAGCACGCCGAGACCGGTGGAGTCGAGGAAGTCCACGCCCTCCATGTCGACGACGAGGTGGAAATTCCCGTCGTTCACCAGCTCGACCAGCTGCTCGCGCAGCTTGGGCGCGGTATATACGTCGATTTCGCCACCGACCTCGACGACCGTACGATCGCCGACGGTACGGGTCGACAGGGACAGGTCCACGGATCCTCCAGCACCTTGCTATCGAGCGGTCGCCCCTCGGGACACCTCGGCAGGAGCCCCCGGGACGGTTCGCCAGCCGCGATGGCATTCAATCACTTACCGGCAGGCGTGCACGACGCCTTGGCTCCATTGTCCGTCACGCCAGTGACACACTCGGTGCCGATGGCCAAGAATCACCGATCCGATCGATCCCCGGCACAGCACGCGTCCCGCCTGTCGCCGGGCGCGGTCCTGGACCGGCTCGCCCCCGGTCCGAGCCGGGCGTCGCGCATCACTCATACGGAGCACTTGCCCCCACGTGAGGGCCGCCATGCCGTCTGGCCTGACCGGATTCGTCCGGAGGTGATCGCGGCCGTGCAGGCCTGCGGCATCGAACACCCCTGGGCCCACCAGGCCCGAGCCGCCGAGCACGCCCTGGACGGCGACTCGGTGGTCGTCGCGACGGGCACGGCGTCCGGGAAGTCCCTTGCGTACCTCGTCCCGGTCCTGTCCGCGCTGCTGGAGGGCTCCGAGGCCCCGAACGGCCGTGGCACCACCGCCCTCTACCTGTCCCCCACGAAGGCGCTCGCGGCGGACCAGTGCCGATCCGTGAAGAAACTTTCACAGTCACTGGGCACGGCGGTTCGCCCGGCCGTGTACGACGGCGACACCCCGTTCGAGGAACGCGAGTGGATCCGCCAGTACGCGAACTACGTCCTCACCAACCCGGACATGCTGCACCGCGGCATCCTGCCGTCCCATCCCCGCTGGTCCTCCTTCCTCAAGTCGCTCAGGTACGTCGTCATCGACGAGTGCCACACCTACCGCGGCGTGTTCGGCTCCCACGTCGCCCAGGTGCTGCGCCGGCTGCGCAGGCTGTGCGCCCGCTACGGCGCCTCCCCCGTCTTCCTGCTGGCCTCCGCGACGGCGGCCGAGCCCGCGGTGGCCGCGGGCCGTCTGACCGGCCTGCGGGTGGTCGAGGTGGCCGACGACGCCTCCCCGCGAGGTGAACTGGTGTTCGCCCTCTGGGAGCCCCCGCTCACCGAGATGCAGGGCGAGAAGGGCGCCCCCGTCCGCCGTACCGCCACGGCGGAGACCGCCGACCTGCTCACCGATCTCGCCGTCCAGGGGGTGCGCACGGTCGCCTTCGTCCGCTCCCGGCGTGGCGCCGAGCTGATCTCGGTGATCGCCCAGGAGCGTCTCGCCGAGGTGGACCGCTCCCTGGCCCGGCGTGTCGCGGCGTACCGCGGCGGCTACCTGCCCGAGGAGCGCCGCGCCCTGGAGCAGGCGCTGCACTCCGGCGACCTCCTCGGCCTGGCCGCCACGACCGCCCTGGAACTCGGCATCGACGTCTCGGGACTGGACGCCGTCCTGATCGCCGGTTACCCGGGCACCCGCGCGTCCCTGTGGCAGCAGGCCGGTCGCGCGGGCCGGGCCGGGCAGGGCGCCCTCGCCGTCCTGATCGCCCGCGACGATCCCCTGGACACCTTCCTCGTCCACCACCCCGAAGCCCTGTTCGACCGGCCCGTGGAGTCGACGGTCCTCGACCCCGACAACCCCTACGTCCTGGCCCCGCACCTGTGCGCGGCCGCCGCCGAACTCCCCCTGACGGAGGAGGACCTGGCGCTGTTCGGCCCGGGGACGGAGGGGCTGCTGCCGCAGCTGGAGGCCGCGAAGCTGCTGCGCCGCCGGACGAGGGCCTGGCACTGGACACGCCGGGAACGGGCCGCCGACCTGACCGACATCCGCGGCGGGGGCGGCCGGCCGGTCCAGATCGTCGAGGAGGGGACGGGCCGCCTGCTCGGCACGGTCGACGAGGGCGCCGCCCACACGACCGTCCACGAGGGCGCCGTCCACCTCCACCAGGGCCGCACCTACCTGGTGCGGTCGCTGGACCTGGAGGACTCGGTCGCCCTGGTCGAGCAGGCCGAGCCGCCGTACGCGACGGTCGCCCGCGACACCACGGCGATCTCGGTGCTGGAGACGGACGTCGAAGTCCCGTGGGGCGAGGGACGGTTGTGCTACGGCTCCGTCGAGGTCACCAACCAGGTGGTCTCCTTCCTGCGTCGACGGCTCATCACCGGTGAGGTGCTCGGCGAGTCGAAGCTCGACCTGCCTCCCCGCACCCTGCGCACCCGTGCCGTGTGGTGGACGGTCACCGAGGACCAGCTGGACGCCGCCCGGATCAACCCGGAGATCCTCGGCGGCGCCCTGCACGCCGCCGAGCACGCCTCCATCGGCATGCTGCCCCTCTTCGCGACCTGCGACCGCTGGGACATCGGCGGCGTGTCGGTCCCCCTGCACCCCGACACGCTCCTCCCCACGGTCTTCGTCTACGACGGCCATCCCGGCGGCGCGGGCTTCGCGGAGCGGGCCTTCCACACGGCCCGCTCGTGGCTGACCGCCACCCGCGAGGCCATCGCCTCCTGCGAGTGCGAGGCCGGCTGCCCCTCCTGCATCCAGTCCCCCAAATGCGGCAACGGCAACGACCCGCTGCACAAGCGAGGGGCGGTACGGCTGCTCACGGAACTGCTGCGGGGGGCGCCGGAGGAGAAGCCGGTGGACTGACCGGGTCCGCGCTGGGGCCGGTGTCCGCCGGCCCGGCAGGCCCCGCCCTCGCCCTGACCTCCGCGGCGAACGGCCCCCGTCCGGCCCCCGCCGTCACGTCCGAGACCTCACCCACGACCGCGCACCTCACCAGCCGCGCCCCCTGTGCCCGGGCCACACGCTCCGCATGAGCGCAGGCCACCGCGGCCCCGTGGGTCCAGTGGTCGGCGGCCGCGAGCGCGGCGAGGTCCGCACCGCCGGCCGCGCGATGCCGGGCCAGGACGGCCTGGCCCAGGGCGAGCACCACGCCGAACACCACACACAGCACGGCGATCGCCCCGAGCGTCCAGACGGTGGCCGAGCCCCGATCGGCTCCCGAGCCGCGGTACCGGCCCCCGCAGCGGCGATGCCTTCTCACGGGCCCACCTCCCCTTCCTCCACCGTCACGGCCCCTGCCGCCACGTCCTCCGCCGCCGCCACGGCCTCCTCCCGCACCTCGAAGGGCAGCCCCCGCAGCACCGGCGGCCGTGCCACGACCACCACCCGGACCAGGCCGCCTCCCCGGTGAACCGTCACGTGCGCCCCGCGGGGTGCCGTCGCCCGGGTCACCTCGACCACCGCGTCGACCGGGTCCTGCCGGGCGGCGGCCCGGGCGCCGGTCCTCGCAGCGTCCACGCACTGGATCTGAGCCGTCATGACGAGCAGGCCCCACACCAGCGCCATCGCGAACGCCACCAGCACCGGCAGCACGACGGCCGACTCCGCCGTCACGAAGCCCCGGTCCCCGCCCCGCACCCGCAACCGCACCCGCTCACGGACTCGCACTGAGCGCCCGCTTCACGATGTCCTGCAACGCCTCGGTGACCGCCCCGCTCGTCACCACCTGGTAGAGGATCACGGCGAATCCGACCGCCGCGACGATGCCCATCGCGTACTCCGACGTCACCATCCCCGCGTCCTTGCGCGCCGTGCGCGCCCTGCACACCAGGGCACGCATCCGCGCCCGTACCGCCTTGCTCATCTCAACCCCCGTTACGTCCGTTTCCGTTGATTCCCAGGCTCACCGATCCCGCCGGTGCGCTGAACCCGTGCACTGCTCGCGTCGGTGCCCCCTCGTCCTGCCGGTGCTCGCACGCTCACCTCACCGTCACGGCCCACCCCCTCCCAGCGCCCCGCCCGCCAGCCCGATCACGACGGGTGCGATGCCCACCGCGATGAAGGCGGGCAGGAAGCAGAGCCCCACCGGCGCGGTGACCATGACCGCCGCCCGCCGGGCACGAGCCGTTTCCGTGCGTGCCCACTCGGCGCGGGCGTCAGCGGCGAGCCGGGTGACCGGCGCGGCCGCCGGAAGCCCGGTGACGTCGGCCCGTTCCAGCAGTCGGGCCAGGGCTGCGGCGCCCGGCGCGGCGGCCAGCCTCCGCCAGGCAGTGGCCGGCTCGCCGCCCAGCCGCACCTCGGCGGCACCGCGCGCCAGACCGTCCCCCACCGGGCCGCCCAGGGCCTCACCCACCGCCTGGGCCGCGATCACCGGACCGGCCCCGGCGGCGACGCACGCGGCCAGCAGGTCGGCGGCGAGAGGAAGCTGCCGTGCGGCCACCTGTGCGCCGACCGCGTTCACGGGAGCGGCCGCCCGCTGCCGGTGGCGCCACCACCCCAGCCCCACAGCACCGGTCACCCCCAAAGCGAGACCTACCGCGCCCCCGCCCATCACCCACCCGGCGCCCAGAACGGCCACCTCAGGCAGCCACCGCCGCACAGCCTCCGGCACGGCAGGACGCGAGGTGCCCGACTCCGCCGCCAGGGCCAGCAACTCGGCGAGCCGCTGCCGCGTCCGGCGCTCCCGCCGCACGCCCGTCAACCATCGCGCGAGCCACACCAGGACCAGGGCGATCCCCGCGACCACCCCCAGCCTGTGGACAACTTCCGCACTCATTCCGCCCTCCGTTTCCCTCATCCGGCACGACCTGCCCCGCCATCCGCTAGCACTCGACCGGTCATCCGCGCCCCCGGCCCGCCATCTGCCACCACCCGCCCCGCCATCCGCCACCACCCGGCTCGCCACCCGGCACCCCCGGCCCGTCATCCGCGCTCCCGGCCCGTCATCCCACACCCCCCTCGACCCGCCCCAGCGACCCGTCCCAGCGGACCGCAGCGATCGCCACGTCTCCCGCCCGTTCCCCGCCTCACACCTCCTCCGCGCCCCGCACGATGCGCACCGCCCACCACATCCCGACGGCCTCGAGCACCCCGCCCACCAGCAGGCACCCCCACCCCGCGCCGGTGTGGAGCAGGACGTGCAGGGGGTCGGCGCCGAGCGCGGTCCCCAACGCGAGGCCCAGGACCGGCAACCCGGCGAGCATCACCGCCGTTGCGCGGGTGCCCGCCAACTGCGCTCTGAGGTCGGCCCGCTGGTCCCGCTCCGCTCGCAGGGCACCTTCGAGGCGGTCGAGGCCGGCGGCGAGGCCCGCTCCCTGGTCCACAGCCACCCGCCAGCACGCGGCGAGCCCGAGGAGCCCGTCGGCTCCCGGTTGCCGTGCCGCGACCGCGAGCGCACCGGGCACGTCCCCGCCGAACCGTGCCGCCGCCAGTACGGCGGGCTGCGCCGCACCCAGTCCTCCGGAATCCCGGGCAGCCCGCTGCAAGGCCTCACCGGGCTGCCGTCCCGCGCGCACCTCCCCCGCGAGAGCGCCGCACAGCGCGATCACGGCGTCGCCCCGGCGCTCCCTGTCCCTCCGAGCCTCACGAGCGCGCCGCACCCTGTGCAGCAGGGGCACTCCGGCCGCCCCGGCGACGACCGGCAGCACCGAGGCACCCAGCACCGCCAGGACCAGCCCGACGACGGGCGCCCACCACTCGGGACGCCACCGCCCGCGGATCCTGCGCAGCTGGTCGGCGAGGTCCGGCCAGGACGGCGGGCCGCTCTCGACCACCCCGCCTCCCGCCAGCAGCAGCTGCGCCCGCCGGGCCCCGGAGTACGGCCCGCCGAGCAGCCAGATCGCCGCGCCGGCGCAGACCGCGGCCGCGGCCATCGGCACCTCAGCCATCACGCTCATCTCCCTCTCCGCTCCCTTGGTCCCGCAGCAGTTCCCGCAGCCGCTCCCATCCGCGCTCCCGGCCGAACGCGCGCGCCTGCCACCGCAGTGCGGGTACTGTCCGCACCAGTCCTGACGGGTCCCGTTCCAGTACGTGCACCTCGGCGATCCGCCGCCGCCCGGCCGGATCGCGCACGAGGTGCAGCACCACCGACAGGGCGGCCGCCACCTGGCTGTGCAGCGCGGCCCGGTCGAGCCCGGCCGCCGTGCCGAGCGCCTCCAGCCGGGCGGGCACGTCCGCGGCGGCATTGGCGTGGACCGTGCCGCAGCCGCCCTCGTGCCCTGTGTTCAGCGCGGCCAGCAGATGGACGACCTCAGGCCCGCGCACCTCGCCCACGACCAGTCGGTCCGGTCGCATGCGCAGTGCCTGCCGCACCAGGTCCTCCAGCGTGACGAGCCCCGCACCCTCCTGGTTGGCGGGTCGGGTCTCCAACCGGACGACGTGCGGGTGGTCGGGCCGCAGCTCGGCCGAGTCCTCCGCGAGCACGATCCGCTCCCCCGGCCCGACAAGCCCCAGCAGGGCGCTGAGCAGGGTCGTCTTCCCGCTGCCGGTGCCCCCGCTGACCAGGAACGACAGTCGCGCCCGCAGCAGGTCGCGCAGCACCTGGTCACCGCCCGGCGGCACCGTGCCCGCGGCCACCAGTTCGTCGAGCGTGAACGCCCGTGGCCGTACCACCCGCAACGACAGGCAGGTGCAGCCGACGGCGACCGGAGGGAGCACCGCGTGCAGCCGGGTACCGTCGGGCAGCCGCGCGTCGGCCCATGGCCGGGCGTCGTCCAGGCGCCGGCCGGCCACCGCGGCGAGTCGCTGCGCGAGACGTCGTACGGCTGCCGCGTCCGGGAAGGAGACAGTGGTCAGCTCCAGGCCGCCGCCACGGTCGACCCAGACCCGGTCGGGGGCGGACACGAGCACGTCGGTCACCGACGGGTCGGCGAGCAGCGGCTCGAGCGGCCCGCTGCCGACCAGTTCCGACCGCAGTTGCTCGGCCGCGCCGAGGACCTCCGCGTCACCGAGGACCCGCCCTTGCTCCCGCAGTGCCTGCGCGACGCGGGCGGGGGTCGGCTCGGCGCCGCTCTCGGCGAGCCACTGCCGTACGCCGTCGAGCAGTGTTCCCGTCGCCCTCGGCCGTTCGAGTCCGGGCAGCGCGTTCATGCGGCACCCGTCTCGACCAGCGCCCGCTCCCAGAACTGCTTGCAGAAGCGGGCGAGGGGCCCGCGCGGGGCGGCTCCGGGCGGGGCCTTGCCGCCGTCGGCCCGCAGCAGACCCGGCTCGACGGGCACCTCGCCCGCCAGCGGCAGGCCGAGCAGCCGGGCCACTTCGCGGTCGTGGAGTCCGGGCGCGTACGGTCCGCGTACCGCGACCCTCAGGTCGCGCAGGACCATGCCGACGGCTGAGGCGACCCGGCCGGACGCGGCGACGGCACGCAGTTCGGCGGGGACGACGAGGAGCCCTACATCGATCTGGGCGAGAGCCTCGGCGACGCCGTCGTCGATGCGGCGCGGCAGGTCGACGACCACCGTGCCGCCCCGTCGCCGGGCGGCGGCGAGCACCGCGCGCACCGCCTGTGGCGGGATGGCGACGCAGTCGCCGCGGTCCCAGCTGAGGACCCTCAGCTGGTGCAGTTCGGGCAGCGACTCCTCCAGCGCGCCGCCACCGACCCGCCCGCGCGAGGCGGCGAACGCGGGCCAGCGCAGTCCGTCCGTGGTCTCACCGCCGAGGAGCACGTCGAGCCCGCCGCCCAGCGGGTCGGCGTCCACGAGGAGCGTACGCAGCCCCTCACGCGCGGAGGTGACGGCGAGAGCGCACGCGAGCGTGGACGCTCCGGCCCCGCCGCGCCCGCCGACGACTCCGACGGTGAGGGCGGGCCGGCCGACCCCCTCCGCTACGTCGGCGATGCGGTCGACCAGCCACTGTTCGCCGTCGGGCAGCACCAGGACGTGGTCGGCGCCGATCTCCACGGCCCTGCGCCACACCCCGGAGTCGTCCTGGTCGCGTCCCACGAGGACCACTCCTCGTCTGCGGGTGGCCCCGCGTACCCGGCGCGCCGCGTCGTCCCCGACGAGGACGAGCGGGGCGGCCTCCCATCCGCCCCGCCGGGCCGGCACCGAGGGGTGCACCTCGGGGGTGGCGCCCGCCGCGGCGCACAGCCGCAGCAGGTCGTCCAGGAGTGCGGCGTCCTCGGTGACGATCAGCGGCCTGCCCTGCCGTCCTCCGGCGGTGGGCGGCGGGTCGTGTGTGACGGCTCCGGTCACGATGTCCATCCCCCTTCGCTGCGTGGCACGCGCTTCTGCGCGGCCCCGCGATTCCCGTGCGTGGGAGGAACCGGCGAGCGGTCCCCCTGTGAACGGCCGGCGGAAACCGGCCTCGGCGTCCGCAAACGGAACCGGTCATGAACTCGGTGCGAGCGGACGCGTCGGAATCACGGTGCAGCGAACCCGGAAATCGTGTGGATCTTGGTGGATAACTGTGGAGGAGTGGGTGGATGTGAATATCACCGTCACCCATACCGGTGACAGGGACACCACTCCCGGTACGACTTCCACAGCGCAGCTCTACGACTACCCACGGTGACGATCGGTGGGCGGCATGAAGGAACGGCCGCGATCGCCCGAACGCGGCACCGCAGCCGTCCACGAAAGGAGAAAACCCACCCGGACATGCGACGACCCCCGCCGGGGGGGAGAGCGGGGGTCGTCTCCACGGCCGACTCGGGGGGGGAGGAGCCGGACCGGGTTAGCACGGTCGCGAACGATCCGTGACTTCCATGGTGTACCCGAGAGCCCTCTCAGGCAAACCCACGCGCCAACCTTACGCCGAATGGGCTGCCCCTATGCTCTGGGTTGTGGAAAACCACTCCTTGCCCCGCACAGCGGCCTTCTTTGACCTGGACAAGACGGTCATTGCGAAGTCGAGCACGCTCACCTTCAGCAAGTCCTTCTACCAAGGCGGGCTGATCAACCGCAGGGCGGCCCTGCGGACCGCGTACGCCCAGTTCGTCTTTCTCGTCGGTGGTATGGACCACGACCAGATGGAACGGACCCGCGAGTATCTGTCCGCGATGGTGCGCGGCTGGAACGTCCAGCACGTGAAGGAGATCGTCGCCGAGACCCTGCACGACCTGATCGACCCGCTCATCTACGACGAGGCGGCCTCGCTGATCGAGGAGCACCACACCGCGGGCCGCGACGTGGTGATCGTGTCGACGTCGGGCGCGGAGGTCGTCGAGCCGATCGGCGAGCTGCTCGGCGCGGACCGCGTGGTGGCCACCCGCATGGTCGTGGGCGAGGACGGCTGCTTCACCGGCGAGGTGGAGTACTACGCGTACGGGCCGACCAAGGCGGAGGCGATCAAGGAGCTGGCGGAGTCCGAGGGGTACGACCTGTCACGCTGCCACGCCTACAGCGACTCGGCGACGGACCTGCCGATGCTGGAGGCGGTGGGGCATCCGCACGCCGTGAACCCGGACCGCGCGCTGCGCCGCGAGGCCGTCGCCCGGGGGTGGCCGATTCTCGACTTCCACCGTCCGGTGCGGCTGAAGCAGCGCATTCCGTCGTTCAGCGTCCCGCCCCGCCCGGCCCTGGTCGCCGCGGCCGCCATAGGTGCCGCGGCCGCCACGGCCGGCCTCGTCTGGTACGCCAGCCGACGCAGGTCGGCGGCAACGGCCTGAACGACTGAGCCCCCGCGCCACCTCACCGGCACCTCGCGGCGCCCCGAACCCCACCAGCCCCTGGCCCACTCCCGCCTATACGTCCGGTTAACACCTGTTTAAGGGTAAAGGTAAAGAAAAGGCGGCAGGACTTCCGCTTATGGGACTCCTGGAGTACAAAGGACTCAACGGCCCGCGAGACCTAGGACATCCGAAAGGATCACCTTAAAACCGCACATGGCCCCACGGACCGGTTGCATGAACACCGGGCACCCACGCGACGTCGACCCGTCGATTACGGGCCAGCCGCACCAGGTGACGGGCAAAGACCCCGACCTGATGGGCGACATATCGAGGACGCTTGGTAACCCGGTGAGCATGCCAGCGGCGGTACGAATCCTCGTACCGCCGCATCTCTTGTCCGGGCACCCGTCGGCGGGCCCTTGCGCTACCGGCCTGTCGCCTGGATCACGCCGCAGACACGGGGTCCGGCACGCACTCGCCCAGAGGGGGTGCCCCCAGCGGCGCGACAGGCCCTAAGCCGCCCCGCGCTGCAGCGCCTCGCACACCGCCATGGACTCGCGGGCACCCAGCTCGACCGCCCGGCCGCAGTGGGCGATCCAGGCCGCCATGCCGTCCGGAGTCCCGGAGACATAGCCGTCCAGGGCGGCCAGGTAGGCCGCCCGGCCCAGCTCCGCGTGGCCCACCTCCGCCGGGCAGACCGACTTGGGGTCCAAGCCGCTGCCGATCAGCACGATGCGCTCGGCAGCGCGCGCGACCAGACCGTTGTGCGAGGCGAAGGGGCGCAGCGCGAGCAGTTCGCCGTGGACGACGGCCGCCGTCACCAGGGCGGGCGCGGAACCGCCCGCCACGATCAGAGCGGAAAGACCCTCCAGCCGACCGGACACCTCGTCGGCGCCGGGCAGCGGCAGCTCGATCAGGGGTTCGTCGACGGGCTCGCCGGCCAGTCGCGGGCGCCCGACCTCGCCCCCCTTGCTCGCCGCGGCCACCAGGTGCAGCCGCGCCAGCACCCGCAGGGGTGACTGGCGCCAGATCGACAGCAACTGACCGGCCTCCGCGGTCAGCCGCAGCGCGGCGCCTACGACGAGCGCCTCGTCGTCGCCCCCGAAGTCGCTGCGCCGGCGCACCTCCTCCAGGGCCCAGTCCGCACCGGACAGCGCCGACGAGCCACGGGCCCCGCGCAGGGCCGCCTCCGAGGTGATCGCGGTGCTGCGGCGGCGCATGACGCGGTGACCGTAGACCCGGTCCACGGCCTTGCGGACGGTCTCCACGGACTCGGCCACTCCGGGCAGCGAACCCAAGGCGGCGAGCGGATCAGCGGCAGAGCCTGTCGTACTCATGAGTACGACCCTACGCAACAGGTGCCCGCGCCCCTCGAAGGAGTGGTCTTCTTCACGCACCCCTGCCACGTACAGCTATGGCCGCACTACTCTTGGTGAACATGAAAATTGCTTTCGTCGGGAAGGGCGGCAGCGGCAAGACCACCCTGTCCTCCCTGTTCATCCGTCGTCTCGCCGCCATCGGCGCGCCCGTGATCGCGATCGACGCGGACATCAACCAGCATCTGGGTGCAGCGCTCGGTCTCGACGACGCGGAAGCCGCCGCGCTGCCCGCGATGGGCGACCGGCTGCCACTGATCAAGGAGTACCTGCGCGGCTCCAACCCCCGCATCGCCTCCACCGAGACGATGATCAAGACGACGCCGCCCGGCGAGGGCTCGCGGCTGCTGCGGGTACGCGAGGAGAACCCGGTCTACGACGCCTGCGCACGCACCGTGGAACTCGACGGCAGCGCCGTCCGTTTGATGGTCACGGGCCCCTTCACGGACGCCGACCTTGGGGTCGCCTGCTACCACTCCAAGACGGGAGCGGTGGAGCTGTGCCTGAACCACCTGGTGGACGGCCGTGACGAGTACGTCGTGGTCGACATGACGGCGGGCTCGGACTCCTTCGCCTCCGGCATGTTCACCCGCTTCGACGTCACGTTCCTCGTCGCCGAGCCGACCCGGAAGGGGGTCTCCGTCTACCGCCAGTACAAGGAGTACGCCCGGGACTTCGGCGTGCAGCTGAAGGTCGTCGGCAACAAGGTGCAGGGTCAGGACGACCTCGACTTCCTCCGCGACGAGGTCGGGGACGACCTGCTCGTGACGGTCGGACAGTCGCCCTGGGTGCGCGCCATGGAAAAGGGCAGGCCGCCCCGGTTCGACGCCCTGGAAGACGCCAACCGCCACGCCCTGGACCTGCTGCGCTCGACCGTCGACGCGGCGTACGAGGGGCGCGACTGGGAGCGTTACACCCGCCAAATGGTGCACTTCCACCTCAAGAACGCCCGGTCCTGGGGCAATGAGCGGACCGGAGCCGACCTGGCCGCCCAGGTCGACCCCGGCTTCGTCCTGCGCGAGAGCGTGACCGCCACCGCGTAACAGCCACCGCGTGGTCGGCCACGCGCCCCGGCCCGCCCGGCGCGCCGAGCGCCCGCCCGGCGCCTACTGCCGGGCCGGCGGCGCCCCGGGCACGCCCTTCGGGGCCGGGGCGGGGTGTCCGGAGAGGAACGTCTCCCATCCCTGCCTCGGGGACTCGCCGACCCCCAGGGTGCGCAGCTTGGCCAGGACCCGAGGTTCCTGGGCGTCCAGCCAGTCGGCCAGTTGCCGGAAGGAGACACAGCGCACGTCCTCCTTGGTGCAGACGGTCTCCACGACCTCCTCGACGGCGCGCATGTAGGCGCCGCCGTTCCAGGACTCGAAGTGGTTGCCGATGATCAGGGGCGCGCGGTTGCCGTCGTAGGCGCGCCGGAAGCCGCCGAGCAGGCCGTCGCGCATCTGGTCTCCCCAGTAGGCGTGCTTGTCGGGGTCGCCCTGGGTGGCGGTGCCGGACTGGTTGACCATGAAGTTGTAGTCCATGGTGAGCTGCTCGTACGAGTGGCCGGGGAAGGGCACGAGCTGCATCGACAGGTCCCACAGGCCCTGTTGCTTCTCGGGCCACACCTGGTTGTTGACACCGCTGGTGTCGTAGCGGAAGCCGAGGTCGCGGGCCGCCTTCATGAAGTTCTCCCGGCCTTCGAGGCAGGGGGTGCGGGCCCCGATGAGCTCCTTGTCGTAGTCGAAGGGCAGCGGCGCCGCCGTCTTCATGCCGGTGTTGCCCTTCCAGGTCTTCACGAACTGCTTGGCCTGGGCGATCTCGTCCTTCCACTCCTCCACCGACCACTCGCCGACCCCGCCGCCCTTGCCGCAGAAGTGGCCGTTGAAGTGGGTGCCGATCTCGTTGCCCTCCAGCCAGGCCAGGCGCAGTTGCTTCACGGTGGCGGCGATGCCCTGACGGTCGTTGAAGCCGATGTCCGAGCGGCCCGGCGAGTGCTGGGGCGGCTTGTAGAGGTCGCGCTTGTCGTCCGGCAGCAGGTACACGCCGCTGAGGAAGTACGTCATCGTGGCGTTGTTCTCCTTGGACACCTTGCGGAAGTGCGAGAACAGCCGCTGGCTGTCCTCGCCGGCACCGTCCCAGGAGAAGACGACGAACTGCGGCGGCTTCCGGCCCGGCTTCAGGCGTTCCGGTCTGGGCAGGTACGGCTGGGCACCGGTGAAGGCGGTGGAGCCGTCGCCGATGAGGCGGATCGCGCCCTCGGGGGCCGGGGCCTGCTCGCCCTTCCGGGGAGCAGGGGCCCACTCGCCCCGCTGCGGGCCCGGCGCTCCTTCCCGGGGACCGTCGGTCCCGCCGGTTCCTGTCGTGCAGCCCGCAAGCGATACGGCGACGGCCGCGGCAACCGCGGCGCCCGCAGCGATCCTCTGGGTGGCGGCCATCTTCCGCCCACCTTCTTCCTTCTCTCAGGCCGACACCGACAGGGGCGTTCGGCGGGTGGCATGTCGGGAGGAGCCGACAGCGCCGCCAAGGTCGCATGGGACCGAGAAGGAATTAGTACGACAAGCCGATAAAAGACTTGCTTCACCCCTCTGGGTGATCTATTGACCCATTTGCCGGGAAAGTCCATGCTTGGCCTTTACTCTGCATTACGATCTATTTACTGAGCGTTGATTCTTCATCCCGCCACTGCACGCCGTGACCCACGGCCGCGACCGCCCCCGCCACCGGCGGGGGACCACCTGTTCCGCGACCGCGCTGCCCCGGAGGAGACGGGAAACATGTCAGCCTGCGTCCCCACCCGCACGTCCGACTCGTCGCACACCCAGTACGTCCACCCACCGCACAGCCCCCCACCGCCCCGGCGGCGCCGCTTCCACGTAGCCGGCGCCGACGTGTCGGCCTCCATCGCGGTCTTCCTGATCGCCCTGCCCCTGTCCCTCGGCATCGCCCTCGCCACCGGCGCGCCCCTGCAGGCCGGTCTCGTCGCGGCCGCCGTCGGCGGGATCGTCGCCGGGCGGTTCGGCGGTTCGCCGCTCCAGGTCAGCGGCCCCGCCGCCGGACTGACCGTCGTCACCGCCGACCTCATCCACCGCTACGGCTGGCGGACGACGTGCGCCATCACCGTCCTCGCCGGACTGGCCCAGCTCGGCCTCGGATGCCTGCGTGTGGCACGCAGCGCCCTCGCCGTCAGCCCCGCGATCGTGCACGGCATGCTCGCCGGCATCGGCGTCACCATCGCCGTGGCCCAGCTCCACATCGTCCTCGGCGGCAGCCCGCAGAGCTCCGTCCTGGACAACGTCCGTGCGCTGCCGGCCCAGTTGGCGGCCCTCCACCCCGCCGCCGTCGCCGTCAGCGCCCTCACTCTCGTCCTGCTGCTGCTCTGGCCCCGCCTGCCCGGCCGGGTGGGCAGGCTGCTGCGCACGCTGCCCGCGGCACTCGTCGCCGTCGCCGGGGCCACCGCGACCGCCGCACTCGCCGACCTGACCCAGCCCAGGGTCGAGCTGCCGTCCTGGAGAAGTCACGCCCTGGCCGGGCTGCCCGACGGGCCGGTGCTCGGTCTCATCACGGCCGTGCTCACCATCACGCTGGTGTGCAGTGTGCAGTCGCTGCTCGGCGCGGTCGCGGTGGACAAGCTGATCGCCTCCCGCCCCGGGCCGTCCGCCCGGGTCGGCCGCTCCGACCTCGACCGCGAGCTGCTCGGGCAGGGCTCCGCCAACATCGTCTCCGGCGCCCTCGGCGGACTGCCCGTCGCCGGCGTGGCCGTGCGCAGTACCGCGAATGTCCGTGCCGGTGCGATGAGCCGGAACTCCACGATGCTGCACGGCGTTCTCGTAGTAGTCGCCGCGCTGCTGATGGTCCCGGTCCTGGAGTTCATCCCGCTCGCCTCGCTCGCCGCCCTGGTGATGGCCGTCGGCATCCAGATGGTGTCCCTGCACCACATCCGCACGGTGACCCGCCACCGAGAGGTGCCGGTGTACGCCGTCACCATCCTCGGCGTGGTGCTCCTCGGCGTCCTGGAGGGCGTGGCGCTGGGGATCGCCGTGGCCGTCGCCGTATCCCTGCACCGTCTCACCCGCACCCGCATCACCCACGACGAGAGGGAAGGAGTCCATCACTTGCACGTACGAGGACAGTTGACGTTCCTCGCGGTGCCCCGGCTCAGCCGCGCCCTGCACCTGGTGCCCCACGGCTCCCCGGTCGTGGTCGAGTTGGACGGGTCCTTCATGGACCACGCGGCGTACGAGACGCTCCAGGACTGGCAGAAGACGCACACCGCACAGGGAGGTTCCGTCGAGCTGACCGGCCGCAGCCCCGGCAGCGGGGTGAAGGTCGCCGAGCCCACCGCCGTCGAGGCCACCGGCTCCGACCCGGTGACGGGCGACCCCAGAGCCGGCTGCCGATGCCGTCCGTGGACGCCTTGGCGCAACCATCAGTGCGAGGTCCCGCCGTCCGCACCCTCGTCCTCGCCCGTCGACCGGGCCGACGGGGAGCCGGAGGAGCGACCGTCGGCCCGGCAAGCGGGCGGTCGGCCGGAGGGACCGACCACGTCCGACGCGGGAGAGGAGACGGGCGGTTCGGAGAAGACCACCACACCGACGTCCGAGGAGCCGGCCGTCCCGACCGTCCCGGGCAGAGCCACCGGCTCAGGACCGACCGCTCCGGGCAGGCCGGCCGCCTCCCGACCGACCACCCCCGGCGGGTCGGCCGAGTCCGGACCGACCGCCCCGGCCAGATCCACCGAATCCGAACCGAGCGCTCACCAACTCGTACGGGGGATCAACGCATTCCACCGGAACACCGCCCCGCTGGTGCGAGGTGAACTGGCGCGGCTGGCCCGCGAGGGGCAGCAGCCGTCCCAGCTGTTCCTCACCTGCGCCGACTCACGGCTGGTCACGTCGATGATCACCTCCAGTGGTCCCGGCGACCTGTTCGTCGTGCGGAACGTGGGCAATCTGGTTCCGCCCCCCGGCGAGGAGAGCGGGGACGACTCGGTGGCGGCCGCCATCGAATACGCGGTGGACGTGCTCAAGGTGCGGTCCATCACGGTGTGCGGGCACTCCGGGTGCGGGGCCATGCAGGCCCTCCTCGCCTCCGAACCGGGTGCGGCGCAGACCCCGTTGAAGCGATGGCTGCGACTCGGGCTGCCGAGCCTGGAGCGGATGGCCGACGCCGGCCGCCCCTGGGTCCGGCTGGCCGGGCGGGCGCCCGCCGACGCGGTCGAGCAGCTCTGCCTGATCAATGTGGTCCAGCAACTGGACCACCTGCGCGGCCATGAGTCGGTGGCCCGGGCGCTGCGGGCCGGGGCGCTGGAACTGCACGGGATGTACTTCCACGTGGGCGAGGCACAGGCGTATCTGCTCGCAGAGGGAGACAAGAGCGACGGCGAGGTGTTCGACCATGTGGGGGTGATGGACGTGTCGGCGTGAACCCGGCGCCGGTGTGCGGCCCCGTCGGGGCGCGGTCGCACACCGGCTCCGTCACCGGCCCGGCGCTGGGGTCACAGCTCCATCCGCGCAGGCGACAACAGCTTGTCCTTGAGCACGTGGACGGTTCCGGTTCGGGCCATGCAGGGGTTCCCCGGCACGCCGGGTTCCGCGGCCCACGCCGACGTGACGGCGGAGCGCTGCTCCCACCCTGTCCCGCCGGGCCGCCCTCGCCCAGGCGGCGCTTCACTGGTCCTGGGGTTGGGGATGTGAAAGGCGGCACAGAGGCTGAACTCGGCCCGGTCGGCGTCCGTGGCTACGGATGACCCCCGGTCGACGGTCGGGGCCGGCCACGGGAAGCGAGCCGAGAACACGGTCCACAGGTCTAAACCATTTGTCCGTCGCCCCTTGTCACCGGGCCCCCGGGTCTGATGAGGTGTGGCCTGGGACACATCGGACACCCTGCGAGAGGGAGATGTCGTGAGCAACGAGAGCCTGGCCAACCTGTCCGGGAAGGAGAGGGAACAGTGAGCGAGTCGTCCTCCCTTTCCAACCTGCTCAAGGAGGAGCGCAGGTTCGCGCCCCCCGCCGACCTGGCGGCGCACGCCAACGTGACGGCGGAGGCGTACGAACAGGCCAAGGCTGACCGGCTCGGCTTCTGGGCCGCGCAGGCCCGCCGGCTGACCTGGGCCAAGGAGCCGACGGAGACGCTGGACTGGTCGAACCCGCCGTTCGCCAAGTGGTTCAAGGACGGCGAACTCAACGTCGCCTACAACTGCGTGGACCGGCACGTGGAGGCCGGGCACGGCGACCGGGTCGCGATCCACTTCGAGGGCGAGCCCGGCGACAGCCGCGCCCTCACCTACGCCGAGCTCAAGGACGAGGTCTCCCGGGCCGCCAACGCCTTGCTGGAGCTGGGGGTCCGCAAGGGCGACCGGGTCGCCGTCTACATGCCGATGATCCCCGAGACGGCGGTCGCGATGCTGGCGTGCGCCCGCATCGGCGCCGCGCACTCGGTCGTCTTCGGCGGTTTCTCGGCGGACGCGCTGGCGACCCGCATCCAGGACGCCGACGCCAAGGTCGTCATCACGGCGGACGGCGGCTACCGGCGCGGCAAGCCGTCCGCGCTCAAGCCGGCCGTCGACGAGGCGGTCGCCAAGGTCGACAACGTCGAGCATGTGCTCGTGGTCCGCCGCACCGGCCAGGACGTCGCGTGGGACGGCGGCCGCGACCAGTGGTGGCACGAGATCGTCGGGCGGCAG
The DNA here is from genome assembly GCF_055563235.1 of Streptomyces sp. NPDC003248. NCBI lineage: Bacteria > Bacillati > Actinomycetota > Actinomycetes > Kitasatosporales > Streptomycetaceae > Streptomyces > Streptomyces sp. NPDC003248. Next base: position 638,171 of record NZ_JBVHDT010000002.1, on the reverse strand, counting down.
TCGGCGGAGCACACGCCGGAGGCGTTCGAGGCCGAGCACCCGCTGTTCATCCTCTACACCTCCGGCACCACGGGGAAGCCGAAGGGCATCCTGCACACCTCCGGCGGCTACCTCACCCAGACCGCGTACACGCACCACGCCGTCTTCGACCTGAAGCCGGAGACGGACGTCTACTGGTGCACCGCCGACGTCGGCTGGGTCACCGGACACTCCTACATCGTGTACGGGCCGCTGGCGAACGGCGCGACGCAGGTCATGTACGAGGGCACCCCGGACACCCCGCACCAGGGCCGCTTCTGGGAGATCGTCCAGAAGTACGGCGTGACGATCCTGTACACGGCGCCGACCGCGATCCGTACGTTCATGAAGTGGGGCGACGACATCCCCGCGAAGTTCGACCTCTCCAGTCTGCGCGTCCTGGGGTCCGTCGGGGAGCCGATCAACCCCGACGCCTGGATCTGGTACCGCAAGCACATCGGCGCGGACCGCACTCCCGTCGTCGACACCTGGTGGCAGACCGAGACCGGCGCGATGATGATCTCGCCGCTGCCGGGCGTCACCGAGGCCAAGCCCGGGTCGGCCCAGCGCCCGCTGCCCGGCATCGCGGCGACCGTCGTCGACGACGAGGCGAACGAGGTACCCGACGGCGGAGGCGGCTACCTGGTCCTCACCGAGCCGTGGCCGTCCATGCTGCGCACCATCTGGGGCGACGACCAGCGCTTCCTCGACACGTACTGGTCGCGCTTCGAGGGCAAGTACTTCGCCGGCGACGGCGCGAAGAAGGACGACGACGGCGACATCTGGCTGCTGGGCCGGGTGGACGACGTGATGCTCGTGTCGGGCCACAACATCTCCACCACCGAGGTGGAGTCCGCGCTGGTCTCCCACCCGGCGGTGGCCGAGGCGGCCGTCGTCGGCGCGGCGGACGAGACGACGGGCCAGGCGATCGTCGCCTTCGTGATCCTGCGCGGTACGGCGTCGGAGGACGCGAGCCTCGTCGACGACCTGCGCAACCACGTCGGTGCCACGCTCGGCCCCATCGCCAAGCCGAAGCGCATCCTCCCCGTGGCCGAACTGCCGAAGACCCGCTCCGGCAAGATCATGCGCCGTCTGCTGCGGGACGTCGCCGAGAACCGCCAGGTCGGTGACGTGACCACGCTCAGTGACTCGACGGTCATGGATCTCATCCAGGCCAAACTGCCGGCGTCACCGAGCGAGGACTGAGCGGCCACGACGGCTGAGCCCGTCGCCTGCCCGTCGACCGAGAACGGCGGCTGAGAACGGCGGCCGAGCCCGTCGACTGAGAAGGGCAGCCGAGAACGGCGACGGGTGCCCGGGGACGACTGAGAACGGCGTCCCCGGGCACCCGGTGCATCCGTGCATCGGTGCATCCGTGCATCGGTGCATCGGTGCATCGGTGCATCGGTGCATCGGTGCATCGGTGCATCGGTGCATCCGCGCATCGGTGCACCACGGCGTGCCCCCCTTCACGCCCCTTACGTAAAATGAGCGAACAGGTGCGCCGGGAAGTCTGGTCGGCAGGTGTTCCGTCCTGCCCACCGACCGGAGGTCTCCGCCGTGACCGCGCCGCCCCGCACCCCCGCCCCCCGCAAGGCCCTCGGACGGCTGTCCCTCCCCGAGCGGACCTACGTCGCGGACGCGCTCCGCACCGAGACCGTCGGTGGTGTGATCCTGCTCGTCGCCGCCGTCGCCGCGCTGATCTGGGCGAACGTCCCCGCCCTGCACGACAGCTACGAGAGCGTCAGCCACTTCCACCTCGGCCCCGAGGCCCTCGGCCTGAACCTGTCGATCGCGCACTGGGCCGCCGACGGCCTGCTCGCCGTCTTCTTCTTCGTCGCCGGCATCGAGCTCAAACGTGAGCTGGTCGCCGGTGACCTGAGGGACCCCAGGGCCGCCGTGCTGCCCGTGGTGGCCGCCCTGTGCGGGATGGCCGTACCGGCGCTGGTCTACACGCTGACCACTCTCACGGGCGGGGGAGCGACCGACGGCTGGGCGGTGCCCACCGCCACCGACATCGCCTTCGCGCTGGCCGTGCTCGCCGTCATCGGCACCTCGTTGCCGAGCTCCCTGCGGGCCTTCCTGCTCACGCTCGCCGTCGTCGACGACCTGTTCGCGATCCTGATCATCGCGGTCTTCTTCACGGAGTCCCTCGACTTCGCCGCGCTCGGCGGCGCGGTCGCCGGGCTCGCGCTGTTCTGGCTGCTGCTGCGCGCGGGCGTACGCGGCTGGTACGTGTACGTTCCGCTCGCGGTCGTGATCTGGGCGCTGATGTACAACAGCGGCATCCACGCCACCATCGCCGGCGTCGCCATGGGCCTGATGCTGCGCTGCACCCTCCGGGAGGGCGAGGAGCAGTCTCCGGGTGAGCGCATCGAGCATCTCGTGCGCCCCTTCTCCGCAGGCCTTGCCGTTCCGCTGTTCGCCCTGTTCAGCGCCGGTGTGGCGATCTCGGGCAGCGCGCTCGCGGATGTGTTCTCCCGGCCGGAGACCCTGGGTGTCGTCCTGGGTCTCGTCGTCGGCAAGACGATCGGCATCTTCGGCGGGTCGTGGCTCACGGTCCGGTTCACCCGGGCCTCCCTCAGCGAGGACCTCGCCTGGGCGGACGTCTTCGCCGTCGCGTCGCTCGCCGGCATCGGCTTCACCGTCTCCCTGCTCATCGGGGAACTGGCGTTCGAGGGTGATCCGGCCCTCACCGGCGAGGTCAAGGCCGCCGTCCTGACGGGCTCACTGATCGCGGCGTGCCTGGCGACCGTCCTGCTGAAGGTGCGCAACGCCGGGTACCGCCGGATGAGCGAGGAGGAGGAGCGCGACGACGACCTCGACGGCATCCCGGACGTCTACGAACAGGACGATCCGGCGTACCACCTGCGCATGGCCGAGATCTACGACCGCAAGGCCGCCGAACACCGGCGGATCGCCGAAGAGCAGACCGGGGTGACGTCCGGGGTGACGTCCGGGGTGACGTCCGGGGTGACGTCCGGGGTGACGTCCGGGGCGCCGTCCGAAAAGCCGTCCGGAGAGCCGGCCCCACGCCACAGGCGGGCCGAAGTCGCGGGCGGGGCGGGCGAGGAGGGCGACCGTCCGGCATGATCTGACGGGACGGTACAAAAGACGGGACCGTACGCAGTCAGGCAGAAGACGGCGGAACCGTACAAGACGAGGGAGACCGCGATGAGCGCACCCGACGGCAGCCCGGTCGGCGCCGAACGAAGCATCGGCCAGCTGTTCGCCTCCGCGACGACCGAGATGTCGGCGCTGGTGCACGACGAGATCGCGCTGGCGAAGGCGCAGCTCAGGCAGGACGTCAAGCGGGGCGCGACGAGCGGCGGCGCGTTCTCGCTGGCCGGGGCGATCCTCCTCTTCTCCCTGCCGATGCTGAACTTCGCCCTCGCCTACGGCATCCGGACCTGGAGCCGCTGGAACCTCGCCGTCTGCTTCCTGCTGTCGTTCGCGGCCAACGTCCTCGTGGCCCTGGTCCTCGTGCTGATCGGCGTCGTCTTCGCGAAGAAGGCCAAGAAGGGCAAGGGTCCGCAGAAGGTCGCCGCCTCGGTGAAGGAGTCCGCGGGGGTCCTGCAGAAGGCGAAGCCGCACCCGCGGCCCGAGCTCGTCCAGGACCGGGCCCCGCAGGCCATCGAGGCTGTGGCACGCTCGACGTCATGACGGACCCCGCGACGCCTTCGGCGCAGCCCGCCCCGGTGCCCCCCACGGCAGTCGTACGACCCGACCTGGTCGACGGCAGAAAGGTGACCCACCGGGAGGTCGCCGCGAACGGCGCGCGCTTCCACATCGCCGAGCTGGGCGACGGCCCCCTCGTCATGCTGGTGCACGGCTTCCCCCAGTTCTGGTGGACCTGGCGGCACCAGTTGACCGCGCTCGCCGACGCGGGCTTCCGGGCCGTCGCCATGGACCTGCGCGGCGTCGGCGGCAGCGACCGCACCCCCCGCGGCTACGACCCCGCCAACCTCGCCCTCGACATCACCGGCGTGATCCGCTCCCTCGGGGAGCCGGACGCCGCGCTGGTCGGCCACGATCTGGGCGGCTACCTGGCGTGGACGGCGGCCGTCATGCGCCCCAAGCTGGTCCGGCGGCTGGCGGTCGCCTCGATGCCGCACCCGCGCCGCTGGCGCTCGGCGATGCTCACCGACGTCCGGCAGACCGCCGCCGGCTCGCACATCTGGGGGTTCCAGCGGCCCTGGATCCCGGAACGGCAGCTGACCGCAGACGACGGGGAGCTGGTGGGCCGGCTGATCCGGGAGTGGTCCGGGCCGCGGCCGCCGGAGGACGAGGCAGTGGAGACGTACCGGCGCGCGATGTGCATCCCGTCCACGGCGCACTGCTCGGTGGAGCCGTACCGGTGGCTGGTGCGGTCGCTGGCCCGGCCGGACGGCGTCCAGTTCTACCGGCGCATGAAGCGGCCCGTGCGCGTGCCGACGCTGCACCTGCACGGCTCCCTCGACCCGGTGCTGCGCACCCGCAGCGCGGCCGGCTCCGGGGAGTACGTCGAGGCGCCCTACCGCTGGCGGCTGTTCGACGGGCTCGGCCACTACCCGCACGAGGAGGACCCGGTCGCCTTCTCCACCGAACTGGTCAACTGGCTGAAGGATCCCGAACCCGATCGGTGACGCGGTCGTCGCGCCCGGTATCCGGAGATGGAACACCTGTCCTACGAACAGCCACTTGCCCGGCGCATAGGCCAATTGGCCGCCCTCCAGGCGGTTATCGACCTTGGGGCGAGGGCACACGTCGGGGTATGGGCTGGACGCACGACTACAGTGACGCAGCACGCACCCGCCGCTCGGCCTCCGGCCTGAGCCCCCATGAGCGAGGTTACGCGCCGCAAGGCGGCGACCTCCGCGTGGGCATTCCGCGCATCCTGCGCCGCCGGGCCCGCTGGGTCTCGGTACGCCTGCGTCACCCGCGCGGCTGACCGACCGCCCCACCGCGTCACCCCCGCGACACGCCTCCCGCGGCTCCGTCCCGTACGGCGCCGTCCGGCGTCGCCTCGCCGGGTACAGCGCTCCCCCGGTCGTCGCACCTGCGCCTGCCGCGGACGCGCCGCCACGGGGCACGCATCACCCGCACGGGGCATGCGCGCAAGGCGCCCGCGACCCGTACGAAGCATGCACGGGCACCCACGCACGCAGAGGGCTTCCGGCGCGGGCACTGAGCCCGCGTGAGGCATCCAGCGCGGGGCACCGCATCCGCACGGGACAGGTAGCGCGGGCACCGCATCCGCACAGAGCATCGGCGCGGGTACCGAACCCGCGTGAAGCCTGTCCGGGCGGGCCGCCCGGCGTGAGGCCGCCCGGCGTGAGGCGGAGGGACTACAAGGCGCAGTTGTCGCTGTCGACTTCCTGGCCGGCGGTGCGCCCCTGGGCGATGTCCTGCTGGATCTCGTCCGCGGTGAGGGCGTAACCGGTGTCGGCGTCGTCGAGGGACTTGGCGAAGACCACGCCGTACACCTTGCCCTCGGGGGTGAGCAGCGGGCCGCCGGAGTTGCCCTGGCGGACGGTGGCGTACAGCGAGTAGACCTCACGGCTGACGGTGCCGCGGTGGTAGATGTCGGGGCCGTTGGCCTTGATGCGCCCGCGCACGCGCGCGGCGCGGACGTCGTAGGACCCGTTCTCGGGGAAGCCGGCGACGATCGCGCTGTCGCCGCTCGCCGCGTCGGCGGTGGTGAACTCCAGGACGGGTGCGTCGAGGTCCGGTACGTCCAGGACGGCGATGTCGCGCTTCCAGTCGTACAGCACGACGGTGGCGTCGTACTTGCGGCCCTCGCCGCCTATCTGGACGGTGGGCTCGTCGACGCCGCCGACCACGTGCGCGTTGGTCATGACGCGGCGCTCGCCGAAGACGAAGCCGGTGCCTTCCAGGACCTTGCCGCAGCTCTCCGCGGTTCCCATGACCTTGACGATGGAGCGCTGCGCGCGCGTGGCCACCGCGCTGCCCGCGAGCGCCGGGTCGGGCGGCTGCACGTCGGTGATCGGCTCGTTGGAGAACGGGCTGAAGACCTGCGGGAAGCCGTTCTGCGCGAGGACGGTGGAGAAGTCGGTGAACCAGTTGTCGGCCTGGTCGGGCAGTGCCCGGGACACCCCCTGCAACACCGTGGAGTTGCGGACCTCCTTGCCGAGCGTCGGCAGGGTGGTGCCGGCGAGCGCGGAGCCGATCAGCCATGCCACGAGCAGCATGGCGACGACGTTGACGAGGGCGCCGCCGGTGGCGTCCAGCGCACGGGCCGGGGACCAGGTGATGTACCGGCGCAGCTTGTTGCCGAGGTGGGTGGTCAGGGCCTGGCCGACGGAGGCGCAGACGATCACCACGACGACCGCGACGACGGCGGCCGTCGTACTGACCTCGGCGTTGTCGGTCAGCGCGTCCCAGATGACGGGCAGCAGATACACGGCGACGAGGCCGCCGCCCAGGAACCCGATCACCGACAGGATGCCGACGACGAAGCCCTGGCGGTAGCCCACCACCGCGAACCACACGGCCGCGACCAGCAACAGGATGTCCAGCACGTTCACGAGGGACACCCTGTCATGACCGCCAGTCGAGCGGGACCTGCTTCTCGCGGTCCCAGGGCAGCTCCCATCCCGCGTAGTGCAGCAGGCGGTCGATGAGTCCGGCGGTGAACCCCCATACGAGGGCGGAGGCGACCGTGAACGCCGCACCGCGGTGGCCCGAGGGGTGCACGGCCATGGCGCGGTTCGCGGGGTCCGTGAGATCGGCCACGGGGACCGTGAAGACGCGGGCCGTCTCGGCGGGATCGACCACGCCGACCGGGCTCGGCTCCCGCCACCAGCCCAGGCACGGCGTCACGACGAAGCCGCTCACCGGGATGTACAGCTTGGGCAGCACGCCGAAGAGCTGCACACCGGCCGGGTCGAGGCCGGTCTCCTCCTCGGCCTCCCGCAGGGCCGCCCGCAACGGCCCGTCGCCGTACGGATCGCCGTCCTCCGGGTCGAGGGCGCCGCCCGGGAAGGAGGGCTGCCCCGCGTGCGAGCGCAGCGAGCCGGCCCGCTCCATGAGCAGCAATTCGGGGCCGCGCTCGCCCTCCCCGAAGAGGATCAGCACGGCCGACTGCCGTCCCGCGCCGTCCTCCGGCGGCAGGAACCGGCTCAACTGGCGCGGCTCCACCGTCTCCACGGCCCGCACCACCGGCTCCAGCCAGTCCGGCAGCCCCGCCTTGCTGACCGTCACCGGCCCGCCGTGCGTGTCACTCGCCCTTGTCACCGAGACACCACCCCCGTCCTGCCGAGTCCAACGCCCGAACCCTCGTAGATCGTTCCGCGACACGTACCGCTGCCGGGGCGTTCGGGGGGCGGGGCAGGGAGCCGTCGCCGCGGCCGGAGCTGGGGCGCGCGACCGGCCATGGGGCAGGGAGGGAGCGCGCGGCCGACCGGGGGCCCGGGAAGGGGCGCACGGTCGGACGCCGGCCCGGTCCCGTGTCCGTCCCTGCCCTCATCCGGCCCCCAGCGGGGGCGCCGGCCGGCCCCCGGCGTCCAGGTAGGCCTGGGGCGGGTTCAGACGCTGGCCGGGGAAGCCGCCCTTCTCGTACTTCAGGAGCTTCGTCGCCTTCTCCGGGTCGGTCTCGCCCTCGCCGTACGCCGGGCAGAGGGGGGTGATGGGACAGGCGCCGCAGGCGGGCTTGCGGGCGTGGCAGATGCGGCGGCCGTGCCAGATGACGTGGTGGGAGAGGTCGGTCCAGTCGCTCTTGGGGAAGAGCGCGCCGATCTCCGCCTCGATCTTGTCGGGGTCGGTCGCCTCGGTCCACTTCCAGCGCCGCACCAGCCGCTGGAAGTGCGTGTCCACGGTGATGCCGGGCCGGCCGAACGCGTTGCCCAGCACCACGAAGGCGGTCTTGCGGCCCACGCCGGGCAGCTTGACCAGGTCCTCCAGCTTTCCGGGGACCTCGCCGTCGAACTCCTCCACCAGGGCCTTGGAGAGCCCGGTCACCGACCTGGTCTTGGCGCGGAAGAAGCCGCACGGCCGGAGGATCTCCTCGACCTCCTGCGGGTCGGCGGCGGCCAGGTCCTCGGGGGTGGGGTACTTGGCGAAGAGGGCGGGGGTGGTCTGGTTGACCCGCAGGTCGGTGGTCTGCGCGGACAGGACCGTGGCGACCAGCAGCTGGAAGGGATTCTCGAAGTCGAGTTCCGGGTGGGCGTAAGGGTAGACCTCGGCGAGCTCGCGGTTGATCCGGCGTGCGCGGCGGACGAGCGCCGTACGGGACTCGGGCTTCCGCGCCGCGGACGCCGCCTTTCCCGGCGGGGTCTTCCCGGCCGACGGCCTGGCAGGCCCCCTCTTCACGGGATCCGCCTCCAGGGGCTCCTTCTCCACGGGCTCCTTCTTCACGGGCGCTTTCTTCATAGGCGCCTTCTTCGTCACCTTCGCCGCTTTCTCACCCTCACCGGACGTCTGTTCGCCCACAGCGGAATCCCGTCGTACAACCACCGCCCAACCCCCTCAGGCCTGCACTCTCACCGGCGACTTGGACACCCGGCCAGCCTAAAGCCCACCGCCGACATCCGCCTTGGCCTCGGAAGATCAGCCCCCGATCGGACCCCTGCCGCTTACCTCAGAGCACCTGTGCGGCATCCTTGTGACAGATCACACTGTTTGGACCGTCCGGCAAAATGGGGAACACGGTCCCCTGGCAGACAGGGGAGCAAGATCCCCTGAGCAGGTCGACAAGGAGAGAACTCGTGGACGACGTTCTGCGGCGCAACCCGCTCTTCGCGGCACTCGACGACGAGCAGGCCGCGGAGCTGCGCGCCTCCATGAGTGAGGTGACCCTCGCCCGTGGCGACTCCCTGTTCCACGAGGGCGACCCGGGCGACCGGCTCTACGTCGTCACCGAGGGCAAGGTGAAGCTCCACCGCACGTCCCCGGACGGCCGGGAGAACATGCTGGCGGTGGTCGGACCCAGCGAGCTGATCGGCGAGCTGTCGCTCTTCGACCCCGGCCCGCGTACGGCGACCGCCACCGCGCTGACCGAGGTGAAGCTGCTGGGCCTCGGCCACGGCGACCTCCAGCCCTGGCTCAACGCCCGCCCCGAGGTGGCCTCCGCGCTGCTGCGCGCCGTCGCCCGGCGCCTGCGCAAGACCAACGACGCCATGTCGGACCTGGTCTTCTCGGACGTGCCCGGCCGTGTCGCCCGCGCCCTGCTGGACCTCTCCCGCCGCTTCGGCGTGCAGTCCGAGGAAGGCATCCACGTCGTCCACGACCTCACGCAGGAGGAGCTGGCCCAGCTCGTCGGCGCCTCCCGCGAGACGGTGAACAAGGCACTCGCCGACTTCGCCCAGCGCGGATGGCTGCGCCTGGAGGCGCGCGCGGTGATCCTGCTGGACGTGGAGCGGCTCGCGAAGCGGTCGCGCTGACCTACGGCACCCCGACCACCCCTTGCGAGCGCCGACGGCCGACCGCCGACGGCGGTCGCGGGCGTTGACGGCGGTCGCGGGCCGTTGACGAACCCGGGCTCCTCACTGGGTCCGGGTGACGGCGCATGCCCTAGATGAGCCCGTGCTCCTCCAGGTACTCCATCTGCGCCCGTACGGACAGCTCGGCGGCCGGCCACAGGGAGCGGTCCACGTCGGCGTAGACGTGGGCCACGACCTCCTCGGCGGTGCGGTGGCCGTTCTCGACGGCCGTCTCGACCTGGGCGAGACGGTGGGCGCGGTGGGCGAGGTAGAACTCGACGGCGCCCTGGGCGTCCTCCAGGACGGGGCCGTGACCCGGGAGGACCGTGTGGACGCCGTCGTCGACCGTGAGGGACCTCAGCCGCCGCAGGGAGTCCAGGTAGTCGCCCAGACGGCCGTCGGGGTGGGACACGACCGTCGTACCGCGGCCGAGGACCGTGTCACCGGTCAGGACGGCGCCGTCGGCCGGGAGGTGGAACGACAGGGAGTCGGCGGTGTGACCGGGTGTCGGGACGACCCGCAGCTCCAGCCCGCCGACGGTGATCACGTCACCGGCGGCCAGCCCCTCGTCGCCGAGCCGCAGCCCGGGGTCCAGGGCCCGCACCTCGGTGCCGGTCAGCTCGGCGAAGCGGGCGGCGCCCTCGGCGTGGTCGGGGTGTCCGTGCGTGAGCAGGGTCAGGGCGACGCGCCGGCCGGCCTTCTCGGCCGTGTCGACGACCGCGCGCAGATGGCCCTCGTGCAGCGGCCCCGGGTCGATCACGACGGCCAGGTCGGAGTCCGGCTCGGCGACGAGCCAGGTGTTCGTGCCGTCCAGGGTCATCGCGGAGGCGTTGGGCGCCAGGACGTTGACCGCGCGGGCGGTCGCGGGACCGGAGAGGACCCCGCCGCGGGGCCGGCCGGGAAGGGCTGCTGCGTCCGTCATGCGGGGGCTCCACCTGTGGGGATGTGTTTGGTGAACTCGTCGTGGCCCGGCCAGGTCAGCACGACCTCGCCGTCGTCGAGGCGCGCCCGTGCCAGGACGGGCGTGAGATCGCGCGCGGCGGCGTCCGCCAGGGCCTCGGCGGCCGTGGCGCAGGACGTCAGCTGGCGCAGGGTCGCGATGGTGGGAGGCATCATCAGCAGCTCGCCGTCGTCGTACGCCGCGGCCGCGTCCGCCGGCCGGATCCAGACCGTGCGGTCGGCCTCCGTCGACGCGTTGCGGGTGCGCTGTCCCTTCGGGAGCGCGGCGACGAAGAACCAGGTGTCGTAGCGGCGGGGCTCGAACTCCGGGGTGATCCAGCGCGTCCAGGGGCCCAGGAGGTCGGAGCGCAGTACCAGTCCGCGGCGGTCGAGGAACTCCGCGAAGGACGTCTCCCGGGCGGCCAGGGCGGCCCGGTCGGCCTCCCAGTCGGCGCCGGTGGTGTCCCCGACGACGGAATCGGCGGCCGGCCCGGCGAGCAGGACCCCCGCCTCCTCGTACGTCTCCCGGACGGCCGCGCAGACGATCGCCTGGGCTCCCGCCTCGTCCACCCCGAGCCGCTCGGCCCACCACGCGCGCGTGGGACCCGCCCAGCGCACGTGACGGTCGTCGTCCCGCGGGTCGACTCCCCCGCCCGGATAGGCGTACGCCCCGCCGGCGAAGGCCATGGAGGCGCGTCTGCGCAGCATGTGGACGACGGGACCGCCGTCGGTGTCCTTCAGCAGCATGACGGTGGCCGCGCGCCTCGGCACGACCGGCTCGAGGGTCCCGTCCGCCAGTGCGCGGATGCGGTCCGGCCAGTCCGCGGGAAACCACTGCCCATTCGCCATGGCCGGAGGCTATCCCGTGGTGCGTGAATGTTCGAGAGGTGCCTGGGGGCCTACGGGTGCCCTGGGCGCCCTGGGCGCGCCGAGCGGGGCACTGGGCCGACCCGTTCCCGTAGGCGTCCCGTAGGCGTCTCCGTACGCATTCCGGACGTATTCCGTAGTGCCCCGTACCCACGGCCTCCGGACGTCCCCGGAAGCGGCAGCCGCCCGCCCGGCCTCCGGCCACCGGAGGCCGACGAACCCACCGGCGTACCGGCCGGCGGCAGACGGCGACCGCACCGCCGCCTCCTCGCGCCCTACGCCAGCTCGACCTGGATCTCGACCTCGACCGGCGCGTCCAGCGGCAGCACCGCGACGCCCACCGCGCTGCGCGCGTGCACGCCCTTGTCGCCGAGGACCTCGCCCAGCAGCTCGCTCGCGCCGTTGAGGACGGCGGGCTGGCCGGTGAAGTCGGAGGCCGAGGCGACGAAGCCGACGACCTTCACCACGCGCGCGACGCGGTCCAGGTCGCCCGCGACCGACTTGACGGCGGCCAGGGCGTTCAGGGCGCAGGTGCGGGCGAGGTTCTTGGCCTCCTCGGGGGTGACCTCCGCGCCGACCTTGCCGGTGACCGGCAGCTTGCCGTCCACCATCGGCAGCTGGCCGGCCGTGTACACGTACGGCCCGGACTGCACGGCGGGCTGGTAGGCCGCCAGCGGGGGGACGACCGCCGGCAGGGTCAGGCCCAGCTCGGCGAGCCTCGCCTCGACGGCGCTCACGCCTTCTCCCGCTTCAGGTAGGCGACGAGCTGCTCGGGGTTGTTCGGCCCGGGCACGACCTGGACGAGCTCCCAGCCGTCCTCGCCCCAGGTGTCCAGAATCTGCTTCGTGGCGTGGACGAGCAGCGGCACGGTTGCGTATTCCCACTTGGTCATGGGCCGACTGTATCCGCTGTGGACCGCGTGACCCGTCGCAGGCCATGTGGCCGATTGCCGCCCCTGGGGCAGGGCGGGCGCACCCCGTTGTCCACAGCCTCCCGATTGGCCCGGGCGCCGACTGGTTACGCTCGAAGACGTGAGCAGGCTCCAGGTCGTCAGCGGCAAGGGCGGGACCGGAAAGACGACGGTCGCCGCCGCACTCGCGCTGGCCCTCGCGTCCGAGGGGAAGCGGACGCTTCTCGTCGAGGTCGAGGGCCGGCAGGGCATCGCGCAGCTCTTCGAGACGGAAGCGCTGCCTTATGAGGAGCGGAAGATCGCCGTCGCTCCCGGGGGCGGGGAGGTGTACGCCCTCGCCATAGACCCCGAACTGGCACTTCTGGACTACCTCCAGATGTTCTACAAGCTGGGCGGTGCCGGACGGGCCCTGAAGAAGCTCGGCGCGATCGACTTCGCCACCACCATCGCGCCCGGGGTGCGGGACGTCCTCCTCACCGGCAAGGCGTGCGAGGCGGTGCGCCGGAGGGACCGCAGCGGCCGGTTCGTGTACGACTACGTCGTCATGGACGCCCCGCCCACGGGCCGGGTGACCCGCTTCCTGAACGTCAACGACGAGGTCGCCGGGCTCGCGAAGATCGGCCCCATACACAATCAGGCCCAGGCGGTCATGAGGGTGCTGAAGTCGTCGGAGACGGCGGTGCACCTGGTGACGCTGCTGGAGGAGATGCCCGTCCAGGAGACCGCGGACGGCATCGCCGAACTGCGGGGGGCGGGGCTGCCGGTGGGGCGGGTCGTCGTCAACATGGTGCGGCCGGAGCTGCTCGACGCGGCCGGGCTGGAACTCCTGCGGACGGTGGGCCGTTCCTCTGTCGCGCGGTCGCTGTCGGCCGCGGGACTCGGCGGGGCGCGGCGCGGCGGGCACGCGGAGCGGCTGGTCGACCCGCTCCTGGCGCAGGCCGAGGAGTACGCCGAGCGGTACGCGCTGGAGCACGAGCAGCGGTCCGTCCTGGCCGAGCTGGACCTGCCGCTGCACGAACTGCCGCTGCTCGCCGAGGGCATGGACCTCGCGGGCCTGTACGAACTCGCCACCGAGCTGCGGAAGCAGGGGATGTCATGAGTCCGGACCAGACTCACGGCCAGGGGAGCACCCGGCACGGCCTCTCCTCCGCGCGCGTGCTGGACGTCGATCCGCTGCTCGACGATCCGGGCACGCGCATCATGGTGTGCTGCGGCTCGGGCGGCGTCGGCAAGACGACGACGGCGGCCGCGCTGGGCCTCAGGGCCGCCGAGCGGGGCCGCAAGGTGGTCGTCCTCACCATCGACCCGGCGCGCCGGCTCGCGCAGTCCATGGGCATCGACTCGCTCGACAACACCCCGCGCCGGGTGAAGGGCGTCGAGGGCGACGGCGAGCTGCACGCGATGATGCTCGACATGAAGCGCACCTTCGACGAGATCGTCGAGGCGCACGCGGACCCGGAGCGGGCGGCCGCGATCCTGGGCAACCCCTTCTACCAGTCGCTCTCGGCGGGCTTCGCGGGCACGCAGGAGTACATGGCGATGGAGAAGCTCGGGCAGCTGCGTGCCAGGGACGAGTGGGACCTCATCGTCGTCGACACACCGCCGTCCCGTTCGGCGCTGGACTTCCTGGACGCGCCCAAGCGGCTCGGGTCGTTCCTGGACGGCAAGCTGATCCGCGTCCTGCTCGCGCCCGCCAAGGTCGGCGGCCGCGCGGGGATGAAGTTCCTGAACGTCGGCATGTCGATGATGACCGGCGTCCTCGGCAAGCTGCTCGGCGGTCAGCTGTTGAAGGACGTGCAGACGTTCGTGGCGGCGATGGACTCGATGTTCGGTGGCTTCCGTACGCGCGCGGACGCGACGTACAAGCTGCTCCAGGCGCCCGGGACGGCGTTCCTGGTGGTGGCGGCTCCCGAGCGGGACGCCCTGCGGGAGGCGGCGTACTTCGTGGAGCGGCTGGCCGCCGAGGACATGCCGCTGGCGGGTCTGGTGCTCAACCGGGTCCACGGCAGCGGCGCCGCCCAGCTGTCCGCCGAGCGGGCGCTCGCCGCCGCCGAAAATCTTGAAGAGCCCCGCATTGTGGATCAGGACGACGGGAAAGCTGGACTTCGTAACTCCCCCGACACGTATGGCAGTTCGGCACCAGAGACCCCCGACTCCCCCGGCTCCCCCGAATCCCCGGTGGACGGGTCCTCCGACTCCCCGGAGGGGTCCTCCAGCTCCCCGGTGGACGGGTCCCCGACGACCGAGGCCTCGACAGACCGGCCCCCGGCACGGCGCTCCCCCACGCCCCGGTCGCCGGCCGCCACGTCCGACTCCCCCGCGGACGCGGACCGGACCGTCGACGATCTCACGGCGGGCCTGTTGAGGCTGCACGCCGAGCGCATGCACCTGCTCTCCCGTGAGCAGCGCACCCGCGACCGCTTCACCGCGCTCCACCCCGAGGTCGCGGTCACCGAAGTGGCCGCACTGCCCGGCGACGTCCACGACCTCGCGGGACTGCGGGACATCGGTATCCGGCTCGCGGCCAACCGGCCGGAGCTGCCCGAGGCCGCCGACGGATGAGCCGACTGCCCCCAACCGAGCCGACTACCGGTGGCCAAGCTCACCACTGAACCGGCGACCGAGCCGACGTCCGGCGACCGAGCCGAGGGATCGCCTCAGCTCACCGCCGCGTAGTTCTCGTACACCTGGTCGTCGTCGAGGGGCACGATGCCCGCTCCGCGCTCGTACTCCGAGCGCGCCGTCTCCAGCAGCCGGCGCCACGAGGTGACGGTCGGCCGCCTGCGCAGGAGGGCGCGGCGCTCGCGCTCCGTCATGCCTCCCCACACGCCGAACTCGACGCGGTTGTCGAGCGCGTCGGCCAGGCATTCCGTGCGTACCGGACATCCGGTGCACACCGCCTTGGCCCTGTTCTGCGCTGCTCCCTGAACGAACAGTTCATCCGGATCGGTAGTGCGGCAGGCAGCCTGCGCACTCCAGTCGGTTACCCAGCCCATACCGGCGCCGTCCTCTCCCGAATCGAGGCTCCCCCACGGCGGCAGCGGCATATTCACCGCCGCCAGTTGAGGACGTTACGGAAGGTGGGCACAGCGCAACACCCCCTTCGGGCCCAATCTTGAATGGCCCGAACGGACTATGCGCAAGCGGCAGATCACCCGGGGGAGTGAGCCTGCGACATGCGTGACTATCCGCTGCAAAACGGGACAGTCCTGTTGAGTCACAACGGACGCCGAGTGACACACGAGGCGGATTCGGACACGCTCTCACCAAGAAAGCGAGAAACCTCCGGAACGATTCGGGGTCTCCGGACGTATTGATACGTAGCCCTGCTGCTGTGACAGTTGAGGGCAGCTTAGGCCAAGGCATTGACGCGTGTCCGGCGAATGAGAACGTAGGCTTCCCCCATGCCAAAGAAGCGCTCGGGCGGTGGTCTGACGGCGACGCAGCAGGCCGCCCAGTTCCTCGGTGTCAGTGTTCTCGCGGGAGCCGTGCTGGCCGGTATCGCCCTGCCCGCGTTCGGCGCCCTGGGCCTGGCCGCCAAGGGGTCGGTGGAGTCGTTCGACGAACTCCCGGCCAATCTCAAGACGCCACCGCTGAGCCAGCGCACCACGATCCTCGACGCCAAGGGCGACCAGATCGCCACGGTCTACTCCCGTGACCGCACGGTCGTCGACCTCGACGCCATCTCGCCCTACATGCAGAAGGCGATCGTCGCGATCGAGGACTCGCGCTTCTACGAGCACGGCGCCGTCGACCTCAAGGGCGTCCTGCGCGCACTGAACCAGAACGCGCAGAGCGGCGGGGTCTCCCAGGGCGCCTCGACGCTCACCCAGCAGTACGTGAAGAACGTCTTCGTCGAGGAGGCGGGCGACGACCCGACGAAGGTCGCCCAGGCCACCCAGCAGACCATCGGCCGCAAGATCCGCGAACTGAAGTACGCGATCCAGGTCGAGGAGGAGCTGGGCAAGAAGAAGATCCTCGAGAACTACCTGAACATCACGTTCTTCGGCCAGCAGGCGTACGGCGTGGAGGCCGCCTCCCAGCGGTACTTCTCCAAGAGCGCCAAGGACCTGACTCTGCCCGAGGCGGCCCTGCTGGCCGGCATCGTGCAGTCGCCCAGCCGCTACGACCCGGTCAACGACGCGGCGGAGGCCACCAAGCGGCGCAACGTCGTGCTGGAGCGCATGGCCGAGGTCGGCGACATCTCGCAGGCCGAGGCCGCCGAGGCGACGAAGGCCCCGCTCGGCCTGAAGGTCACCCAGCCGAAGAACGGCTGCATCACGGCCGTGCAGGGCGCCAGCTTCTTCTGCAAGTACGTCGAGCGGGTCTTCCTCAGCGACCCGGTCTTCGGCAAGACCAAGGAGGAGCGCGCCAAGGTCTGGAACCAGGGCGGCCTCACCATCCGGACGACGCTCGACCCGCAGTCCCAGCAGTCCGTCCAGGACTCGCTCAAGGACCACGTGTACAAGTCGGACAAGGTCGCCGCGGCCGCCACGCTCGTCGAGCCCGGCACCGGCAAGATCCTCGCGATGGGCCAGTCCAAGCCGTACGGCTACGGCAAGAACGAGACCGAGTACAACTACTCGGTCGACGCGGCGATGGGCGGCTCCAACTTCGGCTTCCCGACCGGTTCGACGTTCAAGCCGTTCGTGGCCGCGGCCGCCCTGGAGGAGGGCCGGCCGATCAACCAGTCGTACGCCGCGCCGTACGAGATGCCCTACCCGGCCTCGGTCCAGACGTGCAGCGGGAAGCCGTGGACCAACGCCTCCAACGAGAAGCTGGAGAACGAGGCGGAGTCCGAGGTCGGCCCGTACACGCTGAAGGAGGCCATGGCCAAGTCGGTCAACACCTACTTCGTGCAGATGCTCGCCGACATCGGCATGTGCCCGGTGGTGAAGATGACCGACGCCCTCGGCGTGGTCCAGGGCAACGGCGACAAGGTCCCCGAGGTGCCGTCCTCGATGACGCTCGGTTCGACCGGCCTGTCGCCGCTGACGATGGCGACCGCGTACGCCGCCTTCGCCAGCCGGGGCATGTACTGCACGCCGATCGCCATCGAGTCGATCACCCAGACCGTCGGCGGCACGAAGAAGTCGCTGGAGGTCCCGAAGTCGACGTGCTCGCGCGCGATGAGCGAGAAGACCGCGGACAGCATCAACACCCTGCTGCGCGGCGTGGTCGACTCCGGCACGGGCCAGCAGGCCGGCCTGTCGGGCCGCGAGAGCGCCGGAAAGACGGGTACGACCGACGAGCGGAAGAACGCCTGGTTCGTCGGCTACACCCCGAACCTCTCCGGCGCCGTCTGGGTCGGCAGCGCCACCCAGAAGGTCAAGATGACCAACATCACCATCGGCGGCGTCTACCACGCCCAGGTCTACGGCGGTGACACCCCCGGCCCGATCTGGCGGGACGCCATGTCCGGCGCGCTCCAGGGCAAGGAAGCCCCGAACTTCAACCTCGTCGACATCCCCGGCGGCGACAAGGACAGCGGCGACGAGGACGACGACGGCGACGACAACGGCGGCAACGACGACCAGGGCCTCATCGCCGGCCTGATCAACGGCGGCACGACGACCGGCGGCACGGTGCCGACCCCGTCGTACTCCTTCCCCGAGAACCTGTTCCAGGGGCAGAGCAACGGAAGCAACGGGAACAACGGGAACGGGGGGCGCGGCTGAGCGGCCCCGCCCGGCCTTGATGTGGAACGGCCCCCGCCCCTCGTACGGAGGGACGGGGGCCGTTCGACGTCGGGGAGCCGGTCACCGTCGGGCGACGCACCGATCGTCGTCGGGCGAGGCGCCGGCCGCCGTCGGACGCGAGGCGCCGGCCGGGGTCAGCCCGCGAGGAGCTTCTTCACCACGGCGGCGACACGGCCGCCCTCGGCCAGGCCGGCCACCTTCGGGTTCACGATCTTCATGACGGCACCCATGGCCCGCGGACCCTCCGCACCGGCCGCCTTCGCCTCCTCGACGGCCTGGGCGACGATGTCGTTCAGCTCGTCGTCGCTGAGCTGCTTGGGCAGGTACGCGGCGAGCACCTCGCCCTCCGCCTTCTCCCGCTCGGCGGACTCAGGGCGACCGCCCTGCGCGAAGGCGTCGGCGGCCTCCCGCCGCTTCTTCGCCTCACGGGTGATCACCTTCTGCACCTCGTCGTCGGAGAGCTCGCGCTTCTCCTTGCCCGCGACCTCCTCCTTGGTGATCGCGGTGAGCGTCAGCCGGAGCGTCGAGGAGCGGAGCTCGTCGCGCTCCCTGATCGCGGCGTTGAGGTCTTCCTGCAGCTTCGACTTGAGCGTGGTCATGGCTGCGATTGTCGCAGGTGCGGACAGTCCGACGCCCGTTCATTTAACGGGCGACGGTTCTGACACGATGGGCACATGCGCGCGCGATACGGAGTGCCCCTAGGAATCGCGGCGGTCGGCGCCGCCGGACTGCTCTACTCGGCGGGCTTCGAAGCCCGCTCCTTCCGCCTGCGGCGGGTGACGGTTCCCGTCCTGCCCGCCGGGATGCGTCCCCTGCGCGTGTTGCAGGTCTCCGACATCCACATGGTCGGCGGCCAGCGCAAGAAGCAGCGCTGGCTGCGCTCGCTGGCCGGTCTGCGCCCCGACTTCGTGATCAACACGGGCGACAACCTGTCCGACCCGGAGGGCGTCCCGGAGGTCCTCGACGCGCTCGGCCCGCTCATGGAGTTCCCGGGCGCGTACGTCTTCGGCTCCAACGACTACTACGGCCCGAAACTGCGCAACCCCGCCCGTTACCTGCTGGAGAAGACCCAGGGCCGCCACGGCCTGAACGGCAACGCACCCGCGGTCAACGTCGTCCACAACCCGTGGGAGGAGCTGCGCGACGGCTTCGACGGCGCGGGCTGGCTCAACCTGACGAACACGCGCGGCACGCTCAAGGTCGAGGGCGTGTCGGTGGAGCTCACGGGCCTGGACGACCCGCACATCAAGCGGGACCGGTACGCCGAGGTGGCCGGCGGCCCGTCGGGCACGGCGGACTTCTCGATGGGCGTGGTCCACGCCCCCTACCTGCGCACACTGGACGCGTTCACCGCGGACGGCTACCCCCTGGTCCTCGCCGGCCACACCCACGGCGGCCAGCTGTGCATCCCCTTCTACGGCGCACTGGTGACCAACTGCGACCTGGACACGGACCGGGTGAAGGGCCTGTCCACGCACACCGCGGAAGACCGTACGGCCTATCTGCACGTGTCGGCCGGCTGCGGAACGAACAGGTACACCCCCGTACGGTTCGCCTGCCCACCGGAGGCCACTTTGCTGACGTTGGTGGGACGGGAGTAGGGGCCGGACGGCACCGGCCCGGACGGAGGGGCGCAGCTGTCGGCCCGGAGACGGACCGACGGGCTGGGCGGACCGAACCCCCTAGGCTTATCCCCCCCCGGGCATTCCAGGTGTCCCAGGCGCCCCAGGTGTCCCGGGCGGCGCTCCGGACGGCGGATCACCCACACAGACCCGCCCGAATAGCCCCTTTCCTCCCCCCTCCCTAGCGTGAGGGCATGACCGCCCCGATACCCAGGGACCTCCCGGACCTGCCGGCGATCCCGCGGACGCACGCGCTCCTGCCCTCCTCCGTCCCCGCCTCGGCGGTGGTGGCCCCCGTACGACGCCCCGTGGCCGCGGTGCTCCGCCTGCTGATCGCCGCGACCGCGGCGGCGGGTGTCACCCTGGCCCTGCTGCTCGGCAGCCCGCTGCGGGTGCTCAGCCACTTCGCCGTCCAGAGCAGCATCCTCCTGGCCCTGGTCACGGCCCTGTCGGCGCGCCGCGCCTGGACCGCCCGCCGCCCCCTCTCCCCCGCCTGGACCGGCGCGGCCCTGCTCTACGTGACGATCACCGCCGCGGTGTACCACCTTCTCCTGGCCGACGCCGCGACCCCGTTCTCCGTGACGGCCACCACAGCCGCCCCCACACGCTGGGACGCGCTCGCCGGCCACCTCCTGCACACGGTGATCCCCGCGGCCGCCGTACTGGACTGGCTCCTGCTGACCCCCGCCGGCCGCCTCCGCCTGCGCCAGACGGCACCGTGGCTGCTGTACCCCGCGGCCTACCTGGTCTTTTCCCTCATCCGCGCGGAACTGATCACCCCGGGGACCCCCGGCCGCCACCTCTACCCGTTCCTCGACACGGCCGCCCACGGCTACCGGCACACCCTCGCCAACGCACTCCTCCTGGGCCTGTCCTTCTACGCCCTCGCCCTCCTCCTGGTCGCCCTCGATCACGCCCGCCCGAACCCGATGCGCCTCCGCGCCAGAACCGGATTTCGCCTACAGCCACCGGTGGGCTAAAGTAAACGACGTCGCCGCGACAAGCAGCACAAGCAGGACCAGCAGCGACATCGGGGTGTAGCGCAGCTTGGCAGCGCGCTTCGTTCGGGACGAAGAGGTCGTGGGTTCAAATCCCGCCACCCCGACACAGGTCAGAGGCCCATTCACGTGATCGTGAATGGGCCTCTGTCGTGCGTACAGCAGCGGAGTACAGCAACCGCTATGACTCTTGCTGGCCGTCCTTGTCCGGCTGCTCTTCCGCCCCCTTTTGCTGCTTGCGCTTCCCCTTCTTTTCCTTCTTCTGCTTGCTGCCGCCGAGCGCCTTGCCGAGCTTGCGGAGGGCCCGGCGGGTCTCGGCGGAGGGCACGTGTGTGTAGACCTCCATCGTGACCGCGATCTCGGAGTGCCGCAGGATCTGCATGGCAATCCGCGGGTGGACGTCGAGGGCGGCCAGGAGCGAGGCGCAGGTGTGGCGGGTGTCGTGCACGCGGATGCGGCGGACGCCGGCGCGCTCACAGCGGCGGTCGAATTCGCGGGTGAAGTTCCGCGGCTCCACCGGGGTGCCGTAGCGGGTGGTGAAGACGAGATCCGATTCCGTCCACAGATCCTTGGCCCGCTCCCTCGCGGCCCGCTGCTCCTTCTGCCGGAGCCGGAGGGCGGTCAGGCAGACGTCCGGCAGCGGGAGCACGGCCTCCGACGCCTCCGTCTTGGCCGTGTCGGTGTGCAGGAGCCGCCGGCG
Source organism: Streptomyces sp. NPDC003248 (assembly GCF_055563235.1). Lineage (NCBI taxonomy): Bacteria > Bacillati > Actinomycetota > Actinomycetes > Kitasatosporales > Streptomycetaceae > Streptomyces > Streptomyces sp. NPDC003248. The sequence continues at coordinate 616,999 of NZ_JBVHDT010000002.1, read as the reverse complement.
GACCCGCTGCAGTTGATGCCGGATGTGCAGTTCACCGGCGTCCAGGTTCACGTCCGACCAGGTGAGGCCGAGGACCTCTCCTTTGCGCAGGCCCAGGACGAGGATCAGGACGTACGCGGAGTAGAGGTAGTCACGCCAGGTCTGGGCGTTCTCCAGGAACGTGCACGCCTCTTCGACCGACCAGGGGTCGGGCCGCTTGCGCCGGGCCCGCTGGACCTTGACGAGCTGGGCGACGTTCTTCGAGATGCGCTCCTCGACCATGGCGTTGGTCAGCGCGCTGCGGAGGATCGTCCGGGCGTCGTTGACCGAGCGCTTCGACAGGGTCTGTCGGCAGCACTCCCCCTTGGCGCAGCAGCGCCGTCGCTCCTCGGGCCGCCTGGCATCCTTGCCCTGCGCGCAGCACTGGCAGGTCTCGGCGAGCTTGTTGAGCCAGCCCCGCATGTCCTGGACGGTCAGCCGGTCCAGCCGCTTGGAGCCGAGGAGCGGCACGATGTAGAGGCGGACGGTTGTCTCGTAGGTGGCAGCAGTCAGCGGCCGAAGGTTGGGTTCCACAACGTCCTTGAGCCAGTACGCCAGGTACTGCGCCAGGGTCGGCGTGTTGGTCGCCACCGGCCCTCTCTTGGCTTCGTTGTGGAGCTTGAGCCACTTCTCATGGACCTCTTTGCGGGTCGGTCCGTAGACGTACTTCCGCTTGCGGTTGCCCTCCGGAGTCGTGACCCAGGCGTACGCCGCATAGCCGTTCCGGTAGGGGTAGATCGATCCTTCGCCGTTGCCCCGCTTCCCGCTCACGCGGACCACCTCTCGTCCTCGTCGGCGACGCGGTTCACGTAGTCGTCCACCCAGGCCGGGAGGATGCGGCGGTTACGGCCGATCTTCACTGAGCGGAGCTCGCCCGTGAGGACGAGCATCTTGGTCTTGGAGAGGCTGAAGCCGAGCATTTCCGCGACCTCGGCCGTCGTGTGCCACTTCCGGTTGAGCGTGGCCGTGGTCATCGGGTCGGTTCTCCTTCTGCTCCGGGGGTGGATTGGCGTGACGTGGCCAGCCAGGTTTCCGCGGCGGTCAGGCCGGTCCCGGCGAAGCGCCAGTGCGAGAGGACGAGGACGGTGTCCGGGTCGGGCAACGGGTGGCCCGCTGCGGCCGCGCGTTCGCGGGTGAGGGCTTCGTTGTGGTCGGCGCGTTCCTGACGGAGGGCGCCGAGGGTGACGGAGTAGGCGCGGGACTTGGTGGAGAAGTGGCCGCGGAAGCCGAGCATGTGAGCCCACTTGCGCAGGCGGAGGTCTTCGAGTTCAGGCAGTACGCCGAGGTGCCAGCAGGTGAGGATCATTCGGCGTGCGTGGTCGGTGACGCCGGAGCCGATCAGGTCCGTGATCGGGTTGCGGATGGGGCGGTCGAGGGTGCCGGCGGTTTCGGCGCCCTTGGTGGCGTACTTGGCGATGTACGCGGCCACGGCCCGGCTGGAGAGCTCCGAGGTGCCCGCGAACTCGGCGGAGCGGATGGGGCGGATGTCGAGCTGTTCGCCGAAGCGGAAGGCGTGCGCGTGGCCGTCGAGGACGGGGCCGGGGGCCTCGGCGAGGCGGGCGGCCGCGCGGATGGCGTCGGTGAGGAGTTCTGTCGTGGCCCAGGCCGGTGGGGTGTCTTCGGCACCGTCCGGGCCGTCGAGGCGGATTACGGCGTGGAAGTGGACGGCGCCGCGCCGCTGGTACTCGGCGACCTTGGCGTACGAGACCTTGAGGCAGTCACGCAGCGCGGAGCGGCCGATGCCTGCGCGTGAGGCGAGCTGTTGGCGCAGGTAGGTGCTGAACCGGGCCCAGAGGGCACCGGCGTGCGCGTTCCACAGGACGGCCGCGCGGTAGTCGTAGCGGTCAGGATCGAGCGGCGTGCCGAGGGCGGGGTCACCGTCCGGGTGGGTGCGTCCGCAGCGGCAGCGGCCGCCGGCGGGGCGGTTGTGGACGGGGCCGAAGGACGGGGCGGTGAAGGTGGCGAAGACGCGGGGGTGTTGGGCGACGGCCGGGCCGATGCCCTTGCCGCCGCTCAGCCCGGCCGTGACGAGGTGGAACGTGTCCTTGCGGTACACCTCGGCGCAGGCGGCGCACCGGGTGGCCCGGCGGTTGTTGCAGCGGATGAGGAGTTGTCCGGCCGGGAGGTCGACGTCGACGACCTCCCGGACCACTTCACCCGTGGTGGCGTGGACGTCGAGGCGGTGGCCCTCCATCCGTACCGGCTGCTCGCAGCCTCCCAGGCGCTGAATCTGCCGGGCGTAGTCGCTGAGGTTGCCGTGACTGGCGAGGGCGGCCAGGTGGCGGATGGCTCCGAGGGGAGCCGGGGCGTGCATGTGCGGGTTCCTCCTTGCAGTGGGTGGGAGTTCGAGGCGGGCGCCCGGCCTGACCGTCCAGGGGGCTAGACAGTGGGGGCAGGCCGGGCGGCCGGAGCCTAGGGATCAGCGGCGGGTGAGGAGGGAGCGGACGACGACGGCGCAGACGGCGACCGAGGCGGCGGTGACGGCGACGGCCAGGAGCATGGAGACCAGGACGGCGCCGACGACCAGGACCACGCCAGTCCCACCGCCGACGAGGGCGAGCGCGGTACCGGGGGTGAGCTGGACGGCCGGGCGGGACGGCGCCGGAGCGACGGAGGCCGGCGGCAGGGTCTGCGCAGTCGGGGTGATGGTGATCGGCTCGACGACGGTGGGCGGGGGGACCAGGCCGGTCGGCTGGGGCATGGTCGGGATCTTCGGCCGGAACATGGGCGGATCTCCTTTCCGGATCACTTGACGACGGAGTTGATGACGGGGGCGAGCAGGCTGTCGGCGAGGAGGTAGCCGCCGAGAAGCAGGGCGGCGATGAGCCACCAGGGCGGGCGGATGAGCTTGACGCCCAGGACCCCGATGCAGAGCAGGGCGAGCCAGAGCGGGACGTCCATGCGGTGATCTCCTGTCAGGCGGAGCAACGGTGGGTGCGGGCGGCGAGTTCGGCGGCGGCACGGGAGTCGTACTCGGCGGAGAAGTCGCAGCGGGGCGCGGTGCAGGCGGCCAGGTGTCGGTTCTTGCCGCGGTCGAGGTAGGAGGCGACGTTCACGGGGCCGATGCGGCGGACGTTGCGGAAGCGGCGGTGCATGGTGGTGCTCCTCTCTCAGAGGTGGGCGGCGACGGATGCGGTCATGGACGGGGGCAGGCCGAGCCGGGCGCGTACGGCGTCGGGGTCGACGGGGCGGCCGGTGGTCGAGCGGTGTTCGTCGGCCAGGGCCCGGACGCGGTCGACGAGGGCGGGTGGCAGGGCGACGGCGGGAACGGAAGCCGAGGCCGGGGCCGGAGTGGCGACCGGTTCGGCGACAGTGGGTTCGGGGTCGGGGGACGGCGCCGGAAGCGCGTCCCGGTCCGGCGTGTCGACGACAGCTGGGGCCGGATGCGGCTCCATGTCCGTGTCTGGAGTCGCGGAGGCCGGGGCCGCCGGCGCTTCCTGGCCGTGCGGTGCGTGGGCCAGGAGCGTGCCGCCGAAGAAGGCGACGGCAGGCCAACCCGCGACGACCACGCGGAGCGAGGCGGGGACGTGGTCCAGGTCGAGGAGTCCGGCGGTGGCGACGTTGGCACCGAGGGAGGCGGCCAGGGCCACCAGGAACCACAGCCGCGGTCCCCCGGCCGCCTGCCCCGCTCGCTGTGACTGGCGCATACGGCGCCAGGCGGCGACCAGCAGCAGGTCGACACTGACGGGGTAGGCCCATGCCTTCCAGCCGCCCTGTCCGGCCGCCGAGGCGAGGTCGTGCAGGTGGGAAAAGGACAGGGCACCCGCGATGGCGGCCTGGACGATCACGGCGTCCACACGGAGCAGGTGGGCACGCATCAGCTCGGGTTCCCTTCCGGGGGGTCAGTTGGCGGACTTGAGCGCGTCGGCACGCTCACGGGCGAGGCGGGCCACCTCGGCAGCGTCGGCGTCGCCGGGCGTATGGGCCGCGATGCGCTCCAGCAGCTCCGCCTTGCGGTCCATGAGCGCGGCGTACTCGGCGGAGCCGGCGCCGATCTCCCGGAACGTCTGCAGGTCGGCGAGGAGCGCGTTGATCTCGGAAATGGTGGGGCGCGACATGGGCGTCCTTCCGGTTTCAGGCATGGGAGGGGTAGGGACGTGGCGCGAGGCGGTCACGCCGGCCGTGAAGAGAAGGGGCGCGGCTACTCGGTCACCGGGCGAGCGGTGGGAACGGCAGCGGTCGAGGAGGGCGGCCCGGCCGATTCGACGGCGACGGCGGGCCGGAAGGCGTTGAGCCGGGGCAGCTCCGGCACCAGGGCGGCGGTGTCACGGCAGACGGCCGCCGCCTCGTCGAGGGTCAGGTGGGGGGAGCGGACACGGGACCAGCCGCCGGAGGAGTCGCCGACGATGGCGACGCCGGGCCGTTCGGCCGGGATGGAGGTGGCGGCCAGGGCCGCCTCAGGGGAGATGTCGGCCAGCGCCATGTTCGCCGAGGACTCGTCGTTGACGCGGTGGCAGATGCGGCCGGTCAGCTGAGCGCGCAGCATCGTGGCGCCCCTGCCGAGTTCCGAACCGAAGCGCTGCCCGCACACCTCCAGATAGATGCCGGCCGCACGCCCGAGCTGGGCGAGACGGATGAGCTTGGTGACCATGGCATCCCGCCGTTTCTCGTCGTCCTTGCCCGCCGCGAGGAAGAGTTCCGCGACCTCGTCGACGACGACCACGACCGGCACCGGCCGCACCGCTTCCGGCAGCCCCCACACGTCCGAGGTGAGCACGGTGTCCGGACCGGCCCCGCTGCGGAGGCCGATGAGGCGGAAGCGGGCCTCCATTTCCTCCAGCAGGACGTCGAGGAGTTCGTTCGCCCGGTCCGGGGTGTCGGCGAGCGCGGACAACCGGGGCGCGAACGGCGCCAGTTCGACGCCCCATTTGCAGTCGATGCCGACGAGGACGACCGGCTGTCGGGCCAGGCCGCACAGCAGGTTGCGCAGGTAGACGGACTTACCGGATTGCGTGGCGCCGAGGATCAGTTCGTGCGGCACGGTACGGAAGTCCCGTACGTGCCACTCGCCGTCCTCCCGCAGCGCCAGCGGCAGGCAGAGCGGACCGGCGGCCAGCCGGTGCCGGGCGGGCCGTACCTCGGCGAGCACATCCCAGCCGACCAGCCGCAACTCCAGCCGCCCCGGCTTGGTGGGCCGGACGTGCACGGCATGGGCGCCCCAGGCGTGCCGCAACCGGTCGGCAGAGGCGGCGAAGTCCTCGGGTGCCTGCCCGGCCGCCATGCGCAGCCGCATCACGAGCCCGGAGCCGGTCGGCCGCGGGAACGAGTGGCGAGGCGGTACGGGAGCCGCCTGCCGCCCGAGCATCCGGGCGGTGGCCCGGCGGACGGCCGAGGCCGGGACCGTCAGGCCGCAGGCGTCCATCGTCGCCCGGTACGAGGCGAGCACCCGCAGCGCGACGACCGGATAGCCGACCAGCCACCAGAACACCACCGGCATACGCCGGCGTACTACCAGCAGCGCCACCCAGACCAGCAGGACGGGCAGCAGCACCCGGACGGTGTCGGCCATGGCGATCAACCCTGCGCCGAAGCCGGGGCGTTGACCATGACGGCGTCGGCCCGGTAGGCGATGCCGTGCCGGGCACGTCCACCGAACTCGCTCTCCCAGGGCCGGGCCACGAGACCGGGCAGGATGACCGGGGCGCCCATGACCAGACCGTCACCGATGCCCGGCTCGGGAACGGTGACCTTGATCATGTCCGAGCCGCCGGCCGCGATGAACACCAGCTCCAGGACCATGAGCCGCTGGTTGGTGACCGGGTCCACGGCGACCTCTCCGGTCTGCCGGTCCTTCACCTTGACCTCGGGCAGCTTGGTGACGAGGAGCGTCGCGGCCGAGGTGTCCACGGGGATCACACGCATTTTCTGAACCTCACTGAGCGGTGCGGATTGAATACCCCCCTAGACAGCACAGGGAGGGGCCCGCCCTAACTGTCTAGGGGGGTTGACGACAAAGGTAACCGACGGCCCGTCAACTGTCTAGGGGGATATACGAGCGCGCCTCAAGGGCGCGCCCGCGCTACGCCAGCAGCCAGTGAAGGACGGTCGCGTCGTCCCGCACTTTGCCGCGCGGCCAGCGCCGACCGTCGGGGTCCCCGCCTTCGGCGGCGCGCACCCGGTGGATCAGCTCATCCGGCCCGGAGGAGTCGAGGACGGCCAACACCTCTCGCCAGTCGGCGAGTTCGAAGCGGTCGACGAGTCGCGTCGCACCGTCGCTCAGCAGCGTCACGGACGCCAGCGACTCCAGCGGCACTGTCCCTGTCAGGGAGTGTTCGGCCGCCCTCGGGTCGGGGCCGGCGATCCAGAAGCCGCCCGGCAGGTTACGGAGCCCGGTCAGCGCGTCGCGATACTCGGCGAGCGCGGCAGCATGCTCGGGCGATCCGGTGGGCAGCGCGTCGACCGGCCCGCGCAGCCGTTTGCCGACGTCGTCCAGGCGCCGGTCGGTGACGACGGACGTACCGCCGCCCTTGTCAGCCAGGAGCAGGGAGGAGTCGCCAAGGACGAGGTATTCCAGAGCTCCCGCGCCGACCCGGGCGCAGACGACCGTACTGGTCGGACTGGCCCGGTACGCCAGGTCGCAACCGTCCTCGTGCAGCGACCGGACAAGGCTGATCGAGTCGGCCAGGCAATCGGCGAGCGGCCGGGCGGAATGCGCCGTGATGCTGCGCAGCAGCAGGCCGCCCAAAGTCGAGGAGAACCAGGCGACACCGTGCGTGCACCCGGTTTCGGCCCCGCCGACGCCGGCGCCGTCGAGAAGCACGGCCGCACCAGGAGCGGTAGCGGCGAAGTCCTCGTTTTCGCGTCCGAGGTCGGCGGGCAGCGTGGCGAGGGCGACCCTCACGCCGTCGTCTCCTCGTCGTGCAGGTAGAGCGGGGTGAGCAGTTCGACGGATTGCGGTTCGTCGGTGTCAGAGTCGTACTCGACGCTCACCAGGGTCGAGAAGTGACGCTCACCCACCTGCCCCCAGAGCGTGTTGAGGTCGGAGGCGAGCAGCTGGACGACGCCGAGGGAGCCCGCCGGGTGTATGCCGGCGATGGCGAGAACGGAGCCGTTGCCGTCCGGCCGGGGCAGCCGGCCGAGGTATCCGACGTCGTGCGGACGGGACGGTTCGGTGTCCACTCCCGCGCGGTACGTCGAGCCAGTACGCCGGTCCACCAGGGCCCACGGCTCGCCCTCCGGGTGCTCCCAGCTGAGCACCGGATCCTGCGCGTACAGGTCGCTCATGACCTGAGACATGCCCGGCCCGCAGACGACGACCAGGCCGTCACGGTTGAGGTCGACCTCACCGCCCACCTGCACATGCCCGGAGCTGACATCGAGCCCGTACGACTTGGCCAGCTCCTCGAGCCGCTTCCCGGAGTTCATGTCTGCCATGGCGACGACCGGGCGCTTCTTCTCGCCGTCCCACCGCAGCGGGGTGACAACGGTGACGGCGCCCGCCCCGAGGAAGGCACCCTCAGGGGCTGGCCCGGTGTGCCGGATCTGATGGATCCGCCCGCGGCTCAGGCCGGCTTTCTCGGCGATCTGCGCGTACGACAGCCCTTGCGCGTGGAGGTCCTGGACCACACGGCGACGCAGCCGGGCGAGTTCGGTCACCTCCTGCTGCGCTTCGGCCAACCGTGTCGTGACCTCACGCAGGAGCAGGTACGGATCACCGATCGCCGTGATCCGCTTCAACTCGTCCGACATGACCACACCTCCTAGAAGTACCCAGGAGTCTAGGGCCCTAGACAGAACAGGCGCGAGACGGCGTCCCGATCGGACCCCGATCACATAGAACGCGGCCCGCCGCCGCGGCACACCCTTGGGGCTCACTCCCCACCATCCAGAGGACGAGTACGGCCCGCCGCCGCATCAGGCGCCATCACTCGCCCACCCGCACCAGGTCGACCCAGATGCAGCGTCCACCGGAAGGCCGGTCCTTCACGCCCCAGTCCTTCGCGCAGGCCGCGACCATCATCAGCCCGCGGCCTCCCTGCTCTGCCGGGCTGGTCACACTCCGCACCACGGGCTCGCAGTCGCCGCCTTGGTCGACCACCTGAATCCGCACGAAGTCGTCAGCGAAGCCGACGACCACGAGGAACCATCCTCGGTACCAGCCGCTCCGTGTGTGCCGGACGGCGTTGGCCGCCAGCTCACCGACGACCAGGACGGCGTCGTCGACGAGGCCCGAAGCCTCGCCCTCCAGCAGGCTGGCGACGAAGTGGCGGGCTTCGGCCACCTGCCACGCCTGGCCGGGAAAGATGCGGGACCACTCTGCGGGCATGGGAACACTCCTCTGCGTCTAGGGGGCTAGACATGCCGTGAGCAGAGTATTCCTGGGCGCAACAGATGAGCCAGGCATTCAGAGGAATTATTCCTCTAACGAGTGGCGGGGCCGTCCAGGTCCCGGAAGTCCGCCATCACCCGGAGCAGGAGCTCCCGCACCTCAGACCCGAAGACCGCGGCCGCTTCGAAGCGAGTGAACGTCTCCTCGTACTCAGCAACTTCGGGAGAGTCGTCCGATGCCCGCTCACCCCGGAAGGTCTCGACGACGACCGCCGCTCGATCGCACAAGGTAAACCCGTGACGAGGCATGACGGGTACGGCGCGACACCAGGGCAGGACGCCGAGGCGGACCGTGCTCAGGCTCTCGACAGCCAGCAGCCGGTCGAGCTGGGCGAGCATGAGCGCAGGACTCCCCGGCCAGGTCCGCAGCACGGCCTCCGTCAGCACGAACACCGACTCCCGCCCCGGCTCGTACAAGAGGCTCTGCCGCTCCACACGGGCGGCGACCGCACGGCCGACAGCTTCCGGAGTCGCGTCCGGCGCACTGCCGAAGACGTGCCGGGCATACTCCGCGCTCTGAAGCATGGCCGGCAGGACGACGCACCCGAACGAGCGGACCAGCCGAGCAGACCGCACCGCTTCATCAAGAGCCCCCACGGCGGAGGCTTGAGCCTCCGGCGCTTCAACGGCGTCCGATGCGGTCTCCACCGCGACCAGGAGGTCACGCACTTCCTGCGTCGTCGACTCGTCGAGGTCAAGGGCGCGAGCCAAGCGATCCAAGACGTCGACGCTGGGAACCATGCGCCCGTTCTCCACCTTGGACACGGTCGGTTGCCCCACACCGGCTCGATGCGCCAGCACGGCCCCCGTCAGACCAGCCTCAGTACGAAGTCCGCGAAGACGCACCCCAAGCGCCTTCATCCGCTCCTGCCGCTCACTCCCCATAACCAGGGTTCTACACCACGGCCCGAAGGGGCCTGCCCTACGGACTCGACGACGGTCAACGACACACACCGGCAGTCAGACCATGATTCAAACTTTCTCTACTGGTTCAAGGCGGCTCGCTCCGCTCCCCGCGCGCGGCCCGGCCCCCGGCCGGGCCTGCGCTCCTGCCTCCGTCCCGCTCCAGCCCGGCCGGTGTCCGTGCCGCGCACATAGCAGCGAGCCGAAGGCCACACGGCGAGTGCCACCGGAGCGGCCACTGTCAGAACGATGCCTCCGGCGGGGGATCAGCCGGCACCCGGACGGAGGGCGTAGGGGTGTGGGTGGGGAGCTCCCATCCCGTCCGCCATTGCCCCAGGCGAAGCCGAGCAGACGTGGCCCTGGCGTTCAGGTCGTTCGTACAGTGGCGCGGCCCGCTACGGACACTCGCGCAAACGCCGCAGAAACCTCTTCAGGGAAGCAAGAAGTTCTTGCGGGTTGTCTATGACCTCAACAGGGATCCTGTCTACATAGGCAAGGCCAGCATCCCGGAGCAAGTGATCCCGCGACGTGTCCATCGCTCGGCGTACGCGGTGATTCGGGCCGTCAACTTCCAGCACACCCGCACGGCCCTTGTAAGCCACGAGAAGATCAGGTTCCCAGGTGTGCCCCAACACCCTTCCGTATGGCAGCGGGAAGATCGAGATCGTTTCCTCCGGGGGAAGCTCCTTCTCCTGTAGGTGCTTCAACGCCTGGTACACGCGACGCTCGCCGTAGTTCGTGAAGGCCAACCCGTCCAGCACCCACTGAGGCTTTTCGGGCATGGTCCGGCGCGCCTGGTTCGTCGGACGCTCAGCGGCCATCATCTCTTGCAGCCGCTCGCGCCAATCAGGGCCAACCCGAGGCAAGGTCTCGCGAAAACCGAGCCACGTGACGCCGTAGTTCAGACGACCGCTGATCCGTTCGAAGACCGAATTCAGGTGCTCCCTAGCCTCACTGGTGAAGTCCGCTTCGTTGCCCGGGTCGATCTCAAGCCACAGGTCATCCGTACGTGACTCATCGTCATACTCAACGAAGGCGTTCCTAACCAAGAGCAGCAGTTGCACGTGTTTGGTATCGCCCCGTTGCAGCAGGAGCGCGGCCATATGGCCCAACAATGAGTCAGCCTTGGCGTTCCGGCGCTCCTCGTCGGTCGTCCATCTGTCCTCGATGATCTCGTCGTACGTACGCGAACGCTGGAGGCCGTTCGCATCCCCCTGCGCCGGTTGCTCCGCCACTGCCCCTCCCCAGGCTCGAATAACGTGAAGCTACCCGATCCCTGTGACAGTCAGAGGTAGATCACCCACCCACAGTGCTGTACAGCAGCGAAGTACAGCAACCGTCCCCGCCCAGCAGCGACCCCGGGAGACCGCAGGGCTACCTGTATGACCGCCGTTGACCGATCGCTACAGGCAGGGCCGTCTCAGCCTCGTCTCACTCGGCCCTGTTCACGGCTGCTCCATGGGACCGGAGGCGGTAGCCGCGAAGACGACCACCCGCCCGTGAACGCAGGTGAACGTCCCCGCCCGGCCGCGGCGGCGTTCGCAGGACAAGCTTCGAGGCCTCAGTGAACTGTCTCCGCGCCTGGTGTGCCCGAGTCATCAGCGTCGGCCATGAGTGCCAGTCCCGCTCGAAGGGCTCATCCGGGTTCGACTGATGGTTGAGATACCCAGACGCGGCATCAAAGGCGTTGTCCATCGCGCTGACCGCCGCATCCACCGCTGCTGGGCCCAGGATGGCGGCGCGATCTAACGGCTTCGACAAGCCCCGCCGGGCGTCTACAAGGTCTTCCTCTACCGCTTTCTCCAGCTCATAAGGTTCACCGCCCTGGCTGTCTAGCCACTCCTCTCGCTCCGGCCACACGTCCACTGTGTGTCCGAGTTTGCTGACGGCGGTGTCCCACGCGTCGAGAAGAGCCACGTAAGCCTCTTGCCGTTGTCCACGCAGCCATTGCTCATGCTCGACAGCGGCTTGGTCCGTGGTCTGTCGGCGATTGCCGTGGATGCCGATGTAAGCCACAACGACGGTCCCAGCCACGCCGAGAGCTGCGGTGAGGATGACAGGCCACTGATCGCTCATGCGGGTCATCGTGCCGTAGCGGGGCCTACGCGCATCAGGCCGAGGGTGTGTGAAGCCAGCGGACTGGTCGAGGTGGAAGGCGGAGCCCTGAGGCTCGGACGACCCCTCGGCCCAGCTCCGCCAAGGAGACGATCGAGGCGAAGGTACTGTGCCATTCGCGTGCCAGATCCTGCGGGGAATCACGGGGAACAGCGGGAACTCGCCTCGGGTGCAACCAGGCGTCCAGCACCACCCCGCCGCAGGTCAGCGGAGCAACAGCCGTCAAGAAACCCAAGCTTCCCAAGCTGATGGCTCGGCGCCGGCCTTGACTCGATCAGTGGGCGCTGATCGGCTTGGCCCATGGCCGTGGACCCCAGGGAATACGACAAGGCGATGCCGATCGTGGCAGCCCACCTCGCAAAGATCGAGCGGGCGGTTAGCCGGACCCGCGCCTCACATGCGGGGCAGCCGTTCGCGGCGGTCCATCAGGCATTGACCGAAGCGCTGCGAGACGAGGGCGCCCAACGCGTCGTGCCCCAGGTCGTTGAGGAGTTTGCGCGCCAAATCTCTGGGGCAGTTGCCGGGTCCTCCGGAGCTGTGGGGTGAGTGTCTAACTGCGTGACACCGCCCGCGCACAGCGGCGGACACCCATGGGCGCCCACGGACGATCGCCGCAGGTGCGCAGTGTCCTGGCCCAAGTCGGAGTCCCTGCTCAAGTTGCTTCGGGACGAAGAGGTCATCCAAGGTCTCACCGCTACGCTTCCGCCGGCGCGGCTTGCTCTGGGCGACGGCATGGCAGCGTGGCTGAGGCCGGTGGGGGTGCAGCGAGGCACACGCGTGCGTGATCGGTCGGCGCACCCGCCGTCGTGGCTGACTGTCGTCGGCTGAGCTTCGTGCCACTGCCGTGCCAGATGCAGGGGTCAGCCACGGTCAACAGGGTCGTCTGGCGGTCGAGTTCCCGGCAGCCTGACGAGGTATCGAAGCCCCAGCTCAGCGGCACGATGTCCCAGCCTCTCTCCTAAAGCGGTGCTCAGCTCCCTCCGTGCAGTGCGCTACTGATCTCCAGAAGGCGCTCCTTGGGCAGAGTGAAGGCGTTGCTTGGGTTTCGGTAGGAGTGCCCACCGTCGTTGATCCAGATGCCGCCTGCCGACCTCCACCGAGCGGGAGCCCATTGGCCCTGGTTCTCAAGAAGCATCCTTGCCACCTCGGCAGGCTCTTCGATCAGGGTGAGAGCGGCGAGCGCAGAGGTAAGGGCCGCGGCTGCGTCGTCGGGAAGCAGCGCGTCGCCGAGTGTGGGGAAGAGCAGCAAGAGACGGGCGTCAGCGTCACCAATGCCTTCTGTTGCCGACTGCCGAGCAGCGGACAACAGTTCCGGCCAGGCCATGCCGGGTCCCATGAAGTGACCATCGTCCACGGCGAGGGTTTCCGCTTCGGACCAAGCCGGCTGATGTATCAGATAGTCCACGCCCCATTCGTCCACGAAGTTGCGGTAGACGACGTAGATGGTGTGACCAGAGCACAGGGGCACGCTGAACACCGGCCATTCATGCTCGTCGGACAGCACGCGATACAGCTCCATGGCCGCGTCCCAGTCGGCGCCGAACGCGGCTCGTTGTGCGTCCTCCCCACGCAGGCAGGAGCCGAGGTGCACGGGCCAGAACAACGGGTCGTCCAGGTAGGCGTCGCCCCGGACCAAGGGGCCGCCTTCGTATCCGGGGATCTTGAGCACGTGCAGATGATGGCACGCGGGACAGCCACGGCGTCAGGAGCAAGGCTCGCCCTCTTCCGTCTCAGTTACCGTCTCATTCAGTGTCGTTCGCGGACGTTCAGACGAGACCGGAGCCAGTAGCCCCTAGCTCAACCGGCCGCCCATGAACGCAGGTGAACGGCCCCACCCAAGGGCCCCGCAGCCACCAGCACAGTTGGAAAGCGTGCGCCTGCCGTCGCCTGGCGAGAGAAGTAGTGCGCGGCCGACGCTGGCAGGTCATCGCTTGGCCATCGACGAAGCCCAGCCGTCGGTTAGGTCCCGGACGAGTCCCCGGGCCGCCCCCAGACAGGCCAGGGATGCAACCATTCCCTTCAGAGCTGGAACCCCCGGAAGCCGACCGCGCGCTTGAGACCATAACTGCAGGGACTGACAACAGATCTGACGGTAAGCGGTCATTTGGTGTCGCCAGTTGGACCCGCACCACAACCGCACCAGATCGGGCGGGGAACAGCGGGGAATGGCGGGGAACGCAGGCGCCGCGGCTAGCGTCGAAACCCAGCCGTTTGCCCAGGTCAGCGCACAAGCGGACCACAAATGATCGCAGCTTCCCAAGCTGAGGGCTCCGGCCGTCGTCACGAGCCGGCCGTGGCCGCTTGCTCTGGTTGACGAAAAACCCCGATAGCGTGGCCGGGGCCGGTGGGGGTGCAGCGAGGCACACGCGTGCGTGATCGGTCGGCGCACCCGCCGTCGTGGCTGGCTTTCGTCGGCTGAGGTTCATGCCACTGCCGTGCCAGATGCAGGGGTCAGCCACGGCCAACGAAAGTGCTCAGGTCGAGTTCTCGGAAGCCTGACCAGGTATCGAAGCCCCAGGGCCCCGCTCCCCGCGCCGCCCCTCTTCTAACGCGGTGATCAACACGACTGCTGTACAGCAGTGAAGTACAGCAACCACCGTGACCGCTGGCGACCGCCAACAGTCGTCAGCGGCCGACCGACCAGCCCGTTGGCCCTCGATGACCCTCCCGCCGAGAGTTCGGGACGAAGAGGTCGTGGGTTCAAATCCCGCCACCCCGACAGTGAAGTACCAGGTCAGGGGCCTGATCCGCTTAGCGGGTCGGGCCCCTGAGTGGTTTCCTGGCTTCCTTGGGAGCCGTTTGGGAGCCGGATTCGGAATCCGGCTCCCCAACATCCCCCCTCACAGGCAGCACCGGGTCCATCATGCGGAGGCGGTCGATCACACGCGCGACTGCGGTGTACGACAGCGCGAAGCGGCTGCTGACACGAACGGCCCGTGCAGGCGCCTTCCTCTCCTGCCACCATCCCCGGGTCCAACCTGCGGGCCCTGCGGCTGACAAGGACGCGTACCCCATGCCGCCTCGATGGGCGTGCGGATCTCGCATCGGTGCGGCGTGCCGGCCGACGGACAGTGCATGGGCGAAGCTCGGTGGCCTTGCCTGATAAGCCGCCCGAATGCCCCCTCACGGCAGGATCAGCTCGTCCAGCGGCCGCGTGGTCACCCCGCCGCTGCCACTTGTCCCCCCTCGCCGCGTTCGGCGCGCTCCACCCACGTGCCGGCCAGTGGCGGGCCGCCCCCGACGCCCCGACCTCCGAGTTCGGGGGCCTTCTCCCCGCAGGCGGCCGAGCAGGGCCTCAGCCGAGTTGGCCTTGCCCTCCCAGCGCGACGGCGTTTACCTCATTGAGTCCAATGGGACCGCTCACGACCGAGTCCACGGAATGGGGCGTGTACAGGACGGTGCTCGCGCGCCCCATCACGACCAGGACGACTCCGAGCCGCCCTCCAAGGGAACAGACCTTGCCAGTGATCACCGCGGCGTGCCCCTTGGCTTGGTCATGACGCCGGAGGCCAACCTGCAGGATGCAGGCACCCCGGGCGTGGTCGCGTCTGCAATTAGCAGATGAGTACGCATCTTGTGCCCTAAACCCTCGATTAAGAGGAAAATTTGATGGTTAGTTATATGTGGGGTCACCTTCCGTGCTTGAGTGCGTTGTGTAGCAAGTCACCTGCCCGTGAAGGAAGTTATCCTTGAGCATCACTGTCGACTCGTCGCGCCTCTCTCTCGTGCGCGAGGAGTCCACCTATCTGGCGATCCGCACCAGCCAGGGCGGTCGGACCGTCTACACGACGCGCATCCCGCTCGCCGACCTCTCGGTCATCCTCACCATCCCCGACCCGGCCAAGCCGGACCCGGACAACCGCAAGGTGGACATCAACCACGCCAAGGGCTTCGGCCAATACCTCGCCGACAACCCCGGCTGGGTGGCTCCGGCCCTCCTCATCCGCGACACCGGCGGCTGCCGCTTCGAGCCGATCAGCGAAGACGGTTCGGTCGGTTACCTCACCGTCCCGTGGTCCATCGGCGGCATCGGGCGCCTGATCACGATCGACGGCCAGCACCGCATCCTCGGGGTCCACCTGGAAAAGAAGCGCATCACGGACGAGGTCTCCCGCATCGACCGGGAGATCCACCGCGCCAACGAGGCTAAGAAGGCAAGGCTGGAGCAGGACCGCGAGGCCCTGATCGGCCGAATGCAGCGACTCAAGGACGAGTTCGTCGGCATCGACATCTACGTGGAGCGCGACGGTGTCATGGGCCAGCAGATGTTCGTCGACGTCGCGGACAACGCCAAGGGCATCTCCGGTGCCGTCCGGGCCCGCTTCGACACCTCACGCATCGCCAACCGCACGCTCAGCGACATCGTCACCCACCCCCTCTTCCTGGGCAAGGTCGACATCGAGCGGGACCGGATGACCCTGACCAACCGCAACCTGATGGGCGCGAAGCACGTCGCCGACATCACGCGGGCCGTCATCGCCGGTCCCGGTGGCCGCGTCAGCAAGAAGGTCGAGTCGCTGACCGACAACGAGGTCATCGAGAGCGTCCGCAGCTTCCTGGATGTCATCTCCATCGCTTTCACCGCGCTCGCGGAGATCACCGAGGAGGACGTGGACAACTACGACCCCTCGCTCTCCGAGAAGAAGAAGAACGAGCCGCCGGCGCCCCCCACCAAGGCCATGAGGCTGCGCGAGTCCTCGCTCCTGGGCTCTGTGGGCATGCTCCGCGTCCTGGGCGGCGTCTACCGCAACCTGCGGGAGGACGGCGCCGAAGACGGTGACATCCAGGAGTTCTTCAAGCGGCTCGACCGGCACATGACCGCCCCTGTCACCGAGGACAGCATCTGGCGTACTACGGCCGCGAACGAGGACTTCGAGCCGAACGCCTCCGCCCCGATCATGCGTCAGCAGAACGTTGTGCACCTGACCAAGGTGATCACGGACTGGTACAAGAAGGCCCCGGCCGCCATCTGATCCACCAGCAACACCAGAGCCCCCTCCACATCTCACGCGGAGGGGGCTCCTTGCTTCCCAACGTACCCGACGGAAAATCGAGTGCACGTGTCCGACCAACCCGAGGACCGCACACCCGATGGCGCCCTCGTTCCGGCTTGAAAACGACATTGGGCCGATCAGCGCCATCTCATATGGCGCCAGACTGCTATTGCGCTCCGAATGCTAGGTCTCCGCGATCTCCGGGTGCGGCACCGCCCCGGCGTACGGCCGACCCAGCTCGTTCCCCGTGGTCTTGGTCGTCACGCAGCCACAGCCTCTTCCTCATTACTGCAGTGCCGCGCGACACCGTTGCGGGGCACCGTGGAACTACCGGAGGGAGACCGCCCGTGCGCGCAGGAGGTCGTTGAGCACGCGCACTGGCGACGTCGAACATAGGGCCAGCCGGGCGTCGAGCGCCGCCTCCCACTGCTCGGTCAGTCCGAGCATGAGACGCTTGCGCATGCCAGGAGTGACGTGGGCATAGCGCGCCGAGACGGAGCCATCGATGTGGCCCATGCGTTCGTCCATGAGGACCTTCTCGGTGCCGAGGTCCTCCATCACGGTCCGGTGGGTGTGGCGAAGGCCGTGGGGTGTGAGGCCCTTGGCGATGGGAAGCCAGCAGGCGTCGGCCCGGTCACTGGCGCCACGTCCTCGGGCCGGGACTCCGGGCCAGGGCTCGCCGAGCAGCGGGACGGGGCGGGCTTCCTGCGGCGCCTTCTTCGGGTACCAGCCCGAGGCTGCCGGTGTGAACAGCCACGTCGCGAAGCCGTTTCGACGCCAGTGAGCTGCGTGCTGCGGCACCGCGCCGCCCCGTGCGAACCCCAGGTCCGCGATGGCCTGCTCCACCCTCATCCGCTTGGCTTCGGTGACGCGGTCGGGGTGGTTGAGGACGTTGGACACCGTGCCCGTGGAGACTTCGGCACGGCGTGCGACGTCGATGAGCTTCGCGCCCTGGTGGCCTCCGGTGCGGGCCGCGCCCTGGCCTCGGAAGACGTAGGTCATGCCGTGACACAGGCAGGGTTTCGGCTTCGTGCGGGCGACGTGGTTGGCGACCAAGGCCGACAGCCAGTCCATCGCATCGATCTTGCGATAGCTGTCGTCCTTTGGCGGACAGCGCACGAGCTCGCCGGTGTCGAGTTCGTACAGCTGCCACTCGACGCGGACGGAGCCTGAGCGGGCGAACCCCGCCTCAAGGCCGACGATTTCGCCCCAGCGCATGCCGGTGTAGCCCTTGAGGACGACGGCGACGAACTCGTCGTCGCGGCCGGAGAGCAGGGCGGCCCGTTCGGCGGTCAGCAGGATGCCGAGCGGGTCGGTGACGACCTTCTCCGGGCCGCGGTCGCGGGAGCGGCCAGCGCGCTTGCCGCGCCCGCGACGTCGAGCGGCCGGGTTGGACGTAATCAGCCCCTCGTCGATCGCGTCCTCGAAGATCAGATGGAGCGTCGAGCGCCAGGTTTTGACACTGGAGGCCGCGTACGCGGCCTTCTCCTTCTTCTCCCACAGGTCGACGTCCGTGCGCAGGATGCCGGCGAGCGCCTTGTCCTCAAAGTCGGGGAGCAGGTGCTCCTCGATGTGGCGTTTGTAGTTCTGCATGGTCGAGGCGGCGAGGTCCTGGGCCTCGTACCAGCGGTTCGCGTACTCGCCGAAGGTCTCCTGGCCGAGTGACGGGTCGCGCCAGTCGCCGCGCCGGTACTTGTTCTCGGCCTCGCTCGCGGCGCGCTGGGCCTCGCCCTTGGTGGCGAACCGGATCGCCTTGCCGTTCTCGTCGGCGACCGTGAGGTGCATGCCGGGCGCGGTCTTGTACCGGCCGCGCCAGTAGTTTCCACGCTTCTCCGCGAAACCCAACTTCCCTCTTCCTCCTTGCTCTTGCCTCGTCGCTGGGTGCGGGCGCGCTACACGACGGTCTCGTACTGGGTACGGCGCGGCGGCCGGGCCCGCAGATGCCCCGTCGTCGCGGCCGTAGTCGGCCGAGAAGACTGGGTGGCGCGAGTTCGTGCAGCGGGAGGACTTGTTACTGCTGGACCAGCCGGCGCACTGCTGAAGGATCGCTTCGGGCGCTCTTCGTGGAGGCGGACGATCTCGGCGAGGTGTGCGGCGGTGAAGCGGTAGGCGCGGCCGACGCGGGTGTGCGGGATGAGGCCGCGCCGAGCACGGTCCTTGACCCACCAGGCGGAACAGCCGAGGGCTTCGGCGATTTCTTCGGGGCGGTAGAGACGGGGCAAGGGGGCTCCGCCCTCGGTGCCGGGAAAGCGGCGTACGAGGGCAGGGGGTATCTCGGAGTGGTACAAGAAGAGTGGATCCTAACTCGGTTGGGGGCCTGCTCACTCAGCAGTGCTGGGCGGCCTTCGTCACATGGCGGTCGGTCCCTGCAGCAGCACGAGGGGCGAGACGCGGAGGGCCTGGGCGAGGGCGACGAGGTCGTCGGTGTCGCAGCGGCGTTGGGCACGTTCGATGCGGGACAGCATCGTGTTGGACATCGGGCGGCCGATGGCGGTGACTCGGGCGGCCAACTCTCGTTGGGCGAGACCGCGTTCGGTACGGAGGATTTCGATGGTGCGGGCGGTCCGTATTCCGGCCGGACCGATTTCCAGGGATCGTGCTGCCATAGCTCCAATTGGAACTCGTATTCGCCGGTTTGGTAAACCGGCGATCGTCGGCTATGTTACGCCCGGCCGGGCAGGGGGAGTTGCCGCGGGTTGGGTTCCGGGCAGTCGGCGGGTGGGGGCTACATCCGGCGGACGGGTGCTCTGACATGGGATGTTGTGTTGTAGCTTGGGCTCCGACGGAGGTCAACGGCTTCCCGATGTGATCCTTCTGGCTCGGCCCCGTGGGCAACCAATTTCTGCAACCGGAAGGCGGGCATGTGAGATGGCCGTCCCTATAGGAGATGAGTTCCACAGTTAGGTGCGTCTTGCGAGCCAAGTCCCGTCGATGGCCGAACCACCTCCCTGGATCCTGGGCGTCGGCCGCCGTGCCGATCGAGATAGAGATCCTTAGGATTCCGTCAACGAAGTCGAGGGGGAATGCCTTGTCCAGCTCCAGTGATCAACCAGACGGCACGCATCAACCGCCGGCTTTGGCCGTACCCTTCGAGTCGGTTATCAGCAGCGTCAAACGCGGCTACGCCGTCAAGGGCCAAGCATCTGAGGGGGCTTACGCGGCCGATCAGCCGGGGGCCGTCCGATTGGTATGGCTCAGGCATCTCGGCCGGGACGGGTCGATCGCCGAACCCGACGAGGAAGCCGATGTCTGGCGGGACGATGTGCCGGACCGCTTTCACCTTCAAGCCGGCGACCTACTGCTGTCCGAAGTGGTCACTGGTCGTCCCAAGGCCGCCCGTGTTGAGGAACACGACCTGCCTGCGACTGCCGTCGGCAGCATCCTCGTCCTGCGCCCTGTCGGCACTCTGACCGCGGAGCACGCTCGCCTGATCCTCGCCTTCCTGCGCTCCGAAGACGTCGGCCGCCTGACAAAAGGCTCGTTTGGCCGGATGCGACTCTCGCCCAAGGACCTCCATTCGCTCATGCTGCCGAAGGCTGACGAAGCACTCTCAGCCGCGCTCGACGAACTAGACACGGCTGGTCGGCGGATGAGTGGCTGGAGCGCTGAAGCAACGACCCTGGCCGGATCCGTCTTCGACATGGACGTAAGCCTGGAGGATGCCCGGCGATCCATCATTGAGGCTGGCCAGCTCACCCGTTTGCGAGCTGAAGCGGCTGCCCAGCTGGATGATCCCGGCTATATCGTCCGCACGCGATTCCCCTACCCGGTCGCGCTACGGTGGCGGGAAGTCGAGGCTCGGATGAGCGCAGAGGACCTCGGGCCAGCCTACGAAGCCGTTCTTGAAGCAGCCGAAGTCCTGTTGGGTTACAGCGCCCTGGTCACCGGGGCCCTCGCACAGGAAGCCACCATCGAGCTCACCTCCATAGGGGCGCTTCAGCGCAAGCTGTCCAGTGCACCGGGGGGTCCAGGGCTGGGAGAGTGGACCGCTGTCCTGCAGGAAATCAGCGGGAACAGGAAGCGGCGGGGGCTGCGGATGGATCACCCTCTCCACGAACTGGGAACCCTTCTCGGCAGTGATGAAGCCCAGCAGGCGCGTGGTCGCCTCGCAGACCGACGGAATGCCAAGGCCCACGGGCGTGGACCCGACGCCGTCACTCTTCCCGCCGCTGTGGAGGAAGCGTTCCGTGACCTCTCACTCCTGGTGTTCCGCGCCCGATTCCTCGCTGACCTACCCCTCATCCACGTGACATCCGCGAGCTGGGACGCCTTCCAAGGTGAGGCAACGATCATGCTCCGACGCCTCATGGGCGACCACCCGGTAGTACCCACATCGACCATGCAGTACGCAAGCAACGAAATCGAAAGAGGAAGTCTGTACCTCGCGGACCGTGACCACCGCCTATACCTTCTGAGGCCCTTCCTCACCTGCGAGGTGTGCGAGACATGCCATACGTGGTCGACCTTCCACGCGGACAAGGAGAAGGGCAGCCTGGTGCAGAAAAGCCTTGAACACGGCCATCACTACCCCTACAGAGGAAACACCCAAGTCCTTCAGCAGGCCGGCTTGCTCTAATCGGGAGATGCCGAGACCGGTAGACGGTCAACCACAGCGGGTGCTCAGTGGCAGAGAACCGTGTTGTGGACGTGCATCCGGTAGAGCAGTCGCAGTAACAGCTGGGCCCAGCAACGCCTGCCTGCTGGGCCCTGTCCGCGTTGTACCCCTCAGGAAAGAGACCCCTCCTCCGCGCTGCGCGGCTACCGTGATCGGCCATGAGACTGAAGCCAGGGATCACTCTGGAGCACGCCCAAGAAGAGCTGCGCGAAGCCCTAAACCTGCTGACGAACGCGCAATCCGGCCAGAGGTACGAGTCGCCTTGGCAGAGCTACATGATCGCGGTCGACCAGGCCCTGCCGCATCTGGCCGTGTTCACCGAGCCTGACCTCGCCAGCGGCCTGTTGTCCCCCACGTACTGGCATCTGCTCCCCGTCGCCGGGATTGGACCGGAGGCTGGCCGCGTGGTCTACCGCGAGTTGCGCACACAGATCGCGACGCTTGAGCTGGCTGAGGAAGAGCTACTACAGCTCAAGCAGTACGCGGTGCGCCCCGGCGTGCCGGTGGTCCTGGACACCAACATTCTGAACTGGTGGGAGCAGCCCCACACCATCAACTGGCGTCAGCTCTTCAAAGACGAGGGCATTGACGCCTCGTCCGCCCGCCTCGTGGTGCCCCTTGTCGTCATTGAGGAGCTGGACCGGCAGAAATACGGCGCAGGATTGCTGGCCAAGCGCGCCGCCACCGCGATCCGTTATCTCGACCACAAGTTGACTGGCATCACCCCTGGCGAGCCGGTGAAACTCACCGACAACGCCACCCTTGAAGTCAGCCTCGGCACGAGGCACGGCCAACCCGGCACGGAGGCGGACACAGCCATCCTGACGTGCGCTGCCGATCTCGACCAGTTGCTTCCGAACGCAGGCACGCGAGTGCTGACCGACGACACAAACATGCGTCTGCGCGCCGCGCACATGGGTCTGCAGACTCTGCACCTACCCGAGCGGCATCGCAAGCCGGGCACAGCCATGAGTGACACAGAACCCTGAGATCACAGCGCACTGAGGGCCTCATCGCATTGCAGTAGGGGCCCTCATGGCCATGATCGGACCGGCGCGGACCTGGGCAGACGGCCTCCGTCCGCCAGCCCATGCTGGGCTCCGACCAGGACTTCCTCTCACGGCTCGCACCGGCAACCACAGCGGCGGGTAGCCCCACGGGGTACACGACTGGTAGAGGCCGGCGAGAGAGCGGGTACTGGGGCTGGGGAAAGCGCAAGGGGCTCCGTCAGTCCCTGCGCGTAGCGTGAGCCCTGTCCGGCCCGAGAACAGGAGCAGGGATGTTCGAACGCGACGTGAACTTTCCGTGGGCTGTCGCCAGCAACGACACCGAAGGTGTGGACGCGGCCATCGACTGTTGCTGCGAGCGCATGGAGGACGGCGACACGCTCACCGTGTGGACCAGCCTCAAGTCCAACCTGCAGAACTGCTCCGAGTTGGAACAGCTCGTGTCCCGACACTCCAACGTCGAGCACGTCACCGGCAGGGGCGGCGGGTTCATCCGCGGAGACGGTCCGGTCCTCATGGCCTGGCCGAACATGGCGGACATCGGGAAGCTGGTGCAGTACGGCGGCCACCGCATCCGGGCCCTTTGCGTGATCACGTGGAACGAAGACGAGATCAGGCCGTGGGTGGCAGCCGTCGGCCCATCGGTCCTCGGCGACGGCTCGGCGTGGGAAGAGCTGACGCCGGAACTCGACCCCGTCGTAGTTGAAGCCCTGAAGAGTTTGACGAAGACCATCAACCACAACAACACGATCTCAGCCGGTTACGAGAAGGACATGGTCGTAAGCAGCCTGCTTGCACTGCACGGCGCCAGCATCCCGATGGACGGTGAGGCCATGCAGGGGTGGGCTCTCGCCCATGGATGGTCGGGCAAGAACCCCGAGCGCCTCGCCAAGTATGTGGAGGACATCAACGCAGGGAAGCGTCCACGATGCCGCCCCATGCTCCGTCCGGACTACGTCGACAGCCTTCGTAGCCGAGCCGCGGACAACGCATAGGACCGCACAGTGACCACCGTCCTAGTGACGGGGCTCCGTGGGAGCCATCTGGGAGCCAACCCGCTCCCCGAGCCCCTTCGAGACCACCCGAGACCACGACAGCCCAACGCGCTGACCAGGGAAAACACCATCCATGCTGGCAAGATCAGCACCCGAACCTCATTCGGGACGAAGAGGTCGTGGGTTCAAATCCCGCCACCCCGACAGCTGAGTAGCAGATCAGAGGGCCCTTACCGGGTAGGTAAGGGCCCTCCGGCATTGCTGCGCGTCTAACTGCGTGACTATCGATTCCTGAATGCTTGCTGCGTGACTACGGCTGCTGCGGCACGGCTCCGAAGACGCCGTCCATGACCACGGCACCGGTCTGGATCACGGACCTGTGCCGGAGCTCCCGCGGTGTCCACGCACGGGGGAAGTCGGTGCGCTCGCGGCGGGCGCGGGTGGGGCGCAGTACCCGGACCATGTCATGGGCGGCGCGCGTCGCTACGATCACGGGTCATGGATTGGCTGGAGCGCGCCGCGAGTCTGAGGCAATGGAGCCGGGACGGGGTACGGGCACCGCACAAGCCGTTGCTGCTGCTGTACGCGCTGGGCCGTTTCCAGGCCGACCCCGAGGGCGAGTTGCGCTACAGCGTGGTGGAAGCCGATCTGAAGCAACTGCTGGCGGAGTACGGCCCCACGCGCGGGACCACCCCCGCCTACCCCTTCCACCACCTGGCCAACGACGGGGTGTGGGAGGTACGCACCGACCGCGGCCCTGGCAGCCCCGGCACCGCCGTCACGGAACTGCGGGCCGGCGGCGCCACCGGGCGCCTGACCCCCGACCTGCGCGCGGCACTGCGCCGTGAGCCCTCCCTCCTGGACCGCATGGCAAGGGTCCTGCTGGACCTGCATTTCCCGCCCTCGCTCCACCCGGACCTGTGCGAGGCGGTCGGTCTGGAACTGGAGCCGGCGGAGATCCAGGCACTCGCCGCTCCCGAGCAACGCCGGCGCGACCGCCGTATGCGGGAGTTGGTCCTGACCGCCTACGACTACCGATGCGCCTTCTGTGGTTACGACGGCATGATCGGCACCGCGTCCGTAGCCCTGGAGGCCGCACACGTGCGGTGGTGGGCCTACGACGGCCCGGACGACGTCGACAACGGCCTGTGCCTGTGCTCCCTGCACCACAAGCTCTTCGACAAGGGAGTCCTCGGCATAGGCGACGGCCACCGCGTCCTGGTCTCCCAGCACTTCGTGGGCCGCAGCACCGCCGCCCGCGACCACGTCACCGCACTCGCCGGCCGCCCCCTCATCGGCCCCCAGCCCGGCATCCGGCGCGTCGCGGATACCCACCGCACCTGGCACACCAGCCAGGTCTTCAGGGGCTCCCCACGCCCTAGCGCCGCCTGACTTCGCGCTCAGCGCCGAGGGCTGTCGGTGTCCGGCGCTTCGTCGGTGGTGCCGCGGCCGCTGTGGAGGATCTCCCTCTGCCGGCGGTGTCGTGGCTGGGTGTGCAACCGCCAGTAGTGTTCGGCGATGGCATCCGGGTCGAAGGCCGTTCCGGGGGCGACCGGTCCGTCGATGGTGACCGTGGCCACGTGTACGCCGGACCCGCCGTACTGGTCGTCCAGCAAGGTCACCAAGGTCCGCACCCCGGCCTTGCCCAGTGAGAGGCTGACGTACTGGGGCTTCGGTTCAGGCATTCCGCCGGTGATGAGGAACGAACCGTTGCCACGCTCGGCCATGGCCGGCACCACGTGCGCCGCGGCGGTGATCGCTCCGACCACGTTGACCGCCCAGGTGTCCAGATGTGCGCGTACCGACAGCTCACCGAGCGCGTCCGGCCGGACGGCCGCCGCGTCGTACACCACGACGTCGGGCAGGCCGAACACGTCGATCGCGGTGTCCAGCGCGGAGCGAAGGGCGGGCGCGTCGGTGCTGTCGGCCACCACAGCGGTGACCGGTGTCCCGCTGGAGGCGACGGCGTCGGTCACCGCCTCCAGGGTTCTCTCGGACCGCGCCACCAGCGCGACCGGCAGGCCCTCGCGCGCGAAGCGGCGAGCGACGGATTGCCCGACCCCCGGCCCCGCTCCGACGATCACCGCTCCAGGCATGGTGTTCCCCTTCGTCGTCAGAGCTTCCGGCGGAGGAAGGCTAAGGTCTCTCATCGGTGTGAAGGTCAACCGCGGACGGGGAGTCGACGCGCTGCTCGACGCGGCCCTGCGGCACTCCCACGACACGGTCGTCGAGGGGTAGTCGCAGGCCTCCTGAGACCGTCGGCCGCGGGGTGGTTCCGGGGGGGCCGATCCGGGGGTGACCGGGGAGCCCGGTCCGCAATGCGGCTGCCGAGGGCTGCCCGCTGCGGATGCGTTCGCTGCCCAGCGTGGCCGCCGGCAGCGGAAAAGAGAAAAGGAAAGGAGACACCCGCTCCTTTCCACTCTCAACGTATAGCGCACCGGGGGGCTTGCGGCAAGGCCCCCTCCGTGGCGCAGAATCGCCCGCCAAGGGTCGGGAGCTGCGGAAACGAGGATGTGGAAAGCGTGCGGTGCGGTCCAGACCTCGTATGCCTCGCCCTGCCGCGCCTGAACCGGTCGCCGGCGACCGAAGCGAACCCCTCCCCCAGCGACCTCTCTCCCGGAGTTGACGACGTGACACCCCTGACCACCAGTGCGTTCGACCTTCCCCAGCGTCTCGCGCCCAAGGCCGACCCGGCGCTGATCGCCCGTGACGAGCGGCACTTCGCGGCCGTCGCGGAGTGTCTGGAGCAGTCGATCGCCGAGGTGTCCGCCCGCCTCGACGCCGAGCGCAGGGCACCCGGCGGTCTCGGCCGGCAGGCGATGGACCGGGACGCGGAGATCCACCGGCTGACCGCCCGTCTGCGCACGCTGCGGCGCTTCGGGCTGGACCTGTGCCTCGGCCACATGGTGAGCGCGGACGACCCCGAGCCCGTGTACGTCGGACGGCTCGGCCTCACCGACAGCACGGGCCGCCGGCTGCTGGTCGACTGGCGCTCCCCCGCGGCCGAGCCGTTCTTCGGGGCCACCCACGCCGACCCGATGGGGCTGGCGAGCCGCCGCAGGTACCGCTGGACCCGCGGCCGGATCAGCGACTACTGGGACGAGGTGTTCACCGCGGACGGCTTCGCCGGGCACGCCGCGCTCGACGACCAGTCCGCCTTCATCGCCAGCCTGGGCGGCAACCGGTCGCCCCGGATGCGGGACGTGCTCGGCACCATCCAGGCCGACCAGGACGCCATCATCCGCGCGGGTTCCCGTGGCGCCCTCGTCGTCGACGGCGGTCCGGGCACGGGCAAGACCGTCGTCGCCCTGCACCGCTCCGCGTACCTCCTCTACTCCGACCCCCGTCTCGGTCACCGGCGGGGCGGCGTGCTGTTCGTCGGCCCGCACCGGCCGTACCTGGCCTACGTCGCCGACGTCCTCCCCAGCCTCGGGGAGGAGGGCGTGCAGACCTGCGTCCTGCGGGACCTCGTCGCCGAGGGGGCCACGGCGACGGTCGAGGCCGATCCGGACGTGGCCCGCCTGAAGTCGGACGCGAAGCTGGTGGGGGCGATCGAGAAGGCCGTCCGGTTCTACGAGGAACCGCCCACCGAGGGGATGACGGTCACGACCCACTGGTCGGACATCCGGCTGACCGCCGAGGACTGGGCCGTGGCGTTCGAGGCGGCGGAACCCGGCACTCCGCACAACGAGGCGCGCGAGCAGGTCTGGGAGGAACTGCTCACGATCCTGAAGGACAAGCACGACGACCAGCACGACGCCGGAGACGACGGCGACGACGTCCCGCCCGCCCTGTTCCGCAGGTCGCTGTCGCGGAACAGGGAACTCCGCACCGCGTTCCACCGCGCGTGGCCGCTGCTCGAAGCGGCCGACCTCGTCTCGGACCTGTGGTCGGTCCCCGCGTACCTGCGGATGTGCGCCCCCTGGCTCGGCGCCGACGACGTACGGCGGCTCCAGCGCGCGGACCCCCAGGCCTGGACGGTGTCCGACCTGCCGTTCCTGGACGCGGCACGGCAGCGGCTCGGCGACCCGGAGACGGCGCGGCGCAAGCGCCGGCACCGCGCCGCCATCGACGCGCAGCGCGAGCGGATGACCCAGGTCGTCGACAACCTGATCGACGCCGTGGCCGACTCCGGCGCCGACGGTGACGACGGCGAGGGCCTGGTGACCATGCTGCGTGGCGAGGACGCCCAGGTCAGCCTGGTCGACGAGTCCGAACTGCACACCGCCGACCCTGACCTGCTCGCCGGTCCGTTCGCGCACGTCGTCGTGGACGAGGCCCAGGAGCTCACCGACGCGGAGTGGCAGATGCTGCTGCTGCGGTGCCCGTCCCGGAGCTTCACCATCGTCGGGGACCGCGCCCAGGCCAGGCACGGGTTCACGGAGTCGTGGCGGGAGCGGCTGGAGCGGGTCGGCTTCGACCGGATCGACATGGCCGCCCTGAGCGTCAACTACCGCACACCGGAGGAGATCATGGCGGAGGCCGAGCCGGTCATCCGGGCCGTGCTCCCGGACGCCAACGTGCCGGCCTCCATCCGCAGCGGCGGCGTCCCCGTCGTCCACGGGTCCGCCGCGGACCTGCACCCGGTCCTCGACACCTGGCTCGACGCGCACGCCGACGGAACCGCCTGCGTCATCGGCGATCCATCGTTCCGGGCGACGTCCCGGGTCCGGTCGCTGACGCCGGAGTTGTCGAAGGGGCTGGAGTTCGACCTGGTCGTCCTCGTCGACCCGGAGGCGTTCGGCGAGGGCGTCCGAGGGGCCGTCGACCGCTATGTCGCGATGACGCGGGCGACCGGACAGCTCGTCGTCCTCACCAGCCCCTGACGTCTCAGGCGAGGCCCGGAACACCGACCGGAACCTCCGCCCACACCGTCTTGCCCACCGGGTGACGGGCCGCCGTGCCCCAGCGCACGGCCAGGGCGTCCACCAGGAGCAGGCCGCGGCCCGACTCCCCGTCGGGCAGGGGCTCGGGCGGGGCGACGGGCGGCCGTCGCCCGGCGTCCGCGTCGGCGACCTCGACCCGCACCAGGCCCGCCGCCGTGTCCAGACGCAGGCGGAGGTGGGCCTCGTGCCCCGGCACCCGGCCGTGCCGCACGGCGTTCGCGGCCAGCTCGCCCACGACGAGGGCGACCGCGCACGACGCGTCCGACACCGGCGGGTGCCCCCACTCCTCCATCCACCGCACGGCGAGCCGCCGGGCGAGTCGGGCACCTCGTGGCGTCGCGGCGAACCCCGCGTCGGCCG
Source organism: Streptomyces sp. NPDC003248 (assembly GCF_055563235.1). NCBI lineage: Bacteria > Bacillati > Actinomycetota > Actinomycetes > Kitasatosporales > Streptomycetaceae > Streptomyces > Streptomyces sp. NPDC003248. The sequence continues at coordinate 588,778 of NZ_JBVHDT010000002.1, read as the reverse complement.
CGGGGAGTTCGGTGCTCGTGCGGGGCCCCTGGCCCGAGGTGGTCGGTCCTGTCAGCACAGCGTGCCCGTCCTTGCCTGTCGTCTCCTCCGACGCCCCGCAGCGTGCGCGAGTCGTCACGTTCCGCACTCAAGGGTCGTCGGACGGCCCTACGCTCGAAAGGTGACAGAGCCTTACCTTTCGGCCCGTAAGGAACGGATGTGACGCCTTGGCCAACGGAATCGACCCCAGTACGTCGATGGCGGCGCTGTTCGGTGCGCGCGTACGCAAACTCCGGACGGCGGCCGGCCTGACCCAGGCGGAACTCGGCCGGAAGACACACGTCGTGAGCACGCGCATCACGCAGATCGAACGCGCCTCCGGAGCGAAACCGACACTGGAACTGGCACGAGCACTGGATGCCGCCCTCGGGGCGGACGATCTGCTGGTGGAATTGTGGCCGTACGTGTACCGGGAGGCGTTCCCGGACTGGTCGCGGAAGTTCATGGCGTACTCGGAGAGGGCGGTGTCCATCGGGGAGTACGCAGCTCATGTGGTGCCCGGTCTGCTGCAGACCGAGAACTACGCGCGAGCCGTCCTGAGCGTCGGCCTGACGCTGAGCAACGAGGCGCAGTTGGAGGAGAGGCTCACCGCTCGCATGGGTCGTCAGGCACGGCTCGAATCGGCTGACCGCCCCAGCCTGTGGGTCGTTCTCGACGAGGCAGTGTTGAGGCGTCCGGTCGGTGGAGTTGCGGTGATGCGCGAGCAGTTGGGGCGGCTGCTGGAGGCCTCGACGGAAGGTCACGTCACCGTGCAGGTGCTGCCGTTCGACCAGGGTGAGCACGACGTGATGGGCGGCTCGCTGACGATCCTCGCGCTGCCCGACGGCTCAGATGTCGCCTACACGGAAGGGGCGCACTACGGCCAACTCGTCGAGGATCCAGCCGAGGTCAGGCGCTTTGCCTTCACCTACGATCGGCTGAGGGCGGCAGCCCTGCCCCCGCTCATGTCGCTCGACATGATCCGATCCGTGATGGAGGGCAACCACCGTGAAGTCAAGGTCCCGTCCCGATCTGAACGGCGCCGTCTGGCGCAGGAGCAGCTACAGCAATCAGGAGGGCGGCAACTGCGTGGAGGTGGCCGACGGGGGCACCGGCCTCGTCCCCGTCCGTGACAGCAAGACGCCCGACGGCCCCGCCCTCACCTTCCGCAACGACTCCTGGTCGGCGTTCATAGGCGAGTTGAAGGCCGCCCGGCACCGGGGCTGAGTCGGCCAGGTACCGGCCGAGTGCCGGCAACCCCCCGCCTTCCGAGCCCACCGGATCCTCGCGCCCGAGGGGCCGGTGGGCCACGGGACTCCCAAAGAACCCGGTACAGAACTACCCGCCCACCCACCCTCCCGGCCCCCGTCACCCGTACGGGTGACCGGCTTGCCGGGGCGGGATGGCGCTGCCGGGACTGCCGAGCGGGCAACGGCCTGCGTGCGGCCGGTTGAAGCGGTGGCCGGGTGTGCGATGGCCCCGCGGGCGGGAGCCTTGAAGTGCGGCAGTCAGGTGCGGAAGACGTTCTGGCCCGGGGTCAGGAGTGACCGGGGGTCGTAGGTGCGTTTCGCCGCTGCCAGGTGGGGCCAGGCCGGGCCGAAGTGGGTGCGCCAGTCCTCGGGGGTGAAGGGGACGCTGCCGACGGGGTACCAGTGGCCGCCGGCGGCCGCGGCGGTCTCGTAGGCGGAGCGGTTGGCGGCGAGGAGGCGGTCGACGGTGGCGGTGTCGTCGGGCGGGACGGCGCCGAGGATGTCGAAGAGGTACGTCACCGGCTCGTCGGAGGCACGGAACAGGGGGGTGGTGAGGCGGTCGCGCAGCAAGGGGTAGAAGAGGATCACGCCGGGGCCCAGGTCGGCCTGGGTGAGGGCGTCCAGGAGCGGTGCGGCGACGGTGGCGGCGGAGCTGCCGGGGAGCAGCAGGTCGAGCCAGGGGTGGGCCCAGGTCCACTGGCCGGCCGCCTTCAGGGCGGCGACGGTGGGGGCCAGCCGGTCGAGGAAGTCGTAGTAGGGCAGGTCGGCGCGCTGGACGGTGGCGGGGTCGTGCCGCAGGCCGCGCAGGAGGACCGTGTCGTCCGGTGCGGGGCCGGCCGGCGGGCCGTAGGCCACCACCTCCATGACGTAGGTGCGGAACCTCCCCGCCGCGTCCGCGAAGACCTGGCCCTCGACGTAGTCGAAGCGGCCCTCCTCGGCGAGGACGCGCTGATCGTCGAGGAAGGTCTCCAGGTCGTCGTAGGTCAACTGGTAATGGCGTACGGACTCGGGGGCGCGCACCAGGCGCAGGGTGGCTTCCACGATGACCGCGCACTGGCCGAGGCCGGCCAGGACGGCGTGGAAGAGGTCGGGGCGGCGGGACGGGGAGCAGCGCAGCAGCTCACCCGCGCCGGTGACGACCCGGAGTCCGGTGACGTTGTCGACCTGGGCACCGTGCCGGTGGGCCTGGCCGCCCAGACCGCCCACGGACAGGGTGCCGCCGACGGAGAGCTCCAGGTAGTCGGTGAAGACGGGCGGGGTGAGGCCGTGGGCGAGGGTGGCCTTCGCCACGTCGCTCCAGCGGGCGCCGGCGCCCACGGTGACGGTCGTGCTGCTCGGCCCGAGCGGGCCGATGTCCGCGAGCGGCGCGGTCTCGACGACGAGACCGCCCTCGGTCTGCGCCTGGCCGAACGCCGCGTGCCCCTGGCCGCGCGGCGCGACCGGCAGGCGGTGCTCGCCGCAGAACCGGATCATGGCGACGACGTCGTGGACGGAACCCGGGCGCAGGACGGCGGCCGGACGGCGGTGCACGATGTGGCCGAAGTCGTCCGCCGCGGCGCTGAGCGACGGCTCGTCCGTGACGAGGGTCCCGTCCAGCCGGGGGATTCCCTCGATCTGCCGGGCGCCGGACGCCGGGCCGGACGCGGTGGCGGATGTCGAGCCGGACTCCGCGGCGGACGCCGGGCCGGTCGTGGCCCAGCTCCGCGTGGCGGGATCGAAGCCGATCACGGCCGCCCCGGTGACGGTGAGTCCGCGCAGGACGGTACGTCGTGACGGTGTGCGGGACATACGTGCCGCTCCCCCCTCGGATCGGCAGCGATCCGAAGTGATCCAAGTGATCCGCTGGCTCTGAGTCGGGCAAATCCACGTCAGGGTAGGGGAGTTGATGCCCCGGCGCCGGGTGTTCGGAGGGTGTTCGAGCGGTACGGCGGGTTCCGGTGGGGTGTCCTGGCCGGCCCGCTCCGGTCAGCGCGGGCGCAGGCGCGTCGGGATCCGGGAGAGGACCGGGGGAGGATCAGGGGGGAGGATCGGGGGGACGGACCCGGGAAGGACGGAAGGGCAGCGCAGTGATCATCTTCGGCACCAAGGGGTACCTGTACCAGCTCGCGATACTGACGCTGGTGTGCGGGAGCTGCGGCAACCCCGCCGCGCACACGCTCAGGAAGCGCGTCACGAAGTTCACGCTCTTCTTCGTGCCGCTGTTCCCGGTCTCCACGAAGTACCTGACCCAGTGCACCTTCTGCGGCGCCGAGCAGAAGGTGACCGCGGAGCAGGCGCAGCAGTTGCAGGCGCAGGACGCGGGCGGGTACGGCGGTCAGGCGCACGGCCGGCCGCCGCAGCAGCCGTACCAGGGGCGGTGACGGGCTTCCCGGTACGCCTCCTCAGGTGTTCCACGTCTCGTCGTACGGGTCATCGGGCGCCGCCACGGGTCTGGCGGTGGTGACGTCGAGGAACGGGACCGGGCCGTCGTTGACCGGGTCGTGGGTCAGCCGGGGGCTGTAGGTGCCGGTGACCTCCAGCCAGGTGTCCGGCTGGAGGACCGGGGGGACGCGGCCGGTGAGGCCGACCTTGACGGGCTGGGCGTCCGCCGCGCAGCAGTTGAGGGCCATGCGGACCAGGTAGGGGGTGCCGTCGCGGTCGAGGGCGACGAAGCCGGTGAGGGCGACGCGGCGGCCGGTGAGGGTGCGGCCGTGGTCGTAGGCCGCGCGGCCCGCGTAGTCGGCGACCGCCAGCGGGAGGGGGTCGGTGGCGGGGAGGGCGGGGTAGGCGACCGGTTCCTGGAGGGCCGTGCCGGTGCGGGTGGCGGTGTACGAGCCCAGGGCCGGCGGGGCGACGAGGATCAGCGCCAGGAGGGGGAGCAGGAGGAGCCAGGAGACGCGGGGTTCGGGGTGGGCGGCCGTCTCCCGATGGCTCGTCTCCCGGTCGCTCGTCTCCCGGTCGCTCGTCTCCCCCGGTCGCCGCGGTCGCCGGCGCCACTCGTACCACCCCGTCGCCAGCGCCGTGGCGATCAGGACGGCGCCGGACGCCAGGAGGAGCGGTTGCAGGCCTGCCTTGACGTAGCGCAGGTAGAGGTCGGTGGCGCCGGCGTGCAGGAGGCTCGCGCCGAGCAGGAACAGGAGCGCGGCCTGGGCCTGGCGGTTCACAGGAGCACCGCCCCGGTCAGTGCGGACACGGCGACGGCGAGGACGAAGGTCGCCGGGGCGAAGCGCAGGGCGAAGGCGCGGCCGAATGTGCCCGCCTGCATCGCGAACAGTTTGAGGTCGATCATCGGGCCGACCACCAGGAAGGTGAGCCGGGCCGTGAGCGAGAACTGGGTCAGGGAGGCCGCGACGAACGCGTCCGCCTCCGAGCAGAGGGACAGCACCACGGCCAGGACGGCCAGGGCCAGGACCGCCACCGCCGGATGACCGGCGGCCGTGCGCAGCCAGGTCTCCGGGACGGCGGCCTTCAGGGTCGCCGCCGCCATCGCGCCGACGACGAGGAAGCCGCCCGCGTGCGTCACGTCGTGCCGCACCGAGTCCCAGAAGGCCTCGCCCCTGCTCCGCCCCTGGTGCGGGGGGTGCGACGGCGGGCGCATCCAGTCGGTGCGGCCCAGGCGGTGCCACAGCCAGCCCATCGCGCACGCCACGAGCAGGCTCGCCGCGCAACGGGCCAGGACCATCGCGGGGTCGTGGGGGAAGGCGACGGCCGTCGCCGTCAGCACGATCGGGTTGATCGCCGGGGCGGAGAGCAGGAACGCCAGGGCCGCGGCGGGGGTGACGCCCCGGCGGACCAGGGCGCCGGCGACGGGCACGGACGCGCACTCGCAGCCGGGCAGCACCGCGCCCGCGGCCCCCGCCACCGGGACCGCCAGCGCGGGGCGGCGGGGCAGGGCGCGGGCGAAGAACGACGGGGGGACGTACACGGCGATCGCCGCCGACAGCAGCACACCCAGGACGAGGAACGGCAGGGCCTGGACGACCACGGCGAGGAAGACCGTCGTCCAGCTCTGCATCACCGGCGCGGCCAGGGCGCGGCGGATCGGGCCCTGGAGCAGCACCAGCAGGAGCAGGGTGAGGGTGAGGGCCAGGGGGGACGTCAGGCGCCCGGTCTCCGGGGGCTTCCACGCGGGGGCCCGGGACACGGCCGTGGGCCGCTCGGGCTCACCGGACGGCGCTGACAGCGGGTCCGGCACCGGCAGCGGGTCCGGCACCGGCACCCGCTCCCGCAGCGGGCCCTCGGGCCGTCCCCGGGACGCCGACGGGCGCTCCCCCTCGTCCGACGGGGCTCGTGTGATGGCCACGGGTGGGCACCTCCGGATCCGTGTCTCTGCCTCCCCTCCCCTACGGCCGGACGGCCGCCCGCGTTCAGCGCACCTCTGGAACCGCCCGTCCCGGTGGGGCAGTCTTCTCCCTCGTGGGGAGCGTTCCGGATCAGAGTGCGCCGTCGGGTGAGCCCGTCGGGCACATGGTGGTGTGCGGTGACGACGGGCTGGCGCACCGGCTGGCCGCCGAGTTGCGGCAGGTGTACGGGGAGCGGGTCACGCTCGTCGTACCGCCCTCCGAGCGGACGGTGCGGCCGCCGGTGGTCGGGCGGGCCCGTGCGGTGTCGGCGGCCTTGCTCGACCGGGTGGTGAGCGCGGCCGTCAACCGGGCCGTCGGCAGCGGCGGCAACGGCGGCGGCAGCGGCCCGCCGGGGGGCGGTGCCGGCAGTGGTGCGCCTGCGGGTGGTGCCGGCAGCGGTGGCCCCGGCGGCGGGCCCGAGCTGGAGGCCGCCGAGCCCACCGAGGCCGTCCTCGCCGAGGCCGGGGTGGAGCAGGCCGCCGCGCTGGCCCTGGTGTACGACGACGACGAGCGGAACATCCGCGCCGCCCTCACCGCCCGTCGGCTCAACCCCCGGCTGCGGCTCGTGCTGCGGCTGTACAACCGGCGGCTGGGGCAGCACATAGAGGAACTCCTCGACCAGGCGGCCGCCCTCGCCTCGGGGGGCGCCGGCCGCGCGGCCGGCGACGCCTCGACCACCGTCCTGTCCGACGCGGACACCGCCGCGCCCGCGCTCGCCGCGACCGCCGTCGCCGGGACCACCAAGGTCGTCCAGACGGACGGCCTGCTGCTGCGGGCCGTCGAACGCCCGCCGCCGGGGCCGGGGCAGGCCGCCGGCGCGGGTCGGGCCACCCCCACCCTCGCGCTGCTGTCCTCGACGGGCAACGACCCCGCCTTCGCGGACGGCTCCGAGGCCAGCGGGGAGCAGGGGCCGGTGCTGCTGCCGGACGCGGCGACGGTGGCCGCGGCGACCGGGCGGGGCAGTGTGGTCCTGGAGCAGGTGGCGTACACGGCCGGGGGCGCGCTGCCGGCCGGGCGGGGTGTCGGGGTGGTGCCGCCGTTCGCCTCGCTGTTCTCCCGGCGGCTGAGGTGGTCGCTGGCCGGGCTGGTGGGCTGTGTGGTCGCGCTGGCGGTGGCGCTGTGGCTGGTGACCGGGATCCACCCGCTGGGCGCGGTGTACCTGACGCTGCTGGACCTGTTCGCGATCAACGAACCGGCGCTCGGGTCGTCGACGGAGCGGCAGGTGCTGCAACTGCTGTCCGGGCTGATGGGGCTGTTGCTGCTGCCGGTGCTGCTGGCCGCGGTGCTGGAGGCGCTGGGGACGTTCCGCGGGGCGGGGGCGGTGCGCAGGCCGCCGCGCGGGCTCGGCGGGCATGTGGTGCTGCTGGGGCTGGGGAAGATCGGGACGCGGGTGCTGACCCGGCTGCGGGAGCTGGGCATCCCCGTGGTGTGCGTCGAGGCGACACCGGAGGCGCGGGGCGTCTCGGCGGCGCGGCGGCTGCGGGTGCCGGTGGTGTTCGGCGACGTCACCCAGGAAGGGGTGCTGGAGGCGGCCAAGATCGGCCGGGCGCACACGCTGCTCGCGGTGACCAGCTCCGACACCACGAACCTGGAGGCCGTGCTGTACGCGCGGTCCCTGCGGCCCGATCTGCGGGTGGTGCTGCGGCTGTACGACGACGACTTCGCGACCGCCGTGTACCGCACCCTGCGGGCCGCGCACCCGCAGGCGCTCACCCGGAGCCGGAGCGTGACGCATCTGGCGGCGCCGTCGTTCGCCGGGGCGATGATGGGGCGGCAGATCCTGGGGGCGATCCCGGTCGAGCGGCGGGTGCTGCTGTTCGCCGCCCTGGAGGTCGGCGCGTACGCGCAGTTGGCCGGGCGGACGGTCGGGGAGGCGTTCCGGGCCGGGTACTGGCGGGTGCTGGCGCTGGACATGGGCGAGGAGGGGCCGGGCGGGTCCGAGCTGGTGTGGGACCTGCCGGAGACGTACGTCCTGAGGAACGAGGACCGGGTGGTGCTGGCGGCCACCCGGAAGGGGCTGGCGGAGCTGCTGGGGCGGAGGCGGCGGGGCCCGGGGTCTCGGGGGCGGTGACCACCGCCCCCGAGACCCCTGCTGCTCCCGTCCCGGTCGCCGCTACGCCCCCAGGTGCCGCTCCGCGAACTCCAGCTCCAGCCGTACCTGCTTGATCCGTTCCTCGACCACCAGCGAGCCGTGCCCGGCGTCGTAGCGGTAGACCTCGTGGGTCGCGCCGCGGGACTCCAGGCGCTTGACGTAGTTGTCGATCTGGCGGATGGGGCAGCGGGGGTCGTTCACGCCCGCGGAGATGTAGACCGGGGCCTTGACCTGGTCGACGTAGGTCAGCGGGGAGGACGCCTCGAAGCGCTCGGGGACCTCCTCGGGGGTGCCGCCCAGGAGGGTGCGGTCCATGGCCTTCAGGGCCTCCATCTCGTCGTGGTAGGCCGTGACGTAGTCGGCGACGGGGACCACGGCGATGCCCAGCGCCCACGCGTCGGGCTGCACGCCGAGGCCGAGGAGGGTGAGGTAGCCGCCCCAGGAGCCGCCGGTGAGGACCAGGCGGTCGGGGTCGGCGAGGCCGGAGCCGATCGCCCAGGCGCGGACCGCCGCGATGTCCTCCAGCTCGATCAGGCCCACCCGGTGCTTCAGCGCGTCCGTCCAGGCCCGGCCGTAGCCGGTGGAGCCGCGGTAGTTCACCCGGACGACCGCGTAGCCGTGGTCCACCCAGGCCGCCGGGCCCGCCGCGAAGGAGTCGCTGTCGTGCCAGGTGGGGCCGCCGTGGATGTCGAACACGGTGGGCAGGGGGCCGGTCGCGCCCGCCGGCTTCTGGACCAGGGCGTGGATGCGGCCGCCGGGGCCCTCCACCCACACGTCCTGCACCGGGACCGAGCCGGGGGACTTCATGCCGGGCGGGTCGAGGACCACGGCGCCCGTCGTGGAGCGGACCGCGGGCGGCCGGGCGGCGGAGGACCACAGGTACTCCACGCTGCCGTCGGGGCGGGCGGTCGCCCCGGACACCGTGCCCGCCGGGGTCGGCACCCGGACCAGCTCGCGGGTCGCCAGGTCGTAGCGGTACAGCTCGCTGCGGGCCTCGAAGCCGTGGGCGACGAGCAGGCCCGAGCCGTCCGGGTACCACTCGGCGCTGACGTCGCCCGGCAGGTCCAGCGCCAGGTCGGTCTCCGCGCCCGTCGCCACGTCCCACACCAGCGGTTCCCAGCGGCCCCGCCGCTGGTGGCCGATGAGCAGGCGGGTGTCGCCGTCGACGGGGGCGAAGCCCAGCACCTCCAGGCCCAGCTCCCGGGTGCCGCCCCGGGTGTCGTCGAGTTCGGCGACGGTGGTGCCGTCGGGGCGCAGGACCCGCAGCGCGGAGTGCATGGCGTCGCCGTGCTCGGTGTGCTCGATCGCGACGAGGGACCCGTCGTGGGAGAGGTCGCCCACGCCCGCCGACTCACGGTGGCGGTACAGCTCGAAGGGGGGCTCGCCGGTGCGGGCCACGTGGATCGTGGTGCCGTCCTCGTCCGTGGACCGGCCCACCACCGCCGTACGGCCGTCGCGGCCCAGCTCCAGGCCCGCCGGGTACGACGGGTCCAGGCCGGGTGCCGCCAGTTCGTCCTCCCCGCCCTCGAAGGGCTGGCGGCGCCAGACGCCGAACTCGTCGCCGTCCTTGTCGTCGAACCACCAGATCCACGCGCCGTCCGGGGAGAGCACACCGTCCGTGGTGCCGTTCGCCCGGTTCGTCACCTGGCGCTGCTCACCGGTGGAGCGCTCCCATGCGTACAGCTCGTACGTCCCCGTCGCGTTCGAGACGAACAGGGAGCGGTCGGGCGCGTCCTCCGCCCAGTCGGGCAGCGACACCCGGGGCGCCCGGAAGCGCCTCTCCCAGTCCGGCATCTCCTCGTACCGCTGCGGGGCGGCGGACCCGTTGCTCTCAGTCATGGCCCCATACTGCCCGCCCGCGCGGACAATCGACCGCTCCCCTCCCCAGCCTGTGGAAAACTTCGGCCTCATCCCCACACCCCGGCGACGGCTTCCCCGCACGAGACCCGTACCGTTGAGGTCGTGTACCGGTTTCTGCTGACGCCCCGCTGGTGGGGGATCAACGTCTTCGTGCTGCTGGCCATCCCCTTCTGCGTCTTCATGGGGTCCTGGCAGCTGAGCCGGTTCGAGGCGCGGGTCGACGACCACCGCGCGGCGGAGGCGCAGGTCGAGTCCGCCCGCGAGGAGGCGGCGCGGCCGCTCGCCGAGATGCTGCCCGTGGACAAGGCGACCTCCGGCAAGCAGGTCACCGCGACCGGCCGGTACGCCGATCAGCTGCTGGTGCCCGACCGCGAGCTCGACGGGAAGAACGGCTACTACGTCCTGACCCTGCTGCGCACCGACGGCGGCGAGGCGCTCCCCGTGGTCCGCGGCTGGCTGCCCGGTACGGCCGACCCGGCGAAGGCCCCGGCGCCGCCCACCGGCGAGGTCACCGTCACGGGCGCGCTCCAGGCGTCCGAGACGCCCGGCAGCGACGGCGTGAGCGCCCGCGGCGGCCTGCCCGCCGGGCAGACGGCCGCGATCAGCGCGGCCTCCCTGGTCAACCTGGTGGACTACGACCTGTACGACGCGTGGGTCACGCTCCGCACCGCCGACGCGGGGATGACGGCGGTGCCGGCGAGCGCGCCCGCCGGCAGCGGGCTGGACCTGAAGGCGTTCCAGAACCTCGGGTACACCGGCGAGTGGTTCGTCTTCGCCGGCTTCGTGGTGTTCATGTGGTTCCGGCTGCTGCGCCGTGAGGCGGAGTTCGCGCGGGACGCGGCGCTCGGCATCGCCCCGGACGGGACCGGAACCGACGGGCCCGGAACCGACGGGACGAAAACCGACGGAGCCGGAACCGACGGAACCGGAACCGACGACGGGTCCGACGGAACCGGCTCCGGCCCCGCGGTGTCCGCAGGGGCTCACGACGAGGCCAGCACGCCCGTCCGGTAGACCGTCCCGGCGCACGCGTTCGGCACCGTCGCCGACACCGCCGGACCCCCGCCCTCGGCGGTGTACGTCACCACGACGCTGCCGTCGACCGTGCCGTCCGCGACGAGCAGCTGGGCCGCGGTGGCGTCGGTCTCGGTGGTGGTCGTGGAACCGGTGGTGCCCGTCTGCTCGCTCGGGCTCGGGTCGGGGGAGGCCGTGCCGCCGCCGTCGCCGCCCGTGCTGCCGCCGCTGCCGCCACCGGTGGTGGGGCAGGTCTCGGAGGGCACCCAGGCGAACTTCACGTCGTAGGCCGAGCCGGGGGCGAGGGAGAGCTGGGAGACGTAGAGGGAAGGATCGGGCAGGCCGGCCGCCGCGTCCCCGGAGGCGTGCTCCACCACGCTGATCTTCGTGGCGTCGGCGGCGCCCTGCGCGGTGGGCGTCACCGAGACGCTCCCGCCGACGGTACAGGCGCTGCCGGAGACGTTCACGACGCGGAAGGTGCCGTAGACGGTGCCGGCCGAGTCGGCGACCGCGACGGCGGCGGAGGCGTCGCCGAGCTGGGACGCCGTGCAGGCGGTGGCGTCCGCCTCGACCGAGGAGCCGGATCCGGTGCCGTCCCCGGTGCCGTCGGTGCCGCCGGGGTCCTTGCCCCGGCCGGTGCCCTCGGTGGTGTCGTCGCCCTGCGCGCCGGTCCCGCCGGCCGAGCCGCCGGCCGTGCCGGAGGAGTCGCTGTCGGGGGTCCGGCCCTCCCCGGCGCCGCCCTGGGCCTGGGACGCCTGGCCGGCGATGGAGGGGTTGGCGTCGGAGCCGCCGGCGCCGGAGACGTGCCACAGGGCGGGGACGGCGGTGCCGACGAAGAGGGCCGCGGCGGCCATGCCGACGGCGGCCTGCCGCTTGCGGGCCCGGCGGGCCGGGACGGCCCGCCGGAGGTGGTCCAGCGTCCCGTCGCGCGGCTCCATCTCCTGGACCGCCTGGTGCAGCATCCGGCGCAGTGCCAGCTCGTCCGAGTCGAGCCCGTCGGGGCCCTGGTCGTCGAGGTGGTGGTTCACGGTTCCGTTCCCAGCGTGCGATTGCTTCGGCTCTTGCTCGTGCGGTGCCCGCCCCGGCTCCCGCCCCGCGGGCGGTTCCCGCCCCGCGGGCGGTTCCCGCCCCGCGGACGGCTCGCGCCGCTCCCGGTCACCCGTGCCGTCCCCGCCGGCCCGCCCGCTCACGTCCGCGCCTCCATGGCGACGCGCAGGGCGGCGATGCCGCGGGAGCCGTACGCCTTCACCGAGCCGAGCGAGATGCCGAGGGTCTCGGCGACCTGGGCCTCGGTCATGTCGGCGAAGTAGCGCAGGGACAGGACCTCGCGCTGGCGGCGCTGGAGCCCCTTCATCGCCTTGATGAGGGAGTCGCGCTCCAGCCGGTCGTAGGCGCCCTCCTCCGCGCTGGCCATGTCCGGCATCGGCTTGGACAGCAGCTTCAGTCCGAGGATGCGGCGGCGCAGGGCGGAGCGGGAGAGGTTGACGACCGTCTGGCGCAGGTAGGCGAGGGTCTTCTCCGGGTCGCGGACGCGCTTGCGCGCGGAGTGGACGCGGATGAAGGCCTCCTGGACGACGTCCTCGCAGGAGGCGGTGTCGTCGAGGAGGAGGGCGGCGAGACCGAGCAGCGAGCGGTAGTGCGCCCGGTAGGTCTCGGTGAGGTGGTCGACGGTCGTTCCGGCCGCGACACCGTCGTCCGCGGGGGCCGCGCCGTCACGCTGGCTGGGTATGCGGGCGGGCCGCGCTGCGGGCATGGGCGCGATCACCGGCATGCCACCGGGCGCCCCGGCCGGGCGGCGGGGACGGAGGGCGGTGCGGGGCGGCCGCAGGGCCGGGCCGCGGGCCGCCGCGGGGAAGTCGAGTACCTCTGCCACGCCAGTTGGACACCCGTCCCCCCTCGGGGGTTGTACACGTCGGCCGTCGCGTTCGCGCCGTACGGCGGTACACGTGTGACCGGCACCGTTCCGGGCGCCCGTCTCGCGCCGGCCGGCTTCCCCGCCGACGGCGCCTCACATGCCCTCATGCGTCCCGCTCTTCCCCTGTGGTCCATAGGAACGGGCGCCCCCACGCCCCGATCACGGCGTCCCCTGTGCGCCGGGATCACGTCTGCGCACCCCGGAGGGTGACGGCAAAGACGCTCCCCGCGTTCCGCACGGTTGCGGAACGCGGGGAGGAAAATCTTCGGATGCCGACAGGTCCCAGGACAAGTGGTCCGGACCACCGACCGGCTCACATCCGTGCTGAAGATCCTACAAACCCGTCACGCCGTGGCCAGCGTTTTTTCGGCCCCTTCACCGGCTCACGACAGCTCCGCCGCCACCAGTTCCGCGATCTGCGCGGTGTTCAGGGCGGCTCCCTTGCGCAGGTTGTCGCCGCACACGAAGAGTTCGAGCGCCGTGGGGTCGTCCAGCGCGCGGCGCACCCGGCCGACCCAGGTCGGATCCGTGCCGACGACGTCGGCGGGCGTCGGGAACTCCCCGGCGGCCGGGTCGTCGCACAGGACCACGCCCGGCGCGGTGGCGAGGATCTCGCGGGCCCGCCCGACGGTGACCTCGTCCTGGAAGCGGGCGTGGACGGTGAGGGAGTGCACGGTGACCACCGGCACCCGTACGCAGGTCACGGCGACGGGCAGCCCCGGCAGGCCGAGGATCTTGCGGGACTCGTCCCGCACCTTCATCTCCTCCGACGACCAGCCGTCCTCGCGCAGCGACCCGGCCCACGGCACCACGTTCAGCGCGACCGGCTCCGGGAACGGCCCGGTGCCGTCGCCCACGGCCCGCCGTACGTCACCGGGGCTCGTCCCCAGCTCCGTACCGGCCACCAGGGACAGCTGCCGCCGGAGCGTCTCCACCCCGGCCCGGCCCGCCCCGCTGGCGGCCTGGTACGACGACACCACCAGCTCGCGCAGCCCGAACCCGGCGTGCAGCGCGCCGAGGGCGACGATCATCGACAGGGTGGTGCAGTTCGGGTTCGCGACGATCCCGCGCGGACGCGCCCGCACCATGTGCGGGTTGACCTCGGGGACGACCAGCGGCACGTGCGGGTCCATCCGGAAGGCGCCGGAGTTGTCGACGACGACCGCTCCCCGGGCGGCGGCGAGCGGCGCCCACCGCTCGGCGACCTCGTCGGGCACGTCGAACATCGCGACGTCGACGCCGTCGAAGGCCTCCTCGGTGAGCGCCTCCACCTCGACCTGTTCGCCGCGCACGGCCAGCTTGCGGCCGGCCGAGCGCGGCGAGGCGATGAGCCGGATCTCGCCCCAGACGTCGGCGCGCTGGGACAGGATCTGGAGCATGACCGTGCCGACCGCCCCGGTCGCTCCCACGACCGCGAGCGTCGGGCGCCCGGTCACACGGGGGCCCGTCATCAGCGCCCGGTGCCTCCGTAGACGACGGCCTCGTCGCTGTCGGAGTCGAGCCCGAAGGCGCTGTGCACGGCGCGCACGGCCTCGTTGACGTCGTCGGCGCGGGTGACGACCGAGATGCGGATCTCGGAGGTCGAGATGAGCTCGATGTTCACGCCCGCGTCGGCCAGCGCCTTGAAGAAGTCGGCCGTGACGCCCGGGTTGGTCTTCATGCCCGCGCCGACCAGGGAGATCTTGCCGATCTGGTCGTCGTAGCGCAGCGAGTCGAAGCCGATGCCGGACCGGTTCTTCTCCAGGGCGTCGATGGCCTTGCGGCCCTCCGCCTTCGGCAGCGTGAAGGAGATGTCCGTCAGGCCGGTGGCGGCGGCGGACACGTTCTGCACGATCATGTCGATGTTGATCTCGGCGTCGGAGATCGTGCGGAAGATCACGGCGGCCTCGCCCGGCTTGTCCGGCACGCCGACGACCGTGATCTTGGCCTCGGAGGTGTCGTGCGCGACACCGGAGATGATGGCCTGCTCCACCTGCTTGTCCCCTTGCTCGATCGGCTCGCTGCTGACCCACGTGCCCTGGAGTCCGCTGAAGGACGAGCGGACGTGGATCGGGATGTTGTAGCGGCGCGCGTACTCCACGCAGCGGTGGAGCAGCACCTTGGACCCGGAGGCAGCCAGTTCGAGCATGTCCTCGAACGAGATCCAGTCGATCTTCCGGGCCTTCTTCACCACGCGCGGGTCGGCGGTGAACACGCCGTCGACGTCGGTGTAGATCTCGCACACCTCGGCGTCGAGCGCGGCCGCGAGCGCGACGGCGGTGGTGTCGGAGCCGCCGCGGCCCAGCGTGGTGATGTCCTTGGTGTCCTGGCTGACGCCCTGGAACCCGGCGACGATGGCGATGTTGCCCTCGTCCAGCGAGTCACGGATCCGGCCCGGCGTCACGTCGATGATCCGGGCTTTGTTGTGGACCGAGTCGGTGATGACACCTGCCTGGCTGCCGGTGAAGCTCTGGGCCTGGTGGCCCAGGTTTTTGATCGCCATGGCCAGCAGGGCCATGGAGATCCGCTCTCCGGCGGTCAGCAGCATGTCGAGCTCGCGCCCGGCAGGGATCGGGGAAACCTGCTCGGCGAGATCGATCAACTCGTCCGTCGTGTCGCCCATCGCGGAAACCACGGCGACCACCTGGTGGCCGTTCTTCTTGGCTTCCACGATCCGCTTGGCGACGCGCTTGATGCCCTCGGCATCGGCTACGGAGGAGCCTCCGTACTTCTGCACGACAAGGCCCACGTGCGCTCCTCGCTCAGTTTGTCTCTTTCCGCACATACGCCCTTGTACTGCGGGTCGGCTCAGTGTAACGAGCGTCCGTCGTCCGCCCCCGGGGTATCGCATCGTGAGACCACGTCCAGGCCGCACGGCGAGAGGTGCCGGGGACGGGCCCGGCCGCCCGTCCAGGACGTTCCCTGCCCACTTCCACCGAACTGATGCGCGACGCTCCACGCCGACGCTCCACGCCGGTGCTCCGCGCCGGTGCTCCTCGCCGAGGGTCACACGGCGGGGCGCGGACCGGTCAGGTGGCGGGGCGCAGACCCGGGTGTCCGCCTCCGCCGATCTCCTCCGCCATGACCCTGCCGGCCTCGAACTCCAGGGTGTCGTCGCCCATGCCCTGGTCGGTGTCCAGCCCGTCCAGTTCCTCCAGCGGCTGGTCGAGGCGGATGTGGGCCAGCACCGAGTGCAGGGCGCGCAGGGTCGCCGAGGCCGTCGAGCCCCAGTTGGAGAAGTACGAGAACTGCCACCACCACAGGGCCTCCGTGGTGCGGCCGGCGCGGTAGTGGGCCATGCCGTGGCGCAGGTCGGTGATGACGTCGGTGAGGTCGTCGGAGACACGGGCCGGCACGGGCGCCTTGCGGGGCTCGTAGGGGTCGAAGACCTCCGAGTACACGTCGACCGGGTCCAGCAGGCGGGCCAAATTCTCGCGGAGTTCGTCGACGTCCGCGTCGGGGCCCGTGTCGGGCTCGTAGCGCTCGTCGGGGACGATGTCCTCGTGGGCGCCGAGACGGCCGCCGGCCAGCAGCAGCTGGGAGACCTCCAGCAGGAGGAAGGGGACCGCCGAGCCCGGCTCGTCGCCCTTGGCGACCTCCGCGACGGCCACCAGGAAGCTCTCGATCTGGTCGGCGATCTGGACCGCGAAGTCGTCGGGGTTCTGGTCGCTCGCGTGCAGCGTGGCGTCAGACATCTAGGAGTCGTCTCCCCTCGAAGGCGCGGCCGAGGGTGACCTCGTCCGCGTATTCCAGGTCGCCGCCCACCGGGAGGCCGCTGGCCAGGCGGGTGACCTTCAGGCCCATGGGCTTGATCATGCGGGCGAGGTACGTGGCCGTCGCCTCGCCTTCGAGATTGGGGTCCGTGGCGAGGATCAGCTCGGTGACCGTGCCGTCCGCCAGCCGGGCCAGCAGCTCCCGGATGCGCAGGTCGTCCGGACCGACCCCCTCGATCGGGCTGATCGCCCCGCCCAGCACGTGGTAGCGGCCC
Organism: Streptomyces sp. NPDC003248; assembly: GCF_055563235.1. Taxonomy (NCBI): domain Bacteria; kingdom Bacillati; phylum Actinomycetota; class Actinomycetes; order Kitasatosporales; family Streptomycetaceae; genus Streptomyces; species Streptomyces sp. NPDC003248. The sequence goes on along the minus strand of NZ_JBVHDT010000002.1, from coordinate 572,340 downwards.
CGGAACTCGCGGGTGCGCTCGACGGCCACCACGTCCTTCGGCTCCTCCACCACACAGATGACGGCGGGGTCGCGGCGCGGGTCGCGGCAGATGGAGCAGTGCTCCTCCTGCGCCACGTTGCCGCAGGTGACGCAGAAGCGGACCTTCGCCTTGACCTCCATCAGGGCCTGCGCGAGACGCCGCACGTCGGTCGGCTCCGCCTGGAGCACGTGGAAGGCGATCCGCTGCGCGCTCTTGGGACCGACGCCGGGCAGCCGCCCCAGTTCGTCGATGAGGTCCTGGACCACGCCTTCGTACAACGGACTGCCGTCCTTCCTGGGTTCCTTGCAGTACGTACGGTAGTTGTCCGCCACCCGTCCTAGGAAGGCGGTGCGGGTGTCGCCCCGGCGACCTGCGGCGGAACGACCGGGGCGACGCGAACGACGGGAGCGGCCGGCGCGATCGCGACGGCCCGCGCCGCGACGGTCAGAACGGCAGGCCCGGGATGCCGCCCCCGCCCAGACCCTGGGCCAGCGGGCCCAGCTTCTGCTGCTGGAGGGCCTGCGCGTTCTCGTTGGCCGCCTGGACGGCCGCGACGATCAGGTCGGCGAGGGTCTCGGTGTCCTCCGGGTCCACCGCCTTGGGGTCGATCTTCAGGCCGCGCAGCTCGCCGGCCCCGGTCACCGTGGCCTTGACCAGGCCGCCGCCGGCCTGGCCGTCGACCTCCGTGCCCGCCAGCTCCTCCTGGGCGCGGGCCAGATCCTGCTGCATCTTCTGGGCCTGCTGGAGCAACTGCTGCATGTTGGGCTGGCCACCACCGGGAATCACGATCAGCTCCTCTTACGGGCCTGGGGTCGATACGGGTTTTTCCGCTCGGCACGAGCCTACGTGGTCTGTGCGGGTGTCGCCCCGGCACTCTTTCGAGTGAGTCTTCGGCGAGGTCTATACCTGATCAAGGCCCCCTTACGGGCGTAAGGGCGAGGAAACCTTCCTCTTCGCCACCCATCGGGAGGTAGGAAAGGTGCGGCGCATCAGGCGTCACCACGGGTCCCGCCGGTGACCGGGGCGTCGGTCGGGGCCGGTCGGGTTCAGGAGGGAGTGCCGGGTGGGTCAGCAGCCGGAGATGCAACCCGAGGGTCCGCCTCAGGACGGGCGGGGCGAGGGCGCGGCCGGGCTGCGGCCGGGCGATCTGACCGGCCGGGCGTTGCCGCTCGGGGACTGGGGCGAGCCGGCCCAACGGCTGGACGAGCTGTACCGCTGGGTGGAGCGGCGGGCCCTGGAGACCGCGGCCTGGTACCTCGCCGACCGGGTGGGGAAGCGGCGGGGCGCGCGGGTGCTGCGGGCCGGGGCCGTGGCGGGGGCGGTCGCGGGGGCCGCGCTGCCGCTGCTGGACCTCACCGGGGTGCGGACCGGGGTGGCCCCCTGGGGGTGTCTCGCGCTGCTGGTCGCGGTGGCGTGCGTGGCCGTGGACCGGTTCTTCGGGGTGACGTCCGGGTGGATGCGGGACGTGGCGACCGCGCAGGCCGTGCAGCGGCGGTTGCAGGTGTTGCAGTTCGACTGGGCGTCGGAGAGCGCGCGGGAGGTGCTGGGGCCGGCGGAGGGCACGGCGAGCGAGGCCGCCGAGCGGTGCCTGGGGGTGCTCCGGCGGTTCTCGGAGGACGTGACCGAGCTGGTGCGGGCGGAGACGGCGGACTGGATGGTGGAGTTCCGGACGGGGGCCGCGCCGCTCGGGATCCAGGGGGCGGTGGGGGGTGGCGGGCGGTCGGATGCGGGGGTGCCGCAGGGGAGGTTTCCGCTGCCGCCGGGGGCCGGGAGCCGGCCGAACATGCCTCGGCAGCGGCCGCCGGAGCCTCGGTGAGGGTGACGCCGGGGGCTGCCGTCGGGGTGTGGGTGGGGGCTGACGCCGGGGGCGCGGTGGTGAGGCCGGGGGCGCGGTGACGTCGGGGGCGCGGTGGTGACGCCGGGGGTTTCGCCCCCGCCGCCCTTGCCCTTCCCGCCCCTGGGGGCTGCCGCCCCCAGACCCCGGCTTCGGCCCTTAAGGGGGCCTCGTCCTCAAACGCCGGACGGGCTAATTTGCGCCGGACGGAGTGGACTGGCTGCCCCGGGCGCACAGGCGCAGGCCCTCCGGGGTCCAGCAGGGCAGGTGGCCGTGGGTGCGGATGACGTCCTGGCCGTTGCCGCGGGTGAGGTAGGTCAGGAAGCTCGATGCCAGGGAGTCGGCCGGGGGGCGGCCGTAGGTGTAGGCGTACTCGATCTCGCGGTACGGGTAGTCGCTGGTGCCGTCCTCGATGGCGTCGACGGACGCGGGGTCGCCGTCGAGGCGCAGCGCGTGCAGGCCCTCGGCGCGGTCGGCGACGTTGAGTTCGCTGTAGCCGATGGCGCCGGGGGTGGCGGCGACGGTGGAGAGGACCTGCTCGGTGGAGTCGAGTTCGCAGCGCACGACGGAGGCCGTCGGGTCGTCCTTGTGGACGCAGTCGACGGAGGAGTTGGCGATCTCGCCGCGGCCCAGCACCTGACGCTGGAACACCTGCCGGGTCCCGGAGTTGGCGTCCCGGCTGACCAGGACCACCGGCAGGTCGGGGCCGCCGAGCTGGCGCCAGTTGGTGATCCGCCCGAGGTAGAGGCGGCGCACGTCCTCCGTGGAGAGGTCCGTCAGGGGGACGCCGTCGTGGACGACGAGGGCGAACACCGACACCGCCACCCGGTTCTCGCGCAGTTCGGCCAGGCCGGACGGTTTGGGGCCGTCGGAGAGGGCCACGACGGGCGGGGAGCCGTCCTTCGCCCGGGTGCCCGCCGCGGTGAGCTCGCGGATGCCGGCCGTCGATCCGTGCGGGTCCACGGTGAGGTGCGCGCCCTCGCAGTCGCTCTCGTACTTGCGGGCCACCTCGCGGATCACCGGGGCGAAGGCCGTCGAACCGGTGAGGGTGAGGCTGCCCCGCTCGCAGCCGATGGGCGGCGGGGTGTCGTCACGGACGACGACCATCGTCGCGAGGGTGATCACGCAGAGGGTGAGGAGGAGGGAGATCAGCCGGGCCGCCCGGCTGAACAGCGGCGGGGTGTCGTCCGGGGTGGCGCTGCGGTTGGGGTGGACCTCGCCGTCGCGGATGCCGCCGTAGAGCCGTATGCCGTGGCCGACGTCGCCGCCCGACAGCAGGACCAGGAGCTTGAAGTGCTCGCGCGGGTTGAGCGGGACGCGCGGGATGCGCAGGGTGTTGTCCTCGTAGCCGAAGCCGCGGTCCGCGGTGAAGTGGTCCATGAGGTGGTCGGTGTCGGTCGGCTGGGTGACCGACACCCCGCGGATGGTGCGGTCGGTGAACACCGCGGTGAGCCCGTGGCGTTCGGGGCCGGTGTAGTCGTCGCGGGCGATGCCCTGCGAGCCGTCGTTCTCGATGCGCAGCAGGACGAGGGTGGCGGCCGCCATGCCGGGCGTCTCGTCGAAGAGGCCGAGACGGCGGTTGGGGCGGCCGGACCGGACGTCGTCGCCGATCGGGTTGTCCATCTGCACGCGGTAGCCGATCCGCTTGCGGCGCGGCACCCGGCGCTCGTACCAGACCATCGCGCCGGACGCGGCGATACCGAGGACGGCCGTCCCCACGGCCACGACGTTCTCAGCGTTCAGCCAGTCCACTGTGGGTGCCCCCGCCACTCCCGCCGGCCGGATCGTGGGGCCACCGTACGTCTGCCCTAGGGGACATTCCGGACGGGAGGGCGGGAGTTCGCCGGACGTTCACCGGCGGGTGTACGTCAGCTTCTCCCCGGTGGAGGTGTTCACGCGTTGCAGCCTGCCGTCGGACAGGAGGGTGACCTCGGTGGGGGCGCCCGGGGAGCAGGAGGAGAGCGGCTCGCCGGTGGTGACCGTGGACGGTCCGATCCGCAACGGGCCCTCCGAGGCGGGCCGTTGGGTCAGCTCGGCGGTGAACTCGCAGTGGTAGGAGTCGCCTTCCGCGACGAGCGAGAGGACGGTGTCGCCCACCTCGCCCTGGGTGAGGGTGAGCCGGCGGGTGTCGGTGCCGCCCGCGCCGTCGACGGTCGTGGCCCAGGTGCCGAGGTAGTCCGCCGGGACCGCGCCGGCCGGCTCCGTGGCGGACGGCGAGGCCGACGGCCCACCGGACTCGGCCGGGGAGGCGGACCCGGTGCCGGAGGCCGTGGACGGTGCGGCCGTGGTCGGTGTCGGGTCGGGGCGCGCGGTGGAGTCGGTGCCGCCGCCGTTCATCAGCGCGTACACCGAGCCGCCCGCGGCCAGCGCGACGACCAGGGCGACCACGACCAGCAGCGCGGTCGTACGGCCGCTGCGGCGCGGCGGCTCCTGGGGCTCGTCCCCGTAGGGGCCGTACGGGGTGTACGAGGGATACGGGCCCTCTCCGTGGGGGCCGGACGAGGGGTACGGCTCGTCCCCGTACGGGGCGTACCCGGGGTGCGGCAGGGGCGCGCCGGGGCCGCCGCCCGCCGCCGTGTACGGGTTGTGCGGGACGGGTCCCGGCACCGGCCCCGGCACCGTCTGGGGGACCGGGGGTGCGGACTGCGGGTGCGGGCGGGGGTGGCCGTACGCGGGGTGGGCCGGGGGCGCGGTCGTGGCGCCGGCTCCCGTCGGCGGGGCGGCGGGCGGCGTGGGGGCGGCCGGGTACGGGCCCGCGCCGCGTGGGCCGGAGTGCTCCGGCGCGGCCTCGGCGGCGCCGGCCGGGGGCGCCTCGTCGCCCTCCGGGTTCTCCGTCTCCAGCAGCCGCACCGCGTGCCGGCCCAGCTGGGCCACCAGGGTGTTCGGCAGCCAGGGCTCACGGGAGCGCCCCTCCGCGACGGTCTCGTGCGCGCCGGTGCGCTCCAGGAGCCACTCCAGGGACGGCCGGGCGGCCGGGTCCTTGCGCAGACAGGCGCGGACCAGGTCGGCGATGTCCTCGGAGAGGCCCGACAGGTCGGGTTCCTCCTCGGCGATGCGGAACATCAGGACGTGCACGCCGCTGTCGGCGGAGCCGAAGGGCAGGCTGCCGGTGGCGGCGTAGGCGAGGACGGAGCCGAGGCAGAAGACGTCGCACGCGGGCGTGATCCGGCCGCCGCGCACCTGCTCGGGCGCCATGAAGCCGGGCGAGCCGATCATCGCGCCGGTCCGGGTGAGGCCTCCGGCGTCGCCGCCGAGCGTCTCCATGGCCCGGGCGACGCCGAAGTCGATGAGCCGGGGGCCCTCGATGGTGACCATCACGTTGGACGGCTTGAGGTCGCGGTGGACGATCCCGGCCGCGTGGATGTTGGTGAGCGCGTGGGCGAGCCCGGCGGCGAGCACGCGCACCGACCGCTCGGGCAGCGGGCCGTGGTCGTGGCCCACGACCTGCTGGAGGCTCGGGCCGGCGACGTAGCCGGTGGCGACCCAGGGCACGGCCGCCTCGGTGTCGGCGTCCAGGACGGGCGCGGTCCAGAAGCCGCCGACCCGCTGGGCGTTGCGGACCTCCTGGCGGAACCGCGCCCGGAACTCCTCGCGGGCCGCCAGCTCCGGCCGGACCAGCTTCACGGCGACGGTCCGGCCGCGGTCCGAGCGCGCGAGGTAGACCCGCCCCATCCCGCCGGCCCCCAGCCGCGCGAGCAGCCGGTATCCGCCGATGTGCTGCGGATCCCCCGCCCCCAGCTTCTCCATGGCCGCTCCCCCTTCCCCCCGCACGTGTGATCGAGCCGAGAATAATCCGGCCTTTCGGGGAGTCGAGCGGCATGGTGTCTACGGTTCCATAACGGGGGCCGGTGGAAGGCGGCGGACGCCGCGCCGAGCGGGTCGGTCCTCGGTACCGGTCCTCGGTACCGGCAGGGTCGGTCCTCGGTACCGGTCCTCGGTACCGGCAGGGGCGGTCCTCGGTACCGGTCCTCGGTACCGGCAGGTCGGTCCTCGGTACCGGCCGTCGACAACCTGTCGCGGAAAGCGCCCGTCCGCAGACATGACGCCGATATCGCTTCCGCATCGCGGACATCTACGCTCACCGCATGACCCCTCAGACCGACCCCCGGGCCGGCGTCGCCGTGAAGGCCGCCGACCGCGCGCACGTCTTCCACTCCTGGTCCGCCCAGGAGCTCATCGACCCGCTCGCCGTGGCCGGCGCGGAGGGGTCGTACTTCTGGGACTACGACGGCAAGCGCTACCTCGACCTCACCAGCGGGCTCGTCTACACGAACATCGGCTACCAGCACCCGACGGTCGTCGCCGCGATCCAGGAGCAGGCCGCGCACCTGGCCACCTTCGCGCCCGCCTTCGCCGTCGAGGCCCGTTCCGAGGCCGCCCGGCTGATCGCCGGACGCACCCCCGGCGACCTGGACAAGATCTTCTTCACGAACGGCGGCGCCGACGCCGTCGAGCACGCCGTGCGCATGGCGCGGCTGCACACGGGCCGGGCGAAGGTGCTCTCGGCGTACCGCTCGTACCACGGCGGCACCCAGCAGGCCGTGAACATCACCGGCGACCCGCGCCGCTGGGCCTCCGACGGCGCCGCCGCCGGGGTCGTGCACTTCTGGGCGCCGTTCCTCTACCGCTCCCGCTTCTACGCGCAGACCGAGGACGAGGAGTGCGCCCGGGCGCTGGAGCACCTGGAGACGACCATCGCCTTCGAGGGGCCCGGGACGATCGCCGCGATCATCCTGGAGACCATCCCCGGAACCGCCGGGATCATGGTCCCGCCGCCCGGCTACCTGGCCGGCGTGCGGGAGCTCTGCGACCGGTACGGCATCGTCTTCATCCTGGACGAGGTCATGGCCGGCTTCGGCCGCACCGGTGAGTGGTTCGCCGCCGACCTGTTCGACGTCGTGCCCGACCTGCTGACCTTCGCCAAGGGCGTCAACAGCGGATACGTGCCGCTCGGCGGTGTCGCCATCTCGGGCGCCATCGCGGAGACCTTCGCCAGGCGGCCCTACCCGGGCGGTCTGACGTACTCCGGGCACCCGCTGGCCTGCGCGGCCGCCGTCGCGACGATCAACGTCATGGCGGAGGAGGGGATCGTCGAGCACGCGAAGCAACTGGGCGCCACCGTGGCCGGGCCGGGACTGCGCGAGCTCGCGCGGCGCCACCCGAGCGTCGGAGAAGTGCGGGGTGTCGGCATGTTCTGGGCCGTCGAGCTGGTGAAGAACCGCGAGACGCGCGAACCGCTGGTGCCGTACAACGCGACCGGTGAGGCGAACGCGCCGATGGCGGCCTTCGCCGCCGCGGCCAAGCAGGCCGGCGCGTGGCCGTTCGTCAACATGAACCGCACCCACTTCGTGCCGCCGTGCAACGCGAGCGAGTCCGAGGTGAAGGAGGGCCTGGCGGCGCTGGACGCGGCGCTGTCGGTGGCGGACGCGTACACGGAGTAGACCGCGGCCGGCGTGACCGGCGCCGGGCGGCACCCGAACACGGAGAGCGCCCGGCCCCGTCGAACGCGTAAGGTGGCGTGCTCGTAGATGAGTACGAGTGTGTGTGCGAGTACGACCGCCGGCCCGGCCGGCGGGACGACGGCCGGTCGGCCGCCGGTACGCGCATCCGCACCCGTGCGAGCGCGAGTGCCGGCGCGGTCCGCGCACGAGCACGCCACCGAACGTCCGCGACGAGGGAGACGCCCCGACCATGCCCGGCACCAGCGGCAGCGGCGCCGTGACCCGCAGCACCCTGCGGCAGCAGATCGCCGACGCGCTTCGCGACGAGGTGCTGGGGGGTCGGCTCCAGCCGGGCCAGGCGTTCACCGTGAAGGAGATCGCCGAGCAGTACGGCGTCTCCGCGACCCCGGTGCGCGAGGCCCTGGTCGACCTGTCGGCGCAGGGGCTGCTGGAGGCCGACCAGCACCGCGGTTTCCGCGTCCACGAGTACTCCGTCGAGGACTTCCGCGGCATGATCGAGGCGCGCAGCCTGATCACCGAGAGCATGTTCCTCGCCCTCGACCAGGACAGCCGGCGCCTCCGGGACGTGGAGGAGCCGCGGATCGCCGCCGCCGTCGCGGGCGTGCGCCGGCGCGGGGAGGAGGCCCAGCGGGCCGCCACCGCCGGTGACCTCACCGTCCTCATCGGCTACGACCTGCGGTTCTGGCGCGAGCTGAGCGCCCTGTTCGGCAACCCGTACCTCGCGGACTTCCTGCACCGGCTGCGGGTGCAGTCCTGGGTGTGCCTCGTGCAGCACCTGCGGCGGCTGACCGAGCTGCGCGGCCGCCTCTGGTCCGGCCACACCGAACTGGTCGACGCCCTGCACCGGCACGACACCGCCACCGCCCGCTCGATGCTCGAGGCCTACCACGCCCACTCGATCGCGCTGATCGAGCGGCCGGCGGCGGAAGCGGGATGAGCGCCCCTCCGGACGATCCTGGCCGTCCCGGTAGGTGAGCGGGCGGTGGGTGGGTAGGGGACCTGCACCCGGGAACGCACAAGGGGCGCCGTGGCGTGCCGCACCGACTACCCTTCGCAGACCGGGCAATGGCATGGCAGTGGCAATGGCACGGCAATGGCATGGCAGTGGCAATGGCAATGGCACGACGATCGCGCTAGGTGAGGAGCTCTCTTTGGCCTGTGACCTGTGGCTGGTACCGCTCGTCGACGTGTTGTGCCACACCCCCGACAACCCGTTCGCCGAGGAACTCGCGCAGTACAACAAGGTGCTCGCCGAGTCGGGACTCCCGCCCGTGCCGGTGTACCAGTACATGCCGGGCCTGTCCGGCGACGTCGCCCCCGTGGCCGGCTTCGACTACGACGCCCTGCACTTCCTGCGGCGCGCCTACCTGTTGCAGGTGTGCGGCCTCCCGGTCACCCCGGTCGACGAACTCGGCGGCGACTACGAGCAGCTCCTGGAGATGTTCGAGTCGACGGCCCAGCAGTCCCACCTGGTGTGGCACTACGACCACGCGGGCGCGTACGTCCCCGTCGACTTCCCGCATCCGCTCTCCAACGACGACCTCCTCGCCGGCGGCGGCCCGCTGGGCTCCTCGCAGGCCCTGCTGCGGGAGCTGGAGTACGTCGCCCCGTCGATCGGCATCGACCCGGCGAACCCCCCGGCGGCCCCCCAACCCCCCGCCGCCCCGACCGAGTTGGAGGAACCGGCCGGTCCCGCGCCGTACGACCCCAGCCCGTTCGCCCGCGAGCGGCACGTGTGGCTCGGGCTGCACGCCGCCGCGACGCGGAGCCTCGCGCAGGGGTCGATGATCGTGTTCAGCTGAGGCGCGGCGCCGTTCAGGACACGCCCGTCCGCCGGCTGCCCGCCTCCTCCGGCTCCTCCCACCCGTAGACCAGCTTCACGCCCCCCGCGACGAGCAGTACGGCGAGGCCGGGGACGAGCCACCAGGGAGTGCCGGACCACACGCCCAGGAGCCCGACGACGACACAGACGCTCGCGGTGATGATGAGCAGCCGCTTGCCGTAGGGCCGCCAGACGAACCGCTCGTGGCGGCCCGGCCGCAGCAGCCGCGCCGTGCCGAACACCAGCCCCAGGACGGCCAGGAGACCGGCGCCCGTGCCGAGGGCGGCCGCCATCTGGGGTTCGTCGCGCGGCTCGGCGGCGGTGCTCTGCCGGACGCCCCCCTTGCCGATCGTCATGACCGCGCCGCGCCAGACCGTGCCGATGACCCGGTCGCCCGGCCCGAGTTCCGCCAGCACGGGGCCCGGGTCGCCGAAGACCACGACGCCGTCCCAGAAGGGAGTGCCGGACAGGGCCGCCCGGAACTCGGGGTTCCTGCCCTCCTTCACTCTCGTGCCCTCGACGGTGAACGGGACCGTCCGCAGGCAGTCCTCGGAGCGCCGGGTCGCCGCGCGGTCGGGGCACGGCGCGGCCGCGGTGTACTCCCGGTAGAGATCCAGGTCGGTCGGCAGCCAGGTGGCGAACGCGAACCAGCAGGCCGCCGCCGAGACCAGGGACACCGCGATCAGCAGCGCCCCCTGGAACCGAGTCACGATCATCGTCCCGCCACCCCCGTCGCCACGGCTGCCGTTTCCGGCCGTCGCCCACAGGAGACGATCAACGGGGCGCAAGCGGTTTCACCCGGTGCCGGAACGGCCGGGGCCGGTCCGGGATGTCCCGGACCGGCCCCGGCCGGTGTGACGGTGTGCCGACCTGCCCACGTGTGTCGGCGTGCCGACGTGCCCGCGTGCCGGCGTGCGGTCTACAGGAACGAGTTGATCTCGATCGTCTCGTCCCGGCCCGGGCCCACGCCGATCGCGGAGATCGGGGCGCCGGACATCTCCTCCAGCGCCTTGACGTAGTTCTGGGCGTTCTTCGGCAGGTCGGAGAACGACTTCGCCTTGGTGATGTCCTCGGACCAGCCGGGGAGGGTCTCGTAGACCGGCTTCGCGTGGTGGAAGTCGGACTGGGAGTACGGGAGCTCCTCGACGCGCTTGCCGTCGATCTCGTACGCCACGCAGACCGGGATCTCCTCCCAGCCGGTGAGCACGTCCAGCTTGGTGAGGAAGAAGTCGGTGAGGCCGTTGACGCGGGTGGCGTAGCGGGCGATCACCGCGTCGAACCAGCCGCAGCGGCGGTCACGGCCGGTGGTGACACCGCGCTCGCCGCCGATGCGGCGCAGCGCCTCGCCGTCCGCGTCGAACAGCTCGGTCGGGAACGGGCCGGCGCCGACGCGGGTCGTGTACGCCTTGAGGATGCCGATGACGCGGCTGATCTTCGTCGGGCCGACGCCCGCGCCGGTGCAGGCGCCGCCGGCGGTCGGGTTGGAGGAGGTGACGAAGGGGTACGTGCCGTGGTCGATGTCGAGGAGGGTGCCCTGCCCGCCCTCGAAGAGGACGACCTTGTCGTCCTCCAGGGCCTGGTTGAGCACCAGGACCGTGTCGGCGACGTACGGCGCCAGCTTGTCGGCGTAGCCGAGCAGCTCCTCCACGACCTGGTCGACGGCGATCGCCCGGCGGTTGTAGAGCTTGGTGAGCAGCTGGTTCTTGACGTCGAGCGCCGCCTCGACCTTCTGCTGGAGGATCGACTCGTCGTACAGGTCCTGCACGCGGATGCCGACGCGGTTGATCTTGTCGGCGTAGGTCGGTCCGATGCCGCGGCCCGTGGTGCCGATCTTGCGCTTTCCGAGGAAGCGTTCCGTCACCTTGTCGACAGTGACGTTGTACGGCGTGATGATGTGCGCGTTGCCGCTGATCATGAGCTTCGACGTGTCGACGCCGCGCTCGTTCAGACCGCTCAGCTCGGAGAGCAGGACCGACGGGTCGACGACGACGCCGTTTCCGATGACGGGCGTACATCCGGGGGAGAGGATCCCGGAGGGGAGGAGGTGGAGTGCGTACTTCTGGTCGCCCACGACGACCGTGTGGCCGGCGTTGTTGCCGCCCTGGTAGCGCACTACGTAGTCCACCGAGCCACCGAGCAGGTCGGTGGCCTTCCCCTTGCCCTCGTCACCCCACTGAGCACCGAGCAGCACAAGTGCGGGCACGCGCGTACACCCCTTCCGGGTGGGGCATGTCCAGGGTCAGGGGCGTACGCGAAGGCGCTTACCACCGCGTGCACCGCGACCGTCGTTGGCCGCCGTGCGACCGTCACCGGTCGCACACCGTCGGACCCGGATGCCCCGGAATAGACGAAGCCCCTGGCGCAATAGCGCAAGGGGCTCTTGCACAAAGATGCTACCCGAGGAAGCGAGGCAGGACCGAGGTGGCGACTTTCGCGACGCCGGACCAGCTGCTGGTGATCATCGATCCGGTCGCCCGGACGACGGACGGAGAGTCCGTGAGAATCGCGAAAGACGTGCTCAGCGCGGGTGCGGCGGCGAAAGTGTGCCTTCCGGAGGGGCCGGAGGAATTTGCCCGCATGCTGGACCGCCGGGGCTCCCGCAGGCCGGTGGTCATCGGTGACGACCGCGCCCTGAGCCGGGCGGTGGCCCTGCTGCACCGCCGGCGGGAGCTCGCCGACTGCGTGCTGTCGGTGGTGCCGGTGGGCAGCTCCCTGGGCGTCGCGCACGCCCTGGGGGTGCCCACGGGGGCCGTGGCGGCGGCGCGGGCGGTCCTCGAAGGGGCCGAGCGGCGGCTGGACCTGCTGGTCGACGACAGCGACGGGGTGGTGCTGGGGGCGCTGCGGATCCCGCCGGTGCCGCTGGCCCCGCGGGACGCGCCGGACGGTGCGGCCGCCCCGGGCGGGGCGCACGCGCACCCCTGGCTGCGGACCTGCCAGCACCTGGTACGGACCCTGGTGCCGGCGCGGCCCGCCCGGACCGCGTCCGCCGCTCCCCCGCCCGGCCCGGCCCGGCTGCGGGTCGAGGTCGACGGCGTGACCCTGGTCGACCTGGACCAGCCGGTCGAGGAGGTCGCGGTGACCCCCGACGCCACCGGCGCGGCGACGGTCGAGGTGCGCCCGCTGTCCCTGGGCGCCGAGGCGTCGCCGCTGGAGGCCCGGGGGCGGACGGTGACCGTCTCGGGCGCGGACTTCCGCTACCGGGCGGACGCGTCGGTCGTGGGCCCGGTCCGCAGGAGGACGTGGACGGTGCGGGAGGGCGCGCTGGGGCTGGTGCTGCCGGGGCGGTGAGGGGGCGCGGCACGGCCGGAGCGCCGGGCGGTCCTTCACCCAGCCCGGTCCTGGCCCTGACGGGTCTGGCCGCGGGACTGGTGGCGGCCGGCGCCGCCGCGCTGCACCGACGGGACCTGACAACGTGAGGCGGCTCAGCCGAACCCCGACGGCGTGAGGCAGCTCAGCCGACCGTCACGCTCAGCCCCTCCAGCCCCCTGATCACGAAGTTCGGCTTGCGCGACGGCTCCGCCGCCGGGGTCAGCGCCGGGGCCCTCTCCAGGAGGGCCCGCATCGAGGCGGCCAGTTCGATGCGGGCCAGGGGGGCGCCGATGCAGTAGTGGATGCCCGCGCTGAAGGAGATGTGCGGGTTCTCCGCCCGGGTCAGGTCCAGGCGGTCCGGGTCGGCGAAGACCGACGGGTCGTGGTTGGCGGAGCCGAACAGCATCGCGATCTCCGCGCCCCGCGGGATCGTCGTGCCGTCGATCTCGATGTCGTCGAGGACCCAGCGTTCGAAGAGCTGGAGCGGGGTGTCGTAGCGCATCAGCTCCTCCACGGCGGAGGGCACCAGGGAGTGGTCCGCGCGCAGGGCCGCCAGCTGGTCCGGGTTGCGGAACAGCGCCCACCAGCCGTTGACCGTGGCGTTCACGGTCGCCTCGTGGCCGGCGTTCAGCAGGAGCACGGCCGTCGAGATCATCTCCTGCTCGGTGAGCCGGTCGCCCTCGTCGTGGGCGGCGATCAGGCCCGAGATCAGGTCCTCGCCGGGCTCCTTGCGGCGGGCCGCGATCAGCTCCCGCAGGTACGCGGAGAACTCGACCGAGGCCCGCACCGCCCGGCGGGCCGTCTCCTCCGACGGACCCAGCTCGTACATCCCGCAGATCTCCGCCGACCAGGGCCTCAGCGGGGCCCGCTCCGACGCCGGGATCCCCAGCATCTCGGCGATCACCGCCACCGGCAGCGGTTCGGCGACGTCCGTCAGCAGGTCCCCGCCGCCGGCCGCCACCAGCCCGTCCACCAGCTCACCGGCCAGCCGCTCCACGTACGGTTTCAGCCGCTCGACCGTGCGCGGGGTGAACGCCTTCGACACCAGGCGCCGGATGCGGGTGTGGTCCGGCGGCTCCAGGTCGAGCATCCCGTGGTCGTTGAGCGTGTGGAACGGCTCGTGCTCGGCCGGGGGCGCCGTCCGCCCGAAGTCCTCGTGCGTGAACCGGTGCTGGTAGGTCCGCCCCAGCCGCCGGTCGCGCAGCAGCGCCGAGACGTCCGCGTGGTGCGGCACCAGCCACTGGTCGGTGGGCTCGTACCGGATCACCCGGCCCCGCTCCCGCAGCTCGGCGTAGGCCGGGTACGGGTCGGCCACGAACGCCGGGTCCCAGGGATCGAAGCGAAGGTCGTCGACTGCTGCCATGGCCGGACGCTACCCGTCGGCGGCACCGCTGACCAGGGGGGCCAGGGGGCAGGGGGCAGGGGCCAGAGCGCGGGGGCCAGGGGCCAGAGAGCAAGGACCAGGGGGCAGGGGGTCAGGGGCGTCTCCCCCCGGCATCGTCACCAGCCGCGCCGCGTATGCGAACACCGCCCCCGCACACCGCCCCCGCACGCCTCACCACGCCAGCTGCGCGATCTCCTCCGCCACCACCGCGCACGCGTCCGCCACCGGGTCGATCAGCGGGAAGTGCCCGACGTCCTCCAGCAGCGTCACGCCCACCACCTCCCCCGCCCTCGCCGCCGCCTCCGCGTAGGACTCGGCGACCGCCTGCGGGACGACCAGGTCGGTGCGGCCCTGCACCAGGGTGGTGGCGATGCCGGTCGGCAGCAGCAGCGCGGGGTCGGCGTACGGCTGTCGCTCGGCGACGTGCTCGTCCCCGCCCAGGAACTGCCGGCACGCGCCCCCGCAGACGCCCAGCTTCCCGGCGACCTCGAAGTCCGCGATCGGGGCGAGCGCGACGACGCCGCGCAGCGGGGCGGGGCCGCCGGTGCGCCAGGGCGCGTCGGCGGGCAGCACGTGCCGGGCCGCGGCCCACAGGGCGAGGTGGCCGCCCGCGGAGTGGCCGGTGAGCACCGTGCGGCGCGGGTCGGCCTGCGGCAGGGCCCGGCGTACGAGGGCGGGGAGGGCGTCCAGCGCGGCGGCGACGTCGTCGAAGGTGTCGGGCCAGCGGCCCGCGACCGGCGCCTTCGCCCCCGGGGCCTCGCCCGCCGCGCCCCGCCGGTACTCCACGTTGGCCACGGCGAACCCCCGCCGTGCCAGGAAGCCGGCGAACGGCGTGATGTGCCGCCGGTCGTACGGCGCCCGCCACGCGCCGCCGTGCAGGACGACGACCAGCGGGGCGGTGCCGCCGGGGGCGCCCGCCCCGGCCGTGGCCCGCGGCGCGTAGAAGTCGATCACCTGGTCGGGGTGGTCGCCGTAGGCGGCGGTGGTGTCGGGGTCGACCGCCGGGTGCGAGAAGGCCGACTCCTCTTCGGCGGCGGCCCGGGCTGCGACGACGTCGTCCGGCATGCTCCAACCTCTCAGCAACGTAACGTAATTGGACGGGACGGATGTGGCGGACCAGGTGGGGATTCGGCCGTTGGCGGGGACGGTATCAGGCCGGTGACGTGCGCGGACACGGGGATGTCACGCTCGGTGAGGGATCACGGGTTCTGACGTTCCGTCACGCCGATCAGCGGGGCGCGAAGGAGGCCGACATGTCCGGCGAACCCGGCACGGCAGGCCCTGGAGGGCGCACGGCGGGGATCCGTACGGCGGTGCCGCGGGCGGCCGGGAACGTCCCGCGCGGAGAGACGCGGAGACGTGCGGAGGCGCGCGGAGACGTGCGGAGAGGCGTTCGGCCGTCTCCGGGCAGTCCCCGGGTGTACCGGCAGCGCGTACCGGCAGCGCGTACCGGCACCGGGGCCCGTGACGGGCCGGTCGCCGCCCTCCCCGCCGACCTGGCGGAGGACGGAGACAGGACGGCGACGGCGCCGCCGTGCGCGGGGCGGCGGGACCGGTGCCCGGCGCTCCACCGGCCCCCGCCGCGGGCCGGCCCGCGGGGGGCCGCCGGGGCGCCGCGGGGGGGGGCGGGGGGGGGGGGGCCCCCCCCGGGCCCCCCCCCCCCCCGGCCCCCCCCCCCCGGGGGGGGGGCCGGCCCCCCCCCCCCCCCCCCCCCCCCCCCCCCCCCCCCCCCCCCCCCCGGGGCCCCCCCCCCCCCCCGCGGCGGGGTGCGCCGGTGCGGGGCGTCCGCACCCGGTGACCGCCCGCCGCGCGGACCCCCGTCCGCGCTAGCCGGCCCTCACCACCGCCCCGAGCACCCGCGCCGCCCGCTCCACGTCCGCGAAGCCCACGTACAGCGGGGCGAAGCCGAAGCGGAGGACGTCCGGGTGGCGGAAGTCGCCGACGACACCCCGGTCGATCAGGCGCTTCATGACGTCGCCGGCGTCGTCGCAGCGCAGCGCCACCTGGCTGCCGCGTTCCTCGTGGGCGACCGGCGTCACGGACTCCACGCGCCCGGCGGGGAGGTAGGCCGCCACGCACTCCAGGAAGAAGTCCGTCAGCGCGAGGGACTTGGCGCGGACGGCCTCGATCGACACGTCCCGCCAGACGTCGAGCGCCGCCTCCAGCGCGAGCATCGACAGGATGTCGGGCGTCCCGACCCGCCCGCGCGCGGCGCCCGGGGCGGGCTCGTACCCGGAGTGCATGCCGAAGGGCTCCGCGTGGGAGGTCCAGCCCGGCAGCGGGGAGTCGAAGCGGTCCTGGAGACCGCGCCGGACGTAGAGGTACGCCGGTGAACCCGGCCCGCCGTTCAGGTACTTGTAGGTGCAGCCGACCGCGAGGTCCACGCCGTGCTCGTCGAGGCCGACCGGCAGGGCGCCCGCGCTGTGGCACAGGTCCCAGACGGCGATCGCGCCCGCCGCGCGCACGGCGGCGGTCAGCCCCGGCAGGTCGTGCAGCCGGCCGGTGCGGTAGTCGACGTGGTTCAGCAGCACCGCGGCCGTACGGTCCGACAGCGCCGCCGGCACCTCCGCCGGGGTCACCGGCCGCAGGGTGCGTCCGGTGAGCCGGGCCGCCGACCCGGCGATGTACCCGTCGGTCGGGAAGGTCGTCGCGTCGACGAGGATCTCGTCGCGGCGGTCGTCCACGAGACGCACGGCGCCCACGAGCGCCTTGAAGACGTTGACGCTCGTCGAGTCCCCGACCACGATCTGCCCGGCCGCCGCCCCCACCAGCGGGGCGATCCGGTCGCCGATCCGCTCCGGCGCCGTCCACCAGCCGCTCTCCTCCCAGGAGCGGATGCGCAGCTCCCCCCACTGGCGGCGTACGACGTCCTCGACGCGGCCGGGGACGGACACCGGCAGGGCGCCCAGGGAGTTGCCGTCGAGGTAGACGACCGGGTCGCCCGGCTCCGGGCCGGACGCGGGGTCGAGGAGGAACTCGGCGCGCTGGGCGGCCAGCTCGTCACCGGCGTCCAGCTCGCTCGCCCTGAGGGTCAGGTCAGACATGGGACCTCGCCGTCCACAGCTCGGGGAACACGTTCTTGCGCGCGCGCTTCTCCAGCCAGGCCACTCCGGCCGAGCCGCCCGTGCCGGTCTTCGCGCCCATCGCGCGGCGGGTGGCGACGAGGTGGTCGTTGCGCCAGCGCCACACCAGCTCGGCGACATCGGTCAGCGCCTCGCCGAGGCGGGCCAGCTCGTCGCTCTCGTCGCCCGCGTAGAGCGCGGTCCACACCGCCTCCACCTCCGGCGACGGCTCGTACCGCAGCGCGACGTCGCGCCGCAGGACGGAGTCCGGGACCGCGTGCCCGCGGCGGGCCAGCAGCCGCAGCACCTCGTCGTACAGACTCGGCTCGTGCAGCGCCTTCTCCAGTTCGGCGTGGACGCGGGGCGCGCCCCGGTGCGGGACCAGCATCGACGCGGACTTCTCGCCGAGCAGGAACTCCATCCGCCGGTACATCGCCGACTGGAAGCCGGACCCCTCGCCGAGGGCGGAGCGGTACGCGTTGAACTGGGCGGGGGTGAGCTGGGCGAGCGGCCGCCAGGAGGCGTTCAGCGCCTCCAGCTCCCGTACGGAACGTTTCAGCGCGGCGGTCGCCACCGGCACCCGGTCCTGGCGCAGGGCCTGCGCCGCCGTCTCCCACTCGTGGACGATGACGGTGAACCACAGCTCCATCACCTGGGTCGTGACCAGGAAGACCATCTCTCCGGGGTCGTCGGAGAGGGTGTGCTGGAGGTGGGTGAGCACGTCCGCCTTGACGTAGTCCTCGTACGGCGTCGTGCCCTCGAAGTCGAGATGCGGGGTCTCGGGCTCGTGCGGTTCCTGAGCCTCATGGGACATCGCTGTCTCCTGTTGTGTACTCCGGGTAGCGGTCCGCCCCTGCCGTTACCGACACGGGGGCCCCGGTCCCCACGGGCATCCTCCGTATCGTCCCCCGAAAGCGCAAGGCCCGCCCGGTCACACCGGGCGGGCCCTACGACGGCCCGGCCCACGTCAGGTGGGCCGAGCCGTCGGCATCACACGCCTAGCCCAGCGTCTGGGCCGCCGTCGGCGAGGAGTCCTTCAGGAACTGCGAGCAGCGCTCGTACTCCTCCTGCTCGCCGATCGCCTGCGCGGCCCGGGCGAGGGCGTGCAGGGCGCGCAGGAAGCCGCGGTTCGGCTCGTGCTCCCAGGGGACGGGGCCGTGGCCCTTCCAGCCGTTGCGGCGCAGGGCGTCCAGGCCGCGGTGGTAGCCCGTACGGGCGTACGCGTACGACTCGACCACGCTGCCCCGCTCGAACGCGTCGTCGGCGAGCTGGGCCCAGGCGAGGGAGGAGGTGGGGTGCCCGGCGGCGACGTCGGCGGGCGCCGTGCCGGCGGCGAGGAGCTCACGGGGCTCCGGGTCGTCGGGGAGGTGCGTCGGGGGCGGGCCCCCGAGGAGGTTCTCGTGAATGGACATGGGTCCAGTCTGGCCGATCGGCTCACCGCCCCGCCTCCAACGGCGGTGCCGTCACGCTGCCGTGACACCGGCACTCCGGCCGCCGGCAGTCCGGCCCCGGCCGCCGCACCGTCGCGAACGCCACCCCGGCGCCCACCACGAGCACGGCCGCACACACCGCCATCGCCCGCCGGAACGCCCCCTCGAAGGCCTCCGCGGAGCGGTACGCCTCCGGGCCCATCCCCGTGAGCAGGGGCAGCGCGGCCACGGCGACCAGGCCGGCCGCGCGGGCGGCCGCGTTGTTGACGCCGCTGGCCAGACCCGCGCGGCTGTCGTCCACCGAGGCCAGGACGGTCGCCGTGAGCGGGGCGACCAGGGTGACCATGCCGAGGCCGAGGACCAGCACGGCGGGCAGGACGTCCACCGCGTAGGAGGCGCCGGGGCCCACCCGGAGCATCAGCAGCATGCCCGCGGCGCACAGCAGCGGCCCCGCGGTGAGCGGGATGCGCGGGCCGATCCGGTCGGCGAGCGCGCCGGAGCGCGCCGACAGCAGCAGCATCAGCGCGGTCGTCGGCAGCAGTGCCGTACCGGCGCCGACGGCGGAGTAGCCGGCCACGGTCTGGAGCTGGAGCGCGGAGAGGAAGAAGAACCCGCCGAAGGCCGCGTACACGCACAGGGTGACCAGGTTGACCGCCGTGAACCGGCGGGAGGCGAAGACGTCCAGCGGCAGCATCGGGTCCGCGCCGCGCCGTTCGACCCGGACGAAGGCCGCCCCGGCGGCGACCCCGGCCACCGCCGCGACGGCGACGGCCGGCGTCCCCGTGCCCGCCTCGATCAGCGCGTACGTCACCAGCCCGAGCGACAGCGCGGCCAGGACGGCGCCGGGCACGTCGAAACGGCCGTGGGCGCGCCGGCCGCGCGACTCGGGGACGTGGCGCAGGGCCACCGGGACGCACAGCAGGGCCAGGGGGACGTTCAGCCAGAAGACCCACCGCCAGCCGGGCCCGTCCACCAGCCAGCCGCCCAGGAACGGCCCCACGGCCGCCCCGACGCCCCCGAAGCCGGACCACAGGCCGACGGCCCGCCCCCGGTCGTCGGGGTGGAAGGAGGCCTGGATGAGGGCGAGCGAGCCGGGGGTGAGGAGGGCGCCGCCGACGCCCTGCAACGCCCGTGCCGCGACCAGGACGGCCGCGTTCGGCGCGAGACCGCACAGGAGGGAGGCGGCGGCGAACCACACCACGCCGGCCACGAACACCTTCCGGCGGCCGGCGCGGTCGCCGAGCGAGCCGGCCGGCAGGATCAGACCGGCCAGCGTGACCATGTACGCGGTGACCGTCCACTGGAGGGCGGCCAGGTCGGCGTCGAGGTCACGGCCGATGCTCGGCAGGGCGACGTTGACGACGGTCGAGTCCAGCATGGCCATGCTGGAGCCGAGGACCGTGGTGAGCAGGATCCACGTGCCCTGGGGCGAGGCCAGCCGGACGTCGGGCATGGCCCCAGGTATACAGCGAGCCCGGTGCCGGGGCACCGGGCTCGTCCGCCATCAGCCGTACGAGGACCTACTTGATCTTCGTACCGGCCGACCGCAGGTTCTGCGTCGCCTCGACGACCCGGGCGGCCATGCCGGCCTCGGCCAGCTTGCCCCAGGTCCGCGGGTCGTAGGTCTTCTTGGAGCCGACCTCGCCGTCGACCTTGAGGACGCCGTCGTAGTTCTTGAGGATGTGGTCGGCGACCGGACGGGTGAAGGCGTACTGGGTGTCCGTGTCGATGTTCATCTTGACGACGCCGTTCTCCAGCGCGGTCGCGATCTCCTCCTCCGTGGAACCGGAGCCGCCGTGGAAGACGAAGTCGAACGGCTGCGAGCCGGCCGGCTGCCCGAACTTGGCGGCGACGCCCTCGTTCAGCTCCTTCAGCAGGTCGGGACGGAGGACGACGTTGCCCGGCTTGTACACGCCGTGGACGTTGCCGAAGGACGCGGCGAGCAGGTAGCGGCCCTTCTCCCCGAGGCCGAGCGCCTCCGCCGTGCGGATCGCGTCCTCGACCGTGGTGTACAGGGAGTCGTTGATCTCGTGCGAGACGCCGTCCTCCTCGCCACCGGTCGGGGTGATCTCGACCTCGAGGATGATCTTCGCGGCGCGGGCCTTCTCCAGCAGCTCCTGCCCGATGGCCAGGTTGTCGGCCAGGGTCTCGGCGGAGCCGTCCCACATGTGGGACTGGAACAGCGGGCCGAGACCGGCCTCGACGCGCTTGCGGGAGATCTCCAGCAGCGGACGCACGTACCCGTCGAGCTTGTCCTTCGGGCAGTGGTCGGTGTGCAGGGCGACCGTGACCGGGTACTTCTCGGCGACGATGTGCGCGAACTCGGCGAGGGCGACCGCGCCCGTCACCATGTCCTTGCTGTACTGGCCGCCCAGGAACTCGGCGCCGCCGGTCGAGATCTGGATGATGCCGTCGCTCTCCGCCTCCGCGAAGCCGCGCAGAGCCGCGTGCAGGGTCTGGGTCGAGGTGACGTTGATGGCCGGGTAGGCGAACTTGCCTGCCTTCGCCCGGTCGAGCATCTCGGTGTAGACCTCGGGGGTTGCGATGGGCATTCGTCCGCTCCTTGGGTGTGCGGGTTGGCGTTCAGCTGCTTACGGCCCTGACCTAGACCTTGGGTGCGACGTCATCGTCGTGCCCATCTTTCCAGACATGCGCGGTCGGTCCACGCGCCGGTCAAGTCCAGGTCGAAGTCGGTCGTCAGTCCAGACCCAGTTCATCCTTCGAGAAGGCGAACAGGTACGGCACCCCCGCGCCCTCCTGGATCTTCTCGGCGGCACCGGTCGCCCGGTCCACGATGGTCGCGACGGCCACGACCTCGGCACCCGCCTCGCGCACGGCCTCCACGGCGGCCAGCGGCGAACCGCCGGTGGTGGAGGTGTCCTCCACCACCAGGACCCGGCGGCCCTCGATGTCCGGCCCCTCCACGCGCCGCTGGAGCCCGTGCGCCTTGGCCGCCTTGCGCACCACGAAGGCGTCCAGCCGGCGGCCGCGCGCCGCGGCGGCGTGCAGCATGGCCGCGGCGACCGGGTCGGCGCCCATGGTCAGCCCGCCCACGGCGTCGAACTCCAGCTCGGCGGTCAGGTCCAGCAGCACCTCGCCGACCAGCGGGGCGGCCACCCCGTCGAGGGTGATGCGGCGCAGGTCGACGTAGTAGTCGGCCTCCAGGCCCGACGACAGGGTCACCTTGCCGTGCACCACGGCCTTGTCCTTGATCTGCTCCAGCAGCGCGCCACGTACGTCACTCATACGGCCAGCTTAGAGCCGCGTACGGCCGGCTCAGAGACGGGTCCAGCGCCAGGTGGTGGTGGCCTCCAGCGGCTCCAGCGGCGTCACCAGGCGCGGGTGGGTGTTCAGGCCGTCGGGCGGGCCGGTCTGCGGCTCCACGCACACGGCGGCCTCCTGCTCGTCGTAGACGACGACCCACCGCTCCGGGCTGGTCACCTCCAGCCGGAGCCGCTCCGGCCAGGTGAGGGTGACGTGGACGCCGTCCGGCATGCCGAAGCAGTCGTCCCAGGGGCCCGGCTCGGGGTCGATCCGGCGGCCGGTCGGCAGGTGGTCGTCGCCGCGCTCCTCCTGCCAGGCCGGGGCGAAGTCGACCCGCACCCGCTCGCCGTCCGCGCCGTCCGCGCCGTCGAGGGTGCGGTTGAACCAGGGATGCCAGCCGATCTGCGCCGGGAACGACGAGCCGTACGTCTCCACCGCCATGGTCAGCGTCAGCGCGTCCTCGGCGAGCGCGACCACCTGGGTGACCCGCCCGGGGTAGGGCCAGGGCTCCACCAGGTCGTACGTCAGGACCGCCTCGTCGGCCGACCTGCGGGCGACCCGCCAGGCGCCGTCGCGGACGGTGCCGTGGATGGCGTGCGGCGGGGAGTTGAGCGGCATCTGGTGGACGGTCGCGCCGTCCCGGAACCGGCCGTCCCGGATCCGCCCGCACCAGGGCACCATCGGGAAGCAACCGAAGCGCTCCCCCTGCCGCAGCAGTTCCGCACCGCCGACGCGCAGCCCTCCGACCCGTCCGCCGTTGCCGGGCTGCACGGTCACCTCCGCGTCACCCGCGGTCAGCGTGATGTCTTCGTCGCTCACGGGACGACCCTATCGAGACGATCAACCGTGCGTCGGCCTCACCGGCGGCGGCGCAGCGCCCTGCCGACCACGATCGCCGACGCCACCACCAGCGCGGCGGCCGGGCCCGCCCAGCGCAGGGTGCTGTTCGGGGTGACGGTCTGCGCGGCCGGGACGGGCGCGTACCGGCCGCGGGGCGGGGCGTGGTCGACCTCCTCGGCACTGCGCCCGATCATCGTCCGGCGGGCGTGCGCGGCCTCGGCGGGGGGTTCGGAGGAGGGGGGGAGGCCGCCCAGACCGTCCACCTCGTCGGCTTCGTCCACCTCGTCGGCTTCGTCCTCTTCGCCGAGGCCGTCGATGTCGTCGAGTCCGTCGATGTCGTCCAGGTCGCTGATGCCGTCGGTGCCGTCGCTGTCTTCGGTGTCGTCCAGGTCGCCGCCGTCGTCCACGGCATCGGCCCCGCCGTCGATGTCGTCGGCCAGGTCCGATCGGGGGATGCCGGTGTCGGGGACGGCCAGGGACTCGTCGGCGGGGAGCGGCCGCTCGGGCTCGGGCGCGGCCCCGGCGTCCGTAGCCTCGGCTGCGGCTCCGGCACCGGCTCCCAGGTTCTCCGCGAAGCGGTTCAGCAGGCGTACGACCGCGCCGTCCACCGCCTCGCCGGGCTCCTGGGCGATCCGGCCGTCCGCGGAGGCGGTGCCCTGGAAGCCGAGCGTGGTGCCGTCCTCGGACGCCCCGAGCCGCACGGTGAGCGCGAACTCGACCGTGCCCGTGCCGCGCGCCTCGCTCGCGTCGCCCTCCACGGCGTGGGTGCCGTCCTCCCGGGCGGTGACGCGCAGGGTGCCCCGGTAGGTGATCGTGTGGCCGCCGACGCGCACCTTCAGCCGGCCCGCGACGGGCTCGCTCCCGGCGTCCTGCTGGAGTCCGGGGACCGCCCGGGCCACCTGCGCGGGATCGGCGAGGGCCGCCCGCAACCGCTCGACGGGAACCGGAACGAACACCTCATGCTCCATGGAAGCGGAGCCTACCCACGGCGTGCGGAAAAGCACCCGCTGAAACCATGATTCGCACCGCCCCCGCGCCCGCCTCGCGTACCCTCCCGCCCCCGCCGGCGCACCCGCCGCACATACCCTCCCGCTCCCCGCCGTGCCCGCGTCCGCCGTCAGTACCGCGGGTGCACCAGCGTGGAGGCGCGCACGCCCGGTACCGGCCGCCCCGGCGGCCGCTCGTCGTGGTGCGGGCGCAACGGCGGTGGGGCCGCGGTGCCGGCCAGGACGAAGCCCCAGTCGCGGGGGGCGCGGGAGGTGTCCTCGGTGCGGTCGGGGCCGGTGGTGACGCCGGTGTCACGGCTGTCGACCCGGTAGGGGGTGGTGTGCAGGCCCGCCGCGCGCAGGGTCGTCTCGACCGTCCAGAAGACGCGGCGGCGGGAGGCGACCGGCCCGGCGTGGACGACGAGGCGGCCGCCGGGGCGCAGGACGCGGCGGGCCAGGCCGTAGAACTCCTGGGAGTACAGCTTGGTGCTGGCCGTGATGCCGGGGTCGGGGAGGTCGGCGACCACCACGTCGTAGCGGGCGGCCGGGGTGTCGCGCAGGCGGCGGAAGGCGTCGCCGACGGTGACGTGGACGCGCGGGTCGGCGTAGGCGTGGCCGTTGAGGCGGGACAGGGGCGGGTCGGTGCGGGCCAGGCGGATCAGGCCCGGGTCGAGCTCGACGACGTCGACGCGGTGGACGCCGGGGTGGGTGAGCACCTCGCGGGCGGCCAGGCCGTCGCCGCCGCCGAGGATCAGCACGCGGGCGTGCGGGCCGTCCATCGCGGGGTGGACCAGGGACCGGTGGTAGCGGCGCTCGTCCCGGCCGTCGACGCGGAGCCGGCCGTCGAGGTAGAGGCCGAGGGGGCGGCCCCGGGTGCCGCCGGTGAGGACGACCTCCTGGACGCCCGTGTCCACGGCGACGCGGACGTCGTCGCCGTAGAGGGCGTGGCGGGCGGCGTGTTCGAAGTCGTCGACGAGGACGGCGGCGGAGCCGAGGACGCCGAGCACGCCGACGGTGGCGGTCAGCAGCAGCCAGCGGGTCCGGACGGTGAGGTCGCGCCGGAACAGGCCCAGCACCAGGGCGCCGCCGGCGACGACGTTGACCGCCCCGGTCAGCAGGGAGCTGGTCAGCTGGCCGAGGAACGGCAGCAGCAGGAAGGGGAAGGCCAGCCCTCCGACGAGCGCGCCGACGTAGTCCGCGGCGAACAGGTCGGCGACGGCGCCGCCCGCGTCCTGGCGGCGGATGCGCTGGATCAGCTCCATCAGCAGCGGGACCTCGGCGCCGATCAGCAGGCCGATGGCGAGGGAGAAGGCGACCAGCAGGATCCGGGGGCCGTTCTCCCACAGGCCGCCCCAGTCGCCCGTCCAGGCGAACACCGCGTACAGCGCGGGCGCGCTGCATCCGCCGACCAGGGCGAGGGTGACCTCGACGGCGGCGAAACCGGCCGCGGCGAGGGGGCGCAGCCGCTTGGCGGCGAGGGAGCCGATGCCCATCGCGAAGACCATCACGGACAGCACGACGGAGGCCTGGGTGACCGAGTCGCCCATCAAGTAGGAGGCCAGGGCGACCAGTTCGAGTTCGTACACCAGACCGCAGGCCGCGCAGACGAAGACGCACGCGAGGACCAGGAACCGTCCGGTGTCCGGCCGGACGGGGAGCCGCGCGGGGCCGCGCCAGGGGGGTGGGGCTCCGGGCGGGGCGGGGGCGTGCGGCTCGATCACGACTGCGACGTTACGTCACGGGTGCGGTACGCAACGTCACCCACACGTGTGGAACCCGGGATGTCCGGCCCGCCGCGGGTTTAGGGCCGCCACGGTGGTCGCCGGGTCAGGGACCGGCACGGCGGTCGCCGCTCCGCCGGTGGCTCCGGGCCCCGCCGCATCCGCCCCCGCCGTGTCCGCCCGGGCGCCCCGGCCTCACGCTCCCCGGGAGAGGGCCCCCGCGGAGGTCCCGGGCCGGCCGGCCGGCGCCCGGCGGACGCCCACTCTCGTCCTGGTCGCCACCAACTGCCCGTCCTGCGGGTACGCGTGCCACGTGCGCCAGTGCACATGCCCCTCGTGGCGCTGGGCGAGGAGGGCGGTGAAGGCGTGGGGGCTGCCGGGGAAGACACCGGCGAGACCGTGCGGGTGCTCGGCGACGAGGGCCAGCAACTCCTGGGCGCGTGCGGCGAACTGGCCGGGCGTGAGGACCTCGACGCGGGCGGCGAACTCGTACTCCCACTCGCCCAGCCGCTTGGCCACGCCGAGCGGGAGCGGGGTGCTGCTGCCGGGGATGCACGCGACCGTCTCGGAGCACGACCCCCGTTCCTCCTCCAGCAGCACCTGGTGCGACGCGCCGAGCAGCCGCAACTGGAGCTTGGCTCCGGACAGTTCGAGGTCGAGGGTGGCCAGGGCGGGCAGCGGTTCACGCCCCAGGGCCCAGGCGAGGTCGGCCGCGCACGTGTCGGTGTAGGAGGTGTTCAGGGTCGTGAGCATGACTCGGCTCCGCTAGAACGCAAAGGAGAGGGAAGGGTCCCGCGCGCCCCGGCCGACACCGGGGGATCGGCCCCGGTCGGCCCGGTCCGGGGAGGGCGTCCGCGCGGGACGTCCGAGGGGTCCGAGGGGCTGCGTTGGTGACTTAGAGGGAATCATGAACGGTGGCGCCGCCACAGCGTTTTTACCCAACTTCGTGACGTTTCCATCCCTCAGAGGGCTCCTCAGCTCAACTGTTCCACCACGGCGTACGCCGTGCGGCTCACGTGCACCTCCACGCGCCCCGCCGCCGGACCGGACAGGCCGCGGGGCGCCCTGTCCGGGGGCGCCCCGCGGTCCGGATGCGGCTCCCCCGCGGGGAGCTCGGCTGCCCCGTGTCAGCCGCCTCCGCCACCGCATCCGCCGCCCCCGCCTCCGCAGGACGAACCGCCTCCGCAGGACGATCCGCCGCCGCAGGAGTGCCCGCCGCCGTGGCCACCGGAGTGGCCGGAGTGCCCGCCCGAACGCCCGCCGGAGTCACCGGAGTCGCTCCCCGAGGACGAGGACGCTCCGATGTCACCGCCGAGCACCCACCAGCTGCTCGCGCTGTCCGCGCTGTGGTTGCCGCCGGACCCGCGCGAGCCGGCGGAGCCGCGCGAGCGGCCGGCGCGGCCCCTCCGCGCGGACCGCGCGGTGCGGCGGGGGCGCGCGAGGTCGACGATCGCGCACACGCCGGCCACCACGACAGCGATTCCGAGCACCGCCAGGATGATGCCGATGACCATGGCGTCACCCTCCTTCCCTGTCCCCCGAAGCGGCCCCCCGTGGGCGCCTCGCGCACCGGTCGAGCGGTGCGTGATCGGGGGATGCCCGCCCCTCTCACCGGCCAAAGCACACTTGAGGAAGTCCAGAGCTTCGACGCAGGATGACCCTTATGACCTCCACCGCACGCCCCTTCCTCAACCGCCGCCTCGCCGCTTTCGGGACGACGATCTTCGCCGAGATGTCCGCCCTGGCGGTGCGGACCGGAGCCATCAACCTGGGGCAGGGCTTCCCCGACACGGACGGCCCGGAGGAGATCCGGGAGGCCGCCGTACGGGCGCTGCGGGACGGGCGCGGCAACCAGTACCCGCCGGGGCCGGGCGTCCCCGAGCTGCGGACGGCGGTCGCGGAGCACCAGCGCCGCCGCTACGGCCTGACCTTCGACCCGGACACGGAGGTGCTGGTCACCGCGGGTGCCACGGAGGCGATCGCGGCGTCCCTGCTGGCGCTGCTGGAGCCGGGCGACGAGGTGGTCGCCCTGGAGCCGTACTACGACTCCTACGCGGCCTGCATCGCGATGGCGGGCGGGACGCGCGTGCCGGTGACGCTGCGGCCGGACCCCGAGGGGGCCCGGTTCCGGCTCGACCTGGACGGGCTGCGCGACGCGGTCACCGACCGCACCCGGCTGCTGCTGGTCAACACCCCGCACAACCCGACCGGCACGGTCCTCAGCCGCGCGGAGCTGACCGCGATCGCGGACCTGGCGGTGGAGCGGGACCTGCTGGTCGTCACCGACGAGGTGTACGAGCACCTGGTCTTCGACGGGGCGGAGCACGTGCCGCTGGCGTCCCTGCCGGGGATGCGGGAGCGGACGGTCACCATCGGCAGCGCCGGCAAGACCTTCTCGTTCACCGGCTGGAAGGTCGGCTGGGTGACGGGGGCGCCCGCGCTGGTGACGGCGGTGCGGTCGGCCAAGCAGTTCCTGACGTACGTGGCGTCCGGCCCGTTCCAGTACGCGGTCGCCGAGGCGCTCGCCCTGCCCGACGGCTACTTCGATTCCTTCCGCGCGGACCTGCTGGCCAAGCGGGACCTGCTGTCGGCCGGGCTGGCGGACGCGGGCTTCGCGGTGTTCCGGCCGGCCGGCACGTACTTCGTCACCGCGGACATCCGGCCCCTCGGCGAGAGCGACGGCGTCGCGTTCTGCCGGGCGCTGCCGGAGCGGGCGGGCGTGGTGGCCGTCCCGAACGCCGTGTTCTACGACCACCGCGAGGCGGGCGCGCCGTTCGTGCGGTTCGCCTTCTGCAAGCAGACGCACGTGCTGGAGGAGGCGGTGCGGCGCCTGAAGGCGTTGGCGGGCTAGGGCCTGGGCGCGTGTTTCCGGTCACCTTTGGGTCCGGGGTGGCCGGAAGGACGCGCCCCGGCGGTCGGGAGTGTCACAGCCGCGTGACAGCCGTCACTGGTGGACGACGGCGCCGAACCCGCGCCCGTCCCCCCTCGTCGTCCTGATCGGAAGAGAGAAACGAGCAGCCGACCGGGCTGCCGTACGGCAGCGCGCGAGCTGCCCCGAAAGGACCTCCCATGAACAGCCGCCGTCTGCGCACCGCTCTCGTCGTGACCGCCGCCGTCTCGGCCGGTCTGCTGATGACCGCCTGCGAGGGCGACGCCACCGCGACGTCCCCCGCCGCCTCGGCGGAGTCCACCGCGTCCGGGACCGCCGCGTCGGGATCCGCCACGCCGGGTGCCTCGGGCTCGGGAACGAGCGGCAGCGGCTCCTCCGCGACGTCCGGCGGCTCGTCCGGCACCGGCACCGACGCCTCCGACGAGGCCGGGGACAAGACCGGCTACGGCCAGTCCTGCGGCACCAACGACCTGACCTGGAGCGCCACGGAGATGAGCCAGGCGGGCGGCTACTTCCTGATCAGCGTGAAGGCCAAGGAGGGCATCACCTGTGTGCTGCCCGGCGGTCTCCCCGTGGTGGCCTTCGGCTCCGGCGGCACGGAGGCCGCCGCCGCCGAGCAGGTCGCCGGGGACGAGCTCACCCTCTCCGGCGACACGACGGCCTACGCCGGTCTCAGCCCCAAGAGCACCAGCGGGGACGAGGGCGTCGAATACACCACGGTCATCGTCTCCGCGGCGGCCGACGACCCCAACCCGGAGTCCCTGGAGATCGGCACCGTCCTCGTGGACGAGCCGCTCGTCACCAACTGGCACACCGCCCAGCAGGACGCCGTGCCCTTCACCTCCTGACGACCTCCTGACGACGGCGAGAGCCCGGCCCCGCCGCGACCGTGATGGTCGCGGCCCGGGCCGGGCTCTGTCGTGCGGACGGGGCATGTCCGGTCGTACGCGCCGGTACGCCGTCGCCGCCGGGCCTCACGCCGTGTCGCGAGGCGTCACGCGTCGTCGCCCTCGTCGGGCGCGTCCGCGTCGTTGACCTCCTTCTCCAGGCCCAGCTGCTCCACGAGCCACTTGTCGAACTCGATGGCGGCGCGGACCCAGCTCACCGTCGAGGAGACGAAGAGCTCGATGTTGACCCCGGCGCCGATCAGCATCTGCGCCTCGCCGATGAGGCGGACGGTGCCGTCGTCGTGGGTGTGGGTGTAGACCTTGGGCCACAGGGTGCGGCGGTTCCAGTCGTCGACGGACTCCAGCAGCTGCGGCTTGTCGTCGATCTTGTGGGGGCGGTCGTAGAACGTACGCACCGAGTAGACCGCCTGGTCGCCCTCGCCGCGGAACATGAAGTACGTACGGAATTCCTCCCACGGCGCCGCGAGGTCACCCTCGTCGTCGACGACGTACTTCAGCTCCATCTGGTCGAGGAGCTGCTTCACGAGGTCCTGATCCGGAACGACGGGGCCCGCCGGTCCCTGGGGCTGCGGCTCGGGCTGGCCCCCGAAGTTCGGAATCGAGGACGGGTCGATGCTCACCGTGATTTTCCCTTCGTACGGATCCCGCCATCCTCCCCCAGAGGGGGCGGGGGATGGCAACCCCGGCCCGGCGTGTATGCCACGGGCTGACGGGATCCGGCCGCCCGGCCGTCCCCGGGCGGCGGGGCGCACGGGTCCGCCCCGGATACCCGGGGCTCCGCACCGCCGCGGCGGTGCGGAGCCCGTGTCGTGCGCCCGGCCGCCGTCAGAGCGTCTCGGCCGCCGGCTCCGCCGTGGCGGGGCCCACGAGGAGTCCGTCGCCGAAGGCGTCCACCCGGACCGTGTCGCCGTCCTTGACCTCGCCCGCCAGGATCTCCTTGGCGAGGCGGTCGCCGATGGCGGTCTGGACGAGGCGGCGCAGGGGGCGGGCGCCGTAGGCCGGGTCGTTGCCCTCGTCGGCGAGCCAGGCCAGGGCCGCGTCGGTGACCTCCAGGGTGAGGCGCCGCTCGGACAGCCGCCGGGCCAGGCGGTCGATCTGGAGGCGGGCGATCCGGCCCAGCTCGTCCTTGCTCAGGGCGGAGAAGACGACCAGGTCGTCGAGCCGGTTGAGGAACTCCGGCTTGAAGGAGGCCCGGACGACCTCCAGGACCTGCTCCTTCTTCTCCTCCTCCGTCGACACCGGGTCGACCAGGTACTGGCTGCCCAGGTTGGACGTCAGCACCAGGATGGTGTTGCGGAAGTCGACCGTGCGCCCCTGCCCGTCGGTGAGACGGCCGTCGTCGAGCACCTGGAGCAGGACGTCGAAGACCTCGGGGTGCGCCTTCTCCACCTCGTCCAGCAGGACGACGCTGTACGGGCGGCGGCGGACGGCCTCGGTGAGCTGGCCGCCCTCCTCGTAGCCGACGTACCCGGGGGGTGCGCCGACGAGCCGGGCGACGCTGTGCTTCTCGCCGTACTCCGACATGTCGATGCGGACCATCGCCCGCTCGTCGTCGAAGAGGAAGTCGGCGAGCGCCTTGGCGAGCTCGGTCTTGCCGACGCCGGTCGGGCCGAGGAAGAGGAAGGAACCGGTGGGGCGGTCGGGGTCGGCGATGCCGGCGCGGGACCGGCGTACGGCGTCGCTCACCGCGCGGACGGCCTCGCCCTGGCCGATGAGCCGCCGGCCCAGCTCCTCCTCCATGCGCAGCAGCTTCTGCGTCTCGCCCTCCAGGAGCCGGCCGGCCGGGATGCCGGTCCAGGAGGCGACGACGTCGGCGATGTCGTCGGAGCCGACCTCCTCCTTGACCATGGTGTCCTTCGCGGCCTCCTCCTCGGCCTCGGACGCGGCCTCCAGGTCGCGCTCGACGGCCGGGATCTCGCCGTACAGCAGCTTGCTGGCGGAGTCGAAGTCGCCGTCGCGCTGGGCGCGTTCGGCCTGGCCGCGGAGTTCGTCGAGCTTCTCCTTCAGCTCGCCGACCCGGTTGAGGGACTGCTTCTCCTTCTCCCAGCGGGCGGTGAGGCCGCGCAGCTCCTCCTCCTTGTCGGCGAGGTCGCGGCGCAGCTTCTCCAGCCGCTCGCGGGAGGCGGGGTCGGTCTCCCTGCCGAGGGCCAGCTCCTCCATCTTCAGCCGGTCGACGGCGCGCTGGAGTTCGTCGATCTCGACGGGGGACGAGTCGATCTCCATGCGCAGCCGGGAGGCGGCCTCGTCGACGAGGTCGATGGCCTTGTCGGGCAGGAAGCGGGAGGTGATGTACCGGTCGGAGAGGGTCGCGGCGGCGACCAGCGCGCTGTCCGCGATCTGCACCTTGTGGTGGGCCTCGTACCGCCCCTTGAGCCCGCGCAGGATGGCGATGGTGTCCTCGACGGTCGGCTCGGCGACCAGCACCTGCTGGAAGCGCCGCTCCAGGGCGGGGTCCTTCTCGATCCGCTCCCGGTACTCGTCCAGCGTGGTCGCGCCGACCATGCGCAGCTCACCGCGGGCGAGCATGGGCTTGAGCATGTTGCCGGCGTCCATGGCGGAGTCCCCGCCGGCGCCCGCGCCCACGACGGTGTGCAGTTCGTCGATGAAGGTGATGATCTGCCCGTCGGAGTCCTTGATCTCGGCGAGGACGGTCTTCAGCCGCTCCTCGAACTCACCGCGGTACTTCGCGCCGGCGACCATCGCGCCCAGGTCCAGCGCGACGAGCCGCTTGTCCTTGAGGGACTCGGGCACGTCGCCCTTGACGATCCGCTGGGCGAGCCCCTCCACGACGGCGGTCTTGCCGACGCCGGGCTCGCCGATGAGGACGGGGTTGTTCTTGGTGCGCCGGGACAGCACCTGCACGACGCGGCGGATCTCGGTGTCCCGTCCGATGACGGGGTCGAGCTTGCCCTCCCGCGCGGCGGCGGTGAAGTCGGTGCCGAACTTCTCCAGCGCCTTGTACTGCCCCTCCGGGTCGGCGGAGGTCACCCGGCGTCCGCCGCGTGCCTTGCGGAAGGCGTCGAGCAGCTTCTTGGCGGTGGCGCCCTGCCGGGCGAGCACGTCACCGGCCTGCCCGCCCTTGGCGGCGATCCCGATGAGCAGGTGCTCGGTCGACAGGTACTCGTCGCCCAGCTCCCGGGCCCGCGCCTGCGCGTCCGCGATCACGGCGAGCAGCTCGCGGTTGGGCTGCGGGGGCGCGACGGTGGACCCGGTCACGCTGGGCAGCGCGCCGATCACCTTCTCGGCGCCGGCCCGCACGGCCGCCTGGTCGGCGTCGACGGCGGCGAGCAGATCGACGATGTTCTCGTTGTCCTGCCCCTGGAGCAGCGCGAGGAGCAGATGGCCTGGGGTGAGGTCGGGGTGTCCCTCGGACACGGCCCGGTTGCCGGCCGTCTGGATGGCGTCCCGGCTCCGGTTGGTCAGCTCGGCGTCCACGTTCGCTGTCTCCTCCTTGCGTCAGCCGTCACACTGACTCGCACAACGTACACAAAGTTGAGTCTATTCCACTCAAGGCAGTGGTGGGGAGTTCCGCGGCGACTAAGTTCCGCACCATGGCCGCATACCCGCAGAACCCGGGCGCTCCCGACGCCGCGTACCTCGCCTTCTGGCGTGAACGCCATCTGTGCACCCTGACCACACCACGCCCGGACGGTTCCCCGCACGTGGTTCCGGTCGGTGTCACCTACGATCCCGAGGCCCGCGTCGCTCGCGTCATCACCGACGGAGCCAGCACCAAGGCGGCCAACGTCCGGGCCGCCGGCCCCGAGGGGGCCCGGGTCGCGGTCTGCCAGGTGGACGGCCGCCGCTGGGCCACCCTGGAGGGCCGGGCCTCCGTCCACGCGGACCCGGAACGCGTCGCCGAGGCCGAGCGCCGCTACGCCGAGCGCTACGGGCACGCCCCGCGCCCCAATCCCACCCGCGTGGTGATCGAGATCGAACTGAGCGGGGCCATGGGCCGGGGCTGAGGCGGGCGGAGAGGGCCGAGGGGCGGGCGGAGCGGACGGGGAGAGCGGAGAGGCCGGAGCGGACGGAGAAACGGGCCGACCGTCCGGTCGGCACCGGGGGTGACCAGTTCCACACCCACCGCTTTTCGGACACCGCGCGAGGATTCCGCACCCGACATGTCACCGCAAAACTGCAGCGGCGTCACCGTGTTCAGGTCACGGTGACGCCGCTGCGGGGGGAAGCACCTGAGGCGATCTGTTACGACGGGGGAATCGCGTCAGGCACTGCGGGGGGTGGCTGAGATGGTGCTGGGGGCGGCGGGACTCACCGGCTCCGCCAGCTGGTGGTCACGCTGATCGAGGTTCACGAAGATCATTCCGTACCGGATGGCACACCGGACGGGCTGCGGCGCGCCCCGGGGCCGCCGCAGGCACCGGAAGGCCCGTACGTCGTCGTCGTCGTCCCGCGTCACGACCACCGGCTCCCCGAACACGGTCACCATCAACGAGTCGCCGCTGTGGGGGATGGCGGTGACCAGGTCGATGAAGTGCCAGCCGGAGCGGTAGGCGGTGGCCATCTCGCGGCGGAACGAACGATCGTCAGGCGGCGTGGTCATCGTGATCAGTCCCACCTGCTGTCAAGGGGGACGACCTGCGTGTCCTCGCTGGCGACCGCGGCGATCACGGTCTGAGCACCACCCGTCTTGTGCGCGTCGCTCTTCGCTTCGGTGAGGCCGACCAGCGTTCCGACGGCCACAACGGCGGAGAAGGCGGCGACAAGCACCGAGCGAAGCATTCTCTTACGCATAGTCGGCTTCGTCCTCACTTGAAGGTCCCCTCTTCCCCCGTCGAGTAAGACGATGGCTCATTCAGGCACGTCATGGCCACACGATCGGTGCATCATGTTCCTGCATGTTCAGGACCCTGGGGGGTGGAGATTTGGCAACAAATGGGACTAAGGCGGCACATCCCCATGCGGTGACCGAGCTGTGTGAGGAAGGAAGCCGTCTCTACGCGAACGCCCTGCGCACCGGCCGCATCCTCCGTGCCGACGTCGAACCCGCTCCCTGCCTGATGGAGTTCGCCCTCCTCCACCCCGACCCCGACGACGCCAACTGGCTGCGGCCGGTCCCCCCGTCCATCGCCCTGGCCCAGCGGCTGCACCCCCTGGAACGCGAGATCACCGAGAGCCGGCGGCTGTCGATCGCGCTCACCGACGTCTTCGAACCCTTCATGGCCCTCAGCGCCCAGGAGACCGCCCCCACCCACTCGATCACCGTGCTGGAGGGCCTCGACCGGATCAACGCCGCGCTCGACCTCGCCACCTCGCAGTGCCGCACCGAGATGCTCACCGTGCAGCCCAGCGGCCGCCGCAGCCCCGAGAACCGGCTCCTGGAGGCCCTGGAGCGCGACAGGCCGCTGATCGAGCGCGGCGTGCGCATCCGCACCCTCTACCAGCACACGGCCCGCTACAGCCCCGACCGGCTGGCCTACGTCGACCAGTTCACCGACGGCAAGGTCGAGTACCGCACCATCGACGAACTCGTCGAGCGCCTGATCATCTGCGACGAGGCCGTCGCCTTCATCCCCATCCGCGACGACCGGCAGGTCGCCCTCGAACTGCGGCACCCCGGCCTCGTCAGCTACCTCACCAAGGTCTTCGAGTTCATGTGGGGCCGCGCGGTGCCCCTCAGGGCCGGCACACCGTACGAGACCGACCCGGACGGCATCACCGACATCCAGCACTCCATCGCCAAGCTCCTCGTCGAGGGGCACGTCGACGAAGCCATCGCCCGCAGGCTGGGGATGAACGTCCGCACCTGCCGCGCCCACATCGCCAAGCTCGCCACCGCCCTGGGCAGCGGCAGCCGCGCCCAGCTCGGCTTCCTCATCGCCCAGTCGGGCATCCTCGACCGGGAGCACTGACCCACCCCGCCGGGACGCCCGGACCGGCCTGCCCGCCCCACCCCTCCGGGCATCCCGCCCCACCCCTCCGGGCCGTCCCTCACGACCCCTCAGGCCGACCCGCACGACCCCTCCGGCCCGTCCCACCCGCCCCTCTCCGGCCGACCCGCACGACCCCTCCGGGCATCCCGCACGACCCCTCCGGGCATCCCGCACCACCCGCCCGGGCAGCATCGCCCTACCCGTCGCACGGGACCCGCCGGCCCTGGCGGTCCCACCGGCCCCACCAGCCCATCGCCCCCCCCACAGCCCCACCAGCCCCACCAGCCCCCACCACCAGCCCACGGCGCTCCCCACCAACCCCCACCAGCCCACGGTGCTCCCACCAGCCCGACCAGCCCGGCCGGCGCCGGGCCGGCCGCGCCACCCCCGCCACCACCCCGCACGCCGAACCGGGAGCACCGCACACCCGAGGAGAGAGTCACGCGTGACTGCGGCAGCGCACGACCACGGTCCGGACGGGCCCTGCGAGGCGGCCCTGGAGCTCTACGCGCGCGCCCTGCGGTCGGGCGGCGTCCCGGCGCGCGAGGCGGAGCAGTACCCCTGTCTGGTCGACGCCGGGCTCCTGCGGCCCGGCCCCGGCGACCCGCACCGGCTGCACCCGCTGGCCCCGGCCGTCGCCCTGCCCCGCCTGCTGCGCGCCGTCGCCGAGGACATAGCCCGCCGGCGCCGGCAGGAGACCCGGCTCGCCGAGGCGTTCGCACCGCTCCTCGCGCTCGCCGTACCCGGCGCCGACCCGGCGGACTCCGCCGAACTCGTGCTGATCAGCGGGCTCGGCCGGATCAACCAGGTCCTCACGCGCACCATGACGCGCGCCACCGGCGAGGTGCTGGCCATCCAGCCGCACGCGAGCCACGTGGGCCCGCCGCCCGAGGTGCACGCCGAGGCCCTCGACCGCGACCAGGCCTTCCTCGACCGCGGCGGCCGTATCCGCACGCTCTACCAGCACACCACCCGCCACATCCCCACGGTCCAGGCACGCTACGAACGGCTGCGGGGCGACGTGGAGGCCCGCACCCTCGACGAGATCACCGAGCGTCTCCTCATCGTCGACCGCACGGTCGCCTACCTCCCCGCCAGCAGGGACCGCACCCTTGCCCTGGAGGTCCGCCACCCCGCCCTGATCGACTACTTCGCCACCGTCTTCGACCGCCTCTGGCGGCTCGCGACACCGATGTACCCCGAGGCCGTCCGGCAGCCCAGTCTCAACGGCGTCACCCCCCGCCAGCGCGCGATCGCCGCCCTCCTCGTCGAGGGCCACACCGACACCGTCATCGCCGACCGCCTCGGCATGAACGTCCGCACCGCGCGCGTCCACATAGCCAAACTGGCCGCCACCCTCGGCAGTGAGAGCCGCGCCCAGCTCGGCTACCTCATCGGACGGTCGGGGATCCTCGACCGGGAACGATGACCGGCGCGGACACCTCGGGCAGGTGCCCGTCCAGGCCCACCTGCGCGATCCGCACGCCCAGCTGGGTACGGCTCGCCGCGCCCAGCGTCTCCGACAGACGGGCGATGTGCGCCCGGCAGGTGCGGACGCTGATGCCCAGCCGCTCCGCGATCACCGCGTCCTGGTGCCCCTCCGCCAGCAGCGCCGCGATCGACTGCTCCCGGTGCGAGATGCCCTCGATCCGGGTGTCGGGCAGCGGCGCGGTCAGCGGGATCGCCAGCCGCCAGAGGCGTTCGAAGACGGTGACCAGGTAGGCGATCAGGGCCGGGTGGCGCAGCTCCAGCGCCATCGTGCGGTCGGCGTTGGCGGGGATGAAGGCGACCGTCCGGTCGAAGAGCATCAGCCGGTCGACGACCTCGTCCAGGGTCCGCGCCTCGACCGTGTCGCCCATCAGCTCCAGGTAGTTGAGCAGGCCCTGGCCGTGCCGGGCCACATGGTTGTACAGGTCCCGCATCCGCACGCCCCGCCCGCGCAGCGCCAGCGCCCGGTGCAGTCCCTCGGACAGCTCGTGCTCGCGCCGGATGCCGCCGGGCTGGACCGTCAGCACCTCGGTCGTACACGCGTCCGTCGCCTGGTCCAGGGCCGCCTGGATGCGGGAGGCGCCGTCCAGGACGCGGATCGCCGCGCCCTCCCCGGTCACCGGGGCCGGCGCCGGTCCGCCCAGGCCCGCGTACCACTCGAAGGCGGCCACCGCCGAGCCCATCCGCCGCTGGCTCGCGCTGACCTCGTCGTACAGTCCGCGCAGCAGCCGGGTCATGACCTCCTGCGGGGAGGTCGGCACCAGCCAGTCCATGTCGTCGGGGTCCGGGTGGAGCAGGGCGAGCTCCAGCAGACAGGGCACCGGCTCGGCGTCCCGGCGCGGCACACGGCCCCGCCGTACGGCCCGGGAATACACGCGATCCCCGGCCTCGCACAGTCGGTCAGCACCGTGAGGATGCTCCTCCGTCCCGTGCCCGGCCATCGCCCATCCCACCCCCGCTGTCGGCCACTTCCGCAGCGCAACTATGCGCGGCCCGGACCGGCACCGCAACACGGCTCGGACCGCCCGAGCCGATGAAATCAGCCGGTACATGCGGGTATCTCCCGGCCTCCGCCGGTCGCACTGCAACAAGTTGGGGGTGTCAGAAGTTTCGTGCCCGCCCGTTCCGCCCGGGTTTCGGGGCCGGGGGGGCGGGCGGCACACGGGTGGTGAGGGGCGGGCGCCGCCGGCGCGCCGGGGCACGCGGAAGGGGGGCACGCGATGCGCGTGCCCCCCTTCCGCCGTGCCGTCGGCGTCAGTTGAGCTTGATGGCCGCGCAGGCGGCCTCGTACTTGGCGGTGCAGATGTCGGACACCTCGTAGATGCCGTCCGCGACGACCGTGCTCTCGATGTTGGACTTCGTCAGCGCGACCACGGTGACCAGCTGGGCCGGGATGTCCTTGTCGGTGGCGCTGTCGACCGTGTCACGGGTGAGGGAGTCGAACTGGATCTCCCGGCCCCGCACCTTGGCGACGGCCATCTCCGCGGCGGCCTCCGCCATCTCCGGGTAGGGCTTGTACACGCTCATGTACTGCTGGCCGCTGACGATCCGCTGCACCGCCGACAGTTCCGCGTCCTGGCCGGTGATCGGCGGCAGGTCGGAGTCGCTGACGCCCGCGGCCTCGAGGGCCTTGAGGATGCCGCCGGCCATGGCGTCGTTCGCGGAGTAGACGGCCGCGATGTTGCCCGCGCCGATCTTCTCGATCGCCTCGGTCATCTGGGACTGGGCGACCTCCGGGCTCCAGTCCTTGGTGTCGTAGGACTCGGCGATCGTCACCTGGTCCTGGAGCTCCGTCAGCGCGCCGGCCTTGAACTGTTCGGCGTTCGGGTCGGTCGGCGAGCCGTTCATCATGACGATCTTGTCGGAGGTGTCGGCGGTGCCGAGCGCCTCCAGGAGGCTGCGGCCCTGCACCTCGCCGACCAGCTCGTTGTCGAAGGAGACGTACGCGTCGATCGGGCCCTCGGCCAGGCGGTCGTAGGCGATGACCGGGATGCCCGCGTCCTTGGCCTTCTGCACGGTGTCCGCGATGGACTCCGAGTCGACGGCGTCCAGCAGGATGAGGTCGACCTTCTCGTCGATCATCCGCTGCATCTGGGTCACCTGGGTGTCCGCGTCGGCGGCCGCGTTGGCGTACTCGACCTTGCCCTTGTCGTTGGTGAGGGAGGCGACCTTCTCCTTGAGGATGGGGTAGTCGAACTGCTCGTAGCGGGTGTTCGTCTTCTCCGGCATCAGCATGCCGATGACCATGTCGTCACCCTTGGTCGGCGTCGCGTCGGCGGCGTCCTCTGTGGCGCTCAGCATCCCGCATCCGGCGAGCGAGAGGGACAGCGTGGAGGCGGCCACGGCCATGGCGATACGACGGCGCATTAGGGGGCTCACTTCAGGTGCGTTTTCCGGACATGGGTTCGGCATGTTGACCCAGGTGCTTCAAAAGCCAACGCGTCGGCGACCACCGACGTCAAGCGGTACTACTTAACGAAGTAGCAACATCACCCTCCGCTTAGCGCGTGAAGACACATGGAGAGGAGGCGAACTCCCCTCCAAACACCCTTTACGGGCCCTTCACTCGACGGCGCCTCAGGAAACCCCGAGGAACCGCACAACCAGGGCGGTCCCTCGCGAGTCGATCACTGGACGGCCGACCCGCCGTCCCCGGTCGAACAGAGGACCCGACGCATCGCATGAACCGCATGAACCGCACCGCCCGCGCGGCCTTAACCAGGCGCGCGACCGCCATCGTGCTCGCCCTGACCGGCGGCCTCGTCACCACCGCCACCGCCACCCCCGCCGCCGCGGCGACGAGCTGCGCCTCCCCCGTCTACAAGCGGCAGATCTTCGCGAACACCACCTTCTCCGGCACCGCGAAGAAGACCGCCTGCGACGCCGCGATCAACGAGAACTGGGGCACCAGGGCCCCGGCCTCCGGCGTCCCGTCCAACAACTTCGGCGTCCGCTGGACGGTGACGCGGGACTTCGGCTCCGGCGGCCCGTTCACCTTCACCGCCGCCGCCCAGGACGGCATCCGGGTGTACGTCGACGGCGTCCGCAAGATCAGCCTGTGGAAGAACGTCTCGTCGACGGTCTCCAAGACCCTGAACATCGCCATCCCGCACGGCAAGCACACCCTGCGCGTCGACTACGTCAACTGGACGGGCAAGGCGAACGTCACGTTCGCCTACGCGCCGCGCACTTCGGCCTCGGTGGACAAGGTGAGGCCCCTGGTCGTGACCGGCTTCTCGTCGGCCTACGACAGGACGACCGGCAGGATGAAGCTCACCTGGGCGAAGAACAAGGAGATGGACCTCGCCGGGTACCGGGTCTACCGCACCATGGAGTACGGCGGCTGGACTCGGCTGACGTCGACGACGGCGACCTCGTACACCGACACCCCGCCGACGGACGGCCGTCTCTACCACTACGAGATCCGCGCCTACGACAAGGCGGGCAACGAGTCGGGCGGCAGCCTCGACCAGTCGGTCGTGACCGCCGACTGGACGGCACCGGCCGCGATCACGCGGATCGGCGGCTCCCTCTTGGCGGAAGGTGCCTACATCGGCTGGGGCGTGGTCGAGGACGCGGCCTCGTACCGGGTGTACCGGGCGTCGGAACCGGACGGCGCGTTCACCCTCGTGGGCACCACGAAGGGCAGTTACTACGTGGACAGGACGATCGCCGAGCGGGCCTCCTTCTACTACCGCGTGTCGGCGCTGGACTCGGCCGGCAATGAATCCGCGCAGTCCGCAGCGGTCAAGGCATCGCGCGGTGACCTCACCCCGCCGCCCGCCCTGACCGGACTGACCGCCACCGCCACCGAGTACGGCTTCCAGCTGACCTGGGACCCCAGCCCGGCGACCGACGTGGACCACTACACGGTCTACCGGGGGAAACTCCAGGCCGACGGGGACGGTGAGTCCTGCACCTCCTACGAGGCGGTCGCCTGGGTGGACGACCAGCCCGACGCCACCTCCTTCGCCTACACCACCGTCCCGGACGGCGAGACGGCCTGCCTGGTCGTGGACGTCGTCGACGACTTCCTCAACTCCGTCTTCCGCGCGAACGGCGAGGCCGCCGGCCAGATCGCGACCGAACTCGACCTCACGCCGAGCGTTCCCACGCCCGACGGCTCGCCCCTGGCACTGACCGTGGACGAGGCCTGGAGTGGCGGGATCCGGCTGGACTGGACCGGCCTCGACGCCTCCTCCCCCGAGGCGGCCGGCGGTTACCGCGTCTACCGCTGGAACCCGGAGACCTCCGCGTACGAGAAGCTCGCCGACACAGCGACCGCCGACAATTACTACGACGATCTCACCGCAGAACGCGGCACCACCCACCACTACTGGGTGACCGCCCTCGCCGCCGACGGCACCGAGTCCCTCCCGGCGGCCGGGGCCGTGGCGACCGCGCCGTAGCCCACGGGCATCACGGGGCCCGCGCCCGGCGCTCACGCCGGTGTCGCGGGCCCCAGTTCGAACCACACGCCTTTCGCGTACCGCCCCCCTCGCCGCCCTCCTCCAGCCGCCGTACAACCTTGCACCCTCCTGAACAGTCCGTTCCGGCGACGGCCGATCACCGCCGTCGCCGGAACGGATCGAAGGACTGCATGAACCGAGCAAGACGCACGACCGCCGCCGCCGCGGCCACGGTCGTGCTCGTCACCGCGGGCGGCCTGCTCGCCGTCACCACCGCGCCCGCCTCCGCCGCCACGACGTGCACCGCACCCGTCTACAAGCGGCAGATCTTCGCGAACACCACCTTCTCCGGGACGCCGAAGCAGACCGGATGCGACGCCGCGATCAGCGAGAACTGGGGTGCCAAGGCCCCGGCTTCCGGCGTCCCGACGAACAACTTCGGCGTCCGCTGGACGGTCACCCGCGACTTCGGCTCCGGCGGGCCCTTCGTCTTCACCGTCGCCGTCCAGGACGGTCTCCGCGTCTATGTCGACGGTGTCCGCAAGGCCGACGTCTGGAAGAACGGGTCGACGACGGTGAAGAAGACCGTCAACCTGACCCTGTCCGCCGGGAAGCACACCCTCCGCGTCGACTACGTGAACTGGACGGGCAACGCCAACGTCGCCTTCACGTACGCGCCCCGCACCACCGCCACCGTCGACAAGGTCAAGCCGCTGACCCCGACGGGTCTCGCCGCCGCCTACGACACCGCGACCGGCCGGGCGAAGCTCACCTGGGCGGCGAACAAGGAGATGGACCTCGCGGGGTACCGGGTCTACCGGCGGCCCGTCGAGAGCGCGACCTGGACCAGGCTGGCGGCCACCGCCTCCGCCACGTACACCGACACCACCCTCCCGGTGACCGGCGCGGCCTACGCCTATGAGCTGCGCGCCTACGACAAGGCGGGCAACGAGTCGGCGGGCACGGCGGACAAGACCGTCACGACCGTGGACCGGACCGCCCCGGGCGTGCCCGCCGGGCTGTCGGTCAGCAGCGAGTCCGGGGGGCTGCGGCTCCTGTGGAGCCAGGTCACGGGAGCCGCGTCGTACGGCGTGTACCGGGCGGCGAGCGCCGACGGCACGTACACCCGGATCGGCACCGACACGGGCCAGGTCTCGTACCTGGACACCACCGCCGCCGAGGACGGCACCTACTACTACCGCGTGACCGCCCTGGACGCGGCTGGCAACGAGTCCGCGCGGTCCGCCGCCGTGAGCGGCAAGCGCCGGGACCTCACGCCCCCGTCCGCCGTCACCGGGGTGACCGTCACCCCGACCGAGTACGGCTTCCTGGTGGGCTGGGACGCCAACCCGACGGCGGACCTGGCGAGTTACACGGTCCGCCGTGGCGAGCTCCTGGGCGACGAGGGTGACGAGCGGGTGTGCTCCCTCTCCGCGGGCTACTCCGTACCGGCCGGCACCACCTCGTACGCGTACACCGTCCTTCCCGACGGTGAGGAGTCCTGCTTCATCGTGGACGCCGTCGACGACGCCGGGAACTCCGCGTTCCGCTGGACCGGCGAGGCGCAGATCGTGACCGCGACCGAGCTGGACATGACACCGAGCGTCCCGACTCCCGACGGCTCGCCCCTGTCCCTCACCGTGTCGGCCGCCGAGGGCGACGAGGGCAACCTGCTGACCTGGCAGGGGCTCGCCGACTCGGCCCCCGAGCAGGCGGGCGGCTACCGCGTCCACCGCTGGAACCCGGAGACCTCCGCCTACGAGACGATCGCCGCACTCCCGAGCGGCACCACCGAGTACGCCGACACCGGCGTGCAGCGCGGAACCACCACCTACTACTGGGTCACCGCGGTGGCGGAGGACGGCACCGAGTCCCTGCCGGCCGGCGACTGGACCGTGACCGCGCCGTAGCGCGTCACGCGGGAACAGCGCGAAGGGGCCCGGAGGTTGGTCCTCCGGGCCCCTTCACACGGGTCGACGCGTCGCGTCAGTCCTTGGCCTTCTTCGGCCGCCACACCACCAGCGCGCTGGTCTGCTGCACCTCCTGGTACGGCACCAGGTCGCGCCGGTAGGAGGCGTGGACCGCCGCCTCCCGCTGCTGCATGGCCGCCGCCGCGCCGTCCAGCGCGGACTGGAGTTCGGCCACCCGGGCCTGGAGGGCGGCGACCTGGTTCTCCAGTTCGATGATCCGCTTGATGCCGGCCAGGTTGATGCCCTCGTCCTGCGACAACTGCTGCACGGTGCGCAGCAGTTCGATGTCGCGGGCCGAGTAGCGGCGGCCCCGCCCGGCCGTACGGTCCGGGGAGACCAGGCCGAGGCGGTCGTACTGGCGCAGTGTCTGCGGATGGAGTCCGGAGAGCTGGGCCGCCACCGAGATGACGTAGACCGGGGTCTCCTCGGTCAGTTCATACGGGTTACGTCGACGGCCGTCCATCACCCTCAAGCTCCCTTCGCGGCCTCGAACAGCTCCGCCCGCGGGTCCTCACCCGCGGTGGCCTCGCGATACGCCTCCAGCGCGTCACGAGCCTTCCCCGACAGGTCCTTGGGAACACTCACCTCGACGGTGACCAGCAGGTCGCCGCGGGTTCCGTCCTTGCGGACCGCGCCCTTGCCCCGGGCGCGCATGGTGCGTCCGTTGGGTGTGCCGGGCGGCAGCTTCAGCGTCAGGGCCGGGCCGCCGAGCGTGGGCACCCTGACCTCGCCGCCCAGGGCCGCCTCCGTGAAGGTGACGGGCACGGTGACGGTGAGGTGGTCGTCCTTGCGGCCGAAGACCGGGTGCGGGTCGACGTGGACGACGACGTACAGGTCGCCGGCCGGGCCGCCGCGCTCACCGGGGGCGCCCTTGCCGCGCAGCCGGATCCGCTGCCCGTCGGTGACGCCCGCGGGGATGCGGACCTGCATGGTGCGGGAGGACTTGGCCCGCCCGCTGCCGCTGCACTCCGCGCAGGGGTGCTCGGCGATCAGGCCGCGTCCCTTGCAGTCGGGGCAGGGGTCGGTGAGGGAGAAGCCCCCGCCCGAGCCGCGCGCCACCTGCCCGGTGCCGACGCAGGTCGGGCACACCCGGGGGGTGCCGTTCTTGTCGCCGGTGCCGGAACAGGCCTTGCACGGTGACTGGGAGGTCATGCGCAGCGGGACCGTCGCGCCCTCGATCGCCTCGGTGAAGCTGAGGGTGACCTCGGTGTCGATGTCCTGGCCGCGCCGGGGCTGGGTACGGGCGCCCGTGGCGCCGCCGCGGTTGAACAGGCCCCCGAAGACGTCACCGATCCCACCGCCGAAACCGCCGGCGTTCCCGCCCTGGGCGCCCCCGAAGAGGTCGCCCAGGTCGAAGTTGAAGGAGCCGCCGCCCGCGCCCGGGCCGGGGCGGAAGCCGCCGCTGCCGAAGAGGGCGCGCGCCTCGTCGTACTCCTTGCGCTTCTTGGGGTCGCCGAGGACGTCGTTCGCCTCGGAGATCTCCTTGAAGCGCTCCTCGGCCTTGACGTTCCCCTTGTTG
The DNA here is from genome assembly GCF_055563235.1 of Streptomyces sp. NPDC003248. Taxonomy (NCBI): domain Bacteria; kingdom Bacillati; phylum Actinomycetota; class Actinomycetes; order Kitasatosporales; family Streptomycetaceae; genus Streptomyces; species Streptomyces sp. NPDC003248. The sequence goes on along the minus strand of NZ_JBVHDT010000002.1, from coordinate 528,130 downwards.
GCGTCCGGGTGGTACTCGCGGGCGAGCTTCCGGTACGCCTTCTTGATCTCGGCCTCGGTGGCGTCCTTGGGGACGCCGAGGACCTTGTAGTAGTCCTTCTCGATGAAGTCCTTGGTGCTCATCCTCGACGTCCCTCCTCTCGCGTCGGTTCAAGCTCAGCCCTCGTCCGGGCCACCGCTCTCCTTGTCGTCGGCCGCCGTGTCGCTCTCCTCGGCCGGCTTGACCGTCTGGGCCCCCGGCTGGGGTTCGGCCACGGCCACCCGGGCGGGACGGATGGTGCGCTCGCCGAACCGGTACCCGGGCTGGAGGATCGCCACGCACGTCGTCTCGGTGACGTCCGGCGCGTAGCTGTGCATCAGGGCCTCGTGGATCGTCGGGTCGAAGGGCTCGCCCTCCTTGCCGAACTGCTGGAGGCCCATCTTCGCGGCGACGGTCTCCAGGGACTCGCCGACGGACTTGAATCCGCCGACCAGTTCGCCGTGTTCGCGTGCGCGGCCGATGTCGTCGAGCACGGGCAGGAGCTCGGTCAGGAGGTTCGCGACGGCGATCTCCTTGACCGCGATCCGGTCGCGCTCGACCCGGCGGCGGTAGTTCTGGTACTCGGCCTGGAGCCGCTGGAGGTCCGCGGTGCGCTCGCCGAGCGCGGTGCGCACCTGGTCCAGCTGGGCGACCAGCCCGGCCGTCTGGTTCGCGTCCCCGGCCGGGGCCGCCCCCTCGTCGGAGGGAGCGGCCTTCGGCTCGGCGTCGTCGGAGGTGGCGCCGGAGGGGACGTCGGGCTTCTCCTCGAAGCCCGGGGTCTCCTCCGTCACGCGGCACCGTCCTTGCGCTCGTCGTCCACGATCTCGGCGTCGACGACGTCGTCGTCGGCCTTGGCACCGCCGGCGGTGGCGCCCTCCGGGCCGCCCGCGGCCTGGGCGGCCTGGGCGTCGGCGTACATGGCCTGGCCGAGCTTCTGCGAGACGGCCGCGACCTTCTCGGTGGCGGTGCGGATCTCGGCGGTGTCCTCGCCCTTGAGCTTGTCCTTCAGCTCGGAGAGGGCTTCCTCGACCTCGGTCTTGATCTCGCCGGGTACCTTGTCCTCGTTGTCCTTGAGGAACTTCTCGGTCTGGTAGACGAGCTGCTCGCCCTGGTTGCGGGCCTCGGCGGCCTCGCGGCGGCGGTGGTCCTCCTCCGCGTACTGCTCGGCCTCCTGGCGCATGCGGTCGACCTCGTCCTTCGGCAGCGAGGAGCCGCCGGTGACGGTCATCTTCTGCTCCTTGCCCGTGCCCAGGTCCTTCGCGGTCACGTGCATGATGCCGTTGGCGTCGATGTCGAAGGAGACCTCGATCTGCGGGACGCCGCGCGGCGCCGGCGGCAGACCGGTCAGCTCGAACATGCCGAGCTTCTTGTTGTACGCCGCGATCTCGCGCTCGCCCTGGTAGACCTGGATCTGCACGGACGGCTGGTTGTCCTCGGCCGTGGTGAAGATCTCGGACCGCTTGGTCGGGATCGTGGTGTTGCGCTCGATGAGCTTGGTCATGATGCCGCCCTTGGTCTCGATACCGAGGGACAGCGGGGTCACGTCGAGGAGCAGGACGTCCTTGACCTCACCCTTGAGGACACCGGCCTGGAGCGAGGCGCCGATGGCGACGACCTCGTCCGGGTTCACGCCCTTGTTGGCCTCCTTGCCGCCGGTCAGCTCCTTGACGAGCTCGGCGACGGCGGGCATACGGGTGGAGCCACCGACGAGGACGACGTGGTCGATCTCGTTGATGGAGACGCCGGCGTCCTTCATGACGTTGAAGAACGGGGTCTTGCAGCGCTCGAGGAGGTCCGCGGTCAGCTGCTGGAACTGGGCGCGGGTGAGCTTCTCGTCCAGGTGCAGCGGGCCCTCGGCGGACGCCGTGATGTACGGCAGGTTGATCGAGGTCTCGGTGGACGAGGACAGCTCGATCTTCGCCTTCTCGGCGGCCTCGCGCAGACGCTGGAGCGCCATCTTGTCCTTGGACAGGTCCACGCCGTGGCCGGACTGGAACTGCTTGACCAGGTAGTCGACGACGCGCTGGTCCCAGTCGTCACCACCGAGGTGGTTGTCACCGTTGGTGGCCTTCACCTCGACGACGCCGTCGCCGATCTCCAGGAGGGACACGTCGAAGGTGCCGCCACCGAGGTCGAAGACGAGGATCGTCTGGTCGTCCTTGTCGAGGCCGTAGGCGAGCGCGGCCGCGGTGGGCTCGTTGACGATGCGCAGGACGTTGAGACCGGCGATCTCACCGGCTTCCTTCGTCGCCTGGCGCTCGGAGTCGTTGAAGTACGCCGGGACGGTGATGACCGCGTCGGCCACCTTCTCGCCCAGGTACGCCTCGGCGTCGCGCTTCAGCTTCTGCAGGATGAAGGCGCTCATCTGCTGCGGGTTGAAGCTCTTGCCGTCGAGCTCGATCTTCCAGTCCGTGCCCATGTGGCGCTTCACGGAACGGATGGTCCGGTCCACGTTGGTGACCGCCTGGCGCTTGGCGACCTCGCCGACCAGCACCTCGCCGTTCTTGGCGAAGGCGACGACGGACGGCGTGGTCCGGGCACCCTCGGCGTTGGTGATGACGGTGGGCTCGCCGCCCTCCAGAACGCTGACGACGGAGTTAGTCGTGCCCAGGTCGATGCCGACCGCACGTGCCATGGTGATCTTCCTCCAGCTGACTTGAGTGGAACGGACTCAAGTGTGCACGACACCCGGCGCCCGGTCAACAGACCTGAGTCCCACCGACTCAACTCTTATCCGTTCCTTACGCGCAACACCTCGCTGACCTGCGGCGACACCGTACGGCGGGATACTCGCGCGAGTGATCGCGCGGGTGACTCGGCCGACCGCCGAGGGGGCTGCACCGCGGAGACGGACGGCTGCCGGGCCCGGGCGCGGGCCCGCACGGCACCCTCCTCCGGACGCCGCCCCGCACTCTCCCCAAACCGCCGCGCGCCCGCTTCCCCAGTGCGCCGCACCGCGCCCGCTTCCCCAGGGCGCCGCACCCCGCCGCCTTCGCCGGCGCGCCGCACCACGCTCCCCTCCCCCGGCCGCCGCGCCGCGCCGCCGCCCTCTCCCGGCGGCCGGGTGTACACCGGCACCCGCCACAGTCCGAGGACGACGACCAGAACGCCGCCCGCCACCCACAGCACGGCCTGCGCGTCCGCCCAGCCGGCGTGCACCAGGGTCCCGACGAGCACCCCCGCGAAGGCCGCGACGCCGAGCAGGACCGTCACGCCCTGCGGGGTGAGGCCGAGCCGCCGCAGCCGGTGGGCCAGGTGGTCGGGCCCGCGCCGCAGCAGCGGGCGCCCGGCCGTGCGCCGGGCCAGCAGGACGAGGACGACGTCGGCGGCGGCGACCGCGGTGAGCGCGAACAGCACGCCCGCGCCGGCCACGGCGTCCTGGCCCGCGCGCGCGGAGACGGCCGCCGCCGCGAGCAGGAAGCCGGTGAAGAGCGCGCCGCAGCCGCCGAGCGCCACGCGCGCGGGAGGCCAGTTGTGCATCAGGAACCCGGTCAGAGCGGCGGCGAGCACGCTCAGCAGCACGGCGAGACCGTCCATCATCTCGGCCGCCGCGCACGCCCCCACGCCGAAGGCGGTGACGACCCCCACGGTCCCGGCGACCCCGTCGGCGTGGTCCAGGGCCCGGAAGGCGAGCGCGACGCAGGCGATCCAGCCGACGGCCGCCACTCCGGCGACGACGCCGGTGTCGCCGTACGGCACCACGAAGGCCGCCGCCACCGCCGTACCGGCCACCACGAACCGGGCCTTCAGCCGCCACAGGTCCACGACCAGCCCGAGCGCCGCGACCCCGCCGCCCGCGACGAGCAGAGCCCCCATGCCCTCGCCGAGCGGGGCGGCCCCCGTCCAGTCCCCGGCGGTCGCGACGAGGCACGTCGTCAGCACGACGGCCACGCCGCCCGACAGCGCCACCCGCCGCCGCCGCTGCCGCTGCCGCCGGTCGACCAGTCCGACGCGCAGGGCGGGCCCGCGCAGCAGCGCGGCGAGGAAGGCGGTGAGGAGCAGGGCGGCGGTGGCGGCGGCGATCCCGTAGAGCACGGATATAAATTAGTCATGAATGTACCAATTTGGCATGAATAACACGGTCTGATTCTGAGGTGACCCTCAGCGACCCAGATCACCCGCCGCCCGACTACAGTGCGACGGGAGATGGGGGTAGTCTCAGACGGACTACATAAGTTACCGCTTAGTAATTTCGGGTACCTGTTCCGAGGCGCCGCGCACCCCGCGCACGCGCCGCACGACACGTCCCGCCGTATCCCCCTCGCAGGCCCGAGGAGCCCCCATGCAACTCGCCGCGATCATCGTGTCGCTGGCCCTGACCGTGGTCGGCGTCGCCCTGCTCGCCCGAGCCATCGGCCAGTTCGTCCGGTACTTCAAGCTGGGCCAGCCGGTCCCGGCGGGCGCCCGGACCGACAACCCCTACCAGCGCAGCGTGACACTGGTCCGCGAGTTCCTCGGCCACACGCGCATGAACCGGTGGGGCATCGTCGGCGTCGCCCACTGGTTCGTGGCCGTCGGCTTCCTGACGCTGCCGCCGACCCTGGCGCAGGCCTTCGGCCAGCTCTTCCAGGCCGACTGGACGCTGCCGGTCATCGGCGGCTTCCTGCCGTTCGAGCTCTACATCGAGTTCATCGGCGTGATGACGGTCCTCGGCATCGCCGTGCTCATCGCCATCCGCCTGCTGAACCTGCCCTCCCGCCCGGGCCGCAAGTCCCGCTTCGCGGGCTCCAAGGCCGGCCAGGCGTACTTCGTCGAGTACGTCATCCTGACCATCGGCCTCGCCATCTACGTGCTGCGCGGCCTGGAGGGCGCCATCCACCACGTGGAGCACTACGAGGCCGCGTACTTCGCCTCGTACCCGCTGGTCCTGGCCTTCAAGTCGCTGAGCGTCACCACCCTCCAGAACCTGGTCTACTTCACCGCGATGGTGAAGATCGGCACCTCGTTCATCTGGATGATCGTGGTCTCGCTCAACACCAACATGGGCGTGGCCTGGCACCGCTTCCTGGCGTTCCCGAACATCTGGTTCAAGCGCAACGCCACCGGTGAGACCTCGCTGGGCGCGCTGCTGCCGATGACGTCCGGCGGCAAGCCGATCGACTTCACCGACCCCGGCGACGACGACGTCTTCGGCGTCTCCCAGATCGAGCAGTTCTCGTGGAAGGGCCTGCTGGACTTCTCCACCTGCACCGAGTGCGGCCGCTGCCAGTCGCAGTGCCCCGCCTGGAACACCGGCAAGCCGCTCTCCCCCAAGCTCCTGATCATGTCCCTGCGCGACCACGCGCACGCCAAGGCCCCCTACCTGCTGGCCGGCGGCGGCAAGACCATGGAGGGCGAGGAGAAGGCCTCCGAGGAGCAGCTCGAGGACGTTCCCGCCGCCGCCCTCGCCGAGGCCGAGCGCCCGCTGATCGGCACCGCCGACGACAACGGCGTCATCGACCCGGACGTCCTGTGGTCCTGCACCACCTGCGGCGCCTGCGTCGAGCAGTGCCCGGTGGACATCGAGCACGTCGACCACATCGTCGACATGCGCCGCTACCAGGTCATGATCGAGTCGTCGTTCCCGTCCGAGGCGGGCACGATGCTCAAGAACCTGGAGAAGAAGGGCAACCCCTGGGGCCTGGCGAAGAAGCAGCGCCTGGAGTGGACCAAGGAGGTCGACTTCGAGGTCCCGGTCGTCGGCAAGGACATCGAGGACCTCTCCGAGGTCGAGTACCTGTACTGGGTCGGCTGCGCCGGCGCCCTGGAGGACCGCGCCAAGAAGACCACGAAGGCGTTCGCCGAGCTCCTCCACATCGCGGGCGTCAAGTTCGCGATCATGGGCGGCGACGAGAAGTGCACCGGTGACTCCGCCCGCCGCCTCGGCAACGAGCCCCTCTTCCAGGAGCTCGGCATGGAGAACGTCATGGCGCTGAACATGGCGTTCGGCGAGGAGACGGACGACGAGGGCAAGGTCACCGAGGAGTCGCGGAAGCCGAAGTCGGCGAAGAAGATCGTCGCCACCTGCCCGCACTGCCTCAACACCCTCGGCAACGAGTACCCGCAGCTCGGCGGCGACTACGAGGTCATCCACCACACCCAGCTGCTCCAGCACCTCGTGGACGAGGGCAAGCTGATCCCGGTGACCCCGGTCGAGGGCATCATCACCTACCACGACCCCTGCTACCTGGGCCGCCACAACAAGATCTACACGCCTCCGCGCGAGATCATGACGGCTGTCCCAGGCCTGCGTCAGCAGGAGATGCACCGCCACAAGGAGCGCGGCTTCTGCTGCGGCGCCGGCGGCGCGCGGATGTGGATGGAGGAGCGGATCGGCAAGCGCATCAACAACGAGCGCGTCGACGAGGCCCTCTCCCTCGACCCCGACATCGTCTCCACCGCCTGCCCCTTCTGCCTCGTCATGCTGACCGACTCGGTCAACGGCAAGAAGAACGAGGGCAAGGCCAAGGAGTCCGTCCAGGTCGTGGACGTCGCCCAGCTCCTGCTGGAGTCCGTCAAGACGCCCGTCGACGACGAGCCCCCCGCGGGTACGTCCGAGACGGAGAGCGAGCCGGAGCCCCAGCCGGTCAAGTGACCACCACGGGCACCCGGCACCTCCGCACCGAGCCGAGCCCGCCGAGCCCCACCGACGCCCCCTGTTCCGCCGGACGCGGACAGGGGGCGTCGGCGTGTGCGGCTCCGGGCTTCGGGTCCCCCTGGGGGAGGCTCCGGGCTTCGGGTCCCCCTGGGGGAGGCTCCGGGCTCCGGGTCTCCCTCAGGGGATGTCACAGGTCGGCCGCAAAGCCGCCTCCGGCGGGCCGGGCCCGGCACGTCACTCTCCGGGACCAGGTACGTTCGTTGACGTGGCTGGATTCAGGATCGGACGTGGCGGCCGGGACGGCCGCGCCCCGCAAGCGCGACCCCAAGACCCTCCGTACGGGCAGCAGGCGCCCCAGGGGCCGTCGTACGGCTACCCTCCGGCGCAGCAGCCGTACCCGCAGCAGCGGCCGCAGTACCGCGGCGGCCAGCAGCCCCCGTACGGCTCCACCGGCGGCGGGGCGGGCGGCCAGTGGCCCCCCGCGAACGGCGGCGGCTACGGCGGCCAGGGCGGCGAGCCGGAGTACTTCGGCGGCGACGACCCGTCGTCGTACGGCGCCGGGCCGGGCACGCCGGACCCCTACGCCGCGAACAACCCCGGGCACACCCAGGCGTTCTCGATCGACGACCACCAGCAGTACAGCAGGGGCGAGACGTACCACGCCGGCTCCGCGGCGGCCCCGTCCGGCCCGGTCGGCCCGCGCCTGCCCTGGAAGGAACTGCTGAAGGGCGTCGTCCTGTCGCCCAGCCAGACGTTCCTCCGGATGCGGGACTACACGCTGTGGGGCCCCGCCCTCATCGTGACGTTCCTCTACGGCCTGCTCGCCGTCTTCGGCTTCGACACCGCGCGCGAGGACGCGATCAACGCGACGCTCTCCAACGCGATCCCGATAGTCCTGACGACGGCCGTCGCGATGGTGCTGAGCTCCTTCGTCCTCGGCGTCGTCACCCACACCCTGGCCCGCCAGCTCGGCGGCGACGGCGCCTGGCAGCCCACGGTCGGCCTCTCCATGCTGATCATGTCGCTCACCGACGCCCCGCGGCTGATCGTCGCCATGTTCCTCGGCGGCGACGCGTCGTTCGTCCAGATCCTCGGCTGGGCGACCTGGGTGGCGGCCGGAGCCCTGCTGACCATCATGGTCAGCCGCTCCCACGACCTGCCGTGGCCGAAGGCGCTGGGCGCGTCCGCGATCCAGCTGGTCGCCCTGCTGTCGATCGTGAAGCTGGGCACGTTCTAGGGCCGCCCGCGGACCCGCTCACCGAACGGCCGGGGCCTCCCGATCCACCGAGGATCGGGAGGCCCCGGGTCTGTCCGCAGGTCCGGAAGCAGGCGTCAAGGGTGTGGTGACCCGCGCGGCCCACGCGGCGCGCGCGGCCCACTCCGCCCGGAACGGTGCTCCAGGTACAGGCAGCCGATCACGGCGCCGAGGTGGATGACCACCCCCACCGCGATCACCCACGACAGGATCACCATGACGACCCCGATGGGGCCGTACCTCTGGCTGTTCTCCACGATCAGCCCGGAGAAGTAGCGCGCGGAGAACACGCCCAGGCCCGTCCAGCACAGGGCGGTGGCGACGGCCGACGGCAGGAGCGTGCGCGGGCGGACCGTCCCCGCGAGGAGGACGTACATGCTGCCCCACCAGAAGCAGGTGGCCGTCGCGAAGCCGACCAGTGCCTGGAGGACCGGCTCGCTCCCGCCGAGCGCACGGCCGGCCAGGGCCTGCGCGGCGCTGTAGAGGAGGAGCGCGGCGAGCCAGCCGATCCGCGCCGCGACGTCCCGCCACCCACCGGGGGCGATGTCGAAGAGCTTGCGGTACCAGCTCTGCAAGGTGCCGGCGACGGCGACGGCGCCGACGACCAGCAGACAGGCACTCGCCGCGGTGACGCCGCCCGAGGCCTCGCCCGCCGGGAAGAGGGAGGCCACGGCCTGCGCCGCCTGCCCGTGCAGCCCGAGCCAGCCGACGAGGGCGGTGGCGGCGTCCCGGCCGGTCGCGGCCGTCACGACGATGAGGAACGGGAAGAAACACAGCAGGGAGAGCGCGGCGAGCTGGAAGGAGTTCCCGAGGAAGTCCACCGTGGAGAGCCGGCTCCACAGCGTGCCCGCCTGACTGCCCCGGACACGACGGACGGTGCCCCGCCGCCACTCGCCCCAGCGGGCGCCCCGGCGGAGGTCACCCCGTCTGCCGTGCGGCTGCGGGCCGCTGCGGCCGGTCATACGACCAGTCAACCCGTTCCGGGGCGGGGCCGCACACGTCGAAGCCTCTCGGCGCGGCCGCGATACCGGTCACACGGCGTGATCGAGAAACTGCTGCATCAATGCGACGTCCTCCATGTCCATCTTCCTCCCCAGGGAAGTCTTCCACTCTATCGTTCTGGCGAGTGAAAGAAACCTGAACCCGTCTATGGACTCCCCGCCCTCGATCAGCGAGTCGACAGAATATTCAAACCAACCATCGAGGATTTCAATATCCCCTCCGAAGAGCACGATGCGCTGCGCCGCACCCAGAGGAGCCCTGGAGGCCCGGCCCAATCCTAGAGCGATCTTCCAGGCTTCCCCCCGAGCCACGATGTCGATGTCGCCGATATTCCTCTTGATTCCGTATGCCAGCATGGGCGCACTGCCGGCGATCACATAATCTCCGCCGGGAAGGCGCAGAGAGGCCAGTTCTTGAAAGAACGGGTGATCGCGCAGCGACATGATGCTCCTCCTGTCTACAGGGGCGGCATCCCCAGTGCCATCCTGGTCACACTGGACGCCACGAGAGCTATTGCAACGCTGGTGAGCGTTCCTACCAGATAGTAGTCGCCGACCAGCTTCTCCGCCTGCTGAATCTCCGGGAAGCGCGCAAGCGATTTTGCCGTCACCACCAATGCAGCAGCCGCGGAGTTTCCCGAGACCAAAAATGTGAAGAGGATGAACCTCTCGATCCACCCTACGTGGGGTCCCGCCTTGATGAAGTCCCCGACACTCGCCTCGAATTCCTTGGAGTTGATCTTCTCCAGGATTTTCTCGACGAGGGGCCGAACAACTCTGCCGATGACTTTTTGGCAACCGAAGACGGCGATCAGCATTCCCGAGAAAATGGTGACCGCCTGATCGCTGTCGATGACTCTCCGACGGGCGAATTGGACCCCCGCATCGAATCCCAGGAAAAACGGCAACAGAACCGCAATGACTCCAACGGCCGCGACAGCATACTCGGCCCCCGACAGACGTGAGCCCGCCGCACCCTTCAGGAGAAGCTTTTTCCAGGTCGATTCAAGACTCGGAAGTCTCCAATTCGAAGGCTTGCTCAGGAGTGCGAGACAGGCCGCAGCCAAAGTGAGGGAGATTAATGCGACACGCTCCTTGGAGCTGACCCCCGAGGGCGCCACAGCAAGAGCTCCATAAGCCAGAGTGAATGCAATCGCACGCCACGGCCTTCTTGAATGCCAATCAAATGCCGTCGGCACCGTGAAGGCGGCTACAAGCCCAATCGAGGTACGAGCTAATTCCATGGCGCTTCCCCCATCTGGCGACCGGTGCCGAGCCAGGGGCCCGAACTCCTCGTGCTGCTACTGCCGCTATGAGTCGGCAGGCTATCCGGCTTCCATCCCCAGTGAACCCCATGGAGACGGACGGAGGACACGCCAGCAGCGTGCTGCCGTCCTCTCCCGAAAGCGGAGCTCCGGATCGTGGAGACGTGCCACGCCCGGAGTCAGCCATCTGCATACATGACGAGAGGCCTTGGCATCACCAAGGCCTCTCGTCATACAGGCTGTGCTGGCTCAGCGAGACGCCGCAGCTCAGAGCGCTTCCTTCGACGGGGTGACCGGCTCCCCCGACTTACGTACCACCGGCAGAACACTCCACGGGAAGTTGATCCAGTCGTCGGTCCGCTTCCACACGTACTCGCACTTCACGAGCGAGTGCGACTTCTCGTAGATCACGGCGGTGCGCACCTCGGCGACGGCGTCGAGGCAGAAGTCGCGCACCAGCTTGAGCGTCTTGCCGGTGTCGGCGACGTCGTCGGTGATCAGGACCTTCTTGTCGGAGAAGTCGATGACGTTGGGGACGGGCGCGAGCATGACGGGCATCTCGAGCGTGGTCCCGACGCCGGTGTAGAACTCGACGTTCACCAGATGGATGTTCTTGCAGTCGAGGGCGTAGGCGAGCCCGCCGGCGACGAAGACACCGCCGCGGGCGATGGAGAGCACGATGTCGGGCTCGTACCCGTCGTCGGCGATGGTCTGGGCGAGCTCGCGGACGGCGGTGCCGAACTGCTCGTAGCTCAGGTTCTCGCGTGCGTCGCTCATACCTGGGTCCGGTGGAAGTTCAGGAAGGACCGGGAGGCGGTCGGCCCGCGCTGGCCCTGGTACCGGGAGCCGTAGCGCTCGCTGCCGTACGGGTGCTCGGCCGGCGAGCTGAGCCGGAACATGCACAGCTGCCCGATCTTCATACCGGGCCAGAGCTTGATGGGCAGGGTCGCGAGGTTGGACAGCTCCAGCGTCACGTGCCCGGAGAAGCCGGGGTCGATGAACCCGGCGGTGGAGTGGGTGACGAGCCCGAGCCGCCCGAGCGAGGACTTGCCCTCCAGGCGGGAGGCGAGATCGTCGGGAAGCGTGATCACCTCGTACGTCGAGGCGAGGACGAACTCACCGGGGTGGAGGATGAACGGTTCGTCGCCCTCCGGCTCCACGAGCCGCGTCAGGTCGGCCTGCTCCACGGACGGGTCGATGTGGGGGTACCGGTGGTTCTCGAACACCCGGAAGAAACGGTCGAGACGTACGTCGATGCTCGACGGCTGCACCATGGATTCGTCGTAGGGATCGATCCGCACCCGCCCGGCGTCGATCTCGGCCCGGATGTCCTTGTCTGAGAGAAGCACGCCCCGAGGATACGCAAGGCGCGCGGACCCGCCACAATCAGGACGACTCCGCGCGCCGGGCTGTGTGCCTCGCTGTGCCCTACCGCTTCTCGAGAGTCACCGGCACCGCGCTGCGCAACCGCGCACAGCGAGGACACCGGACGAGCCGCCCGGGGCCGAGTCGCTCGGCCTTCTGCATCGGGAACGAAGCGGTGCTGAACACGTGCCCATCGGCACAACGGACGACGGTGCGCTCCATCAAGTCCTAGAGTCCCTTCCCCAAGAGCCGGCGTCACATCTGGCGGGATGCCGTGACGACAAACGCCACATTACGGGACGTTCGGGATAGCCCTCCAGGCGGCACTCCGACCTCACCCGGACCCTCTCCAACGCCCCCACCGTACGCCCCAACTCCGGCCACCCGCAGCCGGATCCCTCCCCTGAAACAGACTCAGGCCCCACGGCTTCAGCGCCGGGGGCCTGGCATGAGGTACAGTGACGGGGCGATCAGACACCGGCTCGGCACAATTGATGAATCGGCCGGCTGGCGTCTTGCGCGGGTGTAGTTTAATGGTAGAACATCAGCTTCCCAAGCTGAGAGCGCGAGTTCGATTCTCGTCACCCGCTCCATGACAAACCCCCAGGTCATCGACCCGGGGGTTGTTTGTTGTCCAGACCAGTGGGCGGGGAGCTCACCACATCCGCACCATAACGGCGCTGCTAGCTGCCGGTCGCCTTCTGCTCGTGGTGCGCACGGTCGTCGGTGTGGTGCTTCGCACGCTCGGCCCGGACCATGTCGTCGAGCCCGGCCGCCACGTCCCGCTGCCGCTCGTCGTCCGAGTGCTGATAGATCAGCGCGGCCTTCTCGGAGGACTGGCCGGCGCGCACCATCGTGTCCTTGAGAGTGGCGCCGGACCGGGTCCAGAGCGTGTGGCCGGTGTGACGAAGGTCGTAGAAGCGGAAGCCGTCCGGGAGGCCGACGGCCACGCGGGCCCGGCGCCATTTCCGGCCGGAGGAGGTGCGCCGGAGGCCGGTTGGCCAGGGTGGTGCGGCGCAAGACGGACCGAACCAAGGCCAAAGCGAGCATGCTAGGACGGTGTCCTACGTGGTGAGGCGGACGAGGCGCTTGTAGCCGCACAGGGTGGCGACGAGTCCGGGGAGGGCCAGGTAGTTAGTTGCGGGGGCTGAGGCGGCGGTAACCGGACGGCCAGGACAGGGTCTGCTCGATCACCCAGCGGCGACGTCCCAATCGTTCGCTGGACTCCGTACCTTTGCGGGCGATGCGCACGCCGATGTGCTTGCCCCCCAGCCGTCCACGCAGGTGGCGGACGTCGTATGCCTTGTCCGCATGCAGCCGCTGTGGCTTGAAGTACCGCCCGCGGTAGGGGTCGTGTTGCGTTTGGTGGCTCTCGACCATGGGCTTCAGCCCCTCGCTGTCGTGGACGTTGCCGGCCGAGATCCCGACGAGTAGGGGCAGTCCGTTCGCGTCCGACAGGATGTGCATCTTGGTACCCGGCTTGCCGGTCCACGGGCGCGGGCCTGTGTGTTCGCCCCCTTTTTCTGCCCGGACGTGGGCGGTGTCCAGGACGACGCGGGTGACGTGGACCAGATCTGGAAGCGGCGGTGCGCGGTGGACTCCGAGACGCCGAAGCACGGAGGCGACACCGTCTTAGGCGCCGGCCCCCGCCCCGCCGTCCACCCGGAGGATCTGCCCCGTGATGAAGGACGCCTCCTCGGAGAGGAGGAAGGCGATCGCCGCGGCCGGTTCGGAGGGGCGGGCCGGGCGGCCGGCCGGGATGGCGGACAGATAGCGGGCCTCGGCGGGGGAGCCCGGTGGGTTGTTCGCGCGGAAGAGACCGGTCTCGGTGGGGCCGGGGGCGACGGAGTTCACCGTGATGCCCGTGACGGCGAGTTCCCGGGCCCAGGCGCGGGTGCAGAAGTCGAGCGCCGCCTTTGCCGCGCCGTAGGCCGTGCGGTCGGGCAGGCCGACCGTGACCAGGCTGGAGACGTTGACGATTCGGCCCCAGCGGCGTTCCGTCATGCCGGGCAGGACGGCCTGGGCGAGCTGGACGGCGGTCCGTACGGTGAGGTCGTACACGGCCGCGAGATCGTCCAGGTGTACGTCGGCCAGTGCCGCCGGGCGGACGAGGCCGACGTTGTTGACGACCGCGTCGACCGGGCCCTCGGCGAGGAGGTCGGCCAGGACGCGACCGGTGGCGGCCCGGTCGGCGAGGTCCGCCGTGCGGAACTCGCCGGGGAATCGGTCGGGGCGGGACCGAGCGATGCCGACGGGCCGGTGGCCGGTCGCCGCGAGCCGTTCGGCCACCGCGCGTCCGATGCCTTGGGACGCTCCGGTGATCAGAACGCGTCTGGGGACCATGAGTCGTTCTCCGAGTCGTATCAGGGGCAGGGGGGCGCACCCTTGCTGTCGGGCGCGCCCCCTCGTGGGGAGCGTGGCGGGGATCAGCCCTGGTACGCGAGGTCTGCCGCGGTCAGGCCCTCCAGGGCCATGCCGACCTGGACGCCCTCGGCCATGCGGCGGCTCACGCGCTGGCGCAGGGTCACCGCCAGGTAGCGGGTGAGGAGTTGCGGCTTGGCGGCGAGGGTCTCGGCGAGTTCCGCTGCGCGGGGCAGCACCTTGTCCAGCGGGTGGACCTCGGCGACAGCGCCCCAGCGTTCGGCCTCCTCCGCGGTGAAGGAACCCTGGGTGAGGGTGAGGTAGCGGGCCCGGTTGAGGCCGAGGACCTCCTCCCACACGATGTGGATGCCGTCGCCGGGCACGATGCCGAAGGTCAGGTGGGGGAAGTCGGAGAAGACCGTGGTGTCGGCGGCGACGACGATGTCGGCGAGCAGCGCGTACTCGCTGTGCACGCTCGCCGGTCCGTTGACGGCCGCGACGATCGGCATCTCCAGGTCGGCCAGGCGCTGCATGACCCGGCGGCCCTCGGCGATCGTGCGGTCCCACTGGGCGGGCTTGGTGATGTCGCCGAGGCTCGCACCGTCGATGTCGGTCATGAAGCGGTCGCCGGTGCCGGTGAGGATCAGCACCTTGTTGTCGCGGTCCTCGCCGATCTCGTACAGGGCGCGGGGAAAGTCCGTGTGCAGCCGACCGGTGAAGGTGGCCGGTCCGTCCTCGGTGTGGAAACGGACGGTGAGGACGCCTGACTCGGTGCGTGTCATGGCGATGTTCTCGAAGGCGGTGAAGTAGGCGGGGGAGGTGGTGTGCGACATGGTCGTTCTCGTCCTGTTCTCGCTGGGGAGTCGGTCGTGCGGGGGGTGGTCAGAAGCCCGGGAAGAGGGCGTGCAGGTCGGCCAGGGTCAGGGCGCCGGTCACGGTGACGTCGTCGGCGGGGCGGCCACGGCCGTAGACCAGGCGCAGGGCGGCCTCCGCCGGGCCGGTCAGCGTGGCGGCCGGGTCGGCCGGTTCGCAGGGGTAGAGGTGGAGCTCGCCGCCCAGGTCCAGCAGCAGACTCCGGTCGGGGTCGGTCAGGCGTACGGACAGTTGGCGCGGCGCCAGTCGCCGGAGGGTCCCGGCGTCGCGGAACCGGGTGGCCACCAGGTCCAGGCGGTTCCAGAGGAGGCGTACCTCGGCGGTCGGGATCACCGCTGCCGGGTCCAGGGCGGCCTCGATGTCCCAGGCGTGCACCGACTGCTCCGACAGGCGGTAACCGGCGTACGTCGTGACGTCCAGCAGTCCGGCGAAGTACGGCACCCGCACCTCGGCCCGCGCCCGCTCGTCAAGCGCGTCCAGCAGCGCGAGGTGGTGGGCGTCGGCCCTGGCCCACGCCTCGCGCTGGGCCGGTGCGGACAGCGCGTCCCAGCGTTCCCACACCGGTGCCAGGTCCTCCCGTCGCGGCCCGGCGGTGTCGCCGGCCAGTCCGTGCTCCAGCAGTCCGGCGCTGATCTCCGCGGCGCTGCCGAGGTGGGACAGCACCTGTGCGACGCTCCAGCCGTCCGCGAAGGACGGCCGGGACAGGTCCGCCTCCGACAGCCCGCCGGCCAGCGCGGCGAGCCGGGCGGAGCTGGAGTGCAGCGCCTCCAGCCAGGGCGTGAGACCGGTTGACGCGACGGCGGTGGGCGCGGCGGCGGTGGTGACGGTGGGGGAGGGCATGCGGGGCTCCTGGAGGTCCGGTGCGGGAGGCGGTCGCGGTGGTCGCCGGCGCCTCTTCAGCCAACCTCGTCCGCGTCGCGAACGGCAGTCCCTCGCCAGACGGCCCTCCGAGGGCCGCCATAAGCGACGCCTATCGCCGTGCGCGGACCGCGAATGGCGCAGGTCACGACGGCCGTGATGCGATGCGTCCAGGAGAACGGAGGAGACGCGGACATGGACCTGAGGGAGATGCGCGCCTTCGTCGCGGTCGTCGAGGAGGGCGGGCTGTCCGCCGGAGCGCGCAGGCTGCACATCAGCCAGCCCGCGCTGTCCCAGACCGTGAGCGGACTGGAACGGGAGTTCGGCGTGCAGTTGCTGGTGCGCAGCAGCACCGGCGTACGGCCCACCGAGGCAGGACTCACCCTGCTGACCGAGGCACGCGCCGTACTGGCCCGGCACGAACGCGCGCTCGCCGCGATGGCCGCCCACACCGTGTCCGGCGGCGGCGTGCTGCGCATCGGCATCCCGCTGGAACTCCCCGCCGACCTGCTCTCCCGGGCCCTGGCCGAGCTGGGCGACGCCTACCCGGCGACCCGCGTCCAGGCCCTGCACCTGTCCACCACCGCGCAGCTCGCCGCGCTGCGCGAGTCCACGCTCGACCTCGGTCTGCTGCGTGAGCGCCCCGCCGGGGAGGACCTGGACGCCATGCTGGTCGTCGAGGAGCACCTCGGTGTCCTGCTCGCCACCGACCTCGCCGCGCGGCTCGCCGGACCCGACGGCATCCGCCTGGACGCGCTCACCGGGCTGGACTGGATCGGCTTCTCCCGCTCGGGCAGTCCCGCCTGGTACGACGCGCTCACCGCGACCCTGCGGGGGCACGGCATCGACGTGGGGCCCGAACCGCCCGCCGGGCAGGAGCTGATCGCCGAGGTGAAACTCGCCGCGGTCGGCACCGGTCGCGCCTTCACCCTGGCGCCGCCGCACTGGTCACAGCCCCTCCCGGACACCGTCACCTGGTCCCCGCTGGTGGGCCACCCCCTCGTCCGCCGCACCTGGGCGGTCTGGCCCGCCGGCTCCCACCGCCGCGACCTGGGCCACCTCGTCGCCGCCCTGGAACAGCCACCCGCCTCCTGACGCGGGTCGGGCAGGCCCCAGGCAGCCCGGGTCCATAGCGTGCCCGTACGGACGGGCAGTCACGGTCGACCAAGGTGCGATCCCGCGTCCCCGAGCGCCGCGCACAAAGGTATTAGCGCAGGCCACAAGCGCTCTGGCTATCGAAGCGCCGTCGCTTCCCAAGCCGAGAGCGCGAGTTCGATTCTCGTCAGCCGCTCTTCTTGAAGCCCCAGGTCGACAGCCACCAGCTGTCGAAATCTTTTACAGAGGCGGGCACTTGACCGCGAAGGAGCCTGCATCAGAGCGGAAGGTCGCCAGGGAGTACCCGAGCGGCCTCCTGCCTGCCGCGGAATCGGCCTCATGGCGCCTGCATCTACGCCGCTGACGTCCCCACGCGGTGTGCGCAGCCGTGACCGAGCTTGCCGACGTCACCTGCGATGCCGTACGTGCGGACGACGACCACGTCGGACGCGGGCGGCCACGTCACGGACGGCGGGGCGGAGCACATTCTGGGCAGAGCAGGGCTCAGCAATGTGCAAGGGCCTGGCCACCTCCCCTGGGCCAGGCCGGTCCGTTGAAGCCTCAGCACAGGAGGTGATGGTCAGGTCCGTCCCTGCCGTAGACGGCGGGAAGCGGCGAGGCAGGAGGACAGCCATGTCGCCTCCTCGCGGTTGATGATCAGGTTGGCAACGGTGATCATCCCGTCCAGCGGGCCGTCGAGCCGGATGGAGTGGTCACCGACGTGGTGCATCTCCCAGTCCGCGTCGCTGTGCCAGAGCCGGGCGGTCTTCTCGCCCCGACGCTGGGCAAACACGAGTTCCTCTCCACACTCGTTCATGAAGTATCCGACGTAGTCCTTGTCGGTGATCTCACCGCCGCACAAGCGTGCCAGGAACGGTTCGATCGCGTGCGGTGTGTCAGTCATGCGACGGGCTCCTCGTCCGGGGCCGGGTCCGCATCCTGCCGTGCCGATGACAGGGCCAGCATGCGGGAGGCGGAATCCAGCAGGGTCTCGTAGGTGATCACTTCTATGCGCGCCTGATGCGCGTTGTAGGTGCGCAGCGTCTCCGTGACCTCCTGGGAGGTGACGTCCCCGGTCACGTACCGCGGGTGTCCGATCACGACCGTCGCCGACGCCCGGCGGGTGTCGACTCCGTGCTCGGCCAGGATGCTCGGGCGGTTCTCGTCCATGGCACGGAGGTAGTTCTGCGCCTGGGAGACCGCTCGGTGCGCCGGGGCACCCAGCATGAGGTGGCCGGAGCGTCGTATGACCAGCAGTTCGAGCAACTGGGCCAGCATGCCGACATCGACATCGGCCAGGACGTCGCTCATCATCCGGGCGGCCTCGGGGGAAGCGGGCCGGGGCAGGTTGCGGAGGACCATCTCCATGTGCCCGTATTCCTGGAGTCGCCTCGCTTCCTTGGCGGAGAGCCTGATCCCGCCCTCGCCGTCCCCGAGGCCCGAGTAGTCGACGGACCGGGCTATGCCGCGAAAGAGGTCGCGGGCGTCGGCGGCGCTTGCGCCGGGCTTGTCGCGGCACAGGACGTCCAGGGCGGCGACCGCTCTGTCCGCACCCAGGGCGGCCATCCTGCGCATATATTCCTCGCTGCGCTGTCGGGCTTCGTCGTCGTAATAGTTCTCGAGAATGTCGAGGAACAGTTCGCCTCCGGCATAGGCGGCAAAGCGCTGAAAGCGCTGGGCAAGTGCGAGGTCGCCCCGGAGAATGGCCTCTTGGGCCACGTCCTCCAAGGCGCGCACAAGGCGCTTGCCCTTGCCATACCTGCCGCCGAGGCCGCCCATGATGTACAGCACCGCGTCGACGCGCTCTCGGATGCGCGCATCCTGCGTCAGTTCCCGTGCCGTCTGCACCAGTCGCCAGAGCGTGAAGCCGGATCGAAAGGTCGTCACGTGGGCACACTAGGGCCGGGCACTGACAACCACGCTGGTTCCGCTGATCACTCCGCTTCACTCGGGCTCGCGGAGCCGACGGTGAAGCGGCATCTGCGGAACATCTTCGGCAAGCTCGGCGCCGTGTCACGGATCGACGCGGTGAACAAGGTTCGGGCGGCTTACCTGATCACCCGGCGGAGCCCCACCGAGTTCTTCTGACCGGCTCAGGCGCTCCGCCGTGCCGAGCGGCCGATGTACGCGGTCACCACACCCGCTCCGGCGAGGAGCACCACACCCGCGACCACGAGCGCGATCCGGGTGCCGGAACCGACCGACGACCCACTGCCGATCACCGCGCCCAGAACGGCGACACCGAGCACGGCCCCGGTCTGACGGGCGGAGTTGAGGGCTCCCGAGGCGATACCGGACTGTTCCTTCGGCACCGACCCGACGATGGCGGTCATCAGCGGGGGAAGGGCGAAGGAGACCCCGAAGCCGAGGACGAGCAGGCCGACGCACATCACGACGAGACCGAGGGTGGTGTCCGAGGTCGACGCGGACTGGATCAGAACCCCGATGCCCATCATCAGGAAACCGGCTATGGCCGGCTTGCGGGCGCCGATCCTGCCCACGAGCCGTCCGGTGAAGATCGGGTTGAAGGCGGTGGGCAGGGTGAGCGGCAAGAAGACGAGGCCCGTGGTGAACGCCGAGTAGCCGTGGGCCTCCTGGAAGAACAGGGAGAGGACGAAGAGGACCCCGGACAGGCCGAAGTTGACCAGGAGGCCGGCGAACAGCCCTGCCGACAACGTCCGGTTGCGGAACACGGCCAGCGGCAGCATCGGGGCGTGGGTCGCCGTCTCCGGGCGGCGCTCGGCCAGCACGAACACGGCGCCCGCTGCGACGAACAGGGCGAGACCACCGAGCACCTGGAACGAACCCCAGCCCTCGGGCTCGCTCTCGATGAGCGCACAGGTCAGGCCGGCCAGTGCCAGGACGGCGGTGACCTGCCCCGGAAGGTCGACTCCCTGGGCGGGCTCGGGGGCACCGACCGGCGCGTGCTTCATCGTGATGGCGATGCTGATCAGGGCCACCGGCACGTTGATCAGGAAGATGGCCTGCCAGCCCAGCGTGTCGGTGAAGACACCACCGACCAGGGGCCCCGCGGCGAGCGCGGTACCGCTGATGGCGGCCCAGGCGCCCATCGCCCGGGCACGAGCGGCCGGCTCGGTGTACGCGTGCGCGATGATCGCCAGCGAGGTGGGCAGCAACAGGGCACCCGCCACGCCCAGCAGGGCACGAAGGGCGATCAGCGCCCCCATGGAGCCCGCCGCCGCGGAGGCGCCGGAGAAGAGGGCGAACAGCCACAGCCCGGTGAGGAAGACCTTGCGTCCGCCGTACCGGTCGGAGAGCGCGCCCGCGCTGAGGAGCAGGGCCGCGAAGGTGAGCGTGTAGCCGTTGGACACCCATTGCAGCCCGGTGAGCGAGCCGGACAGATCGTCACCGATGGCCGGAAGCGCGACCGTGACCACCGTGGTGTCCAGCATCACCATGAAGTAGCCCAGGGACAGCCCGAACAGCAGCAGCCCGTTCGGCCGACGGGCAGCCGTGCCGGCTCCGCCCGGCGGAGCTTCGGGGGACGGGCGGGGGGCGTTCGTCGGGCCGGCTGACTGGCTGGACATGGCTGTCCTCCCAAGGAGGTACGGGGATGTTCCTGAGCAAAGGCCGCGTTACGGCAGCGCGAGATATCGCCGGGACCGGTTGTGGGCAGGGGGCGATGCCTGAAACCCTGTCAGCGCGGGGCTGGTTGGAGAAGCGGGCTCTTCCGATGACGGCAATCGGCGGAACCGATGAGAAGAGCGGAGTAGCCGTGGAGCTGCGTCACCTGCGGACGTTCAGGACTGTCGCGCGCACGCTGAACTTCACTCGCGCCGCCGCCGAACTCAGCTACTCCCAGTCCAGTGTCACGGAGCACATCCAGGCTCTGGAGACGGAACTCGGCGCCAAGCTGTTCGACCGGACGAACCGCAAGCTGTCGCTCACGCCGGCCGGCGAGCGCCTGGTCGACTACGCCGACCAGATGCTGCTGCTCGCCCAGGAGGCGCGGACCGCCGTCGAGGACGACGCGCAGGAGCCGGGGGGCCGGCTGACCGTCGGTGGCCTGGAGACCCTGTGCGCCCACCGGCTCCCCGCCGTTCTGGCGCTGTACCGCCGGCGCTGTCCCCGCGTCCAGGTCACCCTGCGCGAAGGCGGTCGGGGCGAGCTCTACGACGGGGTCCGCCGTGGCGAGATCGATGTCGCGCTCACCTTCGGCCAGGCCCCCGGTGACCGGCAGATGATCAGCGAGAGCCTCGCCACCGACCGGCTCATGGTCGTCACGCCCCCGGGGCACCGGTTGTCCGGCTACAGCCAGGTCAGGGGGGCCGATCTGCGGGGAGAGTCGTTCCTCGCCACACCGCAGGGCTGCGGTTTCCGGGAGATGCTCGATCACCTCATCGACACCCTTGGCCCCGATGCGCCGGTCATCGACGCGCAGGTCGGGAGCATGGCGGCCCTCTGCCAGTGCGCCGCGGCGGGGATGGGCTGCGCTCTGCTGCCCGAGATCGCCGCGGCGGGACCCGCGGCCCGGGGGGAGGTGGCCGCCGTGCCGGTCACCGGCAGCGCGTCACGGACGGAGGTCACGATGACCTGGCTGCGCCGGGCCGAGCTGCGGCCGAGTGTGCCGGCGTTCCTGGACACCGCGCGTGCCGTCTTCGGATCCCTCGCCCCGGGACGCGCCGCCTGATTCCATGACGTCCCCTGATCGGCACGGCGCCGTGGACGGGTCGGGGCGACGACGCGATCCTGCCCCCCGGCCCCGCACCAGTGAGCAGGCCGTCGGCCGGAGTCGGCGTCCTTAAGCCGAGGGCCCCCGTCCGCTCTCGACCAGGCTCCACGCGTGGGCGAACAGTTCGGGCAGGGTGCGGGTGGGGAGGGGAAGGGGGGTCTCCAGTCGGCCGTTGTACGAGCGTTCCACCCCGAGCAGGTCCGCCTTCCACGCCTCCATGGGCTGGTGGGGCGTCCCGGCCGGAATCCATTCGCCCGGCAGGAAGAGCTGACGGCCCGCGCGGGCGCGCTTGTCCTGGACGGCCAGGCCGCGCTCGACCAGCACGGCGGCGGCCTTCTGGTGCCGGGCGGCCTTCCAGCCGTTCCAGAGACGGACGTTGCGGTCGCTCGGCGCGCGCAGGGTCAGCAGTTGCAGGTAGAGCGCTGCCGCGTCCTCGTCGACGCCGAGCTTGCCGACGGCCTGTCCCAGCAGGTCGGGCGCGGAGTGCACCGGATTCGTCTCGTACGCCCCCGAGGGCGGCGAAGCGGCCTCGATCCGCTCGACGATGCGCGCGCAGGCCGGGCCGCGCAGCCACTCGACCAGTTCGATCTCCGGGGCGTAGCGGGAGTCCGCCCGGGCCGCCAGCAGCGTCCGGGAGCGCTCGTCGTCGCCGTAGAACGCCGGGCGGAAGTACAGCGCGGGCTGGAACCGCTCGCCCCTGCGGTCGACGGCGCCCTCCACGACCACGGTCAGCCCGTCGTCGACGCTCGCGACGTCCAGCGGCTCCGGGCCGGCGTAGGGGCGCGAGCCGAACCGGTCGTGCACATCGGCGACCACGCGCCCCACCGCGCGGCTGAGACCACCGGCGTCCAGCAGCAGGCCAGGGTGGTTCAACCGCTCCCGCAGCGCCCGTACGAGGCCGGGCGCGCCGGCGCGGACCGGGTCGCCGGCGGGAAGCTCCGCGTAGACCCAGAAGAGGTGCGGGACGACGGTACGCAGGGTGTCCTCGAAGTCCTGGAGGTCCCAGCCCCCGGCGGTCGGGAAGGGGTGGAAGTCGCTGTCGCGGATCCAGGTGTCGAGGTTCGAGCGGAGACCGCGTATCGACGTGGGGTCGGTGAACGCCGCGCAGAAGCGGCCCGCCGAGAGCAGGAACGGACGCAGTTCGACGACCGCGCCGAAGGTGCGCTCCGGGACCACGGTCCGCCGGCCGTGCCGCTCCCGCCACGCCCGCGCGATCCGCTCCGCCACCGTGCGCATGCCCTGCGGCTCCCACAGGTCGGCGGGATCCTCGGGCAGCACGTCCGCGACCAGCGCGAGGCGGTCCAGCGAGCTCGTCCGGCCGGGCTCGCGGACGCCGTCCTCGATCTCGGCCACCTTGAGCCGGTGGATCTCCCGCTCCCTGGTGTCGAGGTGCGGGACACGGCCCCCGGCGAGCACCCCCGCCAGCGCGAAGGACGCCGCCGCCCGGCCCATCCCGGTGCCGTCCCTCAGCACGCCCACCGCGTCGAGGTCCCACGGCACCGGTCCGCGCTCCCGGACGAGGTCCACCAGCCGGCGCACCTGGTCGGCACTGCCCCAGCCCCGCGGGACGTCGGTCACCTCCTCGATCGCCCCGAGGCTCGGCGGATCCGCCTCCCCCGTCCGCACGTCGACGAACCTCCGCAGCCCGCCGGCGGCCCAGCCGACCGCGACGGCCGCCCCTCGCTCGTCCCGGACGGCCGCGGGGCCGCCCTCGGCCACCCGCACCAGACCGGTGCGTATCCGGGCCCGCGGATCGGCGAAGGGGCTGTCCGCCCAGATCTCCAGCAGCGCGAGCAGACGCCGGCGCCGCTCGTCGCGGGTGGGCTCCACGACGGCACGCAGCGCCACGGCACCGATACGTCCGATGAACCGCGTCCAGGACCCTTCCCCGGCCCGTCCCGGACCCTCGTCCGGCGCGGTCGGCGTCCACGTCCCGGCCAGATAGCGCCCCGTCCGCTCGATACCGGCCAGCGCCCCCTTGCCGCTCCAGTACCCCGAGCCGTCCACGAGCCCGTCCAGCGCGGCCCCCACCTGGTGATCGTCCAGCGCCACCGTCCCGGCCCGCGCCGTCAGCAGCCCACCCGACGTCATCCCGTCCCCCCGTACCGCGCTCGACCGCTCCATGGGCAGATCATGGCGTACGGGTCTGACAACGGATTCCGGACAACCGGCCCGCCCCGCCCTACCCCGCGGGCTCCCACATCGTGACGGCGAGCTTGATCTGCTCGGGGGCGTCGTTGACCTCCTTGTCGGCGTGGTCGGTTCCGACGAAGCCGGTGATCTCGGCGCGGACGATGCCGCCCTTGTCGGTCACGACGCAGAACACGGTCTTCGCCGGGACCTTCCACTCGGTCATGTGCGTCTCGGTGAAGCCGCCGGTTCGGGCCGCGCGGGCGCATTCCTCGGCGGTGGCCGGTGCCTCCGTGGCACTCAGCCGGGCGGCGCTACGGCCGTCGCCGAGCTGGAGGTAGCCGTAGTAGAAGTCGTGGTACCTGAGGTCCGGTGCCAGGGTGGCGCCGGTCTCCTGGGCGTTCGCCGTCAGCTCGTCCCACTCGTCGTAGCTGTAGCTCCGGGCCTCGGGGGCGTCGAAGTCGATCGTGGAGAGATGCCCGTCCGAGATGCCCAGGCTCATGGGCTGGTTCTCGTAGACGAGCTGGTACGAGGCCGGCGCCGGCGACGCGGTTACGGTGGGCGTGTCCTCGGTCGGGGAAGTCGGGGGCGTGGGAGTCGGAGTCGCCGGTGCCTCGCTCGACGACGTCGTGCCGGAGGGCAGGACCGATGGCGTGGGTTCCGGCTCGCCGCCCGTTCCACCGGCCAGTACGGGGATGAGGGCGATGATCACTCCGAAGAGGCCGCCTCCGACGGTGGTGATGACCGCACCGATGAGTCCTATCTTCCCGGCTTCGCTCAGACCGTTGAACCAGGCCTGGGCCCTGCGCACACGGGACGGTCGCGGAGGGTCCGGCACGGGGCCGGTTCCCGGGTCTGGGCCTGTTCCTGGGACGGGACCTGTTCCCGGGTCGGGGCCTGTTCCCGGGACGGGACCTCTTCCCGGGTCGGGCGTCGGGTTCGGGGTGTTGGGCTGGGGCGGGGGTGCCGAGGACAACTGAACTCCTGGACCGGGACGACTGGTTGGAGCCAGCAGCGTAAGTGCTGCGCGCCTCGTCGGGCGCGTGTGCCGGACGGCTTTCGGTGCCGGACGGCTTTCGGTGCCCGTCGCCCGTTCCGCGCCCAGGGCACGGGGCACGGGCCCCGGGGCCCGGGTCGGGGACATAGGCCGCTCGGCTTGTCGTCCGGTCCGGTCCGGTCCGGTGCGGTGCGGTGCGGTGCGAGGGCGTGCGCTGCGCGGCGATGACGGCGACGCCCGTCCTGCCGCCGTCGAGGTCCACGACGGTTCCGTGCACGAAGGCCGCTTCGGCGCCGGCCAGCCGGACCACGGCCTGCGCGACGGCCGGTGTTCGGCCGGGTCAGCGGGCCGGTGTCGGCCGGGCCGGCGCGGGCGTGGTCTTCCTGCGGGCGCGGTACGCGGCCGCCTTGATCTTGTTGCCGCAGGACTCCATGCCGCACCACTGCCGGCGCATGCCGCGCGAACGGTCGATGTAGGTGCGGGTGCACTCGGGGTTGCCGCACTCCTTGAGCAGGGGCACGTCCGGTCCGCTCAGCAGCTCGACGGCGTGGCGCGCCACCAGGGAGAGGGCTTCCTGCGGTGTCGCCTGCGTCCATCGCCCCGACGGGGTGAGCTGCGGCACCGCGGGCGTCCGGCGTGCCGCGTTGTTGACCACGGTCAGCGCCGCCCCGTCGTACTCCTCCCCGAGCCGACGGGCGGTGACCAGCCGGTAGATGGCTTCCCGTACCGTCTTCGCCTGCTCGACGTCGGTCTCCCCGCCGGGGGAGACCGCGTCGACGATGCCGGACTCCACGTACCAGGCGTTCAGCCTGTCCGGCGTCGCGAACATCTCGAAGCGCACCGTACGACGGGCCCGGAGCGTGGCGGCGAAATCGAGCGCCGGGTTGCCGCAGACGAAGACGTGGTCGAGGTTCATGTCACCATTCTGACAGGTGACGGGTGCGCCGGGCAATGGCGGGCAACGCCGGGCAACCGTCGCCTTCCCGGTCAGAGACCCAGGTCGGCGGCGAGGCAGGAGAAGGACGTCCACGACCTCTCGGGGTCGTAGGCGTACCGCGCCGGATCGTTCGGCGTAGCCGCCCTCTCCTCGACCATCTCGTCGTAGCGGATGCGCTCGGGCAGCTTGCCGAACCGCGCTCGGCGCGCGGCCTCGGCACCGTCCATGGCCTTCTTGCTCTCCATGATCCCACTCCGTTCGGTCTCCGGCGGCGGAACAGATGGTCACCTGTCGAAGCGGTGACCGTGCGCGTCAGAGACGGTCCACGTCGATCACGGCCCGGGCGAAGGCCGCGGGTGCCTCCTGGGGCACGTTGTGGCCGACGCCCGCCAGGGTGCGGTGCTCGTAGTCGCCCGTGAACCTGTCCCGGTACGAGGCGCCGTCGCCCGGGGCGGTGAAGGGGTCCCGCTCGGCGTCGAGGGTGATGGCGGGCACCGCGACGACCGGCCGCGTGGCGAGCCGCTTCTCCAGTGCGTCGTAGCGGCGCTCCCCGTCGGCCAGGCCGAGCCGCCAGCGGTAGTTGTGGAGGACGATCGCCGCATAGTCGGGGTTGTCGAAGGCCGCCGCCGTGCGCTCGAACGTGGCGTCGTCGAAGTCCCACGTCGGCGAGACGGTGTCCCAGACGAACCTGGTCAGGTCGTGCCGCAGGCCCTTGTCCTCCAGGGCGCGCCGCCCCCGCTCGGTGGCGAAGTAGTACTGGTACCACCAGGTGTGCTCGGCCTGCGGCGCGATCGGCTCCAGGTTGGCCTCGCGGTCGGTGACGAGGTACCCGCTCACGGACACCAGGGCCTTGCAGCGTTCGGGCCACAGCGCGGCAACGATGTCGGCCGTGCGCGATCCCCAGTCGAAGCCGGCCAGCACGGCCCTCTCGATCTCCAGGGCGTCCATCAGGGCGATGACGTCCAGGGCGACGGCCGACTGCTGGGCGTTGCGGAACGTCCGGCCGGAGAGGAAGCGCGTGGTGCCGTGGCCGCGCAGGTACGGGACGATCACCCGGTAACCCTCCTGGGCCAGCAGCGGGGCGACGTCGACGTAGCTGTGGATGTCGTACGGCCAGCCGTGCAGGCAGATGACCGCGGGACCGTGGGCGGGGCCCAGCTCGGCGTAGCCGACGTCCAGCAGGCCGGCCCTGATCTGCCGCAGCCGCGGGAAGCCGGCGTGCGCGCCGGGGGTGACCGTGGGGACGGCCGCGGGGACCGCCGTGGCGGCGGCCTTGGGGGCGGCCTTGGGGGCGGCCTTGGGGGCGGCCGACGCGGCGGACGCGCTCCCGGGGGCGGTCAGCGACAGGGCCGCCGTTCCCGTTCCCAGCCCCAGTGCCTTGTTGAAGCCACGCCTGTCGATCATCGAATCCTCCGCGGGTCCCCGTGGACCGGCCCGTGGGCCGGCGTGACGTACCGGCGTGATGCACCGGCTTGTGCGATGACTGACCGTTGCACGCGCGCGCGTCACCGGTCAAGCAGGTGACGACAATTGCGCCACCATCACCCCTCCGCGGACTTCCCCTCCCACGCACCTGCGGCACTGTCGACCACGTCACCCCCTTGACCAGCGACCCGTAAGACTGCAACCACGCAGTCACCGCCTGGACAGGTGACGCAGCAAGCGGCACCGCCAGGAACATCCCGGTCACCGTCGACGCCGTAGCCGCCTAGGACGCCCTGCCCCACGCCCGGCCGACGCACAGCCCGCGCCCGGCCCGCACCCGGTCCACTCCCAGCCCACTCCCAGCCCGCGCCTTTCGGTCCCCACCCCGGGGCCGGAAAGGCGCGTGACGGCGGCGGCAATGTGACGTATACGTGCAGGACACACTCTTGCGGCGGAAGTTAGGTGAGGCTTACCGTCGACAATCGCACCACTCAGGGTCTGGGCCGTCACACCGGTCCGCCCGCGGCGAGCGCTCCACCGACGCAGCCTGGCCGTCCTCCCCCAGTGCCTCGAGGGCCTGGGAGGTACCCCCAGCCGGAACCCGCTCACAGGACCCGCACTTGAATCTTGCACCCTCCTCGGCCTCGGCCCTCGGTCTGTACGACCCCGCCGTCGACCACAGCGACTGCGGCGTCGGCTTCATCACCCGCCTCGACGGGACGCCGAGCCATGACGTCATCCGCAAGGGCGACGAAGCGCTCCGCGCCATCCCGCACCGGGGCGGCAAGTCCTCCGAGGGCGTCGGCGACGGCGCGGGCGTGAGCGTCGACCTGTCGGTGGAGTTCTTCGGCGCGCTCACCGGCGAGGACCTGCGCGCCGGGCACTTCGGCGTCGCGAACTGCTTCGTGCCGACCGACGCCGGCCGCCGCGACGGCGCGGTGGACCTCGTCGGGCGGAGCATCGCCGAGCAGGGCTTCGACGTGCTGCTGGTCCGCGACGTCCCCGTGGACCACACCGTCGCCCGGCCCGTCGCCGAGCAGTACCAGCTGCCCATCGTGCAGTGGGTGTTCCGGGCCCCGCAGGGGTGGGAGCGGCACGAGGTCGACGCGGCGGCCAACCGTGCCCTGCTCGCGGTCGAGGCCGTCGCCTATGCCGACGACGCGTACGCCGGGCTGTACCCGCTCTCGCTGAGCGCGCGCACGCAGGTGCTCAAGGGACGGCTCAACTCCGGCGAGGTCATCCCGTACTTCCGCGACCTCGGCGATCCGCGGCACTCCGTGCGGTCGCTGTACTTCCACACCCGGTTCTCCACGAACACCGAGCCGCACCCGACCATGGCGCAGCCCTTCCGCCTCATGGCGCACAACGGCGAGCTGAACACCGACCGCAAGAACCGGCTCTCCGACGAGGCCCTCGCCCGCGCCCGGACGCGCAGCATCGTGCGCCCGCCGGGGCAGTCCGACTCCTCCCGGCTCGACCAGACCCTCCAGAGCCGGGTGTTCGACGACGGCCTGGACATCGTCGAGGCGGTCGTGTCGCTCATGCCGCCCGCCTGGGAGAACGACCGCACCCTGCCCGCCGCCGTCCGGGACATGCTGGAGTACTTCTCGCTGTACGAGGAGAAGAACGACGGCCCGGCGGCCGTGATCTTCAGCGACGGGGACGTCGTCGGCGCCCGGCTCGACCGGCTCGGCCTGCGCCCGCTGCGCACCGTCGAGACCGCCGAGTACCTCATGGTGGCGTCGGAGGCCGGCCAGGTCGCGTTCCCCGACGACGAGGTCGTGCACCGGGGCCGGATCGAGGCCGGCGGCATGCTCGTCGTCGACCACCGCACCGGCCGCCGGATGCGCACCCGCGAGGTGCTCGACGCCCTCGCCGCGCGCCGGCCGTACAGCGAACTGCTCGACGCGGCCCGGGTGAACCTCGACGACCTGCCCGCCCCCGACTACTACCGCGGCACGACGACGCTCGGCTACGACGGCGACCTCACCCTCGCCGGCCGGTACGTGGCGTACTCGCTGAACCAGGAGAGCTTCCGGTTCATGCTCGACCCGATGCTCGCCGACGGGTCGGAGCGGATCTCGGCGATGGGCTACGGCAACGCCATCAACGCGCTCAGCGACACCGAGGGCGGCATGGCGAAGTACTTCTCGCAGCGCTTCGCCCAGGTGACCAACCCGCCGCTGGACAGCATCCGCGAGGCCGACGGCATGAGCATGCGGGTCGCGCTCGGCCCGAAGCCCGACGGCACCCACCACACCAGCGGCCGGCAGCTCGTCGTGTCGTCGCCCGTGCTCGGGCACCTCGACATGGTCCGGCTGCGCGACCAGCGGATCGTGCCGCTGGAGCGGTTCGCCATGCTCTACGAGCCGGTGCCGGGCGACGAGCGGGCCAACGCCGACGCGCTCCGGTCGGCCCTGCACGTGCTCTGCGACGACGTGGAGCGGTTCGCCGCCGAGCAGGGCGGCATCGCGCTCCTCACCGACCGGGCGATCTCGTCGACGCGCGCCCCGCTGCCGGTGATCCTCGCCGTCGCGGCGGTGAACCAGCGCCTCATCGAGACCGGGCTGCGGCTGCGCGTCTCGATCGTGGCGGAGAGCGGGCAGCTGTCCTCCTCGCACCACGTCGCGACCGCGCTCGGCTTCGGCGCCTCGGCGGTGTACAGCCTCAGCGCACGGCTGCGCGCCGAGGAGAAGCACCCGAGCGCGCCGGCACCCGCGGGCGAGATCACCGAGACCGACCGGGCGCTGGCCAGGTTCCGCAAGGCGGCCGAGAAGTCCCTCGCCAAGACCATGGGCCGCGTCGGGCTGTGCACCGCCGAGAGCTACATCGGCGGCGAGTTCTTCGAGCCGAACTACCTCGACACCCGCGACGACGTGTTCGCGCGGATCTTCCCGCACATGGAGGCCCCGGTCGGCGGTGTCGGGTTCGCCCGCATCGCGCAGGCCGCGACGGACTGGCACGAGCGGGCCCGGACCGTGGAGACCGAGCAGCAGATCCCGCTGCTCGGCCTGTTCAAGGAGCGGTCGGACGGCGCCGGGCACTCGTTCGGCGTCTCGGCCGTGCGCGGCTTCGGCGACATGGTCGAGGAGCGGCCGCAGTTCGAACGGCCCGGCGACCCGGACGCGCTCCGGCTGCTCACCCTCGGCCGGCTCGACGACGCGTTCGGCATCACCGACGCCGCGTACCGCAACACCGGGTACGACGCGCTCAGCGACGCCGAGATCGACGCGTTCCGGATCACGCCGGGGTACCGCGCCTTCCTGCGGACGACGCACGAGGAGCGGTCCCGCCGCCCGTCCGCGCTGCGGGACGTGCTCGCGCTGCCCGCGGACGTCACCGGGCTGCGCACGCCGGAGGACTTCGCCCGCGAGCTGGGCCGGTTCTCCACGACCGGCAACGCGAGCGTCACGGCCCGCGGCGTCGTCGCGACCGTCACGGACCGGGCCGGCGACGGTGCGGTGACGGTCCGGCTGCGCCTCACCCCCACCGGACCCACCGGATCCACCGAACCCGTCGGATCCGACGACGACGCCGGATCCACCGGACCCGCCGGATCCGACGACGACGCCCGGCGCCACGCCGCCCTCGCCGAAGGGCTCGCCCTCGCCCACCCCGGCGAGGTCGCCACGCTCGACGCGGCGGCCGACGGCGTCGTCGTCACCGCCACCGGTTCCGCCGCCCAGCTGCTCACCCTCCTCGACGGCGCGCCCGACAGCGTGCCGCTCGACGAGGTGCAGCCCGCGCACGAGATCACCCGCGCGCTCGCCTCCGGCGCGATGAGCCACGGCGCGCTCGTGGCGACCGCGCACGAGGCCGTCGCGCACGGCGCGAACATGGTCGGCGCGATGTCGAACAGCGGTGAGGGCGGCGAGCACCACTCCCGGTACGGCACCGTCCGCGGCTCCCGGATCAAGCAGTTCGCGTCCGGCCGGTTCGGCATCTGGGCGGGCTACCTCGCCGATCCGATGCTGGAGGAGCTGGAGATCAAGATCGGGCAGGGGGCGAAGCCGGGCGAGGGCGGTCAGCTGCCCGCGCCGAAGGTCACCGTCGACATCGCGGCCGCGCGCGGCGGCACCCCGGGCATCGAGCTGATCTCACCGCCGCCGCACCACGACACGTACTCGATCGAGGACCTCGCGCAGCTCATCCACGACTGCAAGGCCGCGCGGGTGCGGGTGGTCGTGAAGCTGGTGTCCTCGGAGGGCATCGGCACCATCGCGGTCGGCGTCGCCAAGGCCGGCGCGGACGTCATCAACGTCGCCGGGAACACCGGCGGCACGGGCGCCGCGGCCGTCACGAGCCTGAAGTACGCGGGGCGGTCGGCGGAGATCGGCATCGCCGAGGTGCACCAGGCGCTCGTCGCCAACGGGCTGCGGCAGAAGGTTGTCCTGCGCTGCTCCGGCGCGCACCAGACCGGCGGCGACGTCGTCACGTCGGCGCTGCTCGGCGGCGACAGCTTCGAGTTCGGCACGACCGCGCTGATGATGCTCGGCTGCGTCATGGCGAAGAACTGCAACGTGAAGTGCCCCGCCGGGCTCACCACCAACGCCGAGGCCTTCGAGGGCGACCCGCGCGCGCTGGCGCAGTACCTGCTCAACATCGCGCACGACGTCCGGCAGATCCTCGCCCGCCTCGGCCTGCGGTCGCTGCGCGAGGCCCGGGGCCGCACGGACCTGCTCCAGCTGCTCGACCACCCCGCGAGCGTCGGGCGGCTCGACGTGCGCCGGCTGCTCGCCCGCGTGCCCGAGAAGGTCGTGGCGGACCCGGAGTACCTGGAGAAGGACTTCACCACCGACGACGCCCTCATCGAGCGCGTCCGCGCCGCGCTCCTCGACCGGCGCGAGCCGTCCCTGCTCGTCGAGGGCATCCGCCTCGGCAACAGCGACAAGTCCGTCGGCGGACAGCTCGGCATCGACGTCGAGCGGCTCCTCAACCACGGGGACCACGCGTTCGACGGTGACGTCCCCGCCGTCACCACCGACGACCGCGGCCGGCGCCGCCTCGTCGACGGCGCCGTCCGGATCCGCACCACCGGGTCCGCCGGCCAGTCGTACGGCGTGTTCTGCAACGACGGCATCACCCTCGAGCACACCGGCACCGCCAACGACGGCGTCGGCAAGAGCCAGAGCGGCGGCCGGATCGTCGTGCGCGCCCCGGGCGGCGGCAGCGCGGAGCGCGGCGGCAACGTCCTCGTCGGGAACTTCGCGCTGTTCGGCGCGACCGGCGGCCGGACGTTCGTGCAGGGCGAGGCCGGCGACCGGTTCGCCGTGCGCAACTCCGGCGCGACCGCGGTCGTCGAGGGCGTCGGCGACTTCGGCTGCGAGTACATGACCGGCGGCACCGTGCTCAACCTCGGCGGCTTCGGCAAGGGCCTCGGCAACGGCATGAGCGGCGGGTTCCTCTACCAGTACGACCCGTCGGGCGAACTTCCCGGCCGGGTGAGCGCCGACTCGCTGCTGGTGTTCCCGGTGACCGACACCGGGCACGGCGCCTTCCACGAGGAGGCCGTACGGCTGCTCCTGACCTGGCACCTGGAGGCGACCGGTTCGCCGCTCGCGGCCCGGCTGCTGGAGGACTGGGCGAGCGAGCGGCAGCACGTGTACTGCGGGATGCCCCGGGCGCTGCTGCTGTACCAGGACGCCGGGGAGATCCTCGCCGCCGCGACCCGCGGCCAGCTCCTGGACGAGCTGGCGACGTCGATCGCGACGGACAAGCTCCGCGCGTTCAAGGTCGACTACCGCGACCGCCGCACCGTGCTCGGCGGCCGGGCCCCGGCCTTCGGCGACGAGGGCGGCGACGACATGTTCTCGCTGCTGTCGTCGTACACGGTGCTCGGCGTCGCGCAGGACGTCGCGCTCCAGCGGGTGCCCGGGGCGAGCGGTCCGGGCGACCCGCGGGTCGCCGAGGCCGTCCGCAACCTCGTCCTCACCGAGGACTTCTTCGTCAAGCAGCGCGTCGTGAAGTACCTGCGCGGCACGCTGGAGCGGTTCGACGACGACGAGCTCGCCACGCTCATCGCGGTCAAGCGCCTCGACGACTACAAGCAGGCGCTCCGGCAGCGCAACAACCTCAGCGTGGACGCCCCCGGCACCTACGGGTGGATCGTCCACCAGAACACGAAGAACGCCGGCCGCGTGCGGGCCGCCCGGTTCGACGAGCTGCTCGCGACCGCGGCCCTCGCCGACATCGCCGGACGCCGTGCCCCGCAGGCCCCGACCGAGACGGTGACCGCGTGACCCTCATGCCCCCGACCGGGTCCCTCATCCCGGCCGACGCGCCCTTCTCCGCCGAGCAGGAGGCCTGGCTCGCCGGGTTCATCGCCGGCATCGCGGCCGCCGGACGCCAGGACGGCGCGGCGGGCGCCGCGCCCGCCGCGACGATCGACGTGCTGTTCGGCACGCAGACCGGCAACGCCGAGTTCCTCGCCGACGAGCTCGTCGCCGGGGCCCGCGCCCGCGGCCTCGGCGCGACCGCCACCGCGCTCGACGCCGTCACGCCGGAGCGGCTCGCCGCGATGTCCCACGTGCTCGTCGTCACCTCGACGTACGGCGAGGGCGAGATGCCCGACAACGCCGGGCTGTTCTGGGAGGCGCTCCAGGCCGGCACGGCACCGCGGCTGGAGGGCCTGCGCTACGCGGTCCTCGGGCTCGGCGACCGCGGCTACGACGACTTCTGCCAGGCCGCGAAGCTCATCGACACCCGCCTGGAGCAGCTCGGCGCCACCCGGGTGCACGACCGCGTCGACTGCGACGTGGACTTCGAGGAGCCCGCGGCGGTGTGGACGGCGGCGGTGCTGGACCGGGTCGCCGCGGAGACCGGCGCGACGGGCGCGGGTACGGGGGCGGGCGCGGGCTCGGGCTCGACGGCGAAGGCGTCCCGGCCCCGCTCCACCTGGAACCGGCGCAACCCGTACCGGTCCCGGCTCGCGGTGAACCGGCTGCTGTCCGCGCCGGGCAGCGCCAAGGAGATCCGCCACTACGAGTTCGACCTCGGCGACAGCGGCATCACCTACGAGGCCGGCGACGCGCTCGCCGTCGTACCGGTGAACGACGACACGCTCGTCGGCGCGCTCCTGGAACAGCTCGGCGCGAGCGGTGAGGAGGAGGTCGACGGGCGGCCGCTCGCCGAGGTGCTGCGCACCGAACGCGAGATCCGCACCCCGTCGAAGGAACTGGTCGCCGACCTCGTCGAGCGGGCGCCGTCGAGCGACCTCGCCTCGGTCGTCGCGCACGGCGACCGGTCCGACCTGGACTCCTGGCTCTGGGGCCGGGACGTGTTCGACCTGCTCCGTGACGCCGGGGCCGCCGCGCCCGGCCTCGACGAGCTGCTGCCGTTCCTGCGGCCGCTCCAGGCGCGGCAGTACTCGATCTCGTCGAGTCCGCTCGCCCACCCGGACCGCATCCACCTCACCGTCGCGTCCGTCCGGTACGGCACCCCGCACCGCCGGTACGAGGGCGTCGCGTCGACCTACCTCGCGGACCGCGTCGGCGAGGACGCGACCGTGGGCGTCCACCTCCAGCCGAACGCCTCCTTCGGCGTCCCGGCGGACGACGACGCCCCGATGGTCATGATCGGCCCCGGCACCGGCATCGCGCCGTTCCGCGGCTTCCTGCACGAGCGGGCCGCGCGGGGCGCCTCCGGGCGCAACTGGCTGTTCTTCGGCGACCAGCACCGCGCCACCGACTTCGTGTACGAGGACGAGCTGACCGAGCTGCGCGAGCGCGGTGTGCTCACCGAACTCGACCTGGCGTTCTCGCGCGACCAGGCCGAGAAGGTCTACGTGCAGACCCGGATGCGGGAGCGGTCGCGCGAGCTGTACGCGTGGCTGGAGGAGGGCGCGCACCTCTACGTCTGCGGCGACGCCTCCCGCATGGCGAAGGACGTCGAGGCGGCCCTGCTGGGCGTCATCGCCGAGCAGCGCGGACGCGGGGACGACGACGCCGCCGAGTACCTCGCCGACCTGCGCCGGGCGAAGCGCTACGTGCGGGACGTGTACTGAGCATGACGGACCACGATCCCGGGCCGCGGGGTGCCGACGGCCGGTGCGCGTTCGAGGGGTGCTGCGGCCGGCGCGACAGCAGCGTGCGGCTGATCGACGCGCGGATGCCGGAGCTGGCGCGCTGCCTGACGCTCTTCCAGCACGTCCAGGCGGTCACCGGAGGGCCGGTCGCGCGGATCGACCAGGCCGGCAGTTACGCCGTCCCGAGCCTGCGCGGCGACGCGTTCGCCGTCACCCCGGGCTCGATCGCGCTGCGCGTCGACGGCGACGCGATCGCCTCGGCCGTGGTCGCGCGGGACGCGGGCACCGGCTCGGTCGCCCTGCACCTGCTCGACGCGGCCGGCCGGACCGCGCACCAGGGGCGGCTGCTGTCCGAGGGGGACCGGCTGCTGGCCGGACTCGCCCGCACGGTCGACGCCGGGGCGTCGGCCCCCGGACCGTCCGCGGCGCCCGAGGTGCCGGCCTGGGAGTACGGCGACCAGCTCGCCCAGCTCGACGCGGTCCTCGCGGACGGCGGCACCGCCCGGCGCGGGGCGTTCCACCGGTACCGCGGCGAGCACCGGACCATCGCGCCCGGCGTCGTGCCCGCGGTGCTCGACCACGTCTGCTCCGTCGGGCTGCCGATCGGCGTCGCGGTGTTCGCCCCGGCGGCCCTCCAGGCGTGCGGCGGCCGGGTGCACGTCACCGACCGGACCGTCGGCGGGCGGGTGTTCGCGGCGGTCGCGGAGAGCTCGGTGGAGATCGACCTCGCGGGCGTCCGGGCGTGCCACCTCGTCCGCTCCACGGCGGCGCACGGCCCGACGTCGGCGATCGAACTCGACGACGAGGACGGCCGCTGCGTCGCGGTCATCACGCAGTTCGGGATCGTCGGGGCGGACGTGCACGCGGCGTGGGAGCACCTGACGGCGTCACTGCCGGACGCCTAGGGCCTGCCGGGCGCTGTCGGGGTCTCTGCGACCTGATCCAACGACAGGCCCTAGCCGGCCGTGTCCGACGTGCGCCGCTCCGCAGGCATGCGGAGGGTCTCGGCCCGGCACGCGGGGAACGGGTGCCGGGCCGGGGTTCCGGGGGTTCGCGCGGGCGGGGGATCAGCGGGTCGTCACTTCCGTGCCCGGGCGTTCGGCGGGGAAGGCGTGGGTGCGGGCGCCGAGGACGACGAGCAGGACGGGCGTCATCAGGATCAGGACGCTCCAGGGGAAGGAGTCGGGGCCGAGGGCGTCGAGGAGGACGCCTCCGACGGCGCCGCCGCCGGCCATGGCGAAGTTCCAGGTGCTGACCAGCAGCGCCTGTCCGCGGTCGCCGCCCGCGTCGGTGACCGCGGTCTGGAGCAGGGTGGTCACGCCGCCCCAGCCGAGGCCCCAGAGCACCATCGCCAGGTAGACCGGGGCGGCGCTGTCGGCCAGCACCGTCAGCATGCCGGACGCCACCAGGAACAGGACGCTGCTGACGACGGTCAGCGTGCGCAGCCGGCGGTCGACCAGGGCTCCGGTGACGAGGATGCTCACCACGGAGGCGATGCCGAAGACCAGCAGCACGAGGTCGCGGGAGCCGCCCATGGCGTGCTCGTCGAGGAAGGTGGCGATGTAGGTGTAGAGGACGTTGTGCGCCAGGACGTAGGCGGCGACCACGAAGAGCACCGCCACCACGCCGGGCAGCCTCAGCGCCCCGAGGACGGGCTCGCGCTTGCCGGGCTGCCGCCCGGGGTGGTCCGGGACCGAGACCGAGATCCACCCGAGCAGGAGGACGGAGACCGAGGCCACCAGCCCGAAGGTCAGCCGCCAGCCGAACGCCTCGCCCAGGAAGGTGCCCACGGGAATGCCGAGGGAGAGCGCCAGCGGGACACCGGCCATGGTGACGGCGATCGCCCGGCCCTGGAGGTGCGGCGGGGCCAGACGGCGGGCGTAGCCGACGAGTTCGGCCCACACGGCGGCGGCGGCCACCCCGGCGGCGAGGCGGAAGACCATCGTCAGGGCGTAGCTGGAGGAGAGGGCCGTGACGAGGTTGGCGACGGCGAAGACCGTCACGGCGAGCAGCAGCAGCCTCTTGCGCCGCCATGTCGCCGTGGCCACCGAGACGGGGACGGCCGAGAGGCCCGTGGCGATCGCGTAGACCGTCAGCGTCTGTCCCGCCGCGGACTCGCCGACGGAGAGGCCGCGGGCCATCTCCGGCAGGACGCCGGCCGGTAAGGCCTCGGTCAGTATGCTCATGAACGCGGCGGTGGCCAGGGCGAGCAGCGGGGAGAGAGGCAGTCGCGGCGCCTCCGGTGCCGACGGTTCGCCGGCCGGGAGTTCTGTCTCGGGCGTTGTCATGCACGGTATCGTCCAACCCTCACATCTATGTGAAGGTCAAGTCGTCTCCGCGTGAGGTGGGCCACATGCGTATAGGGGAGCTGGCCGAGCGGACGGGAACCCCGCGCCGGATGCTGCGCTACTACGAGGAACAGGGCCTGCTGGTCCCGGACCGCTCGCCGAACGGATACCGGGACTACTGCGAGCGCAGCGTGGACCGGGTCCTCCAGATCAGGGGGCTGCTCGACGCCGGGCTGCCGACCCGCGTCATCCGGCAGGTGCTGCCGTGCCTGAAGCAGCCCCGGTCCATCCGCGTCGCCGACGCGACGCCGGAGACGATCGCGACGCTGGAGCGGGAGCTGGACCGTATGACGCGGCGGATCGAGTGCCTGGTCCGCAGCAGGGACGCCATCTCCGACTACGTCGACGCCGTACGCCGGGACCGGGACCCGGCCGCCCCACGGGAACCGGGGGAACCGGAGGAAGCGGGGGAACCGGTGCCGCCCGCCACCGCGGGCGAGGACCTGCCCGTGTCGGCCTGACCGTGACGGCCTGACAGTGACGACCTGACCGTGACGGGCAGACCGTGACGGCCCGACCGGACCGGACGCCACGTGGTGGCCGGATCCCCCGCGGACGGACATCGCTCGTGTTCACGCCGGTCTGTGCTTGACTTCGGGGAGACGCACACCGCCGGCGACCAACGATGTGGAGGGCCCGAAGACTCATGGCGAACGGCGAACTCGATCTCTCGTCCGGGGTCCCCCTGTACCGGCAGATAAAAGACATCCTGCGCGCCGAGATCGCCGGGGGGACCGCGGACCCCCAGAAGCCGATGACCGAGGAGCAGCTGCTCGGCCGCTTCGACGTGAGCCGCGCGCCCATCCGGCAGGCCCTGAAGGAGCTGGCGACCGAGGGATACGTCTACCGCCGCCAGGGCAAGGGCACCTTCCCGGTTCCCGGCACCCGGGTGCACCGGCCGGCCGATGTACGGCCGGGGGCCCTGTACCAGTACCTCTCCGACAGCGGACTGCACCCCGCGTCGAAGGTGACCGGCATCGAGCGGGTGGAGCCGCCCGCCCGGATCCGGGACCGCCTGGGGATCGCGGCGCACGAGCGGCTCCTGCACTTCAACCGCCTGATCCTGGTGGAGGACGAGCCGCTCGTCGAGGCGGGCGTCTACATCCGGGCGCCCGAGGAGTTCAAGCCCACGGCGGCGGAACTGGAGGACGAGGGATCGGCCTTCGAGCTGCTGAGGAAGGGTTTCGGCATCACCCTCGACCGGGCCGAGCACGAGGCCTGGGCGACGGCGGCGACCGCCGACCAGGCGGCGACCCTGGGGGTCGGCGTGGGGAGCCCGCTGCTCGTCATCGAGACGATCTTCTTCACGACGGGCGGGCTGCCCGCGGGCTGGCGTACCGCGGTGCACCAGGCCGAGGAGTTCAAGTACCGGTTCGTCACCAGCGGGTGATCCGCACGGAGCGGCCCGGGCGGGGCGACAGGCGCCCGGGCCTGCTCCTCGGGACCCCGCGCGGGGCCCCCTGACCCCCTGACGCGACCAGGTTCCCGCCACCCCGCCTCCGCGCCCACCCCCGCCGCGGGCTGCCCGCGGACGCCGGGCTGCATACCGTGGAGGCGCGCGTCCGCGCCGCGGCCGGCACCGCTTCCGTCACACCGCCCACCGCCGCCCGGACGGCCCGCACACCCCTCGGCGAAGAGCGGAGGGAGGCCCTCACACCCCTTGACTTTAGCATTACAATATATCAATATACGGCGATGGTTCCCTCCACAAGGCGGTGGGGTGCGACCTGCACGGCGGACGTCGGGCCGACGGACGTCGGGCTTCCCGGTGCACTGCCCTCGTTCGTCGACCACCGCCGGAACGACGCTGACGAAAGGAAGTGCCCATGACGGGCGCACAGACCGCCAAGGGCAAGACCGTCAACACGGTTCTGGGGCCCGTTCCGGCGGACGACCTGGGGGTCGTCGCGATCCACGAGGCGCTGCTCTCCGTGCTCCCGGGCGCCGAGCACGCGTACGACGTGACCATGGACCGCGCCGAGATCTTCGAGGTCCTGGCGGCGAAGCTGACCGACTTCCGCGACCACGGCGGGAAGACCGTCGTGGACAGCACGGGCATGTTCCACGGCCGCGACGTGAGGCTGTACGAGGCGCTCTCGCGCTCGACCGGCGTGCACATCGTCGCGTCCACGGGCATGGGCCCCGAGAAGCTGCTCGGCGGCTACTTCCTGACGCCGCAGACCAACCCGCCGACGCCCTGGCCGGCCGAGAAGTTCGCCGACCTGTTCACCAAGGAGATCACCGAGGGCATGGTCGTCCCGCGGGTGGAGCGGCGCGCCCCGGCCGGCCTGGTCGTCACCGCCGCCGCCGA
This sequence comes from Streptomyces sp. NPDC003248, assembly GCF_055563235.1. Lineage (NCBI taxonomy): Bacteria > Bacillati > Actinomycetota > Actinomycetes > Kitasatosporales > Streptomycetaceae > Streptomyces > Streptomyces sp. NPDC003248. The sequence goes on along the minus strand of NZ_JBVHDT010000002.1, from coordinate 488,598 downwards.
GGACGGCATCACCGCCACCGAGGAGAGCCTGTTCCGGGGTGCGGCCCGGGCGGCGCTCGCCACCGGCGTACCGGTCTCCGTCCGGTACGGCGCCGACGCGCCGGGCGACCTCGACATCGTCCTGGACGAGAAGGTGCCCGCCGACCGCGTGGTCGTCGGCGGCCTGGACCGCAGGGACGCGGTGGCGGCAGGCGCCCCGCTCGAGGTCGCCCGCCGGGGTGCGTACGTCGCCCTGGACCACGTCGGCCTGGACGACGACGGCGCGTACGTCACCGACCGCGAGCGCGCCGCCCTGGTGCTGGAGCTGGTGGCGGCCGGTCACGGCGACCGGGTCCTGCTGTCGGCCAACGCGATCGGCGTGGCCAAGGGCCACCCCGCCCACGAGCTGCCGTACAGCCACGTCTCCACGGCGTTCGTCCCCCTGGCGAAGTCCCTGGGACTCGGCGACGAGGACGCCCGCCGCATCCTCGTGGACAACCCGCGCGACCTGCTGACCCAGCGCTGACCAGCCCACGCCGCACAGATTCTGAGTGAGACCATGTCAAAGGTAAACACCGTCCTCGGGACGATCCCCGCCGAAGAACTGGGCGTGGTGGCCATCCACGAGCACATCGGCTACGGCATGCCCGGCTCCGAGCTGGACACCAGGTGGTGGAAGACGCCCGAGGCGCGGTACGAGGAGACCGTCCCGAAGCTGCGGAAGTTCCACGCGTACGGCGGCGGCACCTTCGTCGACGCGACGGGCATCTGCAACGGCCGCGACGTCGACTACTACAAGTCGCTGTCCGCCAAGACCGGCGTGCACATCGTCGCCTGCACCGGCTTCGTCGGCGGCGACACCGCCCTGCCGTTCTTCGAGCGGGCGTCCGTCGACTACCTGACCCGGCAGTTCGTCCACGAGATCACCGTGGGCATCGGGAACACCGGCAGCAGGGCCGGCATCATCAAGGTCGGCGTGAGCCGCGGCGGCCGGATGACCGAGCTGGACAAACGCATCTACCGCGCGGCGGCCCGGGCCGCCGTGTCGACGGGCGTGCCCGTCCTCACGCACCTCGCCATCGACCCCGAGCCGGCGGTCGCCATCTTCCAGGAGGAGGGCCTCCCCCTGCACCGCGTGCTCTTCGGGCACGTGGACGACGGGGTGAACGCGTCGATCACCCCCTGGACCTGGCTCGCCGGACTCGGCGCCCGGATCGGCTTCGACACCTGGGGCTACGAGACGGAGCTGGAGGACCCGCCGTTCTGGGCCCGTCCCCGTCAGGAGCGCCTGGACCACTTCATCGAGTTCACCGAGCAGGGCTTCTTCGACCAGGCCCTGGTCTCGGCCGACGCCAATTGCAGCCCGCTGGGCTGGCCGGGCGTCAAGGGCCACACGGTGAACTACATCTTCGAGGACCTCATCCCCGACCTGCGCGGCGCGGGCATCGACGACGCGCGGATCAAGAGGCTGTTCGAGGACAATCCCGCCGATTTCCTGACCATCCGCGACTGATCCGGGACCGATCAGCACAGTTGGGCCGCGGGCGCGAGGACGCGCCGGACGTGAGAAAGCGATGTAGCAATGAAGTCTTCGGAACTGCACAACCTCAAAGTCGCCGTGATCGGTGCGGGATACGGCGGCGCGGCGACGGCCAAGGCCCTGAGCCTGCTCGGCGCCCGGGTCGACGTCTACGAGCAGGCCGGCCGGATCCGCGAGGTGGGCGCCGGCATCGGCCTGCGCCCCTCCACCGTCGCCCGGTTCCACGAGTGGGGCGTCTTCGAGGCGATCGCGAAGGTCAGCTCGCCCAGCGACCGCTTCGAAATCCTGTCGGGCACCTGCGAGCCCATCCTCCAGGAGCGGTGGCCCGCCCACGGCGAGCTCACCAAGACCCACCTGATCCACCGCGGGGACTTCATCGAGGCGCTGCTGGGCGTCCTGCCCGAGGGCATGGTCAAGCTCGGCCACAAGCTGGAGGGCGTCCAGGACCACGGCGACCGCGCCACCCTCACCTTCGCCAACGGCACGACGGTCGACGCCGACCTCGTCATCGGCGCCGACGGCATCCGGTCGGTGGTCCGCAAGGAGCTGTTCAGCGACAAGGAGCCGGTCTTCTCCGGCGAGCACGCCTACCGCGCCGTGATCTCCGTGGACGACGCCCGGGGCATGGTCACCGACGACAACCTGCGGATGTACATCGGCAAGGGGACGAAGGTCTACCTGCTGCCGCTGCGCCACCGCGGCCAGGTGTCCTTCGACATCACCGCGCTGTGCCCGGACGCCACCTGGGCGCCGGAGGTCACGAAGGAGGACATCGTGGCGACGGTCCGGGACTTCGACGAGCGCATCGTGGAGATCACCCGCGGCCTCGACATGGACGCCGTGAACATCCGCGCGGTCTACGACATCGACCCGCTCGACACCTGGCACACCGGCTCCGTCGTCCTCGTCGGCGACGCGGCCCACTCGATGCTGCACCACCAGGGCCAGGGCGCGAACTCCGCCATCCAGGACGCCGGCGCGCTCGCCGACGCGCTGCGCGAGGCGGACACCCTGCCCGAGGCCCTGGCCCTCTTCCAGTCCGTCCGCAAGCCGGTCACCGACGAGCTCCAGCGCATCTCGCGCCAGGGCTGGACCGAGGAAGAGATCAGCGACGTCTTCCCCGGCCAGAAGCCGGCCGCCGCGCCCCAGGAGCGGTGACCATGCCGATCCACCCCGAGATCGCCGCGCTGCTCGCGACGCTCCCCCCGTTCGACCACGGCGCGCCGCCGGACCCGGCGGTGATCCGCGCCATGGACGCCGCGCACGTCCCGCCGGCCGAGGACCGGCTGCCGCTGCACGCCGTCGAGGACGTCGTCGCGTCCACGGCGGCGGGCGAGGTGCCGGTGCGGATCTACACGCCCGTCGAGGCCGACGCGTACGGCCTGCTGGTGTACTTCCACGGCGGCGCGTTCTTCTCCGGCAGCCTGGACAGCCACGACGGGACCGCCCGGGCGCTGGCGAAGGAGACCGGCCACAAGGTCGTCTCGGTCGGCTACCGGCTGGCGCCGGAGGCCGCGTTCCCGGCCGGCCTCCAGGACTGCTACCAGGTGGTCCGCTGGGCCGCCGAGCACGGCGCGGACCTGAGGTGGGACGGCGGGAACCTCGCCGTCGCCGGCGACAGCTCCGGCGGCACCTTCGCCGCCGCGGTCACGGCGCTGGCCCACGACGACGGGTTCGACCGCATCACCCACCAGGTGCTGTTCTACCCGTCCGTGGACCTGGACTTCGACGTCGACCGCTACCCGTCGCGGAAGGAGAACGCCGAGGGGTACGGCCTGGAGACGGCCGGGCTGAAGCCCTGGAACTCGTTCTACGTCGAGGGCGGCGCGGACCCGGCGGACCCGCTGGTGTCGCCGGTCAGGCGCGCGGACCTGTCGGGTCTGCCGCGCGCCCTGGTCGTCACCGCCGAGTTCGACCCGCTGCGGGACGAGGGCGAGCTGTACGGCCGCCGGCTCGCCGAGGCGGGCGTGGACACCACCGTCCGCCGGTACGCGGGCGCCAACCACGGGTTCGTCGTCAACTTCGCCTGGATTCCCGAGTTCCACCAGGTGTTCGAGGAGACGGCCGCCTTCTTGAACGGGAGCTGAGCACCGGAAGGGGCGGCGCGCATCCCACGATGCGCGTCGCCCCTTTCCGTTCCGGCCGGCGTCGGCCGGGATCCGCGCTCAGCGCTCCGCGGCGAACAGCGTGCGGTAGCCGTGCAGGGTGGTGAAGAACGGGGACGGCTCCAGGGTCGGGTCGCCCCGGTAGCCCAGTTCCTCGGCGACCCGCTGGTAGGGCGAGTACGGCGAGTCGGTCTCGGCGAGACCGTCGGCCAGGGCGCGGCGGGCGGCCCCGGCGACCCGGGCCTCGATGTCCAGGCTCTCCTGGAGCGCGCGGCGGGCGCCCTCCTCGTCGAGGCGGACCTCGTACGGCACCCCGTCCGCGCCCCGGTAGGGGTGGCCCAGGTACAGCTCCTTCGGCCGGATCCCGTCCCGCAGGCGCAGCAGGCTCTCGCGGTAGGCGACCGGGTCCTCGTAGCCGGGGAAGCCGTTGGCGGCGCCGTGGATCTGGACGGCGTCGCCGGCGAAGACCGAGTCCTGGCCGTTCACGGCGTAGGCGACCGAGCCGGCGGTGTGGCCGGGGACGGGGTGCGCGGTGACGGTGACGTCGCCGCCGAGGGAGAGCGTCTCGCCGCCCTTGAGCAGGACGGTCGGCTCCATCTCGCCGGAGATGACGGCCCGGGCGGTCTCCGTCTGCTCGTCCTCGCCGTGCGGGTCGTTCAGGTAGCGGCCGCGCACGTCCAGGTAGTTCTCGACGTGGGCGCGGCGGGAGCGCAGCAGGGGGACGTCGGCCTCGTGGAGGACGACCTGGGCCCTGCGGCCGGTCAGCTCCCACAGGGCGTGGGCGCCGCCGAGGTGGTCGATGTGGCCGTGGGTGAGCAGGATCCAGCGGACCTCCTCGACGGAGCGGCCGAGTTTCTCCAGGGCGGGGACCATGCCGCCCTCGGGCGAGGAGGCGATGCCGGTGTCGACGACGGCCGGTTCGGGCGCGTCGATGAAGAAGCTGTAGAGGCCGAAGCGCCCCCACGGCGACCACAGGGGGTGGATGGTGACGTCGTTCGTCATCGATGTCTCTCCTTCGCCGGGACGGGCCCCGGTCTCCGTCGACCGGTCACGTCGACCGGTCTCCGTCGACCGTTTGCCCGAACCATATTAATATAATAATATGCGTTGTTCATGATGGGGAGACCGCTCTGCCGGCACCCACGGGCATCCGTACGGGGAAAGAGGGAGCTGCACGCTGATGGCTGATTTCAAGACGTGGGACGCCGGCGGGGAGAAGATCACCATCCGCAAGGACCTCCGGGTCCCCATGCGCGACGGCATCACCCTGGCGGCCGACGCCTACACCGGCGCCGACCCCGAGGCGCCGCGCCCGGCCCTGGTGGCGCTCAGCCCCTACGGCAAGGAACTCCAGGCCCTCGCCCTCACGACGCCCCCGCAGCGGCGCCCCAGCCCGATGTGGGACGGCTGCATCGAGGCGGGCGACATCGCCCGCGTCGTCAAGGAGGGCTACGTCCACGTCATCGGCGACCTGCGCGGCTCCGGCGCTTCCGAGGGCGAGCACATCGGCAACTACAACGCCGGCGGTGTCCCGCTCGGCCAGGACGCCTACGACGTCATCGAGTGGGTGGCCGCGCAGCCGTGGTGCGACGGCAACGTCGGCATGATCGGCATCTCCTACTTCGGCTCGATGCAGGTGCTGGCCGCCGCCGAGCGCCCGCCGAGCCTGAAGGCGATCTTCGTCAGCGGCGGCCACTACGACTTCTACGAGACGACGTACCACGGCGGCGTCATGTGGTTCATGCCGCGGGCCGCCCGCGAGGGCCGCGGCGGCGACTCCGGCTGGGCCTTCACCGACCGCGTCAGGTCCCGCATGCTGGAGACCTTCTCCGCCGAGGAGATCAAGGAGAAGGTCGACAGGCGGCTCCGCGACCCGGACGTGGCCGCCTGGCCGAACCTGGTCCACGTGCTGAACTACCCGGAGAACCACGAGGCCTGGTTCGACATCGTGATGAACGAGGTCGACGGCGAGTGGTACGAGGAGCGCAACCCCATCACGCTCGCGCCGCGGATCGACATCCCGGTCTGGCTCCAGATCGACCAGGGCCGCGGCTGGACGATGGACGGCACCATCGAGCTCTTCCACGCGCTGAAGGGCCCGAAGAAGCTCGACATCGGCCCCTACCCGCCGATGCAGTCGCGCCCCTTCGTCGAGGAGCACGACAAGATGTTCCGCTGGTACGAGTACTGGATCAAGGGCATCGACAACGGGATCATGGACGAGCCCGCCGTCACCGTCCACGTCGAGGGCTCGCGCGAGACCGTCACCGGGGCGCAGTGGCCCCCGAAGGACGTCGAGCACACGTCGCTCTACCTCCGCCCGCGCCACAAGCTCTCCTTCGAGCCCGAGCCGATGGGCGCCGAGCACGCCGCCCCCGACGGCTTCTACCAGGCGCCGCTGACGGTGACCGACCGGGTGGAGATCCTCAGCTGGAGCACCGCCCCGTTCACCGAGCCCACCGAGATGATCGGCCAGGGCGCGGCGCACCTCTTCGCGGAGATCGACCAGCCCGACACCAACTTCGTCCTGCGCCTGTGGGACGAGGCCCCGCACGGCGGACGGCAGCTCATCACGACCGCCTACCTCAAGGCCTCGCACCGCGAGCTCGACGAGGAGCGCACCACCGAGGGCGACCCCTACCACCCGCACACCCGCGCGGTGCCGGTCGAGCCGGGGAGCATCGAGGAGTACGTGCTGCGCGTCTACCCGTTCGCGGCGACGTTCCTGCCGGGCCACAAGCTGGTCGCGGAGCTGTCCAACGCCGAGCCGCCGGCCGACGAGCACAACGCGCTGCTGCCGCCGGACGCCTTCCACCTGCCGGTTGGCCGCCCCGTGACCCACAAGATCTACCGCGACGCGGCCCACCCGTCGCGGCTGGTGCTGCCCTTCACCACGCGTGAGGCGGCGGCGCGGAAGTAGCCGGACCGGCCGTCACGGGCCGCCCGGTCCGCGCGAGTCGTCCGGGCCGGTTCGGAAGAAGAGTCACGGGATTCTCATCTGCTCCCCATGGCACGACCAGGAACGCACCGCATCATGGTCCAGCTCTCACCGGGAGCGTCGGGTTCCGCATGGTTCGCAGGGAGGCGCCAGCGATGGTCTTGGGCAGTCCGACGGTGCGTCAGGTGACTCGCGCCGGGGGGCGCCCGTGCTGAACGGCGTGCACGACGGGAGGTGCCGATGTACCTGTCCCGGCGCGACGGTCTGGGTGACGGGCCCCTCGACGGCCGACCGGCTCGCGGCCGCCTACGCGCTGGCCGAACGGCTCACGGCCGAGTGGCGCCGGGTCGAGGTGCTCGACCGGTACGACGACCTGGGCGCCGACACCCGGCGCACGGGCCTGCTGGCCGAGGTGCTGGCGCGCAACGGGGTCGTGGCGATCGTCCCGTGCGCCCCGCTGAGCGTCGCCGCCGTCCGCGACCGGCACGCGGCGAGCGGCACCCGGTACGTCGAGGTCCGCGTCAACAAGCGGGACACCCCGGAGCGCACGGCGGCCGCGATGCACGGCCTGCTCGCCGGTCACGGCTGACCGGCGACGCACCCCCTATGCTTCTACGTGCCTGTAGAACCAGTTGGTCACACGCACGTGAAGGAGTGGACGCCACGATGGTGTTCAAACGACTGCTCGGATCGCTCGGCCTCGGCGGACCCACGGTCGACACGGTCCTCGACCCGGGAGCCGCCCGCCCCGGCGGCGCACTGACCGGCCAGGTCCGGCTCAAGGGCGGCGACGCCGACTTCGACGTCGAGCACATCACCCTGGAGCTGGTCGCACGGGTCGAGGCCGAGCACGAGGACGGGGAGAGCGAGGGCGTGGTCGCCTTCGAGCGGTTCACCGTCGGCGGCGGGTTCCGCCTCGCGGCGGGCGAGGAGCGCGGCGTCCCCTTCACCATGGCCCTGCCGTGGGAGACACCCGTCACCGAGCTGTACGGGCAGGGCCTGGGCGTCGTCCTCGGCGTACGGACCGAACTGGCCGTGGCCGGCGCCAGGGACAAGGGCGACCTGGACCGGCTGAACGTCGCCCCGCTGCCCGTGCAGGAGGCGGTCCTCGAAGCGCTCGGGCAGCTCGGCTTCGGCTTCCGGTCCGCCGGCCTGGAGTACGGGCGCATCGGCGGCACCGGCCAGCAGCTGCCCTTCTACCAGGAGATCGAGCTGACCCCGGCGCCGCAGTACGCGCACCAGGTCGACGAGATCGAGCTGACCTTCCTGGCCGGCCCGGCCGGCGTGGAGGTCGTCCTGGAGGCGGACAAGCGCGGCGGCCTCTTCTCCTCCGGCCACGACGCGCTCACCCGCTTCACCGTGGGGCACCACGACTCCCGCGACTGGAACACCGAGGTCGACGGCTGGATCCGCCACCTGGTCGAGCACCGGGCGGCGTACGACTCCCACGCCTCCTACGGACACGCGGGCCACCCCGGACACGGGTACGGCGACCACGACGGCCACCGCTCGGGACCCGGCGTGGGCACCGCCGTCGCCGCGGGCGCGGCCGGGCTCGCGGTCGGTGTCGTCGGCGGCATGGTGGCGGCCGAAGTGATCGACGAGGTGGGCGACTTCTTCGAGGGCGACGACGAGGGGGAGGGCGGGGAAGAGGACTGAGGCGGCGGGCGGAGCGGACGGGAACTCACCGGGCGGCGCACTCGTTTCTACATTGCTGTAGAACTGAACCGGGGAGCCGGCTGCCGCCCGGGCAGGACGGGCCCCGACCGACCGTACGGAGCTCTCATGGCCCTCTGGGACCGCATCAAGGATTCCGCCACTCAGATGCAGACGCAGCTCGTGGCGAAGAAGAACGACCTCAAGAGCGGCGCCTTCCGGGACGCCGCCATGGCGATGTGCGCGCTGGTCGCGGCGGCGGACGGCACCATCGATCCGTCCGAGCGCCGGCGCGTGGCCCAGCTGATCGCCACCAACGAGGTGCTCCAGAACTTCGACGCCCTGGACCTCCAGCGCCGTTTCGACGACAACCTGGACAAGCTCACCGCCGACTTCGACTTCGGCAAGGTCAGCGTGTTGCAGGAGGTCGCCAAGGCCAGGAAGAAGCCCGCCGAGGCGCGCGCCGTCATCCAGATCGGCGTCGTCATCGGCGGCGCCGACGGCGACTTCGACAAGACCGAGCAGGCCGTGGTCCGCGAGGCGTGCTTCGCCCTCGACCTGCCGCCGCACGAGTTCGACCTCTGACCGCCGCGCGGCGGTCCGCGCCTTTCTGAACCGACCCGGTTCAGAAAGGCGTCGCCGCACGCAGGATGAGGACCATCGTCACGGCGGAGTTCGCGGAGGACATCGCGGAGGCGGCCGTTCCCGCCGCCGCGCCCCAGGCCGCCAGGCCGACCGAGGTGAACACCGGCGGCCAGCTGCGCACCGCGGGCGCCGGGCCGAGCAGGGCCGCCACCCTGCGCGGCACGGGTCCCGGCGCCGGCCCGGGCGCCGCGAAGCCCGCGAGCGTGGCCACGGGGGTCCCGCGGGAGACGAGGGCCGCCTTGCCGATCGCGCACGCCACCGTACGGCGGCTGCCGACGGCGTCGGCCGCCTCCTCGTCCGCCCACCGCTCCGCCGTGTAGGCCACCGCCGTGCACAGCGGCCGCAGGAACGGGTTGGCCCGCGCGGCCAGCCGGACGGCGAGCAGGAACCGGTGGTGCCGGGCGGTGAGGTGGGCCCGCTCATGGGCGAACAGGGCGCGCCGCTCGGCCGGTTCGAGGCGGTCCAGCAGGCCGGTGGTCACCACGATCCGGTCGCGGCGACGGCCCGGCAGCGCGTACGCGTACGGAACGTCGTCCGGCAGGACCGCCACCTGTGTGCCCGGCATTCCGGCGAGCGCGCGGTGCGCCCGGCGGCGCACCCGGCCGTGCCGCCACAGGGTCCGGCCGCAGGCCACCACCACCGCGCACAGCGCGGGGATGGCCGCCTTGCCGGCGACCTCGTCGTACGGGACGGCCGCCCGCACCTCGGGGTCCGACCAGCCGTCGGGCAGCGGGTTGCCGGGCAGCTGAGCGGTGCCGACCACCATCACCAGGCCCAGGCACACCGAACTGCACACCGCCATGACCGCGGCCACCCCGGTCAGCAGCCTCGTCGCGGTCCGCGGATGCAGCCGCTGCTCGGCCAGGCGCGCGATCGGCCAGGCGCTCAGCGGCAGGACCAGCGGCAGAAAGACGAACACCCCCATGAGGCTTCAGCCGTCTCCTTCGCTTCCCTCGCCGTGCCCGCGCCCCTCGCCGAGTCCGCCTGCCTCGCCGTGCCCGGTTCCGTCGTCCGCGGGCCGGCCCAGCAGTTCGCGCAGCAGCCGCTCGTCCTGCGGGCCGAGGCCGGTGACGAAGCTGGCCAGCACCGCTTCCCGGTCGCTCTCGGCGTCCAGCACCTTGCGCATCCGGTGCGCGGCCAGGCCCGCCTGGTCCGAGGCGGGCGTCCAGGCGAAGGACCGGCCGGCCCGCTCCCGCGTGACGGCGCCCTTGGCCAGCAGCCGGGTCAGGATGGTGATCACCGTCGTATAGGCGAGGTCCCCGCCCAGCCGCTCCTGCACCCAGCCCGCGGTCGCCGGGCCGTCCGCCTCCCGCAGCGCGGACAGGACGAGCGACTCCAGCTCGCCCTGTCCGCGCCGCCGGGCACGCTGCCGGTGATCCGTCACGTCCGTCTCCTCTCCGCCGGCCCCGAGTTCACGAGCGGTCCATCGTAGGGGCACCCGGCGGCCGCCCTCCGCACCCCGCCACCCCGCACCGGGCTCAGCCGTGCAGGGCGCGGTACGCCGCGGCCGCGCCCGGGTGCAGGGGGACGGCGCCGGTGCCGATCAGGCTGCCGACGTCGAGGAACTGGGTGCCGACGGCGTTGTCGGGGACGAGGGCGGACGCCCGCAGGACGAGCAGCCGGGTGACCGCCTCGGCGACGGCGCGGGGCAGGTCGGGGCGGCTCACCAGCAGGTTGGACACGCCGATGGTGGCGACTCCGCCCGCCGTCCGGTACGCGCTCTGCGGCAGGGTCACCTCCTCCAGGCCGGAACCGGCCCGGCCGTCGGCGCCGCCGAGCCGGGGCAGCAGGCCGGCCAGTGGCAGGAAGCGCAGGCCGGGGCGGTCGTCGAGGCCGGACAGGACGGGCAGCGGTACGCCGCCCGCGACGAGCAGGGCGTCGACCGAGCCCGCCCGCATCGCGTCCGCCGCGTCGGCCAGCGGGAGGTGGAGCACCGGCACGTCGGTGCCGGGTGTGAGGCCCGCGGCGTGCAGGATCCGCTCGCCGAGCACGGCCGCGCCCGATCCGGCCGCGCCGAGCGAGACGGTGTGTCCGGCCAGGTCGGACACCGCGCGCACGGGCGAGTCGGCGCGGACGACGAACTGGAGGTAGGTCTCGTACACCCGGCCGATCGCGCGCAGGGGCACCGGCTGCGGGAAGAGCGCGGTGCCCCGGGCCGCCCGCGCGGTGTCGGTGAGGACGAGTGCGAGGTCGGCGCGGCGGTCGCGGAGCAGTGCGATGTTGGTGACGCTGCCCGCGGTGGTGCGGACGCGGCAGCTCAGCCGGGGGTGCTCCGCGTGGAGTTCGGTGGCCAGGAGGCGGCCGAACGCCTCGTAGAACGCCGTGGGCTCACCGGTCGCGAAGCGCAGGACGCCCCTCGGACCGGGACGCTGCCGGGAGGTGTCGGCCGTGAGCACCCCGCCGAGGACCGCGGCGGCCGCCGTGCCGAGGCCGGCGTGGAGGACGGTGCGGCGGTCCACAGGCTGGGGACGGTCATGGGGACAGGGGCGGGGGCGGGGGCGGGTCATGGCGCGTCTCCGTGCGGATCGGCGCCCGCCGCGGTGCCCGCGGTCGCCGCGCGCGGCAGCACCGCCCTGGCGCGCAGCCCCCGCGGCCGGGCCGGCGCCAGTTCCAGCCGGCCTCCCCGCCCCGCCAGCAGTTGCTCGGCGATGGCCAGGCCCAGGCCGGTCCCCGTCGTCCCGGCCCGGCGCTGGCGGCCCGAGCGCCAGAAGCGGGTGGTGGCCAGCGCGAGCTCCTCCGGGTCCAGGCCGGGGCCGTCGTCGGTCACCGTGAGGACCGCGAGCGGGCCCTCGGCGGTGCAGCGGAGCGAGATCCCGGCGCCCGGACCCGCGTACTTGATGGCGTTGTCCAGGAGGACGTCCGCGACCTGGGCGAGTTCGCGGTCCGTGCAGGCGGCCGGGACCGGGGCCGCGGCCGCCCGCAGGACCAGGCGGGCTCCGGCGCGGTGGGCGACCGGCTCCCACAGGCGGTGCCGGTCGGCCGCCACCGCCGTGGCGTCGCAGCGGGCGCCCGACCCGTCGGTCACCGTCAGCTCCCCGGCCCGGTGCTCCGCTGCGGCGAGGGCCAGCAGGTCGTCCAGGAGGGTCTCCAGGCGGTCGAGCTCGGTGGTGACCCCGGTGTACGTGCGGTCGGCGGACGGCGGCAGATGGGTGTGCAGGGCGTCGACGCGGAGCCGGAGCGCCGCCATGGGGTTGCGCATCTGGTGGGAGGTGTCGGCGACGAGCCGGCGCTGCTGCTCCAGGGCCGCCGTGACCGTACGGGCCATGCGGTTGAAGCCGGTCGCGAGCCGGCGCAGTTCGGGCGGGCCGCCGGCCCGGGTCTGTTCGGGCGGCAGCCCCGCGGCGAGCCGGCCGACGGCCCGGTCGAGGCGGCGCAGCGGGCTGACCACCCACCCCGTGGCGGCCCGGGCGAGGACCGTGCAGGCCACGGCGACCAGGGCGGTCCCGGCGAGGACGGCGGCCCAGCGCCGGGTGATGTCCTCCGCCGCGTTGCCGACCGAGGCCCGCAGCACGACGGCCCCGGAGACCCGGGTCCCGGTGCTCGCGGGCTCGGCGAACATGCGGTACCCCCGCGACCAGGGGCGGAGCGTGTCCGTGGGGTGCGCGGTCTGGTTGCGCAGGGCCGCGTCGAGCAGCCGGGCGACGGCGGGATCGGCGGCCCGCATGCCGCCGGTCTGGACGACGGGGCGGCGGCGCGTGTCGGTGACGACGAGCGGTTCCCCGTACAGCCGGGTGTAGCGCCGCGCCTCGGCGGCGACGGCCGAGGTGTCCCCGGTCGCCGCGGCCTGGTCCACGAGGGACGCGAAACGGTCGAGGTCGGCGCTGCGGGCGAGGACCAGCTGCTGGGTGCGGTCGGACGCGGTGACCAGCAGCAGCGGCACGGCGAACGCGGCCACCGCGATCACGACGAACACCAGGAGCGCGGCCTGGACCCGGGTACGCACGCGTCAGCTCCTCAGTCGCCGGGGTGCCCGGAGTCCCCGAAACGGTAGCCGAAGCCGCGGATCGTGGTGATCAGTTCCGGGTGGCGCAGCTTGGCGCGCAGCTGGGTGAGGTGGACGTCCAGGGAGCGGGAGGTGGACGTGGTGTGGCGGGAGGCGCCCCACACCTCGTCCAGGAGCTGCTCTCGGCTGACCGCCGTGCCGGCGCGTCCGGCCAGCACGGCGAGGATGTCGAACTCCTTGGTGGTCAGGTCCGCCTCCGCCCCGCCGACCCGGACCCGGCGCGCGTCGAGGTCCACCTCGACGTCACCGGCCCGCACCGTCCGTACGGGGGAGGCGCCCCGCGTCGCGTTGCGGCGGGTGACGGCGTCGATGCGGGCGAGGAGCTCGGCGAGGCGCACCGGCTTGACGAGGTAGTCGTCGGCCCCGAGCCGCAGTCCGCGCACGACCGAGCGCTCGTCGCCGCGGGCGGTGAGCACCACCACCGGCAGGTCGCTGACCGCCCGCAGGGCGCGCAGCACGTCCAGACCGTCGGTGTCGGGCAGGCCCAGGTCGAGCAGGAGCAGGTCGGAGCTGCGGTGGTAGGTCAGCACCTCCCTGCCGTACCGCACCCGCCGGGTGACGTGGCCATGGTCGTACAGGACCTCGACGAGCGCCGCGGCCACGCCGTCGTCGTCCTCGGCCAGCAGTATCTGCACCCGGCCACCTCCTTTCGGCCACCCCGTCAGCCGAATGTAGACCACACCGGCCACGCGCCCGCCGGAGTGTTAAGGGGAGGTTAGTTCTGCGTCCGGACCCCTCGTCCCCGGTACGGCGCCCGGCCAGGCTGCACGGCACCCAGCAGCCCGGAAGGACGCCGCACATGATCATCGACTGTCACGGTCACCGCACGACCGCCCCGCCGGCCCTCCAGGCGCGGCGCACCCGGCAGACCGCCTCCCCCACCGGCCCGTCGGCCGCCCCGGCCCGCGCGGACCTGCGCATCGTCGACGACGCGCCGCGCGAGACCGTCGCGCCGCGCGAGACCGTAGCGCCGCGCGAGACCGTAGCGCCGCGCGAGACCGTCGCGCCGGACCCGGCCGCGCTGTCCGCCGACCGCCTGGCGGCGGTCCAGGAGCGCGACGCGCGCGCCGCGCACCCCCGCCCGGACGCCCCGGACGCCCCGGACGCCCTGGGCACCCCGGACGCCCTGCTGAAGCGCCAGGGCCGGTGAGCCGCGTGAACGCTCCCTCCCCCCAGGCTCCTCCCGCCGCCAAGACGCCCGGCTGGCTGGACTGGTACCGGAACCCGTCCGCACCGGCCTTCCGGCTGCCGGCGGGGACCGTCGACGCCCACTGCCACGTCTTCGGCCCGCAGGCGGAGTTCCCCTTCGCGCCGGAACGCAAGTACACGCCCTGCGACGGCGGCAAGGACGACCTGTTCGCGCTCCGCGACCACCTGGGCGTCGCCCGCAACGTCATCGTGCAGGCCACCTGCCACGGCGCGGACAACAGCGCCATGGTCGACGCCGTCCGCGCGGCCGGCGGCAGGGCCCGCGGCATCGCGACCGTCCGCCCGGACATCGGCGCGGACGAGCTGCTCGCGCTCGACGCGGCGGGCGTGCGCGGCGTGCGGTTCAACTTCGTACGGCGCCTGGTCGACACCTCGCCCCAGGACGACCTGCGCACGATCGCGCGGAAGGTCGCCCCGCTGGGCTGGCACGTCGTCCTCTACTTCGAGAGCGCCGACCTGCCCGAACTGGAGGGCTTCTTCCGGTCGTTGCCGGTCCCGCTGGTGGTGGACCACATGGGGCGGCCGGACGTGACCCGGCCGGCGGACGGGCCGGAGTTCACCCGGTTCCTGCGCTTCGCCGAGGCCGACGACGTCTGGGTGAAGGTCACCTGCCCCGAACGCCTCAGCGTGACCGGCCCCGCGGCCCTGGACGGCGAACGGCACCCCTACAGGGACGTCGTCCCCTTCGGCCGCCGGGTCGTGCAGGAGTTCCCCGACCGGGTGCTGTGGGGCACCGACTGGCCGCACCCCAACCTCACCGACCACATGCCCGACGACGGACTCCTCGTCGACCACGTGCCGCAGGTGGCGGTCACCGAGGAGCAGCGGCACAAGCTGCTCGTCGCCAACCCCATGGCCCTGTACTGGCCCGACGAGGACCTCTGACGTCCCCGGGCCACCCGCTCCGAGATCCCCTCCCCGACTCCGACAAGGGCCGCTCATGCACCACTCCAACGCGCTGAACCGGCTGGACAGGCTTCCGGTCTCCCGGTTCCACAAAGTCACCCTGCTCGCCGTCGCCTTCGCCTACTTCTTCGAGTTCGCGGACATCAACAGCTTCGCCACCACCGCGCCGAAACTGATCACACTGTGGGGCGTGACGGTCGACCAGATCGCCTACGTCACCTCCCTGTCGTTCGTCGGGATGTTCGTCGGGGCGATCGTCGCCGGGTCCATCGCCGACCGGTGGGGCCGCAAGCGGGCGCTGCTGTGGACGACGCTGTCGTTCGGCATCTCCTCGTTCGCGGCGGTGTTCGCCTGGGACCTCGTGTCGCTCGGCGTGTTCCGCGTGCTGACCTCGGCGGGCCTGTCGGCCATGACCGTCGTCGGCGTCGTCTACGTCAACGAGATGTACCCGTCCGCGATCCGCGGCAAGTACCAGGCGTACGCCATCGTCATCGGCATCTGCGGCACGCCCGTCACCAACCTCATCGCCAGCGCGGTCGTCCCGCTCAACGACTGGTCGTGGCGGCTGGTCTACCTCTGGGGCTCCCTGGGCGTCCTGCTCGTGCTGTTCGCCCGGCACCTCAAGGAGTCGCCGCGCTGGCTGGAGAGCAGGGGCGAGCACGCCGAGGCCGACGCGGTCCTGAGGGAGATCGAGGCGAGCGTCGCGGCGGAGAAGGGCCCCCTCCCCGAGCCCGCGCCCCCGGTCGCCGAGACCCCGTCGACGAAGGCGCCGCTGCGGCTGCTCCTGCGGAAGAAGTACCTGCTCCCGACGCTGCTGCTCACCGTGCTGTGGACGACGCAGACCATCGGCTTCTTCGGTTACTCCAGCTGGGCGCCCACCCTGCTGGCCAAGGAGGGCTTCAGCGTCGAGAAGTCCGTCTTCTACGTGGCGCTCACCACGGTCGGCGCGCCGCTCGGCTGCTACCTGGCCTCCCTCGTCACCGACCGGTTCGAACGCAAGTGGTGCCTGGTCGCCTTCGGCACGGTGATCGCCGGCTGCGGCCTGCTGTACGGGCTCACCTTCGACCCCGTCCTCATCATCGTGTTCGGCTTCCTCGTGAACCTCTTCGAGCGCGGCTACACCGCCCTCGCCTACGCCTACTCCCCCGAGCTGTTCGACACCCGCGGCCGCTCCCTGGGCACCAGCGTCTCCTACGGCTTCGGCCGTCTGTCGAACGCCGCCGGCCCGCTGATCGTCGCCGCGCTCTACAACGGCCACGGCTACCGGAGCGTCTTCTGCTTCATCGCCGGCACCTGGCTGGTCGGCGCGGTCACCCTGGCCGTCTTCGGCACCCGCACCCGCTCGGCGCGCCTCGCCGCGACGGCCCGGCAGCAAGAGGGTGCGCCGGCCTGAACGGGCGGCGGTGCCGGCCGGGACCGACCGGGACGGTGGTCCACCGGGCCGCGGCGGGCGTCGCGCGACCGGCCGGACCGGTGTGGTCTTCGTCTCGCCGTCGCCGGTCCGGCGGGCCCGCCGGCGTCCCGCCCACGGTGGCCGCCGGGCTGCCGCCCCGGCCCGTCGGCGGAGGTCAGGGCAGTGCGGCCCGGGACACCCGGCGGCGACCCTGCGGTCCGGGCGGGGCAATACCTGTGGCCGTGAAGTGAGGAATTGACACGGGACCCCGGGAATATTCCCCACGCAGCGGGCAGAGCGGAAATATCTGGCGGGCGGGGCCGAAGCCGACATGCTAGTGTCGACGCCAGTTGCAGTTTTGGTTGCCTGGAGGTTTTTCCGACGGGGTGATCATCGCGGCGACCGGAGCGCGCACAGGGCGTGTTCCGAGCACCGTCCCAGAGGAGATTCTCATGGCTTCCGGCACCGTCAAGTGGTTCAACGCGGAAAAGGGCTTCGGCTTCATCGAGCAGGACGGCGGCGGCCCCGACGTCTTCGCCCACTACTCGAACATCAACAGCCAGGGCTTCCGCGAGCTTCTGGAGGGCCAGAAGGTGACGTTCGACATCGCGCAGGGCCAGAAGGGCCCGACGGCCGAGAACATCACCGCGGCCTGACGTCGTCGTCCCTGACGTCATACTTCGCAGCTGGGGCCCGCACCTTGGGGTGCGGGCCCCAGCTCGCTGCGTTTCAGGGCAACCCGGGCAATTTCCCCCCGGACCGGAAGCCGCTATTTCCCGTGCGACTTCCCACTTCCCCTGCCCATCATTTCCGGCACGTTCTCGCGATTCTCTGCGCCGCTCCATTGCTGCGGGAATTCCTTGGTACGCGCCGCGTCGAGGAAGGCTCCGCATGAACCGTGCACGGACCACCCGTCCGTACGACCGCTCCGGCGGCTCCGCGTCCCAGCGCTCCGGCAACCGGCGCCGGTCCCAGGGCGGCGGGCGCCGACAGGCCGCACCCCAGGGCGAGTTCGCGCTCCCCAAGACGATCACACCCCCGTTGCCCGCGGCCGAGTCGTTCGCCGATCTCGACATGCCCGCGCCGCTGCTGGCCACGCTCGGCCGTGAAGGCGTGACCACACCGTTCCCCATCCAGGCGGCGACGCTGCCGAACTCCCTGGCCGGCCGGGACGTGCTCGGCCGCGGCCGCACCGGGTCGGGCAAGACCCTCGCCTTCGGCCTCGCCGTGATGGCCCGCACCCAGGGCCGCCGCGCCGAGCCACGGCGGCCGCTCGCCCTGATCCTCGTCCCCACCCGGGAACTCGCCCAGCAGGTCACCGACGCGCTCACGCCCTACGCCCGCTCCCTGGGCCTGCGGCCGGCCACCGTCGTCGGCGGGATGTCGATCGGCCGGCAGGCCGGGGCGCTGCGGGCCGGGGCGGAGATCGTCGTCGCGACGCCGGGACGGCTCAAGGACCTGATCGACCGCGGCGACTGCCGGCTGGACGACGTCGCCGTCACCGTCCTGGACGAGGCCGACCAGATGGCCGACATGGGCTTCATGCCGCAGGTCACCGGTCTGCTCGACCAGGTGCGCCCCGACGGGCAGCGGCTGCTCTTCTCCGCCACCCTGGACCGCAACGTCGATCTGCTGGTCCGCCGCTACCTGTCGGACCCGGTGGTCCACTCCGTCGACCCCTCCGCGGGCGCCGTCACCACGATGGAGCACCACGTGCTCCACGTGCACGACACCGACAAGCACCGGACGACCACCGAGATCGCGGCCCGCGACGGCCGGGTGATCATGTTCCTGGACACCAAGCACGCCGTGGACCGGCTGACCAAGCACCTGCTGAACAGCGGCGTCCGCGCGGCCGCCCTGCACGGCGGCAAGTCCCAGCCGCAGCGCACCAAGACCCTCGACCGCTTCAAGAACGGGCACGTGACCGTCCTGGTGGCGACCAACGTCGCGGCGCGCGGCATCCACGTCGACGACCTCGACCTCGTCGTCAACGTGGACCCGCCCACCGACCACAAGGACTACCTGCACCGCGGCGGCCGCACGGCCCGCGCCGGCGAGTCCGGCAGCGTCGTCACCCTGGTCACCCCCGACCAGCGCCGCGACATCAACCGGCTGATGTCCGCGGCCGGCATCATCCCGCAGATCACCCAGGTACGTCCGGGTGAGGCGGAGCTCAGCCGCATCACCGGCGCCCAAGCCCCCTCCGGCGTCCCGGTCGTCATCACCGAACCGGCCGCGGAACGCGCCCGCCGCACCTCGTCCGCCGCGAACTCCTCGAAGTCCCCGAACTCTTCGAACTCTTCGAACCGCAGCCGCCGCGGCCGTACCGGCAAGGGCAGGCCGACCGGCGGAGCGGCGCGCCGCAGCGCCCGCCGCCCGTCCGCCGCCGACCCGGCGGCCTGAGTCCGGCCGCGGTCCCCTCGGCGGCAGGACCCCTGTCGTCGGCGGGACCGCGGCCGAGTCCTTCTTCCGGCCGGCCCGTCCACCCTCCCTCTCCCTGTGAGGCACCATGCGCTGTGTCATCGCCCAGTACCCCTTCGAACTGACCCGGGAGGGAGTCCTCGCCTCGATGAAGGGCGTCAAGCCCGAGCCCGTCACGGGTGAGTCCGTGACCATCGGACGCCGCCGCTACCCCGTCAAGCAGGTGGGCGAGGTCATCACCCGTCAGGACCGCCGCGACTTCACCGGCCACGAGGTCACCCGGGCCATGACCCGCCTCGGGTTCACCTGCCACGCCCCCGAGCCCGTGCCCGCGCCCGACCCGGTTCCGGCCGCGTGGCAGCTGCTCGGCGGCACCACGCCCTCGGACCTCTGAGGGACGTGCGGGTAGCCGCCGTTCCGCACACGTGACACCGCGAGGGTCCCGCCGACGTGCTCGGCGGGACCCTCGCGGCACACGGCCGCCGGCTCACTGCTCGAAGTAGCTGAGGTCGCCCACGGTCCAGGCGCTGACGTCGCGGATCGCGACCCGGTACATCCCGCCCGTCTCAGGGATCCCGAGGCTGCCCTGGAGGATCCGCGCGAGGTGGAAGTGCAGGTGCGTGGGCGCCTCCTCGCGGTCGGGCCGCCCCTCCTCGCGGTCGGACCGCCCCTCCTCGCGGTGGCCGGTGAAGACACCGGAGAACGGGCCCAGCCGGTCCGAGGCGCGCAGGACCTCCGCCACCCGCTCCCGCCACATGGCCTCGGGAGCCAGCCGCCCGGTGATGACGGCACCGCCGGCCACCACGGTCAGCGACATCTGATTGCTCGGCTCCGACTCCACGACGGCGGCGATGGAGACGAGCAACTCATCAGCGTTCGGCATGGAGCCGATTCTATTCAGGGACCGGCCGCCGCCGCCCCGCACGGGGGAACGGGCCCCGGAGAAGCGCGCAGCGGGCGACCCGCTCCACGACCGACCGGACGACGGACGACCGCGCCGCGTACACGATCGGCCGGGCCGCCGACATACTCGATACCCCGCTTGGCACTGCTCCCGCCACCAGCTGCGGATCGCCGCCCGCCGCCTGTCGTCGTCCCGCCGGCTCAGCCGCCGACGCGGCGGTAGGCGGCGCGGGCGTGCATCAGCCGGCCGGCGAGGGTGCCGGTGAGGGCGGCGGTGAGCAGGCAGGCGAGCCAGAAGGTGTCCCGGTGGCCGACCCAGTCGAGCGTGCCCGTGGGCGGTATGCCGAAGGCGTTGAGGAACAGCCAGCACAGGACGGCCGTGCCGGGGGCCGCGGTGAAGCGCGCGCAGACGCCCAGCAGGGCGGCCAGCACGGACAGCGCCGCCAGGGCGAGCCCGGGCCGGTCCTGGCCGACGAAGGCGTTGACGAGCCCCACCAGCAGCAGCGCGCCGCCGACGGCCGCGGACCACACCACGGGCGTGGCGACGGGATGGGGAACGGGCCTGGCTCCGACTCCGAACGGCGCCCACTCGATCATGTTCACTGCTCCTTCCCGCCTCTCACCGCTGGGCGAGGCGAGGCTCGCGGCCCGTCGGCGCCCCGCGCGGTGAGGCGCTCAGCCAGTGTGGCGGCGAAGTCCTCCGCCCGGGAGAGCTGGGTGCGCAGATCCTCGACCCGGCGCCGGGCGGCCTGCTCGAAGCCGCGCACGCGCTCCAGGAGTGCCTCGCGTTCCTCGGGCGGCAGCCCCTCGCCCGTGTCGAGCCGGTCGGTGGCCGCGAGCAGGGCGCGCATCTCGTCGAGGGTGAAGCCGAGCGGCTTCATCCGGCGGACGACCATCAGACGGGCCACGTCGGCCTCGGTGTAGAGGCGGAAGCCGCCCTGGGAACGGGCGGAGGGGATGACGAGGCCGGTCTCCTCGTAGTGCCGGATGGTGCGCAGGGACAGCTCGGTCCGTGCGGCGACCTCGCCGATCTGCATGTGCGCGCTGCTCACGCGGGGGGCCTTCCTGGTCTCTCGCCGCTGCGGCGGCCGGCGCGGCCGCCGGACCCGATCCCTACCCTAACGTCAGGGTAGGGTTGCCGGGGTGCCGGGTCGGCGACCACCGCCCGTGCCCCCGGCGCGGGACGCCGTCCCGTCGCCGTCAGCCGTGTCGGGGCCGACGAAGCCCCCGGCGAAGACCGATGTCCGTGGGAGAGAGCGTGCGCGTGCCCCCGGTGCCCCGCGCCGCCGCCTGCCCGCCGTGACCCTTCGCCCCCCTTCGCCCCCCTTTCACTGGGCAC
Organism: Streptomyces sp. NPDC003248; assembly: GCF_055563235.1. Classification (NCBI taxonomy): domain Bacteria; kingdom Bacillati; phylum Actinomycetota; class Actinomycetes; order Kitasatosporales; family Streptomycetaceae; genus Streptomyces; species Streptomyces sp. NPDC003248. The sequence continues at coordinate 467,558 of NZ_JBVHDT010000002.1, read as the reverse complement.
CCGGCGCCCCGGCGCCCGGCCGTGCCGTCCTTCCCGCGCCCCCGCCGTGATGCCACGGCGGCCCGAGCACGACAGGTTCCGTTCGTCTTGTCCTCCTCCCCACGGTCCTCGGCCGCACTGTCCCCGGCCGCCCGGATGCGCGGCGTCCGCCCTCCGGCCTGGCTGTCCGACCCGAAGGTGCTGCGCACCGAGGTGCTGGCCGGGCTCGTGGTCGGCCTGGCGCTGATCCCCGAGGCGATCTCCTTCTCGATCATCGCCGGGGTCGATCCGGCGGTCGGTCTGTCCGCCTCGTTCACGATGGCCGTGACCCTGGCGGTCGTCGGCGGCCGGCCGGCCATGATCTCGGCCGCCACCGGTGCCGTCGCCCTGGTCATCGCCCCGCTGAACCGCGAGCACGGCTTCGGCCACCTGGTCGCGGCGGTGATCCTCGCGGGCGTCCTCCAGATCGCCCTCGGCGCGCTCGGCGTGGCGAAGCTGCTGCGGTTCGTGCCGCGCTCGGTGATGGTCGGCTTCGTCAACTCGCTGGCCGTCCTCGTCTTCATGGCGCAGGTCCCGGAGATGACGGACGTCCCGTGGCCCGTCTATCCGCTGATCGCGGCCGGGCTGGCGCTGATGGTGTTCTTCCCGAGGGTCACCACGGTCGTCCCGGCGCCCCTGGTGTCCATCGTGATCCTCACCGTCGTCACGGTCGGCGCCGGGATCGCGGTGCCGACCGTGGGCGACAAGGGCGCCCTGCCGTCCTCGCTGCCGACGCCGGGCCTGCCGGACGTGCCGTTCACCTTCGACACACTCACGACGGTGGCGCCGTACGCGCTCGCCATGGCGCTGGTCGGCCTGATGGAGTCGCTGATGACGGCCAAGCTGGTCGACGACATCACCGACACCCGCTCGTCCAAGACCCGCGAGTCCGTCGGACAGGGCATCGCCAACATCGTCACCGGCTTCTTCGGCGGCATGGGCGGCTGCGCGATGATCGGCCAGACAATGATCAACGTACGGGTCTCCGGGGCCCGCACCCGGCTGTCGACGTTCCTGGCGGGCGCGTTCCTGATGGTGCTGTGCATCGTCCTCGGGCCGGTCGTCTCCGACATCCCCATGGCCGCGCTCGTCGCCGTCATGGTCATGGTGTCGGTGGCCACCTTCGACTGGCACTCCGTCGCGCCGAGGACGCTGAAGCGGATGCCGGCCGGGGAGACCACCGTCATGGTGGTGACCGTCGTGTGCGTGGTCGCCACCCACAACCTCGCCGTCGGCGTCGTCGTCGGCTCCCTGACCGCCGTGGTCGTCTTCGCCCGGCGCGTCGCCCACCTGGCCGACGTCACCACCGTCACCGACCCCGACGGCACCACCGTCGTCCACCGGGTCACCGGCGAGCTGTTCTTCGCCTCGTCCAACGACCTCGTCGGCCGGTTCGACTACGCCGACGGCCCCGGCCGGGCCGTCATCGACCTGTCCGCCGCGCACATCTGGGACGCCTCCTCCGTCGCCGCGCTCGACGCCGTCGAGACCAAGTACGCCCAGCGCGGCAGGACCGTCGAGATCATCGGCCTGAACGAGCACAGCGCCCGCCTCCACCGGACGCTCAGCGGCGAACTCTCGGGCGGCCACTGAGCAGCGGGGCGCGGACACCGCGGGCGCGGTGCCCGTCCGGGCTCAGCCGCTGACGTAGTCGGTCGGCAGCGTGCGGTAGCCCTCCACCTCCTCCGGCACCTGGAGGCTCTGCTTCTGGGCCGACGCCACCAGCGAGTTCAGCAGGCTGCTCATGGCCTGGGAGAGGGCCTCGCCGTTGTCGCCGCCGGGGTCCTCCGCGATGTACGCGGCGACGGTCGCGATCGTGCTGAGCACCGACTCGCTGGCGTCGCCGAAGCCGTACGTGATGATGTGCGGCCGGGGCTTCCAGGAGCGGTCCTGGAGCGCGTCCAGGTCGTGCTTCCACGCGCCGGACGGCTTGTCGGTGGGCAGTCCGTCGGTCAGCAGGAACACGACGGGCCGCAGGACCTGGACGCCGTTCCCGGCCAGGGCGCTGACGTCCTCGGTGATCCGGGCCCTCAGCAGCTCGCACATCGGCCCCACGTTGGTCCATCCGCCGCAGCTGACCGTGGGCAGGGTCTCCAGCACCTCGATGTCGGTCATCGACGTCACCACGTGCGGCATCGTGTTGAACGAGATCACCGACAGGTGGATGAACTCCGACAGCTGAGGGCTGGTGTAGAGGGTGTCGTAGATCTTCAGCAGCGTCTCGTTGAGAAGCTGCTCGTACGGTTTCATCGACGTGGAGGTGTCCAGGACCAGGTAGGCCGGCAGGCCCTTGGTCTTGAAGGTGCCGTAACCCGCCGGTGCGTCGGTGTAGTCGGTCATGTTCTCTTCTTCTTTCCTTCCGTGCACGGGTGTGTCAGATCCAGCCCAGGACGAAGCGGGCGACGCAGAGTGCGACGATCAGCGCGCAGAGCAGCACCGCGGAGAGGGCGTACCGCCCGGGGCGGCCCGGGGCGGCCGGGGTGGTGCGGGCGGCCGGGGCGGTGCGGCCGCCCCGACCGGGCGCCGCCGCCGCGCGCCGGGCGGCGGCCCGGCCGGAGACGGAGCCGGAGGGGGTCCTGCCCGAGGTGGGCCGCGAAGTTGCCCTGGTCGAGCGGGGTGTGGTGGGCCGGGAGGTGCCGGAGCCGGCGGGCCGGGAGGCGCCGGACGCGGGCGGTACGGGGCCCGGCGCCGCGGCAGCGCTCGTACCGGAACCGTTCGCCGCGGACCCGGAACCGGGACCGGGCCGGGCCGACCCTCCGCCGGACGAAGACGAGGACGAGGACGAGGACGGGGAAGGGGACGAGGACGAGGACGAGGTCGAGGACGCCGGGGCGGGGGCCGGGGGGCGGGTCGCCGAGCGTCCGCGCAGGTTCACCGATCCCGTCACGTTCGACGCCGTGGCGCTGTTCGGCGCCGTGGCGCGGTTCGGCGCCGTGGTGCCGTTCGGCGCCGTGGTGCCGTTCGGCGCCGCCGTGCCGGAGGCGGCCCGCGGGGTGCGGGCGGAGCCGGCGCCGGGGCCGACCTTGACCCAGGTGGTGACGTTGTCCGCGCCCGCCGCGGACGCCGGCCCGGTGGCCGTTCCCGCCGGCGCGGCCGTACCGCGTATCCGCCGCACCGCTTCGAGGAGCTCCGCGCAATCCGGCCGGTCCTCCGGCCGGGTTGCGGTGAGCGCCCGCCGCAGCAGGCCGGCCAGCGAGGCGTCCGCCTTCGACGTCTCCACGGCGCGGAGCGCGTCGAGCGGGTCCTGGCGCCGGGCGGTGAGGCAGCGCACCGTCAGCACGGCCAGCTTGTAGCTGTCGCTGGCCACCGTCGGCCGCCGCGACCGGTCGGGGAACAGCGGGTCGGCCCAGCCGGGCGACTCCACCCACTCCCGCGAGCCGATCCCGCAGGAGTCCATGTCTATGACGAAGACCTCGCCCGTGTGCTGGTTCCACAGCGCGTTGCGGTACGACCAGTCCCCGTACACGACGTCGTGCCGGGCGAACAGGTCGCCGACCGCCAGCAGTTCCTCCACCGCGCGCAGCCGTGTGTCCCGGTCCGGCGGGCGCAGCCCGACCTGGGCGCACTTGTCGGCGTCCTGCATCAGCCAGTCCACCGGCAGCGGTGCCGGGTCCTTCCAGCCCGACAGCGCCTTGAGGGGCGCGTAGAAACCGTCGGGCGCCTTCGCCATCACCACGCCGACGAGGTCGGAGCCGTCGTAGAGGCGGGTGGTGGGCCAGGACAGGCACCGGTCCACCAGGTCCTGGTCCGTCTGGGACATGCCGGTCGGCAGGTAGACCAGGCGCTGGAGGTCGGAGGCGCGTACGGCGTCCGCGGGGCGCTTGTAGAGCTTGGCGAGCCAGCCGGGGCTGCCCTCGATCTCGTACACCAGCCGGGACTCGCCGTTGTCCCGGCTGATCACCGTCCCCTGCGGTGCGCCGGACAGCTCCTCGCGGGACGGGAACGGGCTGTCGGACCAGGTGCCCATCAGCGGTGCTCCTCGTCGTCGCACCAGACCACGACGGCGGTGCGGTCGTCGTGCATCTGGACCTGGTCGAAGCCGACCTGGTTGAGGAAGGTGCCGACGGCCGGCGGCCGGGCCCACCGTTCGGCGAACCACCGACGGGCCTGGGGCCCGGTGGCGAACGCGTCCGCGACGCCGTCCGTCGTCACCGCCAGCACGCCGGCGGGCGGCAGTTCCACGATGCCGTGGTCGGCGCCGCGCGGGTCGTGCGGCAGGTACCGGGCGACGGCCGACGCGTCGAAGCCGTGCTTCTCCTCGCCGATCAGACGCTCCCAGTCGTCGCCGTTCAGCCGCCACGCGCTGACGTCGGCGATCGCGGCCAGCCACACCCGGCGCCGGCCGTTGACGTGCGGCCGGGCCGGCACGGCGGCGACGACGGCGACGGCCCGCACCGTGTCCGGGTCCCAGCCGCGTTGCTCCGCCACCGCGATCATCTGTCCGGCGGCGCTGAGGAAGGCGGCGCAGTGGTCCAGCCGCTCCAGCGGGGTCCCCGCGTCGAGGGCCGTACGGACGGTGTTGACCAGCGCCGACACGGCCACCTGTGCGCCGACGTCGGAGTGGGCGCTGTCCGACATGCCGTCCGCCACGGCGATCACCAGGTGTTCGCCCGCGCGGTCCCGGCCGATCCGGTACGCGTCCTGCCGGGGCCTGCCGTGCGCCCGGTGCCCGGGGCCGACGACCGAGGCGGCGCGGACGGTCAGCCCGCCCAGCGCGGCCTCGTCCGCCGCCAGCCCGTGCGGCCCCGGCTCGGCGGGCAGCCGCCACGGCTCCCGGGACGCGCGCGATCCGCGGACGAGCACGGGCGGCCCGTCGTCGTCCGGCACCGGGAGCGCGAGCCCGGTCTCCCGCGCCCGCCGGGCGGGGGCGGCGCCGTCCGGCGCGGGCGCCGGTCCGCCGACGACCTCGGTGATCCCGGCCACCGGCCGTGGGGAGGCGTGGCCGGTGGTTCCGGCGCCCTCCGGCGGCTCCCCGTACCCGGCGGGCCCGGGGGCGGCCGGGTGGCCGTTCGGTCCGGGGAGCCCGTCGCTCGTCGTCGGGGAGGCGGGTCGGGCGGGGACGGCCGCGCCGCCGGGCGGGCGCCCGGTGTCGGCCCCGGAGGGCGAGAGGGGTGAGGTGGATGAGGTGGGTGAGGAAGGCGAGAAGCCCGGCATCGCGGGGATCGCCGGGGTCATCGGCGTCGGCGTCGTCGAGTGGAAATCCTCCGCCCCCGCGGACGGTGCCCCGGAGGCCGGGGGTCGCGTGGCGCGCCCCGCCGGGGGACGCGATCCACGGTCGCCCCCGCCCCGGGACGGGGCTCCCGCTCCGGCCCCGGCCCCGGCCCCGGCCCCGGAACCAACACCGGCACCGGCACCCGCACCCGCACCCGCACCCGCACCCGCACCGACACCATGGCCCGCACCCGCACGCGGTTCGCGGCCGCCGCCCCCCGGTCCGTACCCGGAGGACCCGGACCCCGCTCGCGCCTCCCGGTCGCCCTCGGGTCGCGCGGCGGCGCTGCCGTACAGCCCGAACTCACGGCGGACGTAGCCGTTGCCGGGCCCTTCCTGCGGGCCGCCCGCCGAGCCGCGGCCCGCCGAGTCGCGGCCCGCAGGATCGCGGCCCGCCGGGTCACCGTCCGCCGGGTCGTTCCGCAGCGCCTGGTGGAGCACCCGGGCGACGGCGGCCACGGCGACGCCCGTCGCGGTGAGGCCCAGCCCCTTCCAACCGAACAAGGCACTTCCTCCCGCCAGCAGTGCGGTTCCCGCCACGAGCAACGTGAGGGTCAGCCGGGTACGGCGGGCCGGCCGGACACCGCGGGCCGGCCTGCCCTGGCCGGCGGCGCCGGAGGGGTCCCCGGCCGTGCGCGGTGCGTCGGTGGCCCGGTGCTGGCCCTGGCCCGGCCTCACGATCCGGCCCCCGGCGTGCGCCGCCCGCCGCGACCGCCCCGCGGGCCGACCCGGGTCTCGCCGACGACGTTGGCCGAGCCGTCCCCCGACGCGTCCGGCTTCCGGGGCGCGGGAGGGGCCGACGGGGCCGACGGGTCCGGCGAGGCGGGGGAGACGGGCGCGGCGGCACCGCCGGCGGGAGGCGTCGGCGCGGCGGGACCGGCGGCGGCCGGAGGCGCCGGCGAACCCGCGCGGCGCCGGGGTTTGGGCGGTTCCTGGGTGCCCGCCGCGGGAACCACCGTGCCGGCCACCACGGCCGGTCCTGCCGCCCCGCCGACCGCCCCGCCGACCGCCACGCCACCCGTCACGCCACCAGGCGTACCGGTCGGTGTGCCGCCCGTCGTACCGCCCGTCGCGCCACCCGGCGTACCGCCTGTCGCGGTCCCGGCGGAGACCGCGCCGGCCGGCAGCGCACCGGGCCCCTGCGTCAGCTGCGCGGGCGGACCGCCCGGCCCCGTGGCCGGGAGCGCGGCGGGGCCGCCGCCGAACAGCGGTGCCGGGCTGTACATCTCGTACCACATCTGCTGGGCCTCGGCGGGCTGGATGTGGCCCGCCTCGACGAGGTCCCGCAGCATCCGGCCCTTCTGCTCCACCGCCACGTCGTGCCGCTGGCCCAGCTCCCGCATGATCTCGTGGAGCTTCGACGGGTCCTGGGCGATGAGCTCGACCAGCAGGCCGCCCTCGCCGCGGGCCGCCGCGAGCAGCGCTTCCCGGCGCTTGGTCTGGAGCCGCTGGTCGAGGCTGTGCTCGGTCATCGCCACGTCGTGCCCGGCGACGGCGAGCTGCTTGTCGAACTCGCGCTGCTTCAGCGCCCGCAGCTGTCCGGCCGCGGCCTCGTCGAGGTAGATCCGCACGGTCAGGGAGTCCACGGTGAGGCCGGTCGCCAGCCGGTGCTGCCGGCTGCACAGCGAGCCGCGCACGAACCCGGCGAACTCCTCCATCCGCTCGATCCCGTACCGCGTGGCGTGCGGCCAGAGCAGGTCCCGCACGGCCACGCACACCGCCTCCTGCCCGTCGCGCACGGACCGGATCCCGCGGCGGACGACCTCCGCCGGGCCGGAGACCTTCCAGCGGGCCTCGAACGCGGCCTGGAAGTCGAATCCGCCGGTGCCGCTCTGCAACGGCTCCGACCAGTTCACCGTGTGGTCCGAGAGGTCCACCTCGTACCGGTAGCGGTAGCGCAGGGAGCCGAACGCCGTGGGTTTGCGCGGCAGTTCGGTCAGATCGCCCTCCTCGTTGCTGAACAGGAGGGCCTGCCCCGGGCGGACCGGGCCGCCCCGGTCCGCCATGCTCACGGGGAGCGGGCCGGTGAAGAGGAGTTGTTGTGCTGCTTCCTGTGGTGTCACGGTGTGCCGCTCCCTGCGTCGAGACGGGCGAGTAGACGGTGGCCGGAACGGGGCGCGGTGCGTCCCGCGGTGCCGCGGACCCAGCCGTCGGCCAGGTGCCGGAGGATCACCCGGGTGCGCCGGTCGGCGGCGACGCCGGCCAGCAGGACCGCGAGCGCCTCGCGCCCGCGCGGGTCGTGGTCGACCAGGCGGGCCCAGTCGGTGAGGACGTCGTGGGCCATGCCGTACGTGAGCGCCGAGTTGACGGTCTGGCGCCACAGGGCGGCGATGTCCGCCCGCTGCACCGGGTCGTGCGCGGTGGCGGTGAGCAGCGCCGGCCAGACCGGTGCCCCGGGCGGCGCGGACCGGCCGGCGGGGGGCGGGGGCGGGGGGCCGACCAGGTCGGCCGCGGCGTAGAGGAAGGCCAGCTCGCCGAAGATCCGGCGCTGCGGGTCGTGCAGGCCGGTGACCGCCCACTGGTCGAGCAGGTCGAGGGCGTCGGAGCGGTACCGGCCGCCGTCGAGGGCCATGTACTCGGTGAGGCTGCGGCACAGGGCCTCGATCACGGCCACGTGCTGGGTGCCGGCCAACTGGTGCAGCCAGCCCCAGGCCATCTCGTCGCCGTCCTGTTCGAAGACCACGCGCCAGGCGCGGGCGGCGGTGGCCCGCAGCTCCGGGGAGCGGTCCGCGCTCCAGGCCATGACCAGGTTGTACACGGCGAGCGCGTGGCCCGACTCCCGGGCGGCGACGCCGAGCGCGATGGCCGCGGCGTCGCGCAGCTCGGCGTCCTTGTCGGCCGCCCAGGGCCGCAGGATGCGCGCCCGTACGGTCTCGAAGCTGTGCCGGGCGAGGGTCCCGGCGCCGACCGCGGCGCGTACGCCGACGGTGGGCAGGCCGCGGGCCGCCGCGTCGCGCAGCCAGCCGGGCAGCGCCTCGCGTATCTCGTCGTACTCGCTCCACACGTGGTCGAGGACCCGTCGGGCGGTACCGGGGTCCTGGAAGCGGACGACCTTGCCGCGGGCGCCGCCGTGCCGGGTCGCGACCTCGGAGTCCACCAGCGCGGCGCGGACGGCGTCCAGCCGGGCGGTGCGGGTCCCGGTGAGCTTGGTGCCCCGGGGGCGTACGGGGTTGTCGGGGCTCTCCTCGACCTGGAGCCGTTCCTCCAGGTCGCGCGAGAGGGTGGCCACCGTCTCGTAGGCCTCGCCGCCGAACACGGCGATGCCGATGGCGAGGCACTGTTCGGCGAGGTCCGCCATGTCGTGCAGCCAGTGGGCGACCGCGCGTTCGTCGTCGAGGTCCTTGCGGGCGCGGACCCGGGCGACGATCTCGTCGTCGCCGCCGGCCGCCGCGGCCTCGGCCAGGTCGCGGCCCAGGTCGGCCGCCGTCCCCGCGTCCGCGCCGCCGCCGAGCTGCTCGCGCAGCAGCCGGGTGACGTCGGGGCGGGCGAGGACGCGGCGGGCGCGGGCGGCGGCGGGCGCGCCCAGCCGCCAGCCCAGTTGCCGGGCGACGATCGCGGACAGGTCCGGGGCGCCGGGCGCGTCGGTCACGGCGGGCCCGACGCGCGGGTCGGTGATCCGCACGGCGGCCTGGGCGGTGAGGACGAGCCGGCAGTCCGCGCGCCGCAGCAGGGCGTCGAGCCGGTGCAGTTCGAACGCGGTCAGCAGGTCCGCGCCCCGCTGCGGGAGGTCGGGGAGGATGTAGCCGACGCCGGGGGTGAGGGCCTTGTCGTCGAGGAGGGCGAGGTCGGTGGTGGGTTCGAGCAGGTGCAGGACGCGGTGTCCGGCCCGCTGGAGCACGGCCCGTGCCAGGGCCTCCTTGCCGGTGCCGGCCGCTCCCCGCAGGACGGTGACGGCACGGGCCGTCACCTCGCGGACGACCGTGTCGAAGCCGTCCGGCGGGGCGAACGCCTCGCGGGTCTCGTCCAGGTTCTCGGCGGTCAGCCGGTAGGAGCGGGGGCCGGCGGCGGCGCCGCCGAGCTGGAAGACGTAGTTGTCGCCGCCGAAGACCTGGGCCGCCGAGACGCGCAGTCCGTTGACGGCGTCGCGTTCCGCGTCGAGCCGTTCCCCGGCGGCTCCGCGGGTGCCGCGCAGCGCCGCGAGGCCCTCGCGCAGGCCTTGCGGCGGGTCGGGGGTGCCGGGCGGGGAGGGTGTCGGTTCGGGCTTCGGGCCTTCGGGGGGTGCGGCGTCCGCCATCAGGCACCCCCGTTCCCGTCCTCGCCGTCACGCGCGGCGGGTTCGTCCGGGCCGTGACCCCACGAGAACGTCTGTCCTCCGTGGACGATCTGGTCGCCGCCGAAGACCTGGTTCACGCGGTCGAAGCGGGCCCCGGCGAAGGGCCCCTGGCCGGCCGGGGCCACGCCGTCCCCGCGCCGGCCCTCGCCGCGCGCGCCCGCGCCACCGGCTCCCGTGGACCCGCCACCGGCTCCCGTGGACCCGCCACCGGCTGCCGTCGACCCGCCGTCGGCTCCCGCGGTCCGGCCGCCGTCACCGGTGGCCGCACCCCGGTTCCCGCCTCCGGCGGGCGCGGTACGGGCTCCGGAGATGCCGGGCGGGGCGTCGTAGCCGGGGACCCTGATCCAGGCGTGCGCGCCCCGGATCTCCTTGGCGTCGAAGGGGACGCACCGGAAGGTGTCGCCCGCCACGGAGGCGTCGTCGTGGCGGACGACCTGCCGGTGCCACTCGCCGGAGACGGCGAGCGCGAGTCCGGCCCGCGTCCCTGACTCCAGCGCCGTGCGCAGCGGGTCGATGTCCACCAGGCGGCAGGCGGTGTTCAGTTCCTCGCCGACCCAGCCGGACCCGTCGTCGGTCACATCGCCCTGGTGGAGGGCCACGCGCAGCCGCAGTGCGCCCTGTTCGTTGCTCGTCCGGGCGTGCGCGCGCAGCTTCTGGTCGAGCACGTCGACGAACCGCCCGGTGAGTTCGGTGCGGTCGACTCCGGACAGCAGCCAGAAGAATCCGTCTCCCCGGTCGGACGGTTCCGGTCCGTTCTCGGCGTCGATCCCCGATTCCGAGAACGCCTTCCGGGCGATGTCGTACAGGCGTTCCCTGAGCCAGAGTTGGACCGGATTGGCGCGTCGGCCGAATTTCTCGATGTCGACGACGACTATGGAGTAGACCTGAGCCTTCGGTTTCATGATCCGTCCTTCTTGCGAGAGATGCGACACCGTGGACCACCACCCCCGTGACCGGCGGCCCACGGTGCCCTCGTCATGCATATCCGGGGCCCGTTCCGCGCACAGCGTCAGATGACGCACAGCGCCGGATCACCGAATGGCGTACCGCGTCACGGCCATCACGAAGGTCACGGCGGACACGGCGGACCCTGCGGTCACGCTCGGGCTCGGGCGCGGCCGCGGGTCATTCCTCGGCCCAGCGCCGGACTTCGGCGAGGTCCAGGACGCACGTCCGGCCGCGGCTGGTGGTGACCAGCCCGGCCTCCTGCATGGCGCGCAGCGAGCGCACCACCGACTCGCGGGAGACACCCGCCGCGCCCGCGAGTTCCTGCTGGTTCATGCGGACCGCGAGCGCGCCGCGCGGATCGTCGACCGGCTCCCCGTGCCGTACGGCGGTGTCCAGGAGGACCCGGGCGAGCATCGACCGGGACGACCGCGCGCCCTGCTCGGTGCGCATGGCGTCGGAGTCCCGCAGCCGCGCCACGACGCTGCGCAGCACGGCCAGGGTCAACGAGGCGTGGCTGCGCAGCAGTCGGTGGAACGCGTCGCTGCCGACCTTGACGCCTTCGAGCGGTTCGAGCGCCGTGACGGTCGCGGAGCGCCGGGTGCCGTCGAGACAGGAGAGTTCGCCGACGAGTTCGCCGGGACCGCGCAGGGCGAGCACGCTCGTGTAGCCGTTGTCGGACTCGGCGGTGACCTTGGCGAGGCCGCTCAGCACGAGCACCACGCAGTCGGGCGGGCCGCCCGCCCGCATCAGTGATTCGCCGCGTTCCCAGCCCCGGACCCGGCCGGCCGCGCGGAAGAGGAGCAATTCGTCGGGAGTGAAGGGTTCATGGCCCGTACGACGGCCCGCAAAAGATCTTTCCTCTGACACGAAAAGGCCTCCCCCACCCTGTCCGCGTTGACGTCAGCTTACGGAAATAGGGGAGTTGGCGTGCGCCGAATGACGCAGACCGATGAGCACGGTCGGGATACAAGTGGAAGTGGCCGTTCATACCGGCAGGGACGCAAGGAGGAACACGTGTCTGATTCTTCGGGAAACTCGCCGACCACCGCACCCCCGATATTCGCACAGGCGTCCACGGTCGAAACCGCCTGGCGCATTTACACGGCGCTCGCCGACTGGACGGGAAAGGTGGACACGAAGGCGGCATTCGCACTGACCGTCGAATCCGCGGCGCTCGCCCTCACGGCCGTGCTGCGTTCCTCGTCCCACTCCGGTCCCGGCGGGGCACCGCGGGTGGACGGTCTGTCCGCCCCGGTGCTGGCGACCGCCGGCATGGGGCTGCTGACGGTCGCCGCCCTGCTGGCCGTCCTGGCGGTCGTGCCCCGCCTGGGGGAGGAGGGGGTCCCCCGGTCCGGACCGGGCTTCGTCTACTTCGGCGACCTGCGCGGCCTGGACCCCGACGAGCTCGCGCAGACCCTGCGCACGACGGACCCCCTCCCCGTGCTGAGCCGCCAGCTGGTCATCATGTCGAAGATCGCCTGGCGCAAACACCGCTGCACCCAGGCGTCCCTGACCCTGGCCGCCGCCGGCCTGGTGACAGCGGCCCTGGCCGCGGCCGCGGCGGGCTGACGGACACGGCGGGCTGACGGACACGGCGGCGCCGGGAAGCGGAGGGGCCTCAGCCGATCCGGGCGGGCGGGCCTCAGCCGATCCGGGCGGTCTCGCCCGGGACCAGGCGGTGGTAGCGCGCGGCGGTCCCGGGTCCCTGGTCGCCGAGGAAGCCGCCGACCATGGCGGTGCCGATGTCGTTGAGGGCGCCGTCGTGGATGGCGTAGGCGTCGCGCGGGGCGACCTCGCGGACGTAGTCGATCAGGTGGCCGACGGTCGACCACGGGGCGTGGACCGGCAGCAGCAGCGTGCCGACGGCCGCGTCGGGGACGGTCAGGGCGTCTCCGGGGTGGAAGAGCTCGTCGTCGACGAGGAAGCCGACGTTGGCGACGCGCGGGATGTCGGGGTGGATGGCCGCGTGCCAGGTGCCGTGGACCGTCACGTCGAAGCCGGCCGCGGTGAACGCGTCGCCTTCCCCGACGGCGGTGACCCGGGCGCCGAGGCCGTCCAGTCGCCCGGCGACCGAGGAGTTGGTCCAGATCCGCAGGCGCGGATCGGCCTCGGCCGCCCGGCGCAGCGTCTCCTCCGAGAAGTGGTCGAAGTGCTCGTGCGTGACCAGGACCGCGTCGGCGCCGTCCAGCGCCTCGGGCCCGGTCAGGCCACCGGGATCGATGACCAGTCGGCGACCGTCCTTCTCCACCCGCACACAGGCATGGCCGAACTTGGTGAGCTGCATGACCGGCTCCCTTTCCCTCACCGATGAAACTGTACAACTAGACTGTACAACTATGTTTCATGGCTCCGGCTAGGATGGACGCATGGACGAAGAGGCACTGGCCGAGCTGGCCGAGGAGCTGCGGCAGACGATCGGGGACCTGGTCCGGGCCGTGCGGGTCGTGGACACCATGCCCGCCGGGGAGGCGGCCGCCCTCGGCTTCCTCGACCGGGACGGCCCGTTGACCACGTCCGACCTCGCCCACCGGCGCCGGGTGACGCACCAGTCGGCCGCCAAGTCCGTCAAGGAACTCGTCAACGCCGGCCTGGTGCGCACAGAACTCCACCCCAGCGATGGCCGCAAGCTGCTGCTGCACGTCACCGACACCGGCCGCGCCCGCCTGCGACTCGAACGCGCCCGGCGCTCCCGCGCCCTCACCGCCGCCCTCCAGAACACCTTCAGCCCCGAAGAGCAGGGACAACTGCACGACTGCGTCCTCCTGCTGTCCCGCCTGACCGCACGCCTCACCGGCAGGTGACGGACCGGCGCCTGACGCCTGACGCCGCCACGGCCGGCGGGAACCGCTCCGTCCGGGCCCGCTGCGGGACAATGGGCCCATGAGCATCGTCAAGATCAACGTACTCACGGTCCCCGCGGAGCAGCGCGAGACGCTGGAGAAGCGGTTCGCCGCCCGGGCCGGCGCGGTGGAGGGCTCCGACGGCTTCGAGTGGTTCGAGCTGCTGCGGCCGGTGGAGGGCACCGACACCTACCTCGTCTACACGCGCTGGCGCAGCGAGGAGGACTTCCAGAACTGGATGTCCGGGCGGGCCCAGGCGGCGCACGGCGGCGGCTCCGGCGCCGGCTCCGCGGAGGGCGGCGAGCGGCCGAAGCCCGCCGCGACGGACGCGACGCTGTGGTCCTTCGAAGTGGTCCAGCAGGCGGCGCCGAAGCAGGACTGACGTCCCGTCGGGCCGGGGCGTGAGGCGGAGCCGGGGCCTCCGGTCCACCTCACGCCCCGGTTACGTTTCCCTCAACCCCTGGTTGCGGCGCGGTGATCGGGCGACCATGGGCACATGACTCTGGCCGAGCGTGCCCTGGAACGACTTCAAGTCTGGCCCGATCTCACCGCGGTCGACGCCAGTTGCGGCGCAGGGCGGGCGATGCGCTCCGTTCACAGCGAGATACTCCACTTCCACTCCGGGCACGACGTGGACCTCCACCTCACCGTCCCGGCGATCCAGCGCATACGTGACGACCTGCGGGCGTCGACGGCGGTCCGGGTGGTGCCGGGCTCCCGCTGGGTCACCGTCCACCTCGACTGCGACGCGGACGTCGACCTGCTGATGAGCCTGGTCAGCATGGCGCTCAAGGCACACCTGGCCACCGTTCCGGGGGCCGTTCCGGCCGCCGGCTCCTGCAACCTGCACCGGGTGACACTGGTGCCACGGGACGACCCCGACGAGCGCTGACCGACCGGCAGGGCTCACCATGGCGCTGAGCGGTCAGCCCGCCGCCTCCGCCGGGTCCACCAGTCCCGTCGCCCGGCCCCGTCCGTCCCACCGCACTTCCAGTACACGGGTGACCGCCTCCCGGTCGAGCGGCCCGAAGACGTGCGGGAACAGGACGCCCTCGGCGACCCCCGGCGGCGGGACGGGGTCCGGCGCCTCCCACGCGCAGCGCGCGGAGAGCCGGTCCTCGTCGAGGACCACGGCCAGCAGCGGCCGGGGCGCACTGCGGTAGAAGAGGTTCACGACGGCGAGGGTCGTCTCCTCGTCGGGGGAGCAGTGGACGAAGCCGTCCGCCGCGAGCGAAGCGGGCGCGTAGGGCTCGCCGGGGTCCGCCTCCCACTCGTCCTTCGGTACGACGTGGTAGATCATCGTTCGGTTGTACCAGGCGCTGCCGGTACGCCGCTCATCCGGCCGCCGCCGTGGCCAGCAGCCCGTACGGCAGCAGGACCGCGGGCAGCGTCAGCAGGCGCGGCCCGAGCGGGTGCTTCCTCGCCCGGGGACGCAGCACGTCGAAGACCAGCACCAGCACCGCGACAAGAAGCCCGGACCCGACCAGCCCGATCAGCACGAACCCGCTGTTCTCGATCTGGTCGTACGTGCACCCGTCCAGGTCGCGCCGCGCCAGATCCCCGTTGTCGCAGTGCCCGTGGGCGGCGTACCAGCGGGCGCACACGACGAGCACGACCGTCGGTACGCCGATGGCCAGGTTCACCAGCAGCGCGGCGACGTAACCGCGGACGATCGCGGCGGGGGTGGTGGCGGCGGATGTGGTGGCGGGCATCCCGCCACCCTACGGGCGTGCGCCCTCCCGACCGCAGGAATGACTGCCGAGCGGGCCCCCTCGCCGTAAGGGGCGTGTGTCAGGGTCGGCCGTCGGAAGCGGGGAGGCCCACTCCGCCCAGGACGGTGAGGTCGGTGCGGCGCGGCGGGGACGACAGCAGCGCGAGGACGTCCGCGGGCTGGGGGCCGTCGGGGCGCGACGGAGCTGCGAGGGCCGCCTGCGCACTGGCCTCGTCCCGCCAGACCTCGGTGACGTGCACCGTGTCCGGGTCTGCCGCGTCCTGGCTGATCAGGTAGATCTCGCAGCCGGGGAAGCCGTGCAGCCCGTCCGCGACCCTCAGCAGGACGGCGGCGAGTTCACCGCCCTTGCCCGGGTGCGCGGTCATGGTCATCAGTCTGCCGATCATGTTCAGACCAGGGTGGTGATGCAGAACGGGTGGCCGGCGGGGTCCAGCAGGACCCTCCACCGGTCGGGCCGGGGCTGGGTCGGGGGCTCGACAGCCCCCAGGGTCAGCAGGTGCGCCTGCGCGGAGTCCAGGTCGTCGACGCCGAGTTCGATGTGGGCCTGCTTCTCCTGGGAAGGGTCCGGCCAGGTGGGGCGCCGGTAGTCGGCCAGGCGGTTGAACCCCAGTCCGGCCGAGCCCTCCCGGCCGAGCAGGACGAAGTCGTCGCTGGAGTAGGCGACGGGCAGACCGAGGGCCTCGCCGTAGAAGCGGGCCAGTTCGGCGGGGTCCGGGCAGTCGAACGTGACGGCCGCGTAGCGGATCGCGGGTGCGGACGTGCTTCCAGTGCTCATGAGGAGGACGCTATGACGGGACCAGGACAGTTTCGGTCCTGGTCGTGCGGGACACTTCCCGATGTGATCAGCACATCCGCCCGCCTGCTGCGACTGGTGTCCCTGCTGTCCGCGCGGCCGTCGTGGACCTGCGGCGAGCTGGCCGACCGGATGGCGGTCACCGAGCGCACGGTGCGGCGGGACATCGCGAGGCTCCGGGAACTCGGCTACGGCGTCGAGTCCGACCCCGGGCCATGGGGCGGTTACCGCCTCCGTGCCGGATCCCGCGTGCCGCCGTTGATCCTCGACGACGAAGAGGCACTCGCCGTGGCCGTCGGGCTGCGCGAGGCCGCGCTCAGCGGCGTCCTCGGCGGCGACCAAGCGGCACTGTCCGCACTCCTGAAACTACGTCAGGTGCTCCCGGGCCGGATCGCCGACCGACTGGGCGAGATGGACGCCGCCTTCGTCCACACCACACGGCCCGACGCGCCGCAGATCGCGCCCGGCATGCTGCTGGACCTGGCCGGCGCGTGCCGCCGGGCGGAGCGCTGCCGCCTGTCGTACCGCGACCGGCAGGGGACGGCCACGGTCCGGGACGTCGACCCCTACCGCCTGGTGCACACGGGACGCCGTTGGTACTTCGTCGCGCGGGACGTGACGCGGGACGAGTGGCGCACCTTCCGGGCCGACAGGGTCGGCCGGATAGAACCGACCGGGCGCCCGGTGGAACTCCTCGACCCACCCGACCCGGCGGCGCTCGTCTCCCGCTCCATCGCGACCGGCGCCTACCCGCTCCACGTGACGATCCGCCTCCCGCTTCCCCTGGACCAGGCGCTGCGACTGATCCCGCAGACGGTCGGCACCCACCGCCCGGATGGCCCCGACGCCACGCTCGTCGACATCGGCGGCCCCGACGCGGACGGCCTCGCCAGGTACCTCCTCAGCCTAGCCACACCCCTGCGGGTCCTCACCCCGGACGCCGTACGGGAAGCCCTGCTGCACCGCACCCGGGAACTGTTCGAGGAGAACGCGAACGGTCAGCCCCGGTAGAGAGACGTTGTGGCGGCAGGGAGCTCAGGAGATGAGGCGGCGGGTGAAGCCTTCGCGAATGAGGGATTCGTACGCTGCACGCACGTCCTCCGGGACCTCCTGCTCGATGGCGAATCCGAGCTTCGGGTACTCGATGACCCGCTGAAGATCGCCGACGAGCATGTCCAGGACCAGCTTCTCGTCGCCGATGGACTTCACGTAGTCGTCGAACTCAAGCGGCGCCGAAGCACAGAGGATCTCGACGTCGGGCCACAGCTTGCGGGCGGTCGCGAACGACCGCCTCTCCATATAGGGCTTCGAGACCAGCAGCACCCTGGTCGGGTGGATGCCGGCCGCCGCTAGGACCTCACGGGACAAGGTGATGTTCTGTCCGGTGTTGCCCGCGTTGGGCTCCAGCAGGATCGCGGCGGCGGGGACACCGAGATCGATGGCGTGCTCGCGGAAGTGGACGGCCTCGCCGCGCGGGAAGACCTTGGCGGTGGTGCGGCTGGTGCCGCCAGTGAACACCAGGTGGGGGAAGAACCCGGCGCGGTACAGCTCGGCGGTGTGGGCCGCGACGCCGAGGTCGTGGCTTCCCAGCCCGATCGCCACGTCGACGGGCCGCAGCTCGTGGTGCATCCGGTGGTAGTCCCAGATCAGCTCCGCCTGGCGCCGCTGGCCTTCGGTGATGACCTGCTGATCGTTGCTCACGCGTGTTCTCCCTGGTCAGCGTTGCCGAGGCCTAGCGCGCCTCAGGTCCGGGCCGCGGCGTACCGGACGAAGTCCGCCCAGGGCCGGGGCGCGAGGGCGAGGCGGGGGCCGTCGGTGACCTTGGAGTCGCGGATGTGGATGGTGGTGGGGGTGGGGGCTACTTCGAGGCAGGAGTCGCCGTCCGGGCCGTCGCTGTAGCTGCTCTTGAACCAGGCAAGCGCTACTTCGACGCAGGAGTCGCCCTCGGAGCCGCTGCTGTAACTGCTCTTGAACCAGGCCAGGTCCTCGCGGGTCATGTCTCCCCCAGCAGTCGCTCGATAAAGGCCAACGACTCACGCGGCGTGAGCGCTTGAGCCCGGATGATGCCATATCGCAGTTCAAGGATACGGAGGTCCTTGGGTTCGGAGACCGGTCGGCCGTTGCTCACGGCCGGCGAACGACCCACCGATGAGCCGTCACCGAACTTCAGCACCTCGATACTGCCGTCAACCCCGGCGTGCTCCTCCCGATTCATGGGCATGATCTGAAGCTCGACGTTCCGCAGCTGTCCGATTTCCAGCAGGTGTTCCAACTGACGGCGCAGCTGGACCTTTCCGCCGAGCGGTCGCCGTAGCGTCCATTCCTCCAGGACGAAGCCGAGTTCAGGCGCCGGATCCCGCTCGAAGATCGACTTACGAGCCACACGAGCCGCGACGAACCGCTCCACCTCTACCTCGGAGTACGCGGGTCGGCGCATGAGGAGAAGCCCGCGCCCGTACTCCGGTGTCTGCAACAGCCCATGGATGCTCAGCGGATCGTAGAGCTGTAGCTCAACCGCCTTACCTTCCAACTCCGCGATCTGCCGCACCTTCTTCGGATACTGGACCCTCTCCACATCCGCCTTCATCGCCGAGAGCAGCCCACCCGCCCCCAGCACCTCGTCCGCCTTGTCCAGGTACTCCGGCCGGGGAATCCGCTTGCCGCCCTCGATCTTGTAGACGAGGTCGTCGCCGTACCCGACCGCCGCCGCGAACTCGGTGGCCCGCATGCCCACCGCCTCGCGGCGGAGCCGCAGTTGCCGTCCCACGGTCGCAACGACCGCGACGCCCCACTCGTCGTCGGGGTCGACCTCCCACCCCGGCTCGTCCGCTTCCCCCTTGAGGCGCGCCGCCTCTCCGTCGACCAGCATCCGGTCTCCCCTCTCCACCCCGCCGACGTGCCCGGACACGCCCGGACAAGCGACCGACAGTGACCCTACGTATCGATGTCGTCACTGTTCACGGTAGGCGAGCCCGGCCACTCTGGGTGATGTGATCCACGAAACACACCAACTCGACTCGCCCCTCCGCCACTTCCACGCGCAGCTGTCCCCCACGCCCCGAGGGGCCCGACTCGCCCGGCTGCTCGCCACCGAGCAACTCCGCAGCTGGGGGCTTCCGCCCGACCCGGCGGCGCTCATCGTCGCCGAGCTGGCGGCCAACGCCGTCACGCACGGCCGGGCCGACGGCCGCGACTTCCGGCTGCTGCTCTACGTCATCGGCGACACCCTGCGCATCGAGGTCTCGGACACGCGCGGTGACCGTACGCCGTGCGTCGGGCAGGTGCCGCCGGACAGCGAGTCAGGCCGGGGGCTGGTTCTCGTGGACGCGCTGGCGGCCCGATGGGGGGTGAGTGAGGGTCCGGCGTCGCGCAAGACCGTCTGGGCCGAGGTGTCTTCGTCACCGGAACTCGCGTCCCCGTGCTCCGGTGACACGGGCGGTCTCTTTTAAGAACCACCAGGGTGAAAGAACCCCACCAAGCCCCACCCCTCCCGCCCGCGCGGCAAACTCACCCGGGTGGGTGAAAATGCCAACTCGGCGGGGTTTGGGGGGCATTGCCTGCCCTACGCTCAGCGCGACGACACAGCAGACATGCGTCGGCCCCCGCCGGGACTGCCATCCCAGTGCGAGGGCCTGACCACCGAGGAAGGCAACAACTTCCCCAATGGGTACCGAAAACCCTAGCGCGCCCCCGCCCGCCCAGCCCCGGCTTGGCGCCAACCACCACCCGAACCGGCGGCATTCCGGCGGACTGCACCACGAGAACGCCCGCCACACCACCCACTTCACGGTGGTCGGCAACCACCTTGCCCAACACCCCGAGCTCTCGCTGCTGGCGATCGGACTCGGCGTGCACATCCAGTCGCTGCCCAAGGGCGCCCACGTGGACATCAAGTCCCTCACCGCCCGCTTCCCCGAGGGCGCGGCCCGGATCTCCGCAGCCCTGCGGGAGCTGGAGGCGCACGGCTACCTGCGGCGCGAACGCACCCGCGTGCCCGGCGGCCGGATCGTCACCCGCACGATCTCCTGCAACCGGCCCGGCCACCACCGTCAGGGCACGGCAGCCGACGGCCGCCGCCCCGCACCGGCGCCCACACCCACACCCACGCGGCAGCGCCCGCCCGCCGCTCCCCGCAAGAAGGCCCTCCCGGACGTCCCCCGGCCGTCCTTCCCCGCCGCCGCCCTGCTCCAGACGGCGACGGACCTCCTCGCCTCCCTCCGCCGGCTCGACTCCCGCCTCCTCTTCTCAGCCGACGACACGGCCCACCTGGCGCCCGGTGTCGCCGCCTGGCTGGAACGCGAGGTCACCCCCACGGCCGTACGCCACGCCCTCACCTCCGGCCTCCCCGAGGAGCCGCTGCACCGCCCCGCGGCCATCCTGGCCCACCGCCTCACCGCCCTGCTCCCGCCGCCACCGCCCGTCCGGCCGTCCGGCCCGCCCCCACCCGCCCGACACCCCTTCCAGACCTGCCCCGGCTGCGACCGCCCCTTCCGCGCCCCCGAGCCGGGCCGCTGCCGCGACTGCCGCGATCACATTCACTCGGATGTCTGAATGCACGGTTCACACCTCTCGCGCTCCCCGCTCCTGGTTCCTCGTCCCGCGCGGACCCCTGACGCCCTTCGCGCCGCCCTCGCCGTCGTCGCACCCGGCCGCCTGGCAGAGATGCGGGCCACGAAGGACGAGGCCTTCGCCAACGCGGTCGAATGGACTCCCTCAGCCCGGACGGAGCTTGGTCCTGACCTGGGCCCGGGACATAGAGATCGCCCGCCGTCCCGACCTCTCCAGCCGCTACGCCCGTGCCAGGAGCAACCTGGAGCACGAGGACGCCGTCGTCGCGGAGGAAGCCCTGGAAGAGCTGAGCGCCGTACTGGACGACGCGATGAGAGCAGTACGCGAGTGACCTGGAAGCCCCGGAGGCGCCCAGCAAACGACGAGGAGCGAGCGTCATGACCATCGCCCCGGACGACGTGCCGCAGGGCGCCTCCCACCGGTACCGGGCCATGCGGGACTTCGTTCAGTCCATGGACGACACCCTTCCCGGCAAGTTCGAGGTGACCAAGGAAGGAATCGTCCACGACATGACGACGCCCGTCGGCCCGCACGAGCTGACCACCCTGCACCTGCGGAAACGCCTCGAAAAGGTGATGCCGGACGAGATCGTGGCCCACACGGGCAAGCCGGATGTCGAGGACGAACCCGAGGGCATCATGCGCCACCCCGACGTGATGGTGATCGCCGAGGCGGAGATGGAAGGAGAGGGGTCCTTCGACCCCCGCACCGGCACCGGCGCCGTCCTCTCCGACATCCACTCCACCCCCGACGGCCCCCGCTACGCGACCCGCAAGGACTTCGTCTACGGCGAGGACGTCACCGTCGCCGAGTGGACGATCTCCACGGAGGGGCTGCCGCTGTACCCGGACCCGCGCTGACCCGGACCCGCCCGCAGCGCCCCGCACACACCCCCGCTGACCGGCGACGATGACCTTTTGTCGTACACGAGTTGAACACTCGACGCTCAGCCCCCGCAGGCGGCCGGCCGTTCCTACGCTGACGCGGTGCGAGGACAGCGGCAGACGACGGACGACCGTCACGGCATCGGCACCGAGCGGGCTCCCTGGGCGTCCCGGACGTCCCGGACGCCGCGCTCGGCCGCGCCTCCCCTGCTCGGGCTCCAGCAGACGGCGGGCAACGCCGCCACCGCACGCGCACTGAGCGCCGGCGGCCCCTCCACCGCGCGCGGCGGACAGCCCCTCGAAGCGCTCACCGAGGTCGCCGACGACTCCCTCGAACTCCCGCCGTACCTGAAGGACATGGACGCGCCGGGGCTGTCCTCGGCGTACGGGCTGAGCGGGCACGAGTTCGTCGCCACCACCCTCGTCACCGTCGTCGGCCACCGCGACGAGACGATCGACGACATCGCCACCGAACTCGCCGGACGCCCCGAGAGCTTCTACGGGCAGGGCCGCGCCTTCGCCGTCACCGGGCCGCGCGGCCGGGACCGCTACGACGTCACGGTCACCGTGACGCCCGCCGACGACGACCGGCCCCCGACCTTCGCCCCCAAGAACCCGGACGCCGAGGGCGCGGCGACCAAGGTGGACGTGCACCACAACACCTCCGCCACCGTCGCCCAGTCCACCGGCTCCTCCGCCGCGAAGGGCGCCGCCTTCACCGCGTTCGGGCTGGCGCCCGTCGCCCCCGGCGTGTGGGCGGGCGGGGCGGTGACCGCGTCCGCCCAGCCCTGGCAGTCCTCCCGCGACTCCCGCAGCCAGCGCAACGTCGCCGAACCCCGCGTCCTGCGCAGCGACAAGGGCACGGTGGAGGTGCCGCGGAAGGTGCGCTACGGCGTACGGATCGCCAAGGACGGCACCCCGGGTGCCCAGACCTTCGCCGCGACCGGCGGGCTCACCATGCGGGTGCCGACCGAGCACCTGGTGCCGGTGTCCATGGGTGCCCCGGCCCGGCCGCGCCGGGTGAGCGCCGCGACCGCCCGGCGGGTGTCGCTGGCCGACTCCATGGCGCCCCTGGCCGTCGCCGACCGGGCCGCGCCGCACGGGGGCGGCGGCGGGCTGTTCGACGCGGTCGCCTCCGTGCTGCCCCCGTCCCTGACCTGGCCCGGCGCCCCCGGCCGGGCCCGGCTGTACGAGGCGACGGCCGCCTCGACCGTGCTGGAGGACATGCCCCGGCTGCTGCGCGACGGCGTCGTCGGCGAGGACCTCACCAGCCGGGACGGCTCCACCACCGGCACCTACCGGATGCGCGCCGCGATCACCGCGCTGGCCCCCGGCTGGGGCACCGGCAAGACCCAGCTGCGCACCCACCAGCAGACCCAGCAGTCGGTGACGGACACCGCCGGGAAGGGCCGGGGCGGCATGTTCGGCGCCGGTCCCGCGATGGGCGTGGGCGTCCTCGGCAGCGCCGCCGCCGTACGCGGCACCGTCATGCCGATCACGGGCGCCCGCAAGGCCCGCTTCACGGTCGCCGACCAGACCGTCTCCAGCCGGCAGGGCGCGGAGGTCCGCGGCGACAAGGTCCTCTACCTCGGCACCGTCCGGTTCACCGTCGAGGGCAGCGGACCCGAGTCGCCCCTGGTCAAGGGCGACCGTACGGCCCACCACTCCATGAAGGTGTGGATCACCCTGCGCGCCGACGAGGCCCGGGAGCTGGGGCTGCCGCTGCCGGACGGGGTCACCGCCGGGGACTTCCTCACCCGGCCGGAACGGCCCGCCGACGACCCCAAGGGCAAGGGCAAGGCGAAGGCCAAGGGTGCCAAGGGGCGGGCGCCGGTCGGCGTCCGGCAGGGTGAAGCCGGGAGTTCCACCGGGCCGGGCACCCTCGCCGGGCAGGAGACCGAGGAGGCGGTGGACGCCGTCGACGCCGTGGAGGAGGCGCCCGAGCACATCGTGCGGCACCTCCCGTTCGGCGCCATGGGGTCGAGTGTGGCGATCAGCCAGCTCGACACCGCGCCGATGATGAAGGCGGTGCTGGACCTCTTCGCCACCGACCCGCGCCTCGCCGGCTACCTGCCCGCCTTCGGCGCCGAGCGGCAGGCGGGGAAGGTCAGCGCGGAGGAGGCGGAGGTCCAGCGGCGCAACTACCGCGAGCTGGTGACCGTCCTGTCGGAGACCAACCTCCGCGTCCACAAGGACCAGTTGCTGTCCACCGGCGTACGGGTGCGGCTGCGCCGCAAGAGCACCTTCCACGCGCACGACGTGCAACTGCGGGTCACCGGCTCGCTCCGGGAGACCGGCTACCTCGGCGACGCCAAGGACTGGCTCGTGCGCAGCCACACCGGCGTCACCACCAGCGCGCAGAGCGGGCGGGCCAGCTCCCGCACCATCGGCGGCATGGCCCTCGGCCAGTTCCGGCTGATCCCCGGCGCCCTCACCGCGTCGGTCCGCGCCGACAAGACCCGTACGACGACCCGGCGCGGGCAGGCCGGGCCGACCACCCGCACCGACGTCCTCACCAACGGCTCCGAGGACGCGAGCGCGTTCGGCGCGGCGCTCGGGCTGAACGTCGACGTCACCATGACGAGCCGGCAGCGCAAGGCGGCCCGCGCCGTCACCCTCGGCGCCCCCGGCCACGACGTGCCGGAGGCCACGACCCTCGCCGGGCTGCGCCTGGACGAGCAGGACGTACGGCTGCTCACCCCGACCGCGTTCACCCTCGACGACGACGGCAAGCAGCGGCTGGACGACGCGACCGCCGCGCGCGCCGCCGCCCACCGGGACGTCCGCACGGACTTCGCGGCGGCCGGCATCGGCGACCTCGCCGGGCTCGCGCCCCGCCAGCTGGGCGGCAAGGGGGTGCGGGACTGGACGCTGGTGGAGACCGTCGGCGACGGGCAGCCCGTACGGGACCTGGCGTTCGAGCTGCTGGCGAAGGCCGCCGCCCGCAACAAGGAGGCCCGCGAGGACC
The DNA here is from genome assembly GCF_055563235.1 of Streptomyces sp. NPDC003248. Classification (NCBI taxonomy): domain Bacteria; kingdom Bacillati; phylum Actinomycetota; class Actinomycetes; order Kitasatosporales; family Streptomycetaceae; genus Streptomyces; species Streptomyces sp. NPDC003248. The sequence goes on along the minus strand of NZ_JBVHDT010000002.1, from coordinate 443,322 downwards.
GGGCCCTCCAGACGGAGGGACTGGCGCCCCGCGTCACCCTGGAGGACCGTTTCAGCCCGCAGGCCCTCACCGCCGCGCTGCGCCAGGGCGTCTCCGCCGGGTGGGTGGTGAAGAACCTGCGCCACCCGCGCCGGCTGAACGGGCTGACCGGCGCGGTCGGCACCCGGTTCGCGCTCAGCGGGGCGCGGGTGGTGCACCAGGGGACGGGCCCCGGTACCGAGACGTTCGTGCTGGGCGGCCACCAGGTGACCGGCCAGGAGGGCAAGAACCACGGCACGTCCGTGCAGGGCGGCCTCATGGGCTCGGAGAACGGCCCCGAGTGGCGCCTCGGCCAGGGCGTGTCCGCCGGCCGCAGCCTGGGCTCGGGCGACACCTCCGCCCTCACCCTCTCCGGCACCGTGGAACGCAACGCCCACACCTCCCGCAAGAGCCCGCTGTACCTCGTCCAGTGCGACCTCGTGCTGCGCATGGTCGCCGAGGTGGCGGTCACCGGCGGCGGCCCGTACGTCGCCCGGGGCGGGCGCACGGCGCCGGGCGCGGTGGCCGTGTGGATGACGGAGGCGCAGGTGCGGGCGGCGGGGCTGCGGCTGCCGGGGGAGACCTCCGCGGACAAGGACGGCGGCAAGGGCAAGGGCAAGGACGCCGCGTCGGCGGGGAAGGACGGCACGTCCGCCAAGGGCAAGGAGACCGCCCGCGACGACGGTGGCGCGCGGGGTTCGACGGCCGGGGGCGCCCCGAAGTCGGCTTCCCTCGTCCCGCCCGCTCCCGTTCCCGACCTCGCCCAGGGGCTGCCGCTGGGCTTCGGGATGATCGAGGACCTGCCCGACTTCGTGCCGCTCCTGGAGCGGCTGCGCGGCCGGCTCGACCGCTCCCTCGCCGACGACCTGCTGCCGCGCACCCAGTCGACGGACCGCAACGACAACGTGCAGCGGCTGCTGCGGGTCCTCGACCGGGACGGCTCGGCGGGCCTGCTGTCGAGCGCGATGGACGGCGGCGTGGGCGTCGAGCTGTTCGACGGGCGCAAGCGACCCTACCGGGCGGTGTTCCACGTCCGGCGGACCGGGCGGGGCAAGTACGCGGAGACGGCGTCCGACGGGCGGGACATGGAGTACATCACCTCCGCCGCCGCGCAGAAGGCCTCCGCGCACGACGAGAGCGACTCCCGGGGCGTCGAGGCCGTCCTCGCCGGCGCCGGGAAACCCGACGGCGGCGCCGGACAGCTGAAGAACGTCGGCGGGGCGGCCGGCCTGGGCCTCGGGCGGAGCGACGCGCGGCGCACCGCGTCCGCCGGACGGGCCCAGCTCGGTGTCAAGACGGTCGCCGAGGCGTCCTCCGCGTCCTCGTCCCGGATGAGCGTGCCGATCGACGCCACCCTGGAACTGTGGAACGGCAACCGCCGGATCGCCCTCACCGGGCTGACCGGGCTGTCCCTGACCCACCGTGTCCTCGACGCCGACCTCCACGCCCTGTCCCGGCTCGCGCCGCCACCGCCGCGGCAGGTCGGGCGGCGGTCCGCCCCGGCCTCCGACGCGCGCGCCGACCGGCTCGGGTCCTGGCGGGCCAACGGCGTACGCCTGCCGATGGAGTCGCAGGTCAACGGCTTCCAGGGCACGCCCAGGGTGCAGCAGGCGGTCGACGACGCCGTCCAGCGGGCCGGCGGCGGCGACCGCTTCCGCACCGGCGGCGAGGCGGCCTTCCACCTGCTGCGCGAGGCGGTCTCCACCGAGTGGCTGATCGCGGCGCTGCCCCTGCTGACCTCCGTGGGCGTGGACCTGCCGCCGGTGCACGCGACCGGCGCGTCCGGCCAGGACCTGCGCGCCTCGCTGCACGCGCGGCTGCGCGAGGGCCGGGTGCTGGGCGTCGGCGACACCATGACCTTCGAGACGGTCGCGCAGAGCGGCCTGGACGCGCCGCGCCCGACGGGCGCGGACGGGCAGCAGTCCAACGAGCACGGCTCGTCGGCGCGCGGCCTGTTCGGCGCGGGCGTGCTCAACGCGGACGAGTTCCGCATGAACCAGCTCCTCGGCACGGTCGACGGCTCCGGCAGCGGCACGTCGACCGCCGCGAACGCGGCCGGCTCGATGCCGATGCACAAGCCGAAGTTCAAGTCCGTGCTGGTGCAGTTCACGCTGGACGTGCGGGTGGTGGCGCGGGTGACCGACCGGGTGCGCGGCGGCCGCCCGTCGGTGGCCGTGCAGGAGGTCACCCTCCCGGCCCCCGTGGTGATCCGCATGCCGGACCCGGCGGTCCGCCGGCTGCTCGCCGACCCGGCCAACGCAAGACGGCTGAGCGACCCGGACGACCGGCTGGGCCTGCGCGCGGCGGCCCGGGCGACACCGCCCGAAGGGGCCTGAGGACGCCCGGTGTTCCGGGAGGGCCGGCCCGGTGGCGGGCCGGCCCTCCGTCGGTCACCCATCCATGGACGGGCGGTCACCCCTCCACGGACGGGCGGTCACCCATCCATGGCCGGACGGTCACCAGTACATGACCGACGCGTTCCCCGCGCCCCACGTGGAGTACATCCGGAGGCGGAGGACGTAGCGGCGGCCCGCGAAGAGTTTGACCTCGAACTGGCCGTTGCGGTCCTCTCCGCTGTCGTCCTCTCCGGTGACGAAGCGCAGGTCGTGTTCCGCCCCTTCGAAGAGGACCATCCGCACGTCGGCGTCCCCGAAGGTACGGAACCGGTACTTCTGGCTCTTCTCCGGGACGATCTCGAAATCGGCCTGCTCTCCGGTACCGAGGCCGAGGACCGCCGACCGGAACGGCTGGAGCGCCTCCATGTGCGGAGCCAGCGGCGGATACCACGTGCGCACGTACTCCTTGTCCTGTTCGGACAGCCCCCGCGGGGAGGGAATGCCGTTCCGGTACGCTTCCGGCCGCTTGATCAGACCTGCCCCGAATCCGTAATGCATGATCGATGTCGGGTCCCAGTGCGAGCCGCTCACCTGGTCCGTGGAGAGTTTTCGGACGATGTTGTGGTAAGTCGTCTCCGGTGGCCAGAAGTTGGGCGGGCCGCCCATGTACGCGTACAGTTTCGGCTCGTCCCACTCGATGCCCGCGAACGGATTCTGGTGTTCGTGGCAGTAACCGAGCGCGTGCCCTATCTCGTGCCGGACCGTGGTCTTGCCGTAGGGCGAGGTCGGATCCCATCCGAAGTTCATCGTGGCCTCGTCGACACCGATGCCGAGACAGTCGGTGCCGACGTACGACCAGGATCCGTCATCGGCGAAGGTGATCCGGATCTCCGATTCCGCGGGGTTGTCCTCGGGGCGGAAACGCAATCCGATCCCGAGGTCCTCCCATTCCTGGAAACCGTTGTGGACCTCGGCCAGCCACGCCTTCTCCACCCCGTTGTCGGCGCCGTCGAGGAAGCAGTACCGCAGCGGTGTACCGTTCACCCATTTCGAGTGGTTCTGTAGTATCGCTCTGGTCCGCGGAAGGCTGAGATCCGGACGGAGCGCGGGAATTCTCTGCGGGGGCTGGGCGCAATACCGCGGAGTTTCGTTGTCGTTCTGAGCGACCATGACGATTGCTCCTGGGTCCTGCTCGTGGTCGGGCTCACAGATCGACGTTCACGCCGCCGGGGAAGGCGTACGTGTCGTGCTCGCGCATCGTGACCGTCTTCCACGCGGCGGTCGAACCGATGCCCAGGCAGGAGTCGAACGGGTAGAGGTAGGTGTAGACGGGCCCGTAGCGGCCCTCCCACTTGTTCCCGTCGTCGGATTCGGCGTACCAGTAGAAGAACTGGTTGTTGTTGGGCGCGATGAGGATCCGCTCGTAGGGCTTGATGCGCCACCAGCCCACGGTCCGGTAGTTGCCGTAGGCCCCGCAGGCCTGCGAGTCCCAGTACATCCCGACGACCTGGATCGTCGAGGAATGGCTGTTGCGGAAGTACGGCATGGTCATGCTCCTTGCTGTCGGGAGGCCTCCACGTGCTCGCGCCAGCGCTCCGCGAGCGTGGTCCGCGGCACGTCCTCCACCGCCACGACGGGAGGTCGCCGCACCGCCGTGGTCTCGTCGGCTCCGGCGGTCGGTGCCTCGTCGTGGACCGTCGAGTCGAGCCCGCCCCGGGCGTCCTCCTCCGGCGCCTCCTGGAGCAGTTCGACACCCGGCTCGAAACTCTGGAGCGGCGCCGGGAATCCGGTCGGTTGATTGTTGGACATGTCGAAACACCCCGTCGCTTTCCCCTGGCGCGGGTATCCCGAACCCTTCCGCAACGAAACTGATTGACCTTTGAAGGGCCCGGCCCGGCCCGGCCTGTCGTGTGATCTCGAAACGTTCAACGGGTAATTACCGTCGTCTTCCACAGAATCCCCGCCGAACTGATTCCCCTACCACCGATCCTGCTCCTGGTCCTGCCGTCGCGCATCCCGGGAACCGCGTTCACCGCAGTAATGAACGGCGCGACGGGCCGACGGACGAGACACCGTCTCCCTTTTGAATTCGTCTGGTTCAAGGGGTCATGAACCCCAGGGCCCCGGGGAGAGTCACGTTCGCCCGTTCGATCACGGGATGCCGTGGAGGGTCAGGACGGCCTCGGGTTGACCGCGCGCGCGTCGGGCGCTGACGGCGTTGGCCCAGCCGACGCAGTGGAAAGTGGCGTGTGCCGGTCGCGCAGGACGGTCATGACGGTGGGGGTGCGGTGGTGCTGAACCTGGCTGGCGTCCTCGGCCGCCGGGATCGATCACGGGCCGGTCGCGGTGCGGCTGTGCGCTCCAGAAGGAAGGGCAATCCTGACGAGAAAGAAGGGCAGACCCATGTCAACGCCTCGCAAAATACGATGAGTTGAAGAGAAACTGTGCGACGATGCCTTCTCCGCCTGTCGCTGCGGAGATGTCGACACGTCACAAACGGAGTTTTCCATGCAGAAGGTCATTGACTACATCGAAGAACATCGGAAAACGTACGAGAACCATGAATTCTTCACTCGTCTACTCGCCGACGAGTCGCTCCCCGGAGAAAGGCGTCTGGCGTGGGGGCCCAGCGTGGTTCCCTTCATCATGGGCTACTCCGACCTGAACAAGTACGTCTTCCGTAAAGAAGAAGGCGATGCCCGGCCCGATCAGCTGCAGGCCCTTCTGAACGCGCACACGTACGAAGAGGACTTCCACTGGCAGTGGATGCTGACCGACCTGGAGAAGCTGGGGGCCGACAGCAACATGCCCCTGTCGGACGCCACGCGGGTCCTGTGGAGCGCGGACTTCAGCCACTCTCGACGTCTCTGCCTGGAACTGGCCGCGCTCGCCGCGGGCGCCCCCACGTACGCCGTTTTCGCGATGGTCGAGTCCATCGAGGCCGTCTCCCTCACGATCTTCACCCACTGCCGGGGAATCGCCCTGCGGGACGGTCGCGAATGTGAGTTCTTCGGCACCAAGCACTACATGGCGGAGGCGTCGCACAGCATAAAGTCGCCCGAGGTAGAAGAAAAAAGCCTGCCGTCCCTCGACGACGCACAGCGCGAGGAAGCCAAGCGGATGGTGGACCGCACGTTCTCGCTCTTCGACAACTGGTCCGGCGCGCTCCTGCGGTTCGCTCTCGAAAGCGGAGACCACGAGCGCACGTACGAGAGGTTGATCCAGGAGAGCAAGGACTTGCTGCCGGAAGCCGAGGCAGCGGCCGCTGCCGCCTTCTAGCCTCGATCGTTGCAGGTCAACTGCAGAGCCCGGGGAGAGTCACGTTCACCCGGTCGAGTAAGTGACGCTGTGGACGCGGCGCCCCTGCCCTCCTCGCCGCCGGGGACGCTCGTGCCTGCGGGGCTGGTGGAGGCACGTCACCTTCGCCGAGGACGCCAGCCAAGTCCGGCGCCACGGCACCCCCGCCGTCATGAGCGCCCTGCGCGATCTGGCCCGCGCTGCACTCCACCGCGCCGGATGGGCCGACATCGCCAGCGGACGCCGCGCCCACACCGCCCCCGAAACCGCTCTCACCCTCCATGGCATCCCATGAACACAACGGACGAAGGCCACTCTCCCCAGGGCCCTGTCATGGACCCTGCGTCCACGGGACGGCCCTCAGGGCCTGGCCAGGGCCTCCCGCAGCTCTCCCCGCCGCCGTATCCCCAACTTGCGGTAGGCGCTGGTCAGATGGGTCTCGACGGTGCGGCGGGCCACGTGCAGGGAGTCGGCGATCTCCGTGTTCGTACGGCCTTCCGCGGCGAGTTCGGCGATCCGGCGCTCGCTGGTGGTGAGGGCCGCGGAGCCGGTGCGGGCGGTGCCGCTGCGGCGGGCGCCGCCCGCGCGCAGGGCGTGCTCGGCCCGTGTGCGCAGGCGGACCGAGCCGAGGCGTTCGGCGCGCTCGGCGGCCTCGCGCAGGCACTCCCGGCCCCGGGCGCGTTCCCCCGTGGTGGTCAGCAGCAGGCCCCGGGTGAGCAGGGCGGCGATCAGTTCGCCGTCGGCCGGTGACGTCCGCAGCAGGGCGACCGCCTCCTCGGCGAGCTCCAGGCCGTGCCGCCCGCCGGTCGCGCGGGCCAGGACGCGCAGCGCCCGGCCGACCGTACGGGGGGTGTCCCAGACCCGGGCCAGCCGCAGCTCCTCCTCCGCGAGCGCCCGCGCCTCCCGTACGGTGCCCAGGGCGATCTGGCACTCCGCGGCGGCCGAACGCCACGGGGTGACGACCGGGCTGAGCACGCCCCGGCCGGACTGGCGGCGGCCGCACTCCAGGAAGTCGTGCAGGGCACCGGTGACGTCGCCCTCCGAGAGCCGCAGGACGCCCCGCGCGTACAGGAAGCGGTTCAGTTCCCAGGAGTCGTGGGCGGCCCGCAGGTCGAACCCGTCCGCGAGACGCCGTGCCTCCGCGCCGCGGCCGGTCTCGACGAGGGCGAGCAGGGCGTGGGCGTCGGCGTTGGTGGGACCGGCGTCCTCGGGTGCGCGGCCGGCGAGGAGCAGGTCGTACCGGCCGCGGGCGGCGGCCACGTCCAGGCGGACGTCGTGCAGGGCCCGCTGCATCGGGTGCAGCAGGGAGGGGAGCTGCCCGGCCATCCCGCGCTCGGCGAGCCGCTCCGCCTCGTCGAGCTCGTCGGCCCACTGGGCGACCGCGGCGGCCGTCCCCAGCAGGAACGGCTCGGCCAGCGGATCCGCCGGCTCGGTCAGCAGCGTCCGCAGCCGGGCCATCGCCGACCGGGCCGAAGAGGCTCCGGCGGTCGCCGCGTACCGCACGAGCAGGGCCTGGCCGGTGGCGCCGACGAGCTCCGGGGAACGCCCGGCCGCGTCGGTCAGCCACCGGTAGGCCTCGCGGCGGACCGTCTGGTCCCGGTCGGACAGCAGCGCGGACGCCGTCCGCACGGTCCGCACCAGCTCGGAGTGGCCGGCCAGCCGGTCCTCCAGCCGGTTCAGCACGTCCACCGCCGTACGGACCTCGCCGCGGGCCGCGAGCGCGGTGCCCAGCGCGATCGCCGTCCGCACCCGGTCGCGGGGCTCCGCCGGCAGGCTCAACGCCTCGGCGAGACGCGGGATGCCGGCCGGGGCGCCCGCCGAGGCGTACTCCAGCGAACCGAGTTCGGTCAGCAGCCGTTGCCGCAGCTCGTCGGAGAGCGGTTCGGCCAGGGCGCGGCGGAGGTAGGCGACGGCGTCACCGGGACGGCCCTCGCGGACGGCGACGGCGGTGGCGTACCGCAGCACCCGCAGCACCCAGGGCAGGCCGACCGGGCCGCTGCCCAGCAACTGCCGCGCCACCGGCTCGGCCCGGTCCCCGCGCCGCAGCATCGCCTCGGCCACCGCGAGCCGAGCGGCCCGGCGACGGGCGGTCGGCCAGCCCGCGAGCACCGCGTCCCGCAGCAGGGGGTGCGCGAAGCGCGGCCGCCCGTCCGCGTCCGGCCGCACCACCCCCAGCCGCGTCATCGCGGTCAGCCAGCCGGCCACCCGGACGGGATCGGCACCGGTGGCATCGGCGAGGAGAGCGGCCAGGGCGGGGGCGGGGGCCGGGGTGGTGCCGTGGGCGGGGGGTGGGGTGGCGGGGGCGCCATGCGCGGGGGGCAACGTGGCGCCGTGGGCGGGCGGCGGGGTGGTGCCGTGAGCGGGCGGCGGGGTGGTGCCGTGGGCGGAACTCGACGCGCCGTCACCGGCGGTCGTCGCGCCGGGGAAGCCCGCAGGCCCTCCGACGGCGGTGCCGGTCCCGTCGGCGGGGACCGGAGGAGCGACAGGGGCGTCGGTGCCGTGGCCGGAGGCCGGACGAACGACAGAGACGTCGGTGCCGTAGACGGAGGCCGGACGAACGACAGAGGCCTCGATGCCGTAGACGGAGGCCGGACGAACGACGGAGGCCTCGATGCCGTAGACGGAGGCCGGGGGGCCGACGGGGGTGCCGGCCGCGTCGGCGGGGGCCGGGACGTCGAACGGTCCGTCGGCGGGGGCCGGGACGTCGAACGATGCGTCGGCGGGGGCCGGGACGTCGAACGATGCGTCGGCGGGGGCCGGGACGTCGAAGGCGTTGGCCGGGACGTCGAACGGCGCCCCGGGGAACGCCGGACCGCCGCCCGGCGCGGGGGCCTCGGCGGTGGGCGTCCACGAACCCTCCAGTGCCGCCAGCGTGCGGGCCACCTCCGCCGTCGCCGGGCCCGCGCTGTCCAGCCACCACGAGACGGCCGCCGGGTAGGCGCCGGGGTAGAGGGCGGCGCAGGTCTCCGGTACGGCCGTCGGGGGCGGGGTGCCGTGCAGGTCCTCCAGGAGGGCGCGCAGCAGCAGCGGGCTGCCGGCGCCCGCGCGGACGCAGTCCGCCGTCCACCCGTCGGGGGCGGTGGGGAAGGCGTCCCGGACCAGTCGGGCGGCGGTGGCGTCGGTGAGCGGGGCCAGGGTGTGGGTGCGGACGAGGGACGGGGAGAGGGCATGGGTGAGGCCCGCGGGCTGCGGGTCGACGTCGTACTGGCTGCGTTCGGTGGCCACCACCAGCACCGCTAATCGGTCGACGCGGCGGGCCGCCTCGGCGAGCCAGCGGCGGGAGGCCCCGTCGGCGAGGTGGACGTCGTCCACCGCGACCAGCAGCGGCGACTCGGCCGCGTACGCGCGCAGCACCCGCCACAACCGGGCCGCGCTGCCCCGGTCGTCGGCGCCGGGCGCCATGTCGGCGAACTCCGGTACCGGACCGAGGAGATGGAGGACGGAGGAGAACGGTACGGCGGTGTCCTCCGGGGAGCAGCGGGCGCGCAGCACGCGCAGGCCGCGACCGGCCGCGTGGGCGACCGCCGCCTCCAGCAGTGCGGAGCGGCCGGTCCCGGTGGCCCCGCGCAGCAGGACGAACCGGCCGGCACCGGCGCGGGCGCGCTCGGTCTCGGCCGCCAACAGCGCGTACGCGTCCTCGCGTTCCCGCAGCGGTCCGGTCATGCCTGCCTCCAGGGGTGGACGGGAAATCCCGCGCACGGGTTCCGACGGGGGCGTACGGTCGTTGTGGCGATGCTCACGGCGGACTCCGGACGGTCCCCCACCTGCACCACGGCTCCCGTCGCACCCCGGTTCACCTGCGACGACACCCATCGGCGGCGCTTCTCGTGGTGGCTGTCGCGCTGCTCTCGTGGTCCGCCTCGTGGTGCTCCACGATTGCGCCCGCCCCAGCGGTCACAGAAGGGTGGAACATGACCTGCCGTCACCGGCCTCTGCCGGTCGACGGGTTCGTGAACAGGGGGGAAACGGTTGCTCAGCGCACCCCGGACACCAGAGACCGGCACCGGAACGGGACTCGGCATCGGCGCCGGCACCGGCACCGCCATCGGTACCGGCACAGGTGCCGGGCACGGCGGGTCGCGCCGCACGCCCGTGGCCGTGCAGGCCTCCGACCCGATCTCCCGCGAGGGAGCCGTCAGCCAGCTGCGGTCCCGCCCGGAGATCGAGCTCCGCGAGGAGTACGGCGCCGGCACGGTGGCCCTGCTGATCGAGGACACCCTCGACGAGGCCGCCCTGGCCCGGCTGCGCCGGGTCGTGCGCAGCGAGGGCGCGCGGGCCGTGCTGGTCGTGGGCACGATCCGGGAGACCGAACTGCTGGACGTCATCGAGTGCGGGGTCGGCGCGATCGTCTGGCGCCGCGAGGCCACCGCGCACCGGCTGGTGCAGGCGGTGACGGCCGCCGCACGCGGCGACGGCGACCTGCCGGCTGATCTGCTGGGCCGGCTCATCAGCCAGGTGGGCACCCTGCACCGGGGTGCGGCGAACCGGCCGGGCGCGCCCTCCCTGGGCCTCGCGCCCCGAGAGGTGGACGTCCTGCGGCTGGTCGCCGAGGGCTTCGACACCGGAGAGATCGCCAGCAAGCTGTCCTACTCCGAACGGACCGTCAAGAACGTGATGCACGGGCTCACGACACGACTGCATCTGCGCAACCGGGCGCACGCCGTGGCATATGCCCTCCGGGAAGGCTACATCTGACCGAACGGGCAATCGAAGGAGGACACGCGGGCAACGCCCCCTGCCCGCCCGCCGTCCCCGGCGCGCCTGCGGTCGGCGCGGTCCGGACGGCACGATCGGCACGGTGGGTGAAAAGGCCCGGCGAGCAGGGCGGTTGAGGAGCGCACGACGGTGATCCACGAGGTGGACGAGGTCCTCAAGGGCCTCCTCGGCGGCGGTGCGCTGGCGGGCTCCGGCATCGACGTCTCCTTCGAGGCCCCGACCCGCGACTGGGCGGCCCGCCGCAACGCCCCCACGATCAACACCTACTTGTACGACATCCGCGAGGACGTGTCCCGCCGGCAGCGCGGCCAGATCTCGGTGCGCGACGAGCGGGACATCGTCGTACGCCGCCGCCAACCCCCGCGCTGGTTCCGCCTGTCGTACCTGGTGACGGCCTGGACCCGCACCCCCCAGGACGAACACCGGCTGCTGTCCGCGGTGCTGGCGACGCTGCTGCCGCGCGAGCTGCTCCCCGCCGACGAACTCCCCGGCGCGCTGGGCGCCCTGGGGCTCGCCGTGCCGATGACCGTGGCCGGTCTGCACACCGAGTCGCGTTCCCTCGCCGAGATCTGGTCCGCGCTCGGCGGCGAGCTCAAGCCCTCCCTGGACCTGGTGGTGACCGCGCCCTTCCCGGCGTACCCCGAGTACGACGCCGGACCGCCGGTCACCGAGGGCGCGGCCGTCCGCGTCCGCGGCCTGGACGGCGACCCGCCCTCCTCCGGGGAACGCGCCCACCGCCCGCACCAGGTGGCGGCGGCCCGTGAGGCGCGGGAGCGGCGATGACGGACGTGCCCCCGGCGGGCGGTCCCGCCCTGCTCTCCCGCCTGGCCGGCCTGCGCGACCGGGTCGCCGCCCTGGTCGACCACCGCACCGCCACCGACCCCACCGCCGACGACCCGCTGCGCGGCCTCTACCTGTCGGAGGAGGCCGTACGCCACCTGCTGAGCACGGCGCCGGCCGACCCGTCCGGGGAGGCGCCACCGGGAGACACCCCCCACTCCCCGCACGACCCCCACGACCCCCTCGACCGGCTGGCCGCCCGCCTCCCCCTCACCGCCCTCGACACGGCGGTCCTGCTCATCGCGCTCGCCCCCGATCTCGACCGCGGGTTCGAGCCGCTCTACGGCTACCTCAACGACGACGTGAGCCGCCGGCGGGCGACCGTCGGGCTCGCGCTGGAGCTGTGCGGGGCGCCCGCGCACCTCGCGGCGGCCCGGGCCCGGTTCCACTCCTCGGCGCCCCTGCGCGCCCTCGGCCTGCTGGACGTGGAGGAGCCCGAACGCCCCTTTCTGTCCCGGTCGTTGCGGGTCCCCGACCGGGTCCTGGCCCACCTGCTCGGCGACGACACCCCGGACGCCGCCCTGCACGGCCACCTGCTGCCCCTGCCGGAGCTGCTCCCCGCCGACGACGAGGACTTCGTGGCCCGGCTCGCCGCCCGGCTGCGGCGCGGGCCCCTCACCGTCCACCTGCGCGAGCACCGCGAGGGCGACGGCCTGGCCTGCGTCGCCGCCGCCCTGGCCGCCGCCGGTCTCGGCGCGCTGCGCTACACCGGCCCCGAGGACCGCGTCCCCGAGCTGCTGCGCGAGGCCCGGCTCGGCGGGCGCGCGGTCGTCCTGTCCGGTCTGCCCGAGCAGCCGGGCCCGCTCATCACCGCGCTGACGGCGGCGACGGACGTGACCGTGCTGCTGTCCGACCCGCGCCCCTACGACCCGCACTGGAGCGTCCGCGACCCGCTGGTCCTGGACGCCCCCCGCCGCCGCGCGGGCGGCACGGCCGCCTGGGCCGCGGCGCTCGGCCCGGACGCCGACGCGTTCGACCTGGCGACCGCCGTGGCGCCGTACCGGCTCGGCGGGGAACGGGTGGCGCGGGCCGCGCACGCCGCCCTCGGGCTCGCCGCCCTCGAGGGCGGACCGCTCACCGCCGCCCACATCCGCCTCGCCGCCCGCCAGCAGTCGGCGTCCGGCCTGGAACGGCACGCCCGCCGCATCCGCCCCGACGTCACCTGGGACGACCTCGTCCTGCCCGACCGCCCCCTCACCCAGCTCCGCGAGCTCGCCCTGCGCGCCCGCCACCGCGACCGGGTCCTGGGCGACTGGCGGCTGAGCGCGGGCGGCGGGCGGGGCCGGGGCGTGCTGGGCCTGTTCGCCGGGGAGTCCGGCACCGGCAAGACCCTGTCCGCGGAGGTCGTGGCCGCCGAACTCGGCCTGGACCTGTACGTCGTCCAGCTCTCCTCGGTCGTCGACAAGTACGTCGGCGAGACGGAGAAGAACCTGGAGCGGATCTTCACCGAGGCCGACCGCACCGACGCCGTGCTCCTCTTCGACGAGGCCGACGCGGTCTTCGGCAAGCGCTCCGAGGTCAAGGACTCGCACGACCGGTACGCCAACATGGAGAGCGCCTACCTGCTCCAGCGGCTGGAGTCCTTCGACGGCATCGCGCTGCTCACCACCAACCTGCGCGCCAACATCGACGAGGCGTTCACCCGCCGGCTGGACCTGGTGGTCGACTTCCCGTTCCCGGACCCCGAGCAGCGCCTGGCCCTGTGGCGGCACGGGCTCTCCCACGTGCCGTGCGCGCCCGGCATCGACCCGTCCCCGCTGGCCAAGGAGTTCGAGCTGGCCGGCGGCTCGATCCGCAGCGCGGTGGTCACCGCCGCCTACCTGGCCGCGGCGCGGGACGAGCCGGTCGGCGACGGGGACCTGCTGGAGGGCGCCCGCCGCGAGTACCGCAAGGCAGGCCGCCTGGTCCCCGGAGAGGCCAACTGGTAGCCCCGCCCCCGCCGGGCCGCGTCAGTCCTCGACGCGCCACTTCTGGTTGGGGGTCCCGGCGCACGTCCACAGCTGGAGCTTGGTGTTGTTGCCGGTGCCGTTGTCCTTGGCGTCGACGCACTTGTCGGCCTGCGGGTTGACCAGGTCGCCGTCGACGCTCAGCACGAACTGCTGGGCGGGGTTGCCGCTGCACCGGGCGAGCTGGATGACCGCGCCGTCCTCGCTCGACCCCCAGGCGACGTCCATGCACATGCCCAGCGAGCGGACGGTGCCGTCGCCCCGGAAGTCCCACTTCTGGTTGGCGGTGCCGGCGCAGTCGTAGATCTGGAGCGGGGTGCCGTCGCGGCCCTCGCCGTCCTGGGAGTCGGTCACGTCGATGCAGCGGTTGGAGGCCTGGCCGATGATCTGCGTGCCGGGGACGGCCTCGGGGCTGGACTCCGTGTCCGATCCGCCGCCGCCCGAGCTGCTCGAACCGCCGCCGGAGGACGACGAGGAACCGCTCGTGCCGGAGCCGGTGTCCTGCTCCTGCTCGGCCTCGGACGGCACCGCGGCCTCGGGCACCGCCTCGGCGGAGGAGTCCGTCTTCGGCGCGGACGGCGAGGAGACGGCGGGACTGGGCAGCGAGGTGCTGCCCGCCTCGGCGAGCTGCTCGGTGGCACGACTGTTGACCTGCGGCTTGTACGCGATCCAGATCATGACGAACGCGATGGCCAGCGCCATGCTCACGCTGAGCGCGGTGGCCAGCCAGCGGGGCAGGAACCCGCGCTGCACGAACGTCCCGTCCACCGTCAGCGGCAGCTCGCCCGACCGCTGCACGGTCAGCGCGTACGGCCGCTGCTCCTTCGACCCGAACCAGATGGTCTCCCGGGGCCGCAGCGTGGCGTCCACGAACACGGCACGGCCGGGCTCGATCTGCACACTGCCCGGCCGGATCTCGTAGGACAGGTTGTCCCCGGTGTCGGAGCCGGCGACCGACGCGGTCAGCCGGGTGTTGCCGAGGTTGTCGACCGCGAGGCGCGGCCGCCCCCGGAAGCGGCCCTTCACCACGGGCGGCACCAGCTCGGCCCGCACCTCCGTGAACGGCGTGACCGTCAGGTTCCCCTCGGGGACGGTGACCGCGTCGGGGTTCTCCGTCGGCGTGATCCGTACCGCGTACGGGTTCGGGCCCGCGGTCGCGTCCGGGGTGCGGGGCGGGGCGAAGGTCAGCTCCACCGTCCCCGTCGTCCCGGGGTAGAGCCGCAGCGTCGGCGGCTCCACGGTGGTCCAGGGCGCCACCGCGCCGACCGGCTCGAAACGGTACTCGTCGACGACGTCACCGGTGTTGCGCACCCGCAGCCGCACGGTCGTACTGCCGCCCGGGTCCACCGTCGCGGCAGCCGGTTCCAGAGAAGTCCACAGAGTCACCTGTCGACGCTAAGGCGCGCGGCGGTGCCCCGTCAGGAAGCGGCGGGGCAGGACCGGTGCCCGAAAGGGACGTACCGCCCTGCCCGTTCACACCGCGTCGGGCCGTCAGCCCCTCCCGGTGTCCCGCGCTGCTACTCGGAGGCGGGCCGGATGATCAGCCACTCCTGGTCGTCGCTGTTGGAGCAGTCGTACAGGGTGAGGTTGGTGTTGTCGCCGCCGGTGCTGAAGCCGGCCACGTCCAGGCACTTGTTGTTGGACGCGTAGTTGCGGATCCAGTAGGCGCCGCTCTTCTGCTTCTCCAGCCACCACAGCTGGTTGTCGGCGGTGGTGCCGTCACAGGTGAACTCGGTGATGGGGGTCCTGACCGGCTGCGCCCCGTAGTTCGGCAGGTCCATGCACAGCTCGTCCTTGACGTTGCGGATCTGGAAGAGCTGCCGGCCGCCGGGGCCGAGCTTCGGGTACTTCACCTCCAGGTTCCACAGCATGTTGTCGGCCTCGGACTCGTCGCAGGTGAACTGCTGGACCGTGCCGTCCAGGCTGCCCTTGCCCTCGCCGGGGAGGTCGGCGCACTTCTTGGTGGTGGTGTTGCGCAGCAGGATCTTCGTGGCGGGCAGCACGCTCTCGGCCTTCTTCGTCGCCGTCGGGGACGGGGACGCCTCACCGCCGCCGGAGCCGCTGTCGTCGTCCTCTTCCTCGGTGGCGGCCGGCGCGACGGACTGGACGGGTGCCTCCTCGACGGCCTTCGGTGCCTCGATCGTGGCCGACGGGCTGGGCGGCGCGAGCGTGCTCACCCCCGCCTCGGCGAGCTTCTCCGCGGCGAGGCTGCGCACCTGCGGCTTGTAGGTGAGCCAGATCATGATGAACGCGATGGCGAGCGCGACGGTCAGGCTGAGCGCGGTGGCCAGCCAGCGCGGCAGGAACCCGCGCTGCACGAACGTCCCGTCCACGTCCAGCGGCTGGGCCCCCGAGCGCCGCACGGCCAGGCGGTACGGATGCTCCTCCTTGGACCCGAACCAGATGGTCTCCCGCGGTCGCAGCGTGGTGTCGACGAACACGGCGCGGCCCGGCTCGATCTGCACGTTCGCCGGCTTGAGCTCGTACCCGAGCCGGTCGCCGTTGTCGGAGCCGCTGAGCGAGGCGGTCAGGCGCGTGTTGCCCAGGTTGTCGATCGCGAGACGGGGACGGCCCCGGAAGCGGCCCTTCACCACCGGCGGCACCAGCTCGGCCCGCACCTCCGTGAACGGCGTGACCGTCAGGTTCCCCTCGGGGACGGTGACCGCGTCGGGGTTCTCCGTCGGCGTGATCCGTACCGCGTACGCGTTCGGCCCCGCGGTCGCGTCCGGCGTGCGGGGCGGGGCGAACGTCAGCTCCACCGTCCCCGTCGTCCCCGGAAACAGCCGCAGCGTCGGCGGCTCCACCGTCGTCCACGG
Source organism: Streptomyces sp. NPDC003248 (assembly GCF_055563235.1). NCBI lineage: Bacteria > Bacillati > Actinomycetota > Actinomycetes > Kitasatosporales > Streptomycetaceae > Streptomyces > Streptomyces sp. NPDC003248. The sequence continues at coordinate 427,353 of NZ_JBVHDT010000002.1, read as the reverse complement.
CGCGACCGCACCCACCGGCTCGAAGCGGTACTCGTCCACCACGTCACCGGTGTTGCGCACCCGCAGCCGCACCCGCGCGCTGCCGCCCGGGTCCACCGTCGTGGAAGCCGGTTCCAGGGAAGTCCACAGAGTCACCTGCCGACGCTATGGCGGGGAGCGGGACGCCGTCAGGAAGCGGCGGGGCAGGACCGGTGCCCGAAAGGGACGACCGGGCCTGCCCTTCTCACACGGTGAAGCGGACCGCCTCCAGCTGCTTCCGGTCCTCGAACGGGGCACCGCCGTAGACCCATTTGCCGGCCTCGGTGCAGCCCAGCCCCAGCCAGCCCTTGTCCGCGACGTGGGCGTTCTGGCAGACGGAGCCGTCCGTCACCTTGATGGTGTAGCCCATCATCGCGGAGTCCGCCTCCTTGGTGGACCCGATGTACATGTCGATCCCGTCGGCCGCCGCCGACCACTTGTCGCCCGTCTTCCAGCCCTCGACCATGTGGGCGCCGTTGCCCGACACACCACCGGTCCCGGCCACGGCGATGTTGAGGGCCTTGATGGGCAGGTTCTGGCCCGTCGTACCGGCCTCGGCACCGTCGCACACCGGGTCCTGCCAGCCCTGGTCGGCCACGTAGGCGCGGTAGCAGATGTGCCGGCCGTCGCTGCGGGCGGCCAGCTCCTGCACGGCCGTGGCGGCGGTCACCTCCGGCTCCTCCTCCGCCTCTTCCTCCTCGCCCGACCCGCCGCCGCCTCCGCTGCCGCCGTCGTCGTCGGCGGGCGCGCTGGTGGCCGGTGCGGCGGCCTCGGCGGGCGCCTCCTCGACGGCCTTCGGTGCCTCGATCGTGGCCGACGGGCTGGGCGGCGCGAGCGTGCTCACCCCCGCCTCGGCGAGCTTCTCCGCGGCGAGGCTGCGCACCTGCGGCTTGTAGGTGAGCCAGATCATGATGAACGCGATGGCGAGCGCGACGGTCAGGCTGAGCGCGGTGGCCAGCCAGCGCGGCAGGAACCCGCGCTGCACGAACGTCCCGTCCACGTCCAGCGGCTGGGCCCCCGAGCGCCGCACGGCCAGGCGGTACGGATGCTCCTCCTTGGACCCGAACCAGATGGTCTCCCGCGGTCGCAGCGTGGTGTCGACGAACACGGCGCGGCCCGGCTCGATCTGCACGTTCGCCGGCTTGAGCTCGTACCCGAGCCGGTCGCCGTTGTCGGAGCCGCTGAGCGAGGCGGTCAGCCGCGTGTTGCCCAGGTTGTCGATCGCGAGACGGGGACGGCCCCGGAAGCGGCCCTTCACCACCGGCGGCACCAGCTCGGCCCGCACCTCCGTGAACGGCGTGACCGTCAGATTGCCCTCCGGCACGGTCACCGCGTCCGGATGCTCGGTCGGGGTGATCCGCACCGCGTACGCGTTCGGCCCCGCGGTCGCGTCCGGCGTGCGGGGCGGGGCGAACGTCAGCTCCACCGTCCCCGTCGTCCCCGGAAACAGCCGCAGCGTCGGCGGCTCCACCGTCGTCCACGGCGCGACCGCACCCACCGGCTCGAAGCGGTACTCGTCCACCACGTCACCGGTGTTGCGCACCCGCAGCCGCACCCGGGCACTGCCACCCGGGTCCACCGTCGTGGAAGCCGGTTCGAGAGAAGTCCACAGAGTCACCCGTCGACGCTACGGCCCCGGTGGTGACGGCGTCAGGAGCCCGCGGGGCACGACCGCTGCCCGAAGGGCTCCTGCCTCGTCCCGCGAGGGCCGACGGGGGCCGGCGGCCCGGACGGCCCGGAGGCCCGGACGCTTCGGGAGCGGTCCGGAGGCCCGGACAGTCCGGGAGCCCGGACAGTCAGAGGTCCGGACGGGGCCCCGTCGGCGCACCGCGGGCTACTGGTCCGAGGACGTGGCAGGCGGGTAGGGATCGGCGGTGACCGTCCCCGGGTCGTCCTGCGACACCACCTTCCCGGCGTGCAGCAGCGCGAAGGTGTCCGCGTCGATGGTGCCGGTGGCGGAGAGGCCCATCGCCTGCTGGTAGAGGATCACCCGGGTGCGCAGGGCGTCGTCCGCGGCGGCGTGGGCGCGGTTTCCGACGTTGCGCAGGTAGTGGATGTCCTGCCCCACGGTCAGGATCTGGGCGGCGACGACGTCGTCGGTGTAGGTGTCGTAGCCGGCCCACAGCAGCACGCTGTCGATCCACACCACGTCCGGGTTGTCGTCACCGGGCTGGACGCTGGAGGTGTCCGTGCCGAAGTGGGCCATCAGCAGGCCCGTCATGGTGGCGCGGCCCAGGTTGCCCAGGCCGTCCGTCTCCACCATGACCCCGCCGTAGTGCTCGTCGAGTCTCTGCTGGGAGCACTTCAGCGCCTCGACCGTCGCCGCGTCCATCACGCCCAGCGTGTGCTCCGCGGTCAGCCGGCAGGGGTCCGTCGATTTGAAGGTGGCCATTCTGGTCTGGGCGAACTGCACGAAGAGGTTGGGTCCGTCGCCCGCGCGGAACGGCAGCGGGCCGGCGGGTTCCGCCTGCTCCGTCTCCTCCGCGGCGGCTCCGCCGGAGTCCTCCTCGCCGCCGTCACCGCCACTGTCGCCGTCACCGCCGGTGTCCTGCCCGGCCGCCGCCTCCGGCGCCTGCGCCGAGGGCAGCGGCGCCTGGGAGGTGGGCACGGCGGGCAGTTCGGCGGCGGCGACCTCCTCCACGTGCTCCACGGCCCCGCTGTTCACCCGCGGTGTGTAGCCGAGCCACAGCGACACGAACGTGATCGCCAGCGCCAGGCCGACGCTGAGCGCCGTGGCCAGCCAGCGGGGCAGGACGCCGCGCTGCACGAACGTCCCGTCGACGGTGACGGGGCTCTCCCCCGAGCGGTGCACGGCCAGTGCGTACGGCCGCTGCTCCTTCGACCCGAACCAGATGGTCTCCCGGGGCCGCAGCGTGGCGTCCACGAACACGGCCCGGCCGGGCTGCACCTGGACCGAGCCCGGAGTGAGGTCGTACGACAGGTGGTCGCCGGTGTCGCTGCCGCTGACCGAAGCGGTCAGCGGGGTGTTGCCGAGGTTGTCGACCGCGAGGCGCGGCCGCCCCCGGAACCGCCCCTTCACCGTCGGCGGGACGAGCTCGGCCCGCAGCTCGCTGAAGGGCGTGACGGTGAGGGTGCCCTCGGGCACGGTGACCGCGTCGGACTGCTCGGTCGGGGTGATGCGCACCGCGTACGGGTTCGGGCCGGCCTTGGCGTCCGGGGTGCGGGGCGGGGCGAAGGTCAGCTCCACCGTGCCCGTCGTCCCCGGGTAGAGCCGCAGCGTCGGCGGCTCCACGGTCGTCCAGGGCGCCACCGCGCCCACCGGCTCGAAACGGTACTCGTCCACCACGTCGCCGGTGTTGCGCACCCGCAGGCGCACGGTCGCGCTGCTGCCGGGATCGACCGTGACGGAGGCGGGCTCCAGGGATGTCCAAAGGCTCACAGGAAGACGTTACGGAATGCCCTTCGCGGTGCCAGGGGACGAAGGGGCACGAGCGGCTGCGCGAAAGGACTCCGTCACCGGAGGCCGGCCGGCACGGTTCACCGGGGCATGGTTCACAGGGGCATGGTGGCGCCGGTCGCGGTCAGCACCAGCTGGGCGTAGGAGTCGGCGTTCATCAGCGCGCGCCGGCCCATGGCGTACCAGTTCTGCTGCTTCGCCGGGCGGGACTTCTCGTCCTGGCCGGTGTAGGTGTCGGACGGCCGGACGGCGCGGTTGCCGACCACCTCCGCCATGCGTGCGGCCTGCTCGGCCGGTGTCCGCAGCGTCGCCATCGCGTTCTCCGCCGCGTCCTCGCCGATCTCGAAGTCGTACGAGCTGTACTGGTAGTCGAGGGTGCCGGCGAAGCGGTGGGTGGCCTCGTGGATGACGAACCAGGCGTTGTCGCCCTGGAAGTTGAGGTTGATGGGGCCGGTGCGGTCCGTGTCCATGGGCGGCAGCGGGTTCTCGGGCGCGAGCCGGTTCGTGGTGGCGTTGGTGATCCGCTCGCTCATGGTCGGCTCCACCCAGCCGACCGCTCCGGCCGCGGAGGCCCCCTGGGCGTTGATGTCGAAGAGGCCCGGTGTGCCCACCACGGCGATCTGCGCGCCCTGCGCGTTCAGGCCGGCCTGGACCCGGGTGATCGCCTGGGTGATGTGCCCGATCACGGACACCAGTTGGGCGGGGGTGAGCGACTGGGTGAAGGGGAAGCTCCGGTGGAGGGCGTGCAGCAGGGTCGGGTCGGGGGCGCCCTGCGTGGCCGCGTGCAGCATCTGCAACGTGGTGGCCATCCGCTGCTTGGACTCCACCACGGCCTGGCGGATCCTCCTCTCCCGCTGCGCGTAGGCGGTCTGCCGCTGGTGCGCCTGCGGGCTGTCCTCGAAGGTGCCGCGCTTGGAGAAGGCGATGTTGCCGCTGCCGTGCAACTGCCGCGTGGTGTCGTCGTACTTGTCGCCGTGGTGCACCCGGTCCGGGTTCAGGCCGAGGTCGGTGGTGCTGCGGGTCTGCTGCGGGTTGGCCTCGTCGTGCCACAGGCCCGAGTTCTGGCCGCCCACGTGGCCGTGGGTCCGGGTGCTGCCGTTGTACTTCCACACCGTGCGCTGCACGGCGGCCGGCGCGTCCGCGGATTCCCTCGACGCCTCGGCCGCCGTCCCGCCGGGGCCGTGCGCGCCGTGCCGGCCGTGCGCGTGCTCGCCGTCCGCGGCGACCCGCTGCACCGGCGGCACCGGCCCGCTCATCACCTGGCGCGCGTTCTCCACCGCCCGGCGCTCCCCCGAGTCGCCGGGGTCCGAGACGTTCAGGCCGGACCCGTTGTCCTTGCCGGGGACGGGACCGGCCTGCTGGTCGATGTAGTGGGTCAGTTCGTGCGCCCAGTCCTCCTTGGACATGGAGCCGCCGTCGACGATGTGCGGTCCGGAGGTGTACGCCTTGGCCTCGATCTCCAGCGCCGACCGCTGGGCGACGGTGTCGGAGTGGACGCGCACCCCGCTGAAGTCGGCGCCCCCGAAGCGTGACTCCATCTCGGTGCGCAGCGGGGCGTCCAGGGGCCGGCCGGGCGTGCGCAGCACCTCGTGCACCAGGGAGCGGCGCTGCACGGCCGGGGCGTGACCGCAGTGCGCGTCGTGCTGGTGGCGCTCCTCCGCCACGGCCTGCGCCACGGCCGCGTTGCCCGCCGTCCGCTGGAGTGCGAGCAGTCCGGCGGCAGGCCCGGTGACGGCGTTCCGCCCGACGGGACGGCCCGTAGCGGCCTGGTTGCTGCCGCGGTCGCTGTCCCTGTCCTGCGCGCGCACGGGCGCTCCCCTCGACTGCCGGTAGACGTCAATCCCCCAGCATGCCGGGAAGCCGTGGGCCGGCGGAAGGAACTCCGGGGCAATCACGGGGGCACCGCCCGGAGTCTGCCCTTCCGGGCAACGAGTCTGCCTCCGGTCCGGTACCGGAGGACGTTTCAGACGACGCGCTTCGCGCGTGAGGGTGGGAACCGACCTGACGCGTACCCCGAGGAGAGCACAGCATGCCGTCCTACCTGTCGCCCGGCGTATACGTCGAGGAGGTGGCCAGCGGCTCACGCCCGATCGAGGGAGTGGGAACCTCGGTGGCGGCCTTCGTCGGGCTCGCCCCGACCGGCCCGCTGAACGAGCCGACGCTGGTGACCAACTGGAGCCAGTACGTCGCGGCGTTCGGTGACTTCACCGACGGCTACTACCTCGCCCACTCCGTCTACGGGTTCTTCAACAACGGCGGTTCGGCGGCGTACGTCGTCCGGGTCGGCGGCTCCGCGGCGGGCGCCGCCGGTGACGCCGGGTCCGCCGGCTCCCCGGCCGCCGTGACCGGTGCCCCCACCCCGGCGGCACTGCCCGCGGCCGAGCCCGCGCAGCTCGGCACCTTCACCGTCACCGCCACCGCGCCCGGGCAGCACGGCCCGCTGAGCGTGGAGGTCGCCGACGCGGAGGGCGAGGGCCCCGCCGAGCGGTTCAAGCTGATCGTCAAGGACGGCGACAAGCCGGTCGAGACGTTCGACGTGACCGCCAAGAAGGGCAACCGCTCCTACGTCGTCACCCAGGTCAAGGAGCGCTCCAAGCTCATCACCGTGGCGGAGGCCGCGCCGTCGGCGCAGCTGGCCCGCCCCGAGAACCAGACGGTGGCCCTGGCCGCGCCGGCCGCCGCCGCCCCCGCCGCCCCGGCCGCCGGGGAGGAGCCCGCGCAGACCGCCGGGCCCGCGCAGTACCTCGGCGACAGCGCCGACCGCACCGGCTTCGGCGGCCTGGAGGCCGTCGACGAGATCTCCATGGTCGCCGTCCCCGACCTGATGGCCGCCTACCAGCGCGGCGCGATCGACCTGGAGGCCGTGAAGGCCGTCCAGCTCGGCCTGATCGCGCACTGCGAGCTGATGGGCGACCGCGTCGCGATCATCGACCCGCCGCCGGGTCTGAACGCCCGCCAGATCCGCGTCTGGCGCCAGGAGACCGCCGGCTACGACTCCAAGTACGCGGCGCTGTACTACCCGTGGATCAAGTCCTTCGACCCGGCGACCGGCCAGGCCCGCCTGGTCCCGCCGAGCGGTCACGTGGCCGGCATCTGGGCCCGCAACGACTCCGAGCGCGGCGTGCACAAGGCGCCCGCCAACGAGGTCGTGCGCGGCGCGGTCGACCTGGAGCTCCAGATCACCCGCGGCGAGCAGGACCTGCTCAACCCGATCGGCGTGAACTGCATCCGCGCGTTCCCCGGCCGCGGCATCCGCGTGTGGGGCGCCCGCACCCTCTCCTCCGACCCGGCCTGGCGCTACCTGAACGTCCGCCGGTACTTCAACTACCTGGAGGAGTCGATCCTGATCGGCACCCAGTGGGTGGTGTTCGAGCCGAACGACCACGCGCTGTGGGCCCGCATCCGGCGCAACGTCTCGGCGTTCCTGGTCAACGAGTGGCGCGCCGGCGCCCTCTTCGGCGCCAAGCCCGAGGACGCGTACTACGTCAAGTGCGACGAGGAGACCAACCCGCCGGAGTCGGTCGACGTCGGCCGGGTCGTGTGCGAGATCGGCATCGCGCCGGTCAAGCCCGCCGAGTTCGTGATCTTCCGGCTGGCCCAGTTCTCCAGCGGCAACGGGGAGCTGGAGGAGTAGGCACCGCCTCCGCCTCCGCAGCCCGTCGCCAACCCCCAGAACCCCCTAGAAGGACAGCCAGATGAGTCTCCAGCCGGGTGACGCCCTCACATCACACAATTTCGGGCTCCAGATCGACGGCGTGCTGGTCGAGTACCTCGCCGAGGTCAGCGGCCTCAGCATGGAGCAGGACGTCATCGAGTACCAGCAGGTCTCCGCGCAGGGCAAGCCGGTCACCAAGAAGATGCCCGGTGTGCAGAAGGCCGGCACGTGTACGGTCGTGCGCGGTATGACGCAGTCCGCGGCGTTCAACGAGTGGATCAGCAGCTCCATCCGCGGCGACATGGGCACCGCCCGCAAGAACGCCACGATCATGGTGATGGACTACCAGAACAACCCGGTCAAGCGGTACAACATGCGCAACGCCTGGTGCAGCAAGATCGACACCAGCACGGTGAAGGCCGGTGAGGCATCGGCCCTGACCGAGACCGTGACCATCACGTTCGAAGAACTGGTCATCGAGTAATGCGCCGCACGGCTGTCCGGGCGGCCGACGCGGGAGTGGGGACCAGCCCGGATTCCCCCGCTCCCGCCCCCGCCGCCGCGCCCGCGCCCGTTCCCGCCGCCGCACCGGCCCCGGAGGCGTACCGCCTCCAGACGGAGTTCCCCTTCGAACTGCCGCGCGGCTACGTCGACGAGGCCGGCACCGTCCACCGCGACGGTGTGATGCGTCTGGCCACGGCCCGCGACGAACTGGTGCCCCTGCGGGACATGCGCGTCCAGGAGAACCCCGCGTACCTGTCGGTGGTGCTCCTGGGCCGGGTCATCACCCGCCTGGGCACGCTCCCCCTGGTCCACGACGGGATCGTGGAGAACATGTTCGCCTCCGACCTGGCGTTCCTCCAGGACTTCTACCGCCAGGTCAACGCCGAGGGGCACACCCGCGCCTCGGTGCAGTGCCCGCACTGTTCGGAGCCCTTCGAGGTGGAACTCGGCGGGAGCCGCCTGGGGGAATCGTGACGTACGCGACCGACCGCATGCACGAGGAGATCGCGTACGTCGCCTACCACTTCCACTGGGCCCTGGACGACATCCTGGACCTGGAACACCACGACCGGCGCCGTTACGCGGACCAGATCACGACCCTGGTCACCCGGAGCGGGGCGGAGGGCTGAGACATGGGGTTCCTGGACCGGTTCCGGACGGGACGAGGAGTTCCGGCGACGGGCGAGGACGGCGCGTCGGGCACGGGCACGGGCACGGGCACGGGTACGAGTGCGTCGGGCGCGGGTACGGCGGGTGCGCCGGGTGCGGGTGCCCCGGGTACGTCGGGCACGGGTACGCCCGCGCCCGCCGTGCCCGTGGCACGTCCCCGCCCGGCGGCCTGGCCCGCGCTGCCGCCCATCCAGCGCACGGCCACGGGAGCGGCCGGGGTCGCGGACCGGGGCTTCGGCGGCCGGCTGGCCACCTGGCAGAACCCCACCTTCGCGGGCACGCGTTCGCACGCGGTGCTGGACGGCACCCGGGGCGGCGTGCTCTCCGCCCCGGCCTCCGTCGAACAGCCCGCGCGCACCCGGCCGGCGGCCGCACCGCCGCACCCGGCGGAGCCGGCCCCGCGGCCGGCCGCACCGTCGTTCCCGGCGCACGGCATCCGCGCCGACCCGGTGCCGCCCGCGCCCCCGACGCCGGCCCCGGCGTCTCTGACGAAGTCCGCCCCGGCCCCGGTGCAGCGGCGTACGCTGCCGGCCCGGATCCCCCCTGCCCCGACGGCCACGACCGCCCCGACCGGCTCGGGTACCGGCGCGGCCCCGGTGGAGAGCGGCAGCGGTGGGGGGAGCGACAGCGGTGAGGAGCCGGTTCCGGGACCGGCCGTGAACCCGCGGCCCGCCGTCTCCGGTACGCGGCCGACCGCACCCGAGCGCGGGTCCGCTCCCGACGCGCGGCCCGCGCCCTCGGTGCAGCGAGCCGTGACACGACCGGCGCGACCGGCACGGCCGGAGGGCGAACGCCCGGCGGCACGGCCGCAGCAGGGAGACACCCGTACCCCGCGGCCCGGTCCGGCCCACACCCCCGTCCCGAGCGACACCCCGCACCGGCACCCGGTGCAGCGGACGGCGACGCGGCAGGACGGGCCGACCCCGGGCGCCTCCACGACCCCGGGCGCCACCGCGACCCCGGCGTCCACCGCGACCCCAGCGTCCGCCGCGACCCCGGGCGCCGCCGTGACCCCAGCGTCCGCCACGACCCCGGACGCCGCTACGACCCCGACGGCCGCCACGCCCCAGTCGGCCGGGCCCACCCGACGCCCCGATGTCCCCGACCGGCCCGCGATCCAGCGGACGGCGGCACGACGGGACACCCCGGCTCCGGAGAACCGGAGGAGCGGGGGGCCTGCGGCGACCTCGGCGGCTCCGGCGGCTCCGGTGACGTCGGCGTCCTCAGCGACGTCGGCGCCCTCGGCGTCTTCAGCGTCTTCAGCGACCTCGGCGACCGAGTCACGCACCGGCTCGGGCGCATCCGGCGGTGCCGCTACGACCGGCCGTACCCCGGCTCCGGCCCCGGCTCCGGCACCGGCACCGGCATCAGCACCCGGCGGCACCACGCCGTCGGCCGCCCCCCGGCCGAACGTGCAGCGCGCCGCGCTGGACGGCGACAGCACGCCGCCCCGCGGTCCGGTGAACGCACCCGCGCCGTCCAGCACCCCGCCACACCGCTCCGCCACCGGCACTCCGTCCCCCGCCCCGGCAGGCGACGCGGTCCCGGCGACCCCGGCGGCCCCCCGACGCGTCACTCCCCCGGCCTCGGCGCCCCGTTCCGCGCCCGCCGTCCAGCGGGCCGTCTCCCCCGGGGCGACTCCGTCGCGCCGGCTCGGGCTGGGTGCCCCCACCTCGCACACCCCGGTTCCCGAGGCCGCCCCCGCCGCACCGCACCCGGCCCCCGTCCAGCGGTCCACGCCGCGTCCGGCGCCGCCCGCCACGGACACGCCGGCCCGGCAGCCGGCCCCGGCCGCACCCGCCCCGAGCGCGACCACGCCCCCCGCGGCCCCCCTCCAGCGCGCCACGACGCCGACCGCCGCTCCCCTCCAGCCCACCGCCCCGGCCGCACCCGCCCCGGGCGCCAAGCCCCAGCACCCCACCCCGGCCACACCCGTACCCGCCGTCACCGCCTCCCCCGCGACTCCCGTCCAGCGCGCCACGACGCCGACCGCCCCTCCGGTCCAGCGCGCCACCCCGGCCACGCCCACCGCGGCGGCCCCGGCCCGGCACACCACCTCTGCCACACCCACCCCCGGCGCCCCGGCCCAGCACCCCGCCCCGGCCACGCCCGCCCCTCCCGCACAGCGCGCCGAGCGGGCCGCCCCGCCCGCCACGCCCCCCTCTCCAGCGGGCTCCGCCGGTGCACGCCCCCCGGCCACGGGCCGGCGCGCCGAGCGGACCACCCCCGCCCCGGCCCCCGTCACGCCCGCGGCGACTCCCGTCGTACCGCCCGCGGCCCCCGTTCAGCGCACCCCGTCCTCTCCGGTGCACGCTCCCGTCGCCGTGCCGCCGCCCGCGAGCCCGGCCACCGCGGAACCGGCCCCCGCGCGGCGACCGGGTCCGGCGCCCGCGCCGTCACCGGTGTCCACGCCCGTACAGCGCGCCACCCCGGCCGTACCGCCGACGAGCCCCGCCCCGACGGGCCCGGCTCCCGTACCGCGCGCCACCCCGGCCACCGCACCGGCTCCGGCCGTCACACCCGCCCGTGCCACGCCCGCCCCCGGCACACCGACGCGCCCCGCAGCCGCCTCCACCGACCCGGCCCCCGCTCCCTCTTCCGTACGTCCGCACGCCGGTCCCGGCACGCCCGCCGTACAGCGCACCGCACCGGCCTCCGTGCCGGCGCCGGCATCCACCCCAGGGACGCCCGTGAACAACAGCCCCGGACCAGCCGTTCCTCCCGCAGCCGCCCCGGCGCCCGTCGGCCGACCGCCCGCGCAGGCCGGCTCACGGGCCGACGGACCGCGCCCCGCCGTCCAGCGCGCCTCCGCGCTCGGCGCCCCCCGGTCCCGCGAGGTGACCGCCCCCGACCGGGCGGACACCGCCGAGCCCGCGCCGCTGCGGCAACGCCCCGCGCTCGGCGCCCCGCTCACCGCCCGCCCGGCCGACGCGAAGCCGCTCGGCGCCCCCGTCGTACAGCGCGCCACCCCGCCCCCGCCGAGCGCGACCCGACCGGCACCGGCCACCGCGCCGGCCCCCACCCGGACGGCACCCGCCACCACGCCGTACCCCACCGGGCCGGCCGCGGCCCCGCCGCACACGCAGCCGTCGGCGCCCGCCGCCCCGAGCCCCGGCCTGCCGCCCGCCGTGCAGCGCACCGCCGCACCGGCCACCCCGCACGCGCCCCTGCCGACTCCCCCCGGCCGGCACGTCGCCGCCCCCGTACCCTCACCGGTCGCGCCGCCGCAGACCGCCGGCCCGACGCCCGGCCCGGCCCCCGCGGTACGCCACACCACCGCCCTGCCGCCCCGGCCCGCCGCCCCCGCCCCCGTTCAGCGCGCCGTCGCCGCCACGCCGGTGCCGGTGGAACCGACCGCGTACCGGCCGGCGTCCGCGCCCCAGGTGCAGCGCCGGGCGGTTCCGGCCGCCGTACCGCTGCGCCGTACCCCGCCCGGCGCGGAGCCGCAGCCCGTCGCCCGGCCCATGCCCGCGAGCGCGCTGCCGCCCGCCGTGCAGCGCCGGTCGCTGCCTCCCGTCGTCGCCGGCCCGCAGCCGTTCCCGTCCACGGCGCACCCCGTCACCGCGGCCTCCCAGCCGTTCCCCTCCACGGCGCACCCCGTCGCTCCGGCCGCCGCCCCGCCGTTCCCCACCGTCGCGGCGCCCCCGGCCGTCCAGCGGTCCGCGGCCGTGCCGCCGCCCTCGGCTCCCCCGGCTTCCGCGCCTCCCGCGGTCCAGCGACGCAACGCGCCCGCGGTGACGTCCACCGGTTCGGCGCCGCCCCACGATCCCCCCACCGGCCACCAGCGGACCGGCGGCGCGTCGGCGCCACCGCCCGCCTACACCGAGGTACCCAAGGGCGCCTTCGATCCCCGGGCGCTCACCGACTTCCAGCTCGACGAGCTGACCCACCGGCTGACCGGCCGGATCACCCGACTGCTCCGTACCGAACTACGGCTCGACCGGGAGCGGATCGGCAGACTCCGCGACCCCCGCGGCTGAGCACCCGCAGCCACGCCCCGCGCGGGCCACCGTTCCGCACGTCCCTACCGGCCGCCCAGAAAGGCCCTCTCGATGTCCGATCTCGATCCGGGCTCCGCCATCTACTTCACCCTGACCATCGACGGCGAGAGCCTCGGGTACTTCAACGGGTGCGAGGGACTGTCGTCCTCGGTGGAGATCGAGCAGCGCCAGGAAGGCGGCAACAACGGCTTCGTCTGGCAGCTCCCCTCCCGCGTCACCTTCTCCAACATCAAGCTGACCCGCCCGCTCACCCCGGACACCAGCAAGGTCGCCGCGTGGATCTCCTCGATCACCACGGGCGTCACCCGGCCCACCGCCCAGATCGCCGCGCTGCGCGCGGACGGCTCGGAGGTCGCCCGGTGGGGACTGATCGACGTCCTGCCGGTCAGCTGGCAGGGGCCGACCCTGGACCCGGCCAACCCGGCCGTCGCCACGGAGGTCCTGGAGATCACCCACCACGGATTCACGGACTGACGGCCCCAGCGGACCACGGGAGAGGACGGAAGCAGCATGGCCAAATCCAGCAGGGGCGGCGCCGGCAAGAGCCTGGTCCACGCCACCCTCGCCATTCACGAACCGCCGCTGGGCACCAGCACCACGCCGGGCGGGCTGATCAAACAGTTCGAGCTCGAGTTCAACCCCTCGCAGCTGACGCTGTCCCGCCAGTCCCAGTGGAAGTCGACGCCCACCCCGGCGGTCCGCGACGGCGTCGTCCCGGAGTTCATGGGCCCCGAGCCCCGCGAGATGAGCGTGGAGGTCTTCCTCGACCGCTCGGACGACCCGGACAGCAACGACGTGATGAAGCAGGTCGAGTCGCTGCTCGAATGCTGCGAGGTCACCTCCAAGTCCATCGCCGCCAAGCAGCCCTCCCCGCCCTGGGTGATCTTCCAGTGGGGCTCCTTCTCCACCGCGCGCTTCACCGCCTATGTGCGCAGTGTCGAGGTGAGCTACTCCCTCTTCGGGACGACGGGCATGCCCATCCGGGCCACCTGCCAGGTCAGCCTGCACGAGATCCCCAGCAAGACCAAGGGGCAGAACCCGACGTCGGGCGCCCTGACCGCGCAGCGCGTGCACCGGGTCGTGGCCGGCGACTCCCTCCAGTCCCTGGCCTGGCGCGAGTACGGCGACGCCAGTGCCTGGCGGGCGATCGCCGAGACCAACGGCATCGACGACCCCGGCCACCTGCCGACCGGCACCGAACTCGTCCTCCCCGCCGCCGAGGAGGTGCGGCACTAGTGGTGCAGATCGCCTACTCCAGCGTCATCAAGGTCACCATCGGCGGCAGCCCCCTGCCCTCCGACCTCGAACCGATGCTCGTGGACGGCTGGGTCGACCAGGGCCTCGGCGTCCCGGCCGCGTTCCGGCTCACCTTCCGCGACCCGGGCCGGCTGCTCCTGGGCAAGCTCAACGCGACGTTCGGCACCGAGGTGGTGATCACGCCCATCGCCGACGGCAAGGGGGCCGGCGATCCCCTGCTGACGGGCGAGGTGTGCGGTCTGGAGAGCGACTACGAGGGCACCGGCACCTTCACCATCATCCGCGGCTACGACCACGGCCACCGCCTGATGCGCCAGCGCCGGGTCGCCGCCTACCGCAACCAGTCCGCCTCCGACATCGCCCGCAAGCTGGCCGCCCTGGACGGCGTCCCCATCGGCCGGGTCGAGTCGACGAAGACGGTGTACGAGTTCATCAGCCAGGCCAACGTCACCGACTGGGACTTCCTCGCGCGGCTCGCCGACGAGAACGAGATGGTGATGTCCATCGACAACAAGGGCAAGTTCCAGTTCGTCAAGCCCGACCCGGCGTCCGGCGCCCCGCCCGTCAGCTCCTCGGGGAAGAACCCGTTCGAGCTGAAGGCCGGCATCGACATCCTGCGGCTGCGCACCGCGGTCACCGCCGCCGAACAGGTCGGCACCGTCGAGACCCGCGGCTGGAACGTCACCACCAAGAAGGCGCTGACCGCCACCGCGCCCGCCAGGACCAACCCCGGCTTCACCATCGGCACCACGCCCGGTGAGGCGGCCGGCAAGTTCAAGGCCGCCAAACTCGTCGACCCGCAGATCCCCTACGACCAGCAGTCCGAGGTGAAGTTCGCCGCCGACGCCCTCGCCGCCGACGTCACCTCCTCCTTCACCGAGATGGAGGTCGTCGTCCACGGCGGCCCCAAGCTCCGCCCCGGCATCCCCGTCACCCTGTCCGACGTCGGCTTCCCCTTCGAGGGCAAGTACACGCCCACGTCCGTGCGCCACGTCTTCGGCGACGGCAAGCACTACGAGACCTGGGTGACCGTCAGCGGACGCCAGTGGCGCTCCCTCTACGGCCTCACCTCCGGCGGCGGCAACGGCGCGGACAACGGCCTGCGGCTGCCCGGCGTGGCCAACGCCCTCGTCACCGACGTGCAGGACCCGCTCAAGAAGGGCCGGGTCAAGCTCCAGTTCCCCTGGCTGGACGACACCTACATCAGCGACTGGACCCGCGTGGCGCAGTGGGGCGGCAAGGGCGGCGGCTCGATCTTCCCGATGGACGTCGGGGACGAGGTGCTCGTCGCCTTCGACCGGGGCGCCCTGGACCACCCGTACGTCATCGCCGGCCTCTACAACGGCAAGGACGACCCGACCCCGGTCAAGGACGTGCCCCTGCACGACGGCATGCGGGGACGCGCCTCCCGGCACACCCTGTCCGACCGCACCGGCAACCGCGTCGACCTGCTCAGCCAGCGCACCGGCGGCAAGCAGGGCGTCCGGGTGACCAGCGGCGACGGCAAACTCGTCATCAACCTGGACCGGGTGCAGACGGAGATCACCGTCGACAGCAAGGGATCGGTCAGCATCAAGGGCAGCCGGTCGGTGTCGGTGAACGCGGGCACCGACCTCACGCTGAACGGACGCCGGTCGGTGACGGTCAAGAGCGGGGGACCGCTCACCCTCCAGGGCCAGGGACTGGTCAGCCTCAGGTCGCTGGGCGGCGCGGTCAGCGTGAACGCGCTCGGCGCCCTGGACATGAAGGCGGCCGGTGTCGCGTCGCTCACCGCCACCGGGGCCGTGGCGATCAACTCCGTGGCCAACGTGAACCTCACCGGCATCAGGATCGGGCTCCAGGGACTGGTGTTCGTCAACAACGTCAAGTACCCGCTCCCGGCATGACCGGGTCCGTCAGCAGAAGGAGAAGGCAGGTGGCCCTCTGATGGCCGAACAGTTCGTCGGGTCCGGGTGGGCGTTCCCGCTCCGGATCGGGCCCACCGGAGGCATCGCCCTGGTCAGCGGGGAACGCGAGATCGAGGAGGCCGTCCGGCTGGTGCTGTCCACCGCGCCGGGTGAGCGGCCGATGCGCCCGGAGTTCGGCTGCGCCATCCACGACCTGGTGTTCGCGCCGGTCAACGAGGCCACCGCCGGCCGCATCCAGCACGAGGTGTACGTCAGCCTCGACCGCTGGGAGCCGCGCATCGAGGTCCACGACGTCGAGGTCACCGCCGGTACCCAGCAGGGCGTGCTCTTCATCGACGTCCGCTACTCCATCCGCGGCACCAACAACCCGCGCAGCCTCGTCTTCCCCTTCTACGTCATCCCGTCCCACGACGAGCCGGACCTGCCGGGCTCCACGGGTACGGCTTCCGAAAGCGACCGCTGATGGCCCTGCCCTCCCCCAACCTCGACGACCGCCGCTTCCAGCAGTTCGTCGACGACGCCAAGCGCTACATCCAGCAGCGCGCCCCGGAGTGGACCGACCACAACGTCTCCGACCCCGGCGTCACCCTCGTCGAGACCGTGGCCCACATGGCCGACCAGATCGTGTACCGGCTCAACCGCGTGCCGGACAAGAACCACCTGGCCTTCCTGGACCTCGTCGGCATCACCCTCTTCCCGCCCTCGGCCGCCCGCACGGACGTCACCTTCTGGCTCTCCGCCCCCCAGGAGGAGACCGTGCTGCTGCCGCTGGGCACCGAGGTCGCCACCGTGCGCACCGAGAGCGAGGAGTCCGTCGTCTTCGCCACGGAGCGCGAACTGGCCGTGGTGCCCTGCTCGCTGGACCACCTCGTGGTGCAGCACAAGGGGGAGCCGGTCACCGACCGCACCAACGACCTCGCCGAGGGCAAGGACGTCTTCTGCTTCGCCGAGTCCCCCGACCCCGGCGACTGCATGCTGCTCGGCCTCAGCGCCGCCGTACCGCACTGCGCGGTGGTGCTGGAGCTGGACAGCCGCGTGGACGGCGTCGGCGTCGACCCGCGCCAGCCGCCCCTGGTGTGGGAGGCGTGGACGGAGGACGGCTGGCAGGAGTGCGAGGTCGACCGCGACGGCACCGGCGGCCTCAACCGGCCCGGCGAGGTCGTCCTGCACGTCCCCGGCGGGCACGTGCTGTCCCGCTCCGGCGGCCAGGAGGCCGGCTGGCTGCGCTGCCGCGTCACCGAACCCCTCACCAACCAGCCCTTCTACACCACCTCCCCCACCGTCCGCTCCGCGGAGGCCTTCACGGTCGGCGGCACCGCGCCCGCCGTGCACGCCGAGACGGTGTACGACGAGGCGCTCGGCGAGTCGACGGGCCTGCCCGGCCAGCGCCTGCGCCTCGCCCACACCCCCGTCGTCGGCGACGACCCGCCGCTGCTGCTCCAGACCGCCGAGCACGACGGCTGGGTGGACTGGCGGGTCGTCCCCCACTTCGCCGCCTCCGGGCCGCAGGACCGGCACATCACCCTCGACGCCGCCACCGGCGAGATCACCTTCGGGCCGTCCGTCCGCGAACCCGACGGCACCCTGCGCCAGTACGGCGCCGTCGCCCCCAAGGGCGCCGTCGTCCGCGCCCGCCGCTACCGCACCGGCGGCGGCCGCTCGGGCAACGTGGCCCGGGGCGCCGTCCAGGTCCTGCGCACCTCCGTCCCGTACGTCTCCGAGGTCGTCAACCGGGAGGCCGCGCGCGGCGGGGTCGACGGCGAGACCGTCGAGGAGGCGAAGGTCCGCGCCCCGATCACGCTGCGCGCCCAGGAACGGGCCGTCACCCTGCGCGACTACGAGGAGCTGGCCCGCCGCGCCGCCCCCGAGACCGCGCGCATCACCTGCCTGGAGGGCAGCCCGGACGAGCACGGCTCCTACGCGGTACGGGTCCTGGTGGTGCCGCAGGCCGTCCCCGACCCCGGCGGCCGGCTCCGCTTCGAACAGCTCGTGCCCGGCGACGCCCTGCTCGACCGCATCACCCGCCACCTCGACGAACGCCGGCTGATCGGGACGCGGCTGGCGGTCGGACCGCCCTACTACCAGGGCGTCACCGTCGTCGCCACCGTGCACGCCTTCCGCGGCGTCGACACCGACCGGGTGCGGCGCCAGGCCCACGACGCCCTCTACCGCCACCTCGACCCGCTGACCGGCGGTGCGGACGGCAAGGGCTGGCCGTTCGGCCGTCCCGTGCAGTCCGGCGAGGTCTTCGCGGTCCTCCAGCGCGTCCCCGGCGTCGAGCTGGTCGACCAGGTCACCCTGCACCCCGCCGACCCGCTGACCGGCAAGCGCGGCGACGCCACCGACCGCATCGACCTGTCGGCGCCCGCCCTGGTGTTCTCCTACGACCACCGGGTCCGCGTGATCGGGGACGGCGCGTGAGGGGCTCGGTGGACGGGCTCGGCTCGTCCGCGCCGATCGGGGCGATGCTGCCGGCCGTCTTCGCCGACGACGACCTCGCGCAGCGGTTCGTCGGCGGCCTCGACGACGTCATCGCGCCGATCCTCAACGTCCTCGACTGCCTGCCCTCCTACTTCGACCCGGCGCTCGCCCCCGTCGACTTCACCCGGTGGCTGGCCGGCTGGGTCGGCGCCGAGACCGACGGCACCGAGCCGGAGCCGAGGCTGCGGGCCGCGGTCGCGGCCGCCACCCACCTGCACCGGGTCCGGGGCACCCGGCGCGGGCTGGCGGAGGCGATCCGCCTGGCCTTCGGGGTGGAGCCGGAGATCTCCGAGAGCGGCGGCGCCGCCTGGAGCGCCCGCCCCCTGGGCTCGTTCCCCGGCGAACCCCGCCCCCATCTGCACGTCACGCTCCGTCTGTCCGACCCCGGCCCGGCGGACGAGCACCGGCTGGACGCCCTCGTGGCCGCCGCCCGGCCCGCCCACATGCCCTACACGGTCAAGGTGACGCCTGCCCTGACCGCCGCCGAAAGGATCCCGGAGAGATGACCACCCAGAACTGCGCCGAGTGCGGCACCCGGGCGGAGCCGGGCCAGTCCTTCTGCGACGGCTGCGGAGCCGTACTGAGCTGGACGGACCGCTCCCCGGCCCGCACCGCGGCCGAGCCGGCGCCGGAGGCCCGCCGCCGGTCGGCGGAGGAGCCGGAGACGGCCGCCGCGCGCCCGGCGGCCGCCGTGGCCACGGCCGGCACGCCCGACACCTCCCGGACGCCGGACGCGTCCGCGGCGACGGCTGCCTCCCCGGCGCCCGCCGCCACCGCGACGGCGGACGACGACGACACCGCGGAGACCCCGCTCCCGGCCCTGCCGCCGGACGAGCACGCCCCGGCGCACGGCGAGGCCGGCCGGCCCTCGGCCCCGGCCGCCGACGACACGGCCCCCACCGAACCGGTCCCCGCCGCCGCGCCCGCCGCTGCCGCCGCCTCCACCGCCGCCCCGGACGACACCATGACGGCCCGGGCGCGTTCCCTCCTCGTCCCGGTGGCGGACCCGGAGGCGCGGCCCACCCCGCCGCCGACCGTCGTGCCGGTGCTGCCGGGCCGGCCGGTCGCGGAGCGGCCGCAGGTGCGTGCCGTGGGCCCCGAGCTGGGCGACGCGAACGGGCTCCCGTGCCCCTGGTGCTCCACGCCCAACCGCCCCGACCGGCACTACTGCACCCGCTGCGCGATGCCGATGACCCGGGAGGACCACTCGTACGAGCGGCGGCCGTGGTGGCGCCGTCTGGTGGACTGGCGCAACCGCGAGACGCCGTGGGCGGGCGACCGTCCCCGGCTGCGCCGCACCTTCGACCGGATCGTGACGTGGGTGGTGGGCGCGGCCGTCCTCAGCCTGCTGATCTGGGTCGGGGTCAACACGCCGGACTGGATCCAGGCCACCCGGGACCACTTCGCCAAGCGGGCCCCGGTCGCCCCGGACACGATCGCCGCCTCCCGCTCCTACCCGGGGCACAAGCCGGAGCTGGCCTTCGACAAGATCAACAACAGTTGGTGGGGCCCCGGTGTCTCCCAGTCCGGCGAGGGCGAGTGGATCGAGGCCCGCTTCTCCGAGCCGACCCGCCTGCTGGACCTGATCATCACCCCGGGCGTCTCGACCCGCGCCGAGCAGCTGTCCGAGTCGGCCCTGCCGCACCGCGTCAAGGCGACGATCACCCTGAAGGACGGCACGACCACGACGAGGGAGCTCACGCTCGACCAGAGCGCCGGCGGCCAGCGCCGCGCCTTCCGCGTCGGTGAGGTGACCAAGGTCCGCTTCACCATCGAGTCGGCCTACGCCGCCTCGGCGAGCAAGCAGGTCGCCATCGCGGAGATCGAGTTCTTCGGCCGCTCGAACGCCAACGCGACCTGACCGACCCGCCCACCCGCGCCACCGTCCGGGCCGCACGGCCCGGACGGTTCGGACTACCCGGACGCGATGTCAGCCGGGAGCCCGGCACAAACGAACGAGGCCCATTCCGTGTGACACGGAATGGGCCTCGCGCTGGAGCGCCGGGCAGGCCTTGCACCTGCATCTCCCCGCAGGAAGCGGGACGTCTTTCCTTGGACCACCAACGCAGAACCGTTTCGCCGCTGTTGTTGTGGCGACCAGCTCGTGATCAACTCTACAGCACTCCGGCCGTCACGCAAACCACAGCCGCACCACCCGTCACACCACCGGTCACCCCGCCACCCCCCGTACCGGTCAGTCGAGTTCGTCGACGTCCAGGTCGGGACCCACGACGAGCGTGACCACGTCCGCGTCCGCCTCCGCCGACGCCGCCGAGGGCACCCCCGCGACCGGCAGGCGCGAGGAGAGGACGGCGGCCTGCCGCTCCAGGCCCGCCGGGTGGCTGACGGTGGTCTCGCTCGCCGGCTCGGGCGCGTTGCCCGTCCCGGTGACGGTGAAGCCGGCCGCGGTCAGCTTCTCGGCCACGGCGGCGGCGCGTCCGCCGATCCCGGTGCCGTTGAGCACCCGGACGCGGACGGCGGAGGCGTACACGAGGTCCTTCACGGCCGTCTGCAACTGCGTCTTGGTCGTCTCCTCGTCCTTGGCCAGGGAGGTGAACAGATCGGCGGCCTGCGGGTACTGCCAGACGACGTTGGCCTTGTCCGACGGGACGTCCGCCTCCCGCGGGTAGTTGGGCACGGTGAGGAAGGACAGCCGGTCGGCGGGGATGCCCTTGAGCTCGTCGGCGAGGGCGTAGACCGGCTGGATGCCGGCCAGGTCCGGGTCGGTCGTCAGCGACTTGGTCGCGGACCGGAGGAAGCCGTACAGCGCGTTGGGGCTGGTCAGCTTGGACTTGGCCTTCTTCATCAGGGCGTTCATGAACTCCTGCTGGCGGCCGATGCGCCCTATGTCGGAGCCGTCGCCGACGCCGTAGCGGACCCGGACGTAGCCGAGGGCGGTCTCGCCGTCGACGCTCTGGCAGCCGGCGTCCAGGTCCAGGCGGGCCTTGTCGGAGGTGATGGCCTGCTCGGGGCAGACCTCGATGCCGCCGAGGGCGTCGACCATGCCCTTGAAGCCGGAGAAGTCGACGGACATGAAGTGGTCGATGCGCAGGCCCGTGTGGGCCTCGACGGTCTTGATGCTGCACGCGGCGGCCCCGGCGACCTCACCGCCGGCGCCGCCGATCGCGAACGCCTCGTTGATCTTGCCCTTGTGCGGGGTGGACGTCCGGCCGTCGCCCATGTCGCAGGCGGGTATCTCCACGTAGGAGTCGCGCGGGAACGACACGACCGCGGCCCACTTCCGGTCGGCGGGGACGTGCAGCACCATCAGCGTGTCCGACTGCATGGTGGTCAGGTCCTTGCCGTACTTCGCGTTGGCGCCGTCCCGGCTGTCGGAGCCGACGACCAGGATGTTCTGCGAGCCCGGACTGAGGTTCTCGGGCCGGTCGCCGCCCAGCTTGTCGTCCACGTCGGCGGCGCTGATGTTGTCGTTGAGGTCCTGGTATATCCACGCGCCGACCCCGCCGACCGCGAGGACGACCACCGAGGTCACCCCCGCGCCCCACGCCAGGACCCGGCCGCGCCGGGTCAGCCGGGTCTTCCCCCTGCCCCGGCTCCTGCCCGCGCCCGTTCCCCTGCCCGCGCCGGACCCGCCGGTCCCGCCGGGCGGTGTGCGCCGACGCCTTCCCGTACCGCTCACCGGCACTCGCCCTCCGCTCGGCCGTCCACCCCGTACACCGTGCTCGGATCGTTCGGCGTCGGTCACCGCCGGACGACGGGAACCTCCACACGCGGAGGAATACGTCCCTGGAACACAGACGACTCATCCGTCCCGAACGTTGCGTTCCCTGTGAAAGTCCGTCGACGGCGGCGGACGGTCCCCCGCGGCACCCGGCGGAGCCGGTTCCCCTACCGGGGCCGCAGCGGTCCCGCCATGCGCTGCACCTCCGGCCAGGTCGCCGGCCGGGCCTGCTCGGTGAAGGTGAAGACGAAGGGCCACAGCACCGGATGGCCGTCGTGGAAGAGCGGGGAGGCGCCCCAGACGACGCCGTTGCGGTCCGTGTACCGCTGCCAGAACTGCGCGTGGCCGAGGTTGACGTCCGTGCGCAGGCGTTCGACGAGGGCCGGGGGCAGGGTGGGCGGCGGGGGCGGCGGGGGCCGCCAGTGCGGCAGCGGGCCCCGGAAGCCGACCCCGTGGCGGCGGCGCAGCAGGACGATCTCGACCACGGCGGTCACGGTGACGCCGACCGGACCCGTGAACAGGGCCACGTAGTAGGACGGCGTCGGGTGCGACCCCGGGTAGGCCTCGACGGCGTCGACGAGGACGGAGTGCGCGATGGCCGTCAGCCACACCAGCGGGACCGAGGCCAGGGGGCGGACGAGGGGGTGGCCGCCGACGCTGAAGGAGTTGCGGTGGATGAGGTAGAGCACCGAGCCGAAGAACACCGTCAGCCAGGGGAGGAAGACCAGCAGGAGGACGTACCAGGCCGTCTGCTCGGGTTCGTAGTCGTAGCCGTTCAGCATCCAGACCACGAACAGGGCGCAGAAGCCGGCGGTGATGAAAGCGGTCAGCAGCGGGCGCAGGCACAGCCGGGCCACGGTGGCGCGGGCGCCGGGGCGGGCCAGGGCGATGAGCGGGAGGCAGGCCACGAGCAGGGCGACCGGCCCGGTGGCCAGCATCAGGAGGCTGTCGGTCATGGCCTGCCCGAGGGAGTCGAAGAAGCCTCCGCCGGTGAACAGGTGGATGAGGAAGAAGAGGACGCCGAGTCCGAGCAGCGCCCTGGGCAGCAGCAGCCGTTCGATGAGCGGGTCGGCCGCCTGCCCGGCGAGGGTGGTGACGACGGGCTGCCCCGGCGCGGCGAGACCGAAGGCCGCGGCGGCGTCGAACCGGAAGGCGTGGAACGGGCCGTAGATCCGCCGGGCCAGCCGCCACGGCAGGAGCACGTCCAGCACCCAGGCGACGGGCCCGGGCACCAGGGCCGGGGCGGCGGGAGGTGTGCGGTAGGGCGGCCGGTCGTAGCCGTCGGCGGTGGTGCTCATGACGTCGTTGACTCCCCCGGGTCGACGGATCACGTCCAGACCCTCATCCTGACATGTCCGCCGCCAACCCTCCTGTGAATAAAGGGCCGTTGATCAGGCGCGTTCCCCGTCCCGGTCCCGTTCCCGGTCCCGTTCCCTCGGCGTCTCGGAGCGGAATCCGTGGCCGAGTCCGGGGGTGAGGCCGTGGTAGTGGCGGAAGTTGTAGATGAGCGGGCTCCACGCCGACGGGTCGATGTGCTGGGTGCCGGGGACGACGACGGAGGCGTCGGCGTGCACGCGCAGCACCGCGCACTCGACCGTCCAGAAGTGCCCGTCCGCCCCGCCCGGCGTCATCGACCGTACGGACGCCTCCAGTTGGAGCGCGCACTCGGCGACCCTGGGCGGCCGTACCCTCTCGGAGGGCTGCGGGGTGAGTCCCGCGGCCGCGAACTTGTCGCCCTCGTGCCGGTAGACCGGCCGCTTGGCCTCCGGCACCGGGTCCGCGCCGGTGAGCGGGGCGAGCGCCTCGACCTGCCGCCACAGTCCCGGCCCCGGCAGGTTGATCACCACCTCCGGCCGGGCGGCCAGGTTCTCGGCGGTACGGCTCTCCCGGCCCACCCCGAGCACGACGGTGTACCCGAGCGCCCACGCCGAGGAGACGGGGGCGAGGTTGGGCGTGCCGTCGGCGTTCTCGGTGGCCAGCAGGGCCACGGGCGTGCCGAAGTACAGGATGCTCGGGGAGAGGACCACGTGCCGCCCGGCGACGGCCCCTCCGACTGCTGCTGCGCTCATGCCGGGAACGCTAGGCGCCCGACGCTTCGCCGCCCGCCGAAACGTGGTCGCACGCGCGTCCGAACCGTGTCCCCGGTCCGGGTGCCCGTGGGGCGAGTCGGCCCGCCGGGTGGGGCGGTGACCGGCATGCTGGGCCGGTGTTACGGCTCCCGCGCGCTTTCCCCCGCGCTGTTCCCCGCGCGTTCTCCCGCGTTGTTCCGCGCGCTTTCCCCGGCGTTGTTCCCCGCGCTTCCCCCCGCGTTCCCTCGCACGTTCCCCCGCGGTCTTCGCCGCGCTGCCCGCGCTCGCTCACGCGTGTTCTCCCGTTCGTACTGGCGGCCCTCGTGCTGCTCCTCCCGGGTCCGGCCTGTGTGCCCGTCGGGGGCGGCACGACGGACGGCCGGGCGAGGGCGGCGGCGGGGGACGGGACCGCCTTCGGGGCGTACGTCGGGTACGACGCGGCCGCGGTGCCGCGGATCGCGGGGCTCGGCGCGTGGGTGGGGAAGGCCACGCCGGTGGTCGGCCGGGCCTACCTGCCCGGGGACCGGTGGAACCGCATCGAGGGGGAGCCCGGCCATCTGGAGCACTGGGGGCGATGGCGCCGGGCGCGTCCCGAGCGCATGTTCGTGCTGAACGTCCCGATGCTGGAGCGGAACGAGGCGCGTCTGCCCGACTCCGTCGTGCGGCACGAGCTGGCGAAGGGCGCGGGCGGCGCCTACGACGGGCACTTCCGGGTGCTGGGGCGACGGCTCGTCTCGCTCGGGCTGGCCGACACGGTGCTCGTCCTCGGCTGGGAGATGAACGGCGTGTCCTACACGCACCGCTGCGGACCCGACCCGGCCGCCTGGAAGCGGTACTGGGCGCGGATCGTGCGGACCATGCGGGCCGTGGACGGGGAGCGGTTCCGGTTCGAGTTCGCGCCCAACCGGGGGCGCGACGCCGTCCCGTGGACCGCGTGCTACCCCGGTGACGCGCACGTCGACATCATCGGCATGGACGCCTACGACCAGCCCGCGGGCCTGTCCTTCGCGGGGCAGGTCGCCGAGCCGTACGGGCTCGCGGCGCACGTGCGGTTCGCCGCCGAGCACCGCAAGCCGATCGCGTACCCGGAGTGGGGGCTGTACCGCAACGGCGACAACCCCGACTACGTGCGCGGGATGCTCAATTGGTTCGCCCGGCACCGGCCGCTCTACCAGAGCATCACCGACTACTGCCCGCACGGCGTGTGGCAGTGCCGGGAGAATCCCCGGTCGTCTGAGGTGTACCGGGCCCTGGTGGGTGGGCCGTTCGGCTGAGGGCGCGGCGCGTCTGACGGACCGTCGGCGAGCGTCGGTCCGATGATCCCAAGATGCGACGAGAAGACCCCGCGCACTCCCTCCGCCCGTGCCTCGACGGCACGCCCGATCCCGGGTGCGCGGCGACCACCGATGCCGTGACCGGGGCGACGGCCGACGCCGTGGCCGAGGCGACGGCCGACGCCGTGGCCGGGGCGACGGCCGACGCCGTGGCCGAGGCGACGGCCGTGTCCGCGGACCGTGCCCCTGCCGATACGACAGCCGGCGGCCCCGGCGGGACGGCGGTCGGCGTCCCTGGCGGGACGAGCGTCGGCGTCCCCGCCGGGGCCGCCGTCCTGGCCGTGCTGCTGGCCGCCGCTCTGGTCGCGCTCGCCGCGGTGCCCGCCGACGCCGGGAGCGACGGCGTCCGCGAGCGGGCCGCCCGGGTCGTGCACGACCACGAGCAGGCGCGCGAACGGGTCGACCGGCTCCGGCGGACGGACGCCGGCACCACGGAGGTCAAGGCCGCCGAAAGCCGCCGCAAGACCCTCCGCGACGATCTGTGGGACCTGCTGGGACCGGCGGCGCACGACAACGGCGACCCGGTCGCCGTCGACCCGGCGGGCCGGGCCGGACACTGCGCCGTCCCGGACCCCGCCCCCGCCACCGGCCGGACACCCGATCGCGACCGGGACCGGGACCGGGACCGGGACCGGGACCGGGACCGGGACCGGGACCGGGAGAAGGAGAAGGAGAAGCGCGGCAAGGAGGAAGGCGACCGTGCGGAGTGGACCGCGCCGACCCGCGGCTACTGGCTCTCCGCCGGCTACGCCGACAAGGGCTCCCGCTGGGCCCACCGGCACACCGGCCAGGACTTCGCCGTGCCCGCCGGCACTCCGGTGTACGCCGTCGGCCCGGGCGTGGTCCGCGTGACGACGTGCGGCGACGGCTTCGGGAACCAGGTCGTGGTCCGCCACGCCGACGGGTACTTCACGCAGTACGCCCACCTCTCCCGCATCGACGTCCGCAAGGGCGAGCGGGTGGGAGCGGGGCAGCGCCTCGGACTCGCGGGCGCCACCGGCAACGTCACCGGCCCCCACCTGCACTTCGAGGTGCGGATCACGCCGTACATGGGGTCGGCGGTGCCGCCGTTGCCGTGGCTGCGGAGGAAGGCGGTGCGGGTCACGCCGCCGGAGCAGCCGGGCACCGACTGAGGCCTCACCACCGGGGGGTGTGACGGGCAACTGACAGCAACTCACAGCAACACCTAAGAAATCGGTGAATGCCCAGCTCAGGCCCTCCCTGACGGCGTTTCCGGCTCTCGTTGTTCGCCTGCGGGACACGTGTTGTCCGCTTGGGGCACCTGGGATGCGGAGCCGGATCCAGGGAGGAAGGTGTCATCGTGCGAGACCCGCGTCTGACCGCGATAAGCAAGGGACTGAAGCGCCGGGGGAGGCTCGTGGCGCAGGCGGTGAGCCCGCCGCGGCGCGCGGTGGGCACCGTACCGGCGCCGCGGCCGGCGGCGGACGGCGGTGACGGCTATGTCGCCCCGCGGGCCGCGCGGCTGGTGGAGTCACCGGTGTTCGTGCTGTCCTCCGTGCGCTCGGGGTCGACACTGCTGCGGGTGCTGCTCAACAGCCACAGCCGCATCCGCGCCCCGCACGAGATGCACCTGCGGACGCTGCACGTCCAGCTGACGCGCGGGTTCACCGCCGCCGCCATGAAGGAACTGGAGCTGGACAAGGCGGAGTTGGAGCACGTGCTGTGGGACCGGGTGCTGCACCTGGAGCTGACCCGCAGCGGCAAGGACGTCATCGTCGACAAGACCCCGCCCAACAGTCTCATCTGGCCCCGGCTGCACCGATGTTGGCCCGACGCGCGGTTCGTGCTGCTGCTGCGGCACCCGGGCGCGATCGTCGCGTCCCTGACCAGTCGCCGTACCGATCCGGACCGGGAGGCCATCCTCGCCGAGGTGCTCGGCTACTGCGAGAAGCTGGAGGAGGCCCGGCAACGCCTCGACGGCGCCCACGTGATCACGTACGAGGAGCTCACCGCGGAGCCGGAGCGCGTCACCCGGGACCTGTGCGCCTTCCTGGGCGTGCTCTGGGAGAGCGGGATGCTCGACTACGGGCGCAACGACCACGGCACGTTCCGCCCGCAGCTCGGCGACTGGAGCAGCACCATCAAGTCGGGCCGCATCCAACCCGCCCGCACCGCCGACCCGGACGCGGACCTCCCGCCCCGGCTGGCGGAGTTCGCCCGCGCGTGGGGGTACGAGGCGTAGGACCCGGTGCGGTTCCGTGGGACCCGGTGCGGTTCCGCCGGATTCAGGCGACGGCCGCGGCCGTCCTCGGCGGGGTGGTCAGCCGCAGGCCGACCTCCACGAGGGCCCAGCCGAGGCGGGTACGGAGGTCCCGGGGGCGCCGGGCCGCCATGGCGAGGCGGTGGGCATCGGCCTCGGCGCGCAGTTCGGCGACACGGAGGCGGTGCGGGGCGAGGTGGGTGTACGAGTGCATCGGACTGCGGCCTCTCATTCCGTGGTGAAGGGGAACGCGTGGGTATGGATGCGTACGTGGGCGGTGTCCGTGGCGTCGTCCTCGTCGGCGACGCGGTCGCGGTAGGTCTCGACGAGCGCGTGCATCTTCTCGACGAGTTCGCGGGTGAGTTCGGGCGTCAGCCGTAGCGTCGCGCTGCTCATGTCCCAGGTGCTGCGCCACTCCTCGGGCCAGGCGTGACGGTTGCCGAGCCAGGCCGACAGGTCGCGGGTCTGGGTGGTCGCGACCTCGTGGAGGTACAGGTCGGCGGCCCCCCGCACATCGGGGTCGGCGTCCGTGAGCAGGGCGTCGTCGAAGCCGACCCCCTGGTGGACGGCCTGCCACCAGCGCTCCCGCCCCTTGCCCTGCTCGGGGGCGTCCTCGATGAAGCCGTGGGCGGCGAGCTGGCGGAGGTGGTAGCTGGTGGCGCCGCTCGACTCGCCCAGCTTCTCGGCGAGTCGGGACGCGGTGGCCGGGCCTCCGTGGCGCAGGGCGTTCAGCAGCCGCATGCGCAACGGGTGGGCGAGCCCGCGCAGGGAGCGGGCGTCGAGCGGGCGGACCCGCGAGCCCTCGGGTTCCGTCGTGCCGGGTTCCGTCATGTCTCCCACCGTAGCCATGCAAAGAACCCGTTGCAAGGCTTCCTTTGCAACGGGTTCTTTGTAGGTGCTGTGCGGGTCGTGCGGCTCAGACGGGACGGGCCCTCGTCACCGCCGCGCCCGTCGGCCGGTACACGGCCAGCGCCCAGATGACGAACACGTCGATCGCGATCAGGATGATCGACCAGAGCGGGGCGTACGGCAGGAACAGGAACTGGAGGACCAGGCTCAGCGCGGCCAGCGCGATGCCGACGGCGCGGGCCCAGGCGGCGCCCTTGAGCAGGCCCCAGCCGGTGACGGCCGCCACGACGCCCACGATCAGCAGGATCCAGCCCCACCCGGTGAGGTTGATCTTGTAGACGTAGTCGCCGATCCGGGTGTACACGTCGTCCTCGGCGATCGCGGCGATGCCCTGGAGGACGGCGAGGAGGCCGTTCACCAGCATCAGCACACCCGCGAAGACGACCCCGCCGGCCGCCCAGCCGGCCTCACCCGCCGGGTGGCCACCGCCCGGGCCCGCCATGTGGTACCCCGTGCCCTGGTGGGACGGGTCCCACACGGGCGACTCCTGGGTACTGGCATCGGGATGCCGGGTCGGGTGGGACTGCGACGGCTGCTCGCTCATGACGTACCCCGCTCTTCTCGCTGCCCCCGCGCCGGGCGGTTCCGTCGCGGGCGGTTCTCCCTCGACCATCCGCGCGACGGCGGCCCGTCACCACGAGGGGTGGGCCGTCCGGGTGAACCGGGGTGCGGGGGGCGGCGTGGCGTCTTTCACTGGAGTCGGTCCCCGGTAGGGGCCGGACCCGACCGGACGCCGCAGGAGGTAGATCCCCATGGCAGCTCACCGAATACGCGGGGCGGGCGCAGCCGCGCCGACGGCAGCGGCGGTGGCGGTGGCGGTGGCGTGCGCCGTCCTGCTGTCCGCCACGCTGTCCGGCTGCACGGACGACACCAACCCGTCGTCCGTGACCAGCCGCGCGGCCTCCGCCGCCCAATCGGTCGGCAGCCAGGCCGCGTCCGCCTTCGCGTCGGCGACGGCGGAGGCCGGCCGCAAGCTGGACTCCATCAAGGGCGGCGTCGAGGCCAAGGACGACGTGAAGCTCGGCGCCCCCACCGTCGCCGGCGACCGCACCACGGTGCAGGTGACCGCCACCAACTCCGCCGACTCGGCGAAGTCCTTCGCCGTCCAGGTCGACTTCAACGACCCCGACGGCACCTGGCGGGACACGGTCCTCGTCACCGTCGCGGACGTACCGGCGGGCGGGACGAAGACAGCCACGGCCCGCAGCACCCACCAGCTGCCGGGCAACGTACGGGCGGAGGTGCCGCGGGCGGTGCGCTACTGAGGGTGGGGCGGGCGGTCAGCCGCGGTCGTCGAAGATGTCCTCCGCCTTCTCCGCACGCATGGCCCGGTCCTGCCACAGGGCGAGTCGGTCGGGGTCGTAGCAGGACTCCACCCTCTCGCGCACCGCGTCGGAGACCGGAATGCCACGGAAGCCGAGAATCCAGACGACCCCCTCCGCCCGCACCTCGATAAGGCCTTCCTTGAAGCCTTCCTCATACGCTTGCCTGAAGGCTTGCTCGCGGATCTTCTCGGCCAGCGGGTGCCGCCAGTCGTTCTGCATCGGCATCAGCTGGGGTCCTCGACGAAGATGTCCTCAGCCTTCTCCACGTGCAAGGCCCGCTTCTGCCACAGGGCGAGTCGGTCGAGGTCGGAGCAGGACTCCACTCGCGCGCGGACGGCGTCGGAGACGGGGACGCCACGGAAACCGAGAATCCGCACGACCGTATCCGCCCTCTCCTGAACACGGACTTCCTCGCGCCCCTCCACTCGCCCCTCCTCGCGCACCTGCTCGGCGAGCGGGTGCCGCCAGAAGTACTGGATCGCCGTCATCAGGTCCCTCCACATCTGCCGGGCCTGGTCGTCCGCCAGGCACGAGTCGACGAACTGCACGAAGACCGCGGCGGTGTCGCGGTCGATGGTCCGCAGGGCTGCCGCCAAGGAGTCCAGTATGGCGGGGGCCTGCCGTCCCCGGCCGTGTGTCATGGCCGAGAGCACCGCGAGGGGGACGTCCTGTCCGGCCTCCCGCTCGTCCTTGATCACCGGCACGTTGTCCGGACCGAGGACGAACGGGCGCACCGTCAGCGACGGACACCCGGTCACCCCGAGGTGAATGGGCTCCGCCGCCCAGCGGGCCGTCGCGCTGTTCTGCGTGACGACGATGAGCACCGGCTCACAGCGGTACTTCTCGTACAGGTAGCTGAGGTAGTACGGCCAGCTGCCGCGCTTCCTCTCGTCCGGCTTCCCCTGCGACTCCACGACCAGCAGGTACGTGCCCTCACCGGTCTCCGCCCGCAGCAGCGTGTCCACGCGGCGTTCGACCGGCTCGATCTCGGTGAGGTCCACGTTCATCGCCGCGAAGTCGTACGGGTCGGGGAACGGGACCTGCAACACCTTCTGGAGGGCACGGGTCAGCAGTGCCGGGTCCTTCTGGAAGATGCGGTGCATGGCCTCGTGCGACGAGCCGACCATCGGCTCTCCTTTCTGTCCGACGTGATCAACGAGCTACGCGGTGACGAGGTCACACCACACGTACTTGCCGCGCCGCCCTAGGCGGGACAGCGGCTGCCAGCCCCACACGTCCGCGCAGGCCCGGACCAGGGCCAGGCCCCGGCCGTCCTCGGCATCGTCGGCGAGGTCGTCGAGCTTCGCGGGCGGATCCGGGGGTTCGGGGTCGGCGTCCCAGGCCCCGACGCGCAGGACACCGTCGGCGTAGCGGATGCGGAGGGCGGCGGGGCCACTGGTGTGCCGCACGGCGTTGGCGAGCAACTCGCTCGCGATCAGCTCGGCGGTGTCGGTGAGGTGGGCGAGGCCGTGCAGGGTGAGGATCAAGCGCAGGGTGCGGCGCGAAACGGGGACGGCTCTCGGGTCGTTGTGCGTCCCACTACGCCTGCACGGACGCCGAGTTCGTCGATGCCCTGGTCGCGATGGCCACCGACCGGACGCGGGGCTGGTGGGAGGAGTACCGCGGCTTGCTGCCGACACCCTTTCTGGACATGTCGGAGCTGGATCACCACGCCACCTTCCACGAGGAGGTGGCCATCCTGCACGTGCCGGGCCGCTTGCAGACGGAGGAGTACGCCCGCGCCATCTTCTCGTCCAGGGTGCCAGAACTGACTTCTGAGGAGATGGAGTTGCGCGTACGGCACCGAATGGCCCGCCAGCAGTTCACCATCCCGTACGAGGTGGTGATCCACGAGGCGGCCCTGCGTATCAGGGTCAGTGACCGCGCTACCTCACGGGCTCAGCTCGCCCGGCTTGCCGCGTTGTCCGAAGCGGACCACATCACTCTGCGCGTCGTTCCTTTCGACCTGGACGGCTTCTCCAGAGCTTCGAGCACCATGATGTACGTGGGTGGCCCGCTGCCGAAACTGGACACGGTGGTGCGTGACACGCCCCACGGCTCGGTCTTCATCGACTCGGAAGCCCAGCTCAGCACCTATCGAACACGCTTCCGTAAGGTGCATGCTGTATCACTCGATACCCAACGGTCCCGCGACGTCATCCACGCACTCGCGAAGGAGCTGTGAGGATCTGCATGACCAGCCCTCGTAACTGGCAGAAGTCGTCATACTCCGGCGAAGGGGACGGCAACAACTGCCTCGAACTCGCCTCCACCCCCACCACCCTCCACCTCCGCGAGTCCGACGACCCCGCCACCGTCCTCACCACCACCCGCACCCCGCTCGACCACCTGCTCAACGCGGTACGCTCCAGGGCCATTTGAGGACCAGCCCGCCAGGAGCGACCGCCGACATGATCTCCCTGCGCGAAGTGCGCGACAGTGACCTGCCCGTCTTCTGGGAGCACCTGTCCGACCCCGCCGCACAGCACGTGGCCGCCGTGACCAGGAGGTACCACTACGACCGGGAGCAGTTCGACGGCTACTGGGCGAGGATCCGCGCCAACCCGGACATCGTGATCCGCACGGTGCTCGCCGACGGGGAGGTGGTCGGCCACGCCTCGGTGTACGGGCCGCCGGACGAGCGCTCGGTCACGTACTGGATCGACCGGTCCCACTGGGGACGCGGCATCGCCACGGCGGCGCTCACGGCACTGGTCGGCCTGGTCGGCACCCGGCCGCTGCACGCCCGCGCGGCGGCCGACAACGCCGGTTCGATCCGGGTGCTGGAGAAGTGCGGCTTCGTCGTCACCGGGCGGGGCAGGGGCTTCGCCCAGGCTCGCGGCGGCGAGATCGACGAGGTCGTCCTCCTCCTGAACTGAGACAGGCTGTGAACTCTCCTGACGCTGAGGCCGAGGAGGCGGGCACGGCCTGTCTGCTCGGTCTCGTCCGTTCACTCGTCACCACGCACGTGTCGTGGAAACCGCTGTTCATCGGTGCGGTCATCACGGACGGCGAACGTATTCGCCTCTATTTCCGTTCGCCCGAGCGGGACCGTACGTACGGTGTGGACGTGAAAATCAGCAATGCCGGACCCGGCCTGCTCGGCGCTCTGGTGTCCCCGGCCTTCCTGGCGAACAAGCATCTGCACCGGCCTTCCGACGATCCGCACTGTGACGTGGTCGTGGATCTCACCGAATACTGAGCCTTCTGCATGGCCACCGATCGGGTGACGCCGACGAGGTGGCCGTCAACACATCGCCGTCAACCCCGCTCCGTCACCACGTCCCCCACCGCCACCTCCCCCTCCCGCACCACCGTGAAGTACGCCCCGAACGCCACGCCCTCCAGCTCGCGCCGATAGGTGGACAGGGTGCGGAGGGGTTCCGGGCCGGCCCGGCGGCCCGTCTCCTGGTCGACCATGGTGACGGCGCAGCGGATCGTGCGTTCGGTGAAGGTCAGTTCCGTGCCGGCGATGGACAGGTGGGCGGTGGTGTCCTCGGTGTGGGGGGCGGTCCAGCCGTCGATGACGAGGTTGGGGCGGAAGCGGTTCATGGGGAGGGGTGGGGCGCCGCGCTCGTGGAGTTTCCGGTTCAGGTGGTTGAGGCTGGCGCGGGAGACGACGTGCAGGCGGTTCATGGCGCCGGTTCCGCCGTCGGCGTCCGGGCGGTCGCGGCGGAGCCGGGTGGGGCGGCCCAGGAGCCGGGTCAGCCAGCGTGCCGCCGCCTCCTCCTCCTGCCCGTCCTTCTCCGCGTCGTGCACGCGCAGTGGTTCGTGGCCGGGGGCCCGGAGGGTCAGGATGCCGGTCGCCGGGTCGTGCTCGGGGGTGATCAGGGCCAGCGCCGGGTCGCCCCACTGCCAGCGCGGCTCCCCGGCCTCGTCGACGATCACGTACGCGCGGTCGTGGGCGAGGCCGGCGGAGGTGAGCCGGGCCCGGGGGACCGGTATGCCGGCGCAGCCCTTCACCGGGTAGTAGGTGAGTTCCGTGACCCTCGCCGTCGTCATGGGCGACGCCCCCTCGGTTCCGTCGGCCGAAATTCCCGCGCGGACCGGTGAATTCCCGCGGCTCCGCGTCCGTACTCCTGTGTGTACGGCCCCGCCGAGCACGGTGTTCGCGTGGCGGGCATCCCCGACCGGGCAGGAGGAACGGTGCGCTTTTCGCGGAACACGGTGGGAACCGCCTTCGTGGGCGGCGCTCTGAGCCTGACCCTCGTGGCCCTCGCCTATCCGTCGATGCTGGGGCTGGAGACGGTGTCCACCTCGAACGACCGGATCATCGCCAACACCCAGTGGGGGCCGCTGACGGAGGGCGACCGGGACTTCGTGGTCAAGGTGCGGGCGGCCGGGCTGTGGGAGTACCCGCTCGGAGTGATCGGGTTGCAGAAGGGGCAGAGCGCGGCGGTCAAGACCGCCAGCGAGCACCTGGTCGACGGGCACGCGGCGCTCGACACGACCTGCCGCAAGATCGCGCCGATGCTGAACATCACCCTGCCCAACGTGGCCAGCCCGCAGCAGGTCGGCTTCGTCAACCAGATCAACGCGAAGACCGGCAAGGACTTCGACGTCGAGTTCGCCAACATCCTGCGCCAGACGCACGGCTCCATCTTCAACACCGTCGCGAAGATCCGCTCCACCACCAAGAACTCGCTGGTGCGGGCGCTGGCCGACCAGGCCAACGACACCGTCCTCGACCACATCACGGTGATGGAGAAGACCGGCCTGGTCGACTTCGACCAGTCGCTGTTCCAGCAGACCAGCCCGCCGAAGCTGCCCGCGTCGGACCTCACCCCGCCGCCCCCGGCCGCCGGCCAGCCGACCGTCGTCCTCACGCCGCCGCCGACCGCCACGTCGACCCCGGTGGACATCGACGCCGCGGCCGTGGTGGGCGGGGCCACCCCGGCGCCGACGCCGACGCCGACGGCCGGGTAGGCCCCTCTCCCGCTACGCCAGCCAGACCGTTGTTACGCCAACCAGACCGTCGTGTCCGGTCCGAGCCGCCCGTCGCCGTCCAGGGGCCCGCTGCTCAGCAGCACCTCCCCGGGCGGCAGCGGCACCGGCGCGTCCGACAGGTTGGCGACGCACCGCCAGCCGTCGGAGCGGGTGAAGGCGAGCACACCGGGCGGGGTGCCGTCCGCCCAGACGAGTTCCTCGCCGTCCAGCAGCTTGCGGCGCAGTCGCAGGGCCGTGCGGTAGAACTCCAGGGTGGAGCCCTCCGCGCCGTCCTGCGCCGCGACGGCGTACCGCGCGAACGACGACGGCTGCGGCAGCCACGCCCCGCCCGCGCCGAAGCCGTACGACGGACCGGACGTCGTCCACGGCAGCGGCACCCGGCAGCCGTCACGGCCCTTGCGGACCCGGCCCGACTGCTCCCACAGGGGATCCTGGAGGACCTCCACGGGCAGGCCGGCGACCTCCGGCAGCCCCAGTTCCTCACCCTGGTAGAGGTACGACGATCCCGGCAGCGCCAGCATCAGCAGGGTGGCCGCGCGGGCGCGGCGCAGGCCGGCCTCCTCGTCGACGGGCGGGGCGTGGCCGGCGGACAGCAGCCAGGCGTTCGTGTCCGTGCCCGGCGGGAGCGCCAGGCGGGAGGCGTGCCGGACGACGTCGTGGTTGGAGAGCACCCAGGTCGCGGAGGCGCCCACGGCGCGGGCGGTGGCGAGGGAGGACGTGATGACCTCGCGGACCGCCGCCGCGTCCCACGACGCTTGCAGGTACTCGAAGTTGAAGGCCTGGTTCAGTTCGTCGGGGCGGGCGTACAGGGCGCGGCGGGCGCCCGGGACCCAGGCCTCGGCGACCGCCGTGCGGGGCGGTGAGTAGGCGTCCAGGACGCGCCGCCAGTCCCGGTAGACGTCGTGGACCTCGTCGCGGTCGTAGAAGGGGTGGGTGCCCGGTTCCATCCCCTCCAGCGCGTCCTCCGCGCTCAGCGCGGGCGCCCCCAGGTCGCGCAGCGGCTCGCGCAGGTCCTTGACGAGGGCGTGGGCCACGTCGACGCGGAAGCCGTCGACGCCCCGGTCGGACCAGAAGCGCAGGGTGGTGCGGAAGTCCTCGCGGACCTCCTCGTGACTCCAGTCGAGGTCGGGCTGCTCGCGCGCGAAGAGGTGCAGGTACCACTGGCCGTCGGGCACGCGCTGCCAGGCGCTGCCGCCGAAGACGGACTGCCAGTCGGTGGGCGGGAGTTCACCGTGCTCGCCCCGCCCGTCGCGGAAGACGTAGCGGGCGCGGGCGGGCGATCCGGGGCCGGCGGCCAGCGCCTCCTGGAACCAGACGTGCCGGTGGGAGGTGTGGTTGGGGACGACGTCGACGATCACCTTCAGACCGAGCCGGTGCGCCTCGGCGACCAGCGCGTCGAAGTCGTCGAGCGTGCCCAGGCGCGGGTCGACGTCCCGGTAGTCGATGACGTCGTAGCCGCCGTCGGCCAGTTCGGAAGGGTAGAAGGGGCTCAGCCAGAGCGCGTCGACGCCCAGCGCCCCCAGGTGCGCTAAGCGTTCGGTGACGCCCCTGATGTCCCCGAGCCCGTCGCCGTCGGCGTCGGCGAAGCTGCGCGGGTACACCTGGTAGACGACGGCCTGGCGCCACCAGTCGGGGTCTCGGGAGGACAGGTCGGCCATGGGATCGGCCACGGGAGCTGTGTCGTAGTCGGTCACGCACAGAAGCCTGTCCACTTCGCCGGGAAGGACAACGTCCGCGCCGCCGCGCGCGCCCTCCCGGCGCTGCCGTGCGCACCCCCTGCGCGGGGGGCGTGGGGCGTGGGGCGCGCGGGGGCGCGGGGGTCCGTCGTCGGGTGCGGGTCGTGGTGGGGTGCTCGCGCAGTTCCCCGCGCCCCTGGGTGGGACGGGCGGGCGCCGGCTGTGGGGTGCGGGGGCGCCTCCGGGAGGCGGTGGGCCTACGGCTTCTCCACCGTCGTCAGCCACAGGCTCACGTACCGCTCCACGTCCACCCCCAACGCCACGTCCACCAGCCTCCGTTCACGGGCGCCCCCGTGGATCTCGGCCTCGCCCGGCCGCGGGCGGCGGTCGACGACCGTCTGGCCGCGGGCCGGGCCGGGCGCCAGCGACACCTCGACCGGCAGCGGCTCGGTGGTCAGGCCCGCCGGGTCGGCGACCGCGCAGACCGCGCCCGCGTCCCCCAGACCGCCCGTGGGCGTGGGATCGCCGGACGTCGCCGGGTCGCGGTGGGCGAGGAGCTCCCCCGCCAGCCGCAGCCGGGGCTCCGCGCTCGCGCGCAGCCGCTGGACGTCCGCCGCCGGGACCAGGACCTGCCGGAACACGTCCAGGCCGTACATGGTGATCGGCACGTCGGCGGTGAGCAGGATCGCCGCGGCCTCCGGATCGTGCCACACGTTGAACTCCGCGACCGGCGTGGCGTTCCCGGTCTCCACCGCGCCGCCAATGAACACGATCCGCTCGATGTTGCGCACCACCTCCGGGTGCGTACGCAGCAGCAGGGCGATGTTGGTGAGCGGCGCGGTGGGGATCAGCGTGACAGGACGCGGCGAGGCGAGGATCTCGCGGCGCAGCAGCGTCACCGCGTCCACGTCGACCGGGACCCGGGTCGGCGCGGGCAGCCCGAGGTCGCCCATCCCGTCCCGCCCGTGCACGTGCCGGGCGGTGCGGACCGGCTCGATCAGCGGACGCTCGGCGCCCCGGGCGACCGGGATGTCACCCGCGCCCGCCTGCTCCAGCACGGTCAGCGTGTTGCGGACCACCCCGTCCACGTCGGTGTTCCCGGCGACGCAGGTCACCGCCCGCACGTCCAGACCGGGGTGCCGTACGGCGAACAGCAGGGCCAGGGCGTCGTCGACGCCCGTGTCGCAGTCGATGATCACCGGGACGGGGTGGTGACGGGTCACGGCGGTGCTCCTCCCACATCGGGATCGGTATCGGGCTCGGGGTCGGACTCGGGGGTCGGGCTCGGGGTCGAGCTCGGCGTCCGGCGTCCGGCATTACGTAAGTGACCTTACGCAGCCGCCCACAGTTCCGGCCCGCGCGCCGCGACCCGGCCGGTGATCCGGCGCAGCACCTCGTCCACCGACAGTGCCCCCGGCCGGCGCCCATCCCGCAGCCGTACGGCGACCAGCCCGCCGTCGGCCTCCCGCTCGCCGAGCACCGCCTGGTACGGCACCCGGCGCGCCGCCCGGATCCGGGCGGCGAGGGTGCCCTCGCGGGGGCCGTGGACCTCCGCCCGCAGCCCGCGCGCCACCGCTTCCCGCACCACCTCGTGCGCCCGCTCCTCCTGGGCCCGCGCCACCGGCAGCACGGCCAGCTGCACGGGCGCCAGCCACGCCGGGAACGCGCCGCCGTGCGCCTCGACGAGATGGGCCACGGCCCGCTCCACGCTGCCGATCACGCTCCGGTGGACCATGACCGGCCGGTGTTTCGCGCCGTCGGCGCCGATGTAGTGCAGGCCGAAGCGCTCGGGCTGGTGGAAGTCGATCTGGACGGTGGACAGGGTGGCCTCGCGGCCCGCCGGATCGGTGATCTGCACGTCGATCTTGGGGCCGTAGAAGGCGGCCTCCCCCTCGGTCGCCTCGTACTCCAGGCCCGAGGCGTCCAGCACCTCCCTCAGCAGCGCGGTCGCCCGGCGCCACAGCTGCGGGTCGGCCACGTACTTGCCGCCCCCGCCGGACAGGGAGAGACGGTGCCGGGAGGCGCGGATGCCGAGGTCGGCGTAGGCGCGGGCGATCAGGGCGAGCGCCGCGCGGGCCTCCTCCACCGCCTGCTCCGGGGTGCAGAAGACGTGCGCGTCGTTGAGGGTGATGGCCCGCACGCGGGTCAGCCCGCCGAGGACGCCGGACGGTTCCGCGCGGTACATCCCGCCCAGCTCGGCGATCCGGAGCGGGAGGTCCCGGTGGCTGCGGGCGCGGGAGCGGTAGATCAGGGCGTGGTGGGGGCAGAGGCCGGGCCGCAGCACGACCTGCTCGGAGCCCAGCTCCATGGGCGGGAACATGTCGTCGCGGTAGTGGTCCCAGTGGCCCGAGATCTCGTAGAGGTCGCGCTTGCCGAGGACCGGCGAGTACACGTGCCGGTAGCCGGCCGCCCGCTCCAGCTCCCGGACGTACTCCTCCAGGGTGTGGCGGACGACCGCGCCGTCGGGCAGCCAGTACGGC
Source organism: Streptomyces sp. NPDC003248 (assembly GCF_055563235.1). Classification (NCBI taxonomy): domain Bacteria; kingdom Bacillati; phylum Actinomycetota; class Actinomycetes; order Kitasatosporales; family Streptomycetaceae; genus Streptomyces; species Streptomyces sp. NPDC003248. The sequence continues at coordinate 388,800 of NZ_JBVHDT010000002.1, read as the reverse complement.
AGGCCCGCGCCCATGAGGGGATCGGTGTCGAACAGGTCGAGCTCACGGCCGAGTCGGCGGTGGTCGTGCATGGCTGCTCCTCCTTGGAGACCAGGAGGGACGAGCACCCACGACGAAGCCCCGGGGCACTCGCCCCGGGGCTTCGGACATCCAGTGGTCAGCGCGCCGGGACACTCTCCGGCGTCGTCGTGGCGGTGGCGGACGGAAGGGCGCGCTTCATGGGGGGAACGTAGCAAGGGGGGCGGGGAGGGGGCGACGGGTTTTCGGGCGGGCGGCGGCACGGGGTCGGGCAGGGGCCCGCTCGGTTTCCGGTCGGCCGGCGGCGGGGGATTCTCGCGGCTCCCGGTCGGCCTTCCGGCGGCGACGCCTCCCGTCCGCCCGCGTTCACCCGTCCGCACCGGCTCCCGTCATCCGGACGGCTCCGCCGCGTGGTCGGGCCGCCTCCTTGATGGTGCCGTGAAGAGGAGGCAGCCCTGCTGACCGCCGGGCCGCCGACCGCCGGCCCGGCCGGGTGGCCGCACGCCCGCACGCCCGGCCCGCCGCCGACCGCCGACCGCCGACCGTCCAACAGACCGCCCTCTCCCGGCAGACCGCCTTTCCCCCGGCAGACCGGCCTTCCCCCGGCAGACCGTCGTTCCTCCAGGAGGCACGCCCCGATGACCCGCCGTCCGCTCCTCGCCTCCGCGCTCTCCGTCACCGGGCTGCTGCTCACCGCCAGCGCCTGCGCCACCCTCGGTCTGGAGCATCCCCCGACCGCGCGGCAGCCGCTCCCCACCGTGGAGAAGCCGTCGGGCAAGCCCTCCACGCCCGCGAACGTCCCCGTCCTCACCGAGGACCAGGCGCACGCCGCGCTGATCACCGACACCGACCTCGGCGCGCCCTGGACGCCGACGCGCGGCACCGCCGCCTGGCGGGACGGCATGCTCAAGGCGACCACGCCGACCGCGGACTGCCAGAAGCTGCTCGACGGCCTGTACACCGACGAGCTGCTCGGGGGCCCCGCCCGCGCCGTCGTCGCCCTCGACGACCCGGACAGCGAGGCCCAGCTGCGCTACCAGCTCGGCGGCCTGCGCCCGGCCGAGGCGGACCGCGTCCTGGCCTGGCTGCGGACGCTGCCCGAGAAGTGCGCGCGGTTCACGGCGACGGCACCGGACGGCACCGTGCTCGACGTGTCGGTCAGGGAGCTGCGCCTGCCGGAGGTCGGCGACGCCCGGCAGGGCCTGCGGGTGACGCTGACCGACTGGAGCACCGACGGCGACCCGGTCTCCCTCGACCTCGACGTCGCCGCCGTCCGCGCCGGCCAGGACACCTTCGCCCTCACCAACGGCAGCCTCAACGACGTGCCGAACGAGGCCACGCAGGCCGCCGTGCAACTGGGCGTGCGGCGGCTTACGGAGGTCAGGCAGCAGGGCCGGGCCCAGGTCTGAGGTGTGCGGGCCCGGCGGGCCTGGTCAGTCCGCGTCGAAGCGGGTCGACCGGGCGACGACGTCGTGCGCCATGTCGAGGACCGTGCGGCCCTCCGCGAACGCGTGGGCGCGCAGGAGGTCCAGCGCCTCGTCGGCGGGGACCCCGCGTTGGGCCATGACCATGCCGACGGCCTGGTACACCTCGTCGTGGCCGGTCGCCAGGGGGCTCAGCCAGAGGCCGTCGCCGAGCCGGCCCGCCTCCTCCCCGCGGGGCAGCGCCATCAGCGCGACCGTGACGACGTCGGCCACGTAGCGGGCCGTACGGACCTCCTGGGGGTCCAGTTCGCCGGGGGCCTCCCGGTAGAGGTCGAGGGTGCCCACGCACACCGCGCTGTCGCCGAGCGGCAACGCGTACACGGCCCGTACCCCGGCGGCCGCCGCCTGCTGGGCGAACACCGGCCAGCGGCCGGCGTCCCGGCCCGCCGTGAGGTCGGAGGCGAACACGGGCGCACCGGTGTCCGCGGCCCGCTGGCAGGGGCCGTCCCCCAGCGTGGCCTGCACCTCCATGAGGTGCGCGGCCAGCTCGCTGCTCGCGCTCAGCGGCACGAGCATCCCGTCCCCGCGCAGGGACACGCTCGCGCCGCTCACCGGCAGCAGCCGCACCGCCGCCGCGCACAGCCGCTCGGGAACCTCTCCGGGTTCCGCGTCGCGTACCTCCTGGGCGATCACGTCGGTGATCCGCTCCCGGTCCCGATCGCGCACGCCGACCACCTCCGCGTACGCCTGCCGCACTGCCCTCTCCGTCGTCCGGCCGGGTACCCCCCGCCCGCCGCGGAAACCGGCGGTCCTACGCGTCCTCGTACGGATCCGCGGGCTGCTCGATCCGCTGGACCGACACCGCGTCGATGACCGGCGGCCAGGCCTTCTCCGAACCGAGGGTGCCCTTCGGATGCCAGGTGCCCGTGACCGTGACCCAGGTGTCGACGGTCGGCGCGTCCGCGTCCCGGACCTCGGCCTTGCCGGTGGTGGCGTCGGCGGCGCAGCAGGCGACGGCGAGGCGGGTGACGTACCAGGCGCCGTCGTCGCCGCGCGTGACGAACCCGGTCAGACGGACGGTACGGCCCTTCAGCGAGCGGTCGCTGTCGTAGATCGCGCGGGAGCTGAACTCGGAGAGAGTGAGGTCCAGCGGGTCCCCGGCCGGGAGCGCGGGGAAGGTCCCGACGCCCTGCGCGGCCTGCTGCGCGGCCTCCCGCTCGGCGCTGTAGGAGCCGAGGGCGGGCGGCGGGAAGAGGAGGAGGGCCAGGGCGGGGAGCGTGAGGAGCCAGGCGATACGGGGGCCGGCGGGGTGATGGGCGTGACCGTGGCCGCAATCGTCGTCCTCGTGGCCGTGGCCCTCCCCGTGTCCGCCGTCCTCGTCGTGTCCGCCGTCCTCCCCGTGTCCGCCGTCCTCCCCGTGTCCGCCGTCCTCGTCGTGACCGCCGTCTTCGTCGTGACCGCCGTCTTCCCCGTGACCGTCCGCTGTGCGGCGGCCGCGGAGCACCGCCGTGACCAGTCCCAGCAGGACGAGCGCCGCCCCGGAGACGATCAGGTAGGGCCGCAGCCCCGCCTGCACGTAGCGCAGGTACAGCTCGCTGAAGAGCGCGATGCGCAGGACCGCCCCGCCCGTCAGCAGGAGCAGCACCGCCGGTCCGTACCGCCGCATCACAGCAGCCACCACCCCACGAGCACACTGGCGGCCACGGCCACCACCCAGGTCACGGACGCGAACCGCACCGCGAAGGCGCGGCCGAAGGTACCGGCCTGGAGAGCGATCAGTTTCAGGTCGACCATCGGCCCGACCACCATGAACGCCAGCCGCGCGGTCGCCGGGAAGGCGCTCAGCGAGGCGGCGACGAAGGCGTCGGCCTCGCTGCACACGCACAGCACCACCGCCAGCAGCGCTAGCAGCAGCACCGACAGCCACGGCGAGCCGGTGAACAGGTCCAGCACGGAGCGCGGGACGGCGATGTTGAAGGTCGCCGCGGCCGCCGCGCCCAGCACGAGGAAGCCGCCGGCGTGCAGGAAGTCGTGCTGGAGGCCGATGAGGAAGGCGCGGGCGCCGGTGGCGTGCGCGGCGGGCCGGCGCGGCAGGCGCAGCCACTTCTCCTGGCCGAACCGCGCCCACAGCCAGCCCATCACCACGGCGGTGCCGAGCGACGCGACCAGCCGGGCCAGGACCATCATCGGCTGCCCCGGGAAGGCGATCGAGGTGGCGACGAGCACGACGGGGTTGATCGCGGGCGCCGAGAGCAGGAAGGCGAGGGCCGCCGCCGGGGCGACCCCGCGCCGCATCAGGCTCCCGGCCACCGGCACGGACGCACACTCGCAGCCCGGCAGGACGACCCCGGCCACCCCGGCGACCGGCACGGCGAACGCCGGCCGGCGCGGCAGCAGCCGTCGCAGCACCCGCTCCGGCACGAACGCGCCGATCGCCGCCGAGACGACCGTACCGAGGAGGAGGAACGGCACGCCCTGGACGGCGATGGCCGTGAAGACCGTCCACCAGGCGGCCACGGGCGGGGTGTACAGGTCGAGCGCGAGCGTCGGGCCGAGCACGGCCACGACGGTCGCGACGGCGAGCAGCGCGGTGCCCCCGAGGACGGCGTACACCAGCGCGCGCACGCCGAGGCGCAGCCCGTCGGCCACTGTTCGTTCGTTCTGCACTCTCCGGTCCCGCCCGTCGTCGTCGCGGGCACGCTAGCCACGGCGACTGTGCGGACCCTCGGAATCGACGAAGAGAACCCTGTGCACACCGCACATCTGCTACGACAGCGGACGTGCGGGTATCCGCCCCAGGGGCGTGGGGAACTGCGCGAACAACCCACCACGACCCGCACCCGGCAGCGAGGCGCGGGGCGCGGGTCCGCCGAGAGCAGCAGCCCGGCACCCGGCAACAGGCGCCCGGCCACCCCACCCAGGGGCGCGGGGAACTGCGCGAACACCCCCCCACAACCCGCACCCGGCCCCGGCCCCGCCCAGGGCAAGCGCGCCGCCGTCCGGCTACAGCGGCGGCTGGGCCGGGGCCGGCCCGAGCGTGGTCGTCCCCGGCGCCGTACGGTGGCCCAGCCCCGTCCGGTACGCGTCGAGGGCGGCCTCCACCCGGCCCGTGCGCCGCAGCAGGTCGCCGAGGAGCCGGCACAGGTCGGCGAGGTCACCGGCGGCCCCGGCCCGCTCCAGCAGGCTCAGCGCGCGGACGTAGTGCTCCTCGGCGGTCTCCGTGTCGCGGGCGTCCTCGGCGATGATGCCGAGCAGCCGGTGCGCGCCCGCCGCGTGCACGGCCCCGCGCTCGGAGGACAGGTCCCCGAGGACACCGTGCAGCAGCGCGGCCGCCTCCTGCGACCTGCCCCGGCGGTGCAGGACGTCGGCCAGCTCGACGGCGACCTGGCTGCTGTAGAGGGCGGCGCGCTGCGCGGAGAGCATCGCCTGCGCCTGCCTCAGCTCGTCCTCGGCCCGCTCCAGCTCGCCGTTCTGGGCGCAGACGTAGCCGCGCATCCAGTGGCAGTTGGCGAGCTCGGTGCGCAGCTGGAGCTGACGGTAGAGCTCGGCGGCCTTGGCGAGGGAGGCGTCGGCCTCGGCGACGCGGCCCTCGGCGAGCAGGGTACGGGCGACGGAGCGGTGCATACGGGCCACGAGGGCCGGATCGCCGACCTTCGGCGCGAGGGCGAGGGCGAACTCGGCGGCCTGCGCGGCACGGGCGTGGGCGCCCATGTCCATGTAGGGGCCGATGACGGAGGCGTAGAGCAGCAGGAGCGCGTCGGGGTCGTGCAGGCCGCCCCGGTTGAGCTCGTCGAGGGTGGATTCCAGCAGGTACACGGCGTAGCGGAGTTCCCCGGCGAGGTAGTGGGCCACGGCCCGGCCGCGCAGGGCCGGCACCCGCGCGGTGAGGGACGCCCCGGCCAGGCACGTCTCCGCCCGCTCGAAGAACCCCCGGGCCGCCTCCAGGTCCCCCGCCTCGATGCCGCACTCGCCGAGCCCGAGCAGGGCGGTGGCCCGTTCCTCGACGAGCACGTGCTCCTCGGCCTCCGCGAGCAGCCCGTCGTACTGCCGGGCCGCCTCCTCCGCCGCCCCGGTGGCGAGGACGCGCTGGGCCTCGGTGAGGCGGAGCCTCAGGTCGGTCACGAGCCGGGCCGGCCGCCCGGTCGCCAGCTCGTCGAAGTCCACCCCGAGCCGCTCGGCGATGTGCCTGAGCGCGTCGTCGGAAGGGCGCACCCGGCCCGCCTCCAGCGTCGAGACGTAGGCAGGGGTGTAGGTCGGCTCGGCCAACTGCCTCTGTGTCAGCCGGCGTTCGACCCGCAGCCGTTGCACCCGGCGTCCGATGACCTCCGGTTTGTCCCGCTCGCGCACGCCCCGACTCCCCCCAACTCCCCCTAGGACCCTTGCCGTTGGGCTTTCCCAGCCCCTAGGTTAAACAGCGAATTAACCATGCTTAATACACGGTTGACAGCAGCAGCCGTGGCAGGAATCGCTTTTTTGCCCGCCGAAGAAGCCGACGTTGCGAGGTTGCCGTGCCCGGACGCACATCCGCACCCTACGGCCGCTCCTCCGGTCGGTACGCCAGGGCCCTGGCCGCGGCCGTCGTCGCCGTGGCGGCCCTCGTCACCGCGGCCAACGCGATCCCGGCCCAGGCGACGTCCGACCGCCCGGTCCCCTCGGCGGCGGTGGAGGACGGGGTGCGGGGGGCGGAGTGACGGGCGGCCGGAACGCCGGGTCCTCCGCCTGACCGGAGGCCCGCTCAGCCCTGGATCTGCAACTGGCGCAGGTGCTGGCGGACGTGGTCCAGGGCGCCCTCGCGGCGGCCCGGGACCCGGCCGCGCAGGTCGGCGAGGTCCGGGCCCAGTTCCCTGGCCCGGTCGGCGTCCGGGATCCGGCCCCACTGGTGGTGCGCCCGGTCCACGGCCGCCTCCACCGCGGGCGCGTCGGCCGGCTGCCCGGCGGCCAGCCGCGCGCTCGCGACCGCCATCCACGTACGGCAGCTGCGCTCCGCGTCCCCCGCGAACATCGCCAGGTCCGCCCGCACCTCGGTCCAGTGCAGCGCCTCCTCCGAACCGGGCCCGTGCGCGGCCGCGGCGGCCCGCTCGCAGCGGGCGGCGAGGGCGTCGGCGTCCGTGTGCTGCCCGGACTGGACGGCGGTGGTGATCGCGGCGTGGGGGTCGTCGTCGGGCGCCGGGGCCGCCGGATCCGGCGCGGCGCTGACGGGGGGCGCGTCGTCCGGGGTGACGTCCGGGGTGACGTCCGGGGTGACGTCCGGCTCGGTGCCTTGCGCGGCGTCCTGCGGAACGTCCGGCGCGGTGTCCTGCACCGTGCCCAGCTGGACGTCCCGCGCGCCCTCCGGCGTCCAGGTGGTGCCGGTGACCGCCGGGACCGCCGGGGCCGGGGCGGGAAGCGCGGAGGCGGGCTCGGGGGCCGCCGGGACGGGCGCCGTCGGAGGGGCGGGGGCGGGGGCGGGGAGCGTGGGGTCGGCGTGGACGGCCGACGGAGAGCCGGGCGCCGGGAAGCCGGGGAAGGCGGAGGCCGGAAGGCTCTGAGCCGCTACGGCGGGGGAGTCCGGGGCCGTGGCCGTGGCCGGGACCGGGACCGGGACCGGGGCCGGGACCGGGGCCGTGGCCGTGGCCGGGACCGGGGCCGTGGCCGGCACGGCACCGCCGGGGAACGGGGAGCCGGGGAAGGGAGCCGCGGCGAACGGAGCGGAGGGGGCGGAGGGGGTACCCGCGGGTCCCACTCCGGACACCACCAGGTCCCCCACCTCCCCCTCCGACGCGATCCGCGCCAACGCCATCTGGTGCAACTGTTCCGCCGGCGGCCGCCCGCCGCTGCGCAATATCGTCGCGACCGCTCTCATGTACGTCGGCGAGGCCACCCGCCGCCGTCCGGGCGGCGGCGCGATCCGCCCGTGCACGGCGACCGACGGCCCGCAGTCCAGGCCCCGCCCCCGCAGCCACTGCCAGGTCTCCGCGTCCGCGTGCAGGTCGACCAGCAGCGTCGTCGCCCCGGCCGGCCGCAGCCGCAGCTCCTCCCGGAACCAGTGCCAGGGGAACGCCGTGTACCGGACGGTCGCCGGTGTCGTACGCGCCAGCGCGAGATGGGGCAGCCGCTGGCGCCGGTCGAGCTGGAGCTGACCGGCGACGAACACGGTCAGCGGCCCGGGGGCGGCCGCGGCGGCCCGCAGCCGGGTGAGGACGGCCTGCGGTTCGAGCGGATCGGCGAGCTCGACGACGTTCGCGGTGTCGGTGCCGGCCAGCACCGCGGGCGGCACCGCCGCGAGCACGGGAAGCACGGAGGCCGCCTCCACCAGGCATCCCTTGCCCACGGGTGAGGCCGCCAGCAGCAGCACGGTTCCGGGCATCGTCCCTCCCCCTGTCGATCACGTACGGCAGCACCGTAACCGCTGCTGCTGCAAAGGTGGGGCCCAGGTCTGCATACGTCCCCGTACGGGGCCTTCGTCGGTCTCGGGCCCCGCACGCCGTACCGCGGGGATCGGCGCCCGGCCCCGAGCGACGGCGGACGACGGCGAACGACGGCGGACGACGGCGGGCGACCGGCCGACTTGCCACCGCCCGCGCCCAGGTGTGCCCTGGAAACCGGGGGCGAGGAGAGAGGAGTGCTCCCATGGCTCATGCGGCACCCGCACCGAGCGTGCGGCCCACGTCCACCGTCACCACCACGACGCCCGACGTCTTCGGGGCGCGGACCCACCAGATCGCGAAGTGGGCGCTACCCGTCACCCTCGGGCTGGTCTACGGCTACTGGGCCGCCGCCAACCAGCGCCACGGCGGCCCGGTCACCGGCTGGAACATCCTGTTCGGCTTCGTGACCGCGCTCGTGTTCGCCGGGCTGTACGCCGCCGTACGCGCCCTGGCCTCGCGCATGCGGCGTGAAGTGCACGCCCTGCTGTGGGCGGCGTTCACCGGCTGCGCGGTGGGCTTCCTGATCAGCCAGACCGGCGCGAGCGTGCTGAACTCGGCGGGCATCGCCGTGGCGTGCGCGGCGGGCTGGTTCGGGGTGCTGTTCTACCGCTACTACACGCACGAGGACGCGGAGGGGCACCGTATCTTCTGACCCGGTCTTCTGACCCGCGGTCCGACCCGTGAGGACATGCGTGGGCCCCGGCGGGTTGTCCGCCGGGGCCCACTTCCCTCATCCCTCCACTCACCGGGCCAGTGGGGTCCACTCCCACTCGCCCGACGAGGTACCGGACGTATCAACGGAGGCCTCGCAGACGCCGACGGTCCAGGAGCTCGAGTAACTGAAGGCGTCGGCCAGGGTGGCACTCCAGTCGTGTCCCAGGACCAGGCAGTCGACGCTGTTCGCTCGTGCTTCGGCGGTGGCCCGCGGGGCTGCCGCCGCCGTGGTGCCCGCCGCCGTGACGGCGAGGGCGCCCCCGGTGAGCAGGACCGCGGCCAGAGCCCGCAGGATCGGAGTGGTGCGCATGGTCACCTCCTTCTCCCCTGATCCATGAGACACCCGTTCGGGTGAACCCTCCACCGGAGGCCGCAAGACCGCCCGCCACCTGCGCGGACGTCAGGCCGACCGGCCGGTCGGCGCTCATGACGGCGGGGCAACCGGCCGTCCACGGGCGGCCGTCACCCCGAGCGGGTCCATGGGCCGCCGTCACCCCGAGCGGGTCCATGGGCGGCCATCACCCCCAGCGGGTCCATGGGCGGCCATCACCCCCAGCGGTTCCGTGGGCCGCCGTCACCCGAGCGGCCCCGCTCCGGTGGCGCACCCGCCGCCGCTCCCGTTGTCTGAGGGCGTGTCCCGACGCCTGCGCACCGCCGTCTCGGCCGTCACCATCGCCCTGGCCTGCCTCCTGCTGCCCTTGGGCGCATTGGCGGCCTGGGCCGCGTACGGCCTGACGGACACGGGCCGTTACGTCACCACGATGGCACCGCTGGCCTCCGACCCCGCCGTCCGGGACGAGGTCGTGGACGCGGTGGCCGCCGGCATCCTGCGGGAGGCCGCCACCGACCGCCACCGCCCCCTGCACCCCGAGGTGACGCCCTTCGTGCACGACGCGGTGCGCTCCTTCACCCGGACCCGCGCCTACCGCCGGGCGTGGGACGCGGGCAACGAGGAGACGCACAAGGCCGTCATGACGGCGCTGCACGACGAACGCGCCCGCGGGATCTCCGTGGACCTGGCTCCGGTGACCACCCGTCTCAAGGCGCAGCTCGTCGCCGACCGGGTGCCGTTCGCCGAGAAGGTGCCGATCCGGCACACCAGCGTCGCCCTGCTCCCGGCGAACGACCTGGCCACGCTCCGGAAGGGCTACCACGTGCTGGACGTCGCCGGTTTCTGGCTTCCGGTCGCGGCGGTGGCCCTGGCCGCCACGGGCATCGCCGTCGCGGTGCACCGCCGCCGCGCCCTCACCGCCACCGCCCTCGGCACGGCCCTCGGCGGCGCGTTCCTGGGCCTGGCGGTGGCGCTCGGCCGCCGGCTCACCCTCGGGGACCTCCCCGACCAGACCCACCGCCCGGCCGCGGCCGCCGTCTACGACGCCCTCACCTCGACCCTGCGGACGGTGTCCTGGCTGCTGCTGGCGGCGGGCCTGACGGTGGCGGGCGCGGTGTGGCTCACCCGGCAGATCCGCATCCGCCGCACGGCACACTCCCGACGGCCGCCGACCGGGCCCACCCCGGCGCCCCCCACCCCCGGAACCCCGCCCACACCCCCGTCCCCGCCCCCGCCCCAGACACCGCTCACGCACCCGCCCAGCCGCCTCGGCTGAACCACCCCCACGCCCCCACGCCGCCTCTCACCCGCCCCCTGACCGCGGCTCACCTCGGTCACGTCCCCGCGCCACCTCCGCCAGAACGCCCAGCGCCCGCCCCAGCTCCCCCTCCGCCGCCGACGCGAGGCCGAGCCGGACCGCGGTCGGGGTGCGGTGCGCGGCGACGGCGAAGGCGGTGCCCGGGGTGACGGCGATGCCGCGGGCGGCGGCCGCGGCGGTGAAGGTGTCCGCCCGCCAGGGCGCGGGCAGCTCCCACCAGGCGAAGTAGGCGTGCGGATCGGTCCGTACGGCGAAGCCGCGCAGGTGCGTCACGAGGAGCCGCTGCCGGCGCGCCGCGTCGGCCCGCTTGGCCGCCACCAGCCGCGCCACGGTCCCGTCCCCGGCCCACCGCACGGACGCCTCCAGCGCGAACCGCCCCGCGCTCCACCCCCCGGACCGCACCGCGCCGGCCACCGCCTCGACCCGGTGCGCCGGCACGACGAGGAATCCGACGGTCAGTCCCGGCGCGACCCGCTTGGACAGGCCGTCGACGACATGGGTCAGCTCGGGGGCGTGGGCGGCGAGCGGAGTGGCGTCCGGCCGCAGGAAGGACCAGATGCGGTCCTCGACCACCGGGAGGGACAGCTCGCCGGCCAGCCGCGCCAGCTCCACCAGCCGCCGGTCGCTCGTCGTCAGCGACGTCGGGTTGTGCAGGGCGGGCTGGACGTAGAGGGCGGAGAGGGGGGCCGCGCGGTGGGCGTCGGCGAGGGCGTCCGGCCGCAGTCCCTCGGCATCACCGGGGACCGGCACCAGCACGATCCCCAGCCGCGCGGCGATCTCCTTGACCAGCGGATACGTCAGTTCCTCCACACCCACCCGGCCGCCCGGCCGGACCAGGGAGGCGAGCACGGCGATGATGGCCTGGCGGGCGTTGCCCGTGAAGAGGAACCGCCCCGGGTCCGGACGCCACCCCGGGAGGCCGAGCAGCCCGGCCGCGGCCGCGCGGGCGGCGGGGGTGCCGTCGACGGCGGCCGGCCGCATCGCCTCGCCCAGCACATCGGGCCGGAGCAGGGGCGCGAGCGCCGGCCCGAGCAGCTCCGACTGCCCCTCGGCGGTCGGGTAGTTGAGCTCCAGGTTGACCGGGGCCGCCGTCGCCGTCTCCACCAGCGCCCGCCCCTGCCCGACGGCCGGCGCGGCCCGTACGAAGGTGCCGCGGCCGACCTCGCCCACCACCAGCCCGCGCCGCACGAGTTCGCCGTAGACCCGCCCGGCCGTCGAGGCGGCGATCCGGTGCCGCCGGGCGAACCACCGCTGCGGCGGCAGCCGCTGGCCGGGGACGAGCCGCCCGGCGGCGATGTCGTCGGCCACCCGGTCGGCCATCCGCCGGTAGTCCTCCACGAGCCCCACCTCCCGCCCCCGCCCCGGCCCCCGCCCTCACCCGCGGCACAGGCACAGGCACAGCACAGGCGCAGACATAGGCATCGACATTGCACCGAGGGCAAAGATCTTATTGCACCGAGGAGTTGGGGGGACCTACCGTCGACCCCATGGCACCCTTCCTCGCATACGTGGACAAAGGCACCGATCGCACCCGTACGCCTCTCGTCCTCGTCCACGGCCACCCCTTCGACCACACCATGTGGGCCCCGCAGACGGAGGCCTTCGCCACCGGCCGCCGTGTCATCGCCCCCGACCTGCGCGGCTACGGCGCCTCCCCCGTCACCCCGGGCATCACCCCGCTCTCCCGCTTCGCCCGGGACATCGAGGAACTCCTGGACGACCTGAAGGTGGACGCCTTCGTGCTGGCCGGCCTGTCGATGGGCGGCCAGATCGCGATGGAGTGCTGCGCCCGCTTCGGGGACCGGGTGCGCGGCCTGGTCCTCGCCGACACCTTCGCGTCCCCCGAGACACCCGCCGGGAGGACCGCACGCCACGAGACGGCCGACCGCCTGCTGCGGGAGGGCATGCGCGGCTACGCCGACGAGGTCCTGGACAAGATGGTCGCCCCCGCCGCCGACGCCCGGGTCCGGGCCCACGTCCACCGCATGATGACGGCCACACCCCCCGAGGGAGCCGCCGCCGCCCTGCGCGGCCGCGCCGAACGCCCCGACTACCGCCCCCTCCTGACCCGCCTCACCGTCCCCACCCTGATCGTCGTCGGCGCGGACGACGAGTTCACCCCCGTCTCCGACGCACAGACCCTGCACGCCCTGGTGCCGGGCTCCGACCTCCGGATCATCGAGGGCTGCGCGCACATGCCGAACCTGGAACGCCCCCAGGAGTTCAACGCGGCCCTGACGGACCTCCTCACACGCGTCGACGGAACCACAGCAACCACACGAACCGGTGAACGCTCCACGGAGCGGGTGGCGGGGCCGGTCGACGGGTAATCCCTTGGCCTGGCCGGCACCCGCCCGGCTACCGTCACCGGGCATGCCCAGCACGACGACGCTCTGGCGTCCCACCGGCCCGGAAGAACTGGCCCTCGTCGAGGCGTCCGGATGGACCGCCTGGCCGCCCCGGCTGCCCGAACAGCCGATCTTCTACCCGGTGCTGAACGAGGACTACGCGGTGCGGATCGCCCGGGACTGGAACGTGCCCGCGTCCGGGGCCGGGTACGTCACCCGGTTCGAGGTCGACAGCGCCTTCCTCCAGCGGTATCCCGTACGGCAGGCCGGGGGAGGGACCATTCTGGAGCTGTGGGTGCCGGCGGAGGAACTGGATGAGTTCAACGCGCACATCGTCGGACGCATCGAGGTCGTACGGGAGTTCCGCTGACGTGCCCGGCGGGCGGCGGTGGTGGACGTTGTCCGGTCGCTGGTGCGCGGGGGCGCTGTGCGCCGGGGTGAGCCTGGTCGTGGCGTGCCGGGCCGCGGACACCGACGCCTTCACGCCCGTACCGCAGCTCCTGGCGTTCCTGCCGTGGCTGCTCGTGCCGGCCGGGCTCGGGCTGGCGCTGTCCCTGCTCGCGCGCTGGTGGACCGGGCTGGTGTGGGGTGCCGTGCTGCTCGCCCTGCTCGCCTGGTTCACCGAGCCGTACGGGAAGGGGAGCCGGCCCGCGGGGGTGCCGGTCGCCCGGGTGCGCGTCCTCACCTCGAACGTCGAGTTCGGCCGGGCGACCGGCGCGCTGATCGCCGCCGTGCGGCGGGAGCGGCCCGACCTGGTGTTCGTCGAGGAGTGCGAGTACGGCTGCCAGGCGGCGGTGGTGCGGGAGCTGGGGGGCGGCTACCCGCACCGGCGGGCCGTGCCGGGGGACACCTCGGTCGGGTCGGTCATCCTCAGCCGGTTCCCGCTCACGCCGGCCGCCGGCGTGCCCGGCCGGATGGGCATGCCCGGGGCGGTCGCCGACGTCGACGGGCACCCCGTACGGCTCCAGCTCGCGCACCCCAAGCCGCCGCTGCCCCGCCAGGTCGCCCTGTGGAAGCGGGAACTCGGCCGGCTGGCGGACTTCGCCGCCGCGCACCGCGCCGACGGGCCGCTGATCCTCGCCGGGGACTTCAACGCCTCCCAGGACCACGCCGCGTTCCGCCGCGTCCTCGACACCGGGCTGCACGACGCCGCCCGCCTCGCCGGGGCGCACCGCGAACCCAGCTGGCCGACCCGGACCACGCCCGCCCTCGGCGCCCAGATCGACCACGTCCTGGTCTCCGGGGAGTTCTCCGCGCGCCGCGCCCGCTTCCTCGACCTGCCCGGCACCGACCACCGCTCACTGCTGGTGGACCTCACGCTCCACCGGCCCCGCTGAACCGGGGACGGTGGAGCGCGAACGGCACCGGCCGCTAGACGCCGATGTCCTCGCCGTCCTGGCGCCACACGGCCACGACCGCCGGGCGGACGATCTTGCCGGCGCCGTCCGGCCAGGTGCTGGCCGGCTTCTCCACGGACGCGCCGTCCACCTCACCCGGGTGCTGGACGGCGACCAGGACACGGCGGTCCTGGATGAGCGGACCGCAGGTCTCGGCGCCGGTCGGCACGGTGAGGAACTGCTTCAGCTCACCGCGCCGCGCACCGCGCGTCGCCACGCCGAACAGACCGTCGTGCGAGCCGAGCTGCGCGCCGTCCGTGGAGATCCACAGGTTGCCGTGCGGGTCGAAGGCCACGTTGTCCGGGCAGGAGATCGGGCTGACGGAGTCCTTCGGGAAGCCCGCGAAGTACGTCGCCGGGTCCTCCGGGTCACCCGCGACGAGGAACAGCGACCAGGCGAACTCCGTCGCCTCCGCGCGGTTGCGGCGCTCGGTCAGCTCCAGGACGTGCCCGTGCTTGTTGGCGTTGCGCGGGTTGGCCTCGTCCGCCTTGGCGTTCGAGCCGACACCGCGGTTGGAGTTGTTGGTGAGGGCGACGTACACCTTGCCGGTGACCGGGCTGGGCTCGATGTCCTCGGGCCGGTCCATCTTCGTCGCGCCGGCCTTGTCACCGGCGAGCCGCGTGAAGACGAAGACCTCCTCCGCCGTCATGCCCTCGACGTGCGAGACGGCGCCCTCGGCGGTGGCGGTGGCCAGCGGGATCCACTCGCCGCTGCCGTCGAACTCGCCGTCGGCCGGCAGCGTGCCGGTGCCGTCGATCTCCACGGCCGGGGAGTCGCCGGTGAGCCTGGCGACGTACAGGGTGCCCTCGTCGAGCAGCGAGAGGTTGTGCTCGCGGACGGCGCGGGAGCTGCCGTGCTTCATCCGCTTGCTGCCGACGAACTTGTAGAAGTAGTCGAAGCGCTCGTCGTCACCGGTGTAGACGACGGGCCGGCCGTCGGAGGTCAGCCGCACGGTCGCGGCCTCGTGCTTGAACCGGCCGAGGGCGGTGTGCTTGCGGGGCGTGGACGTCGGGTCGTACGGGTCGAACTCGACGACGTACCCGAACCGGTGCACCTCGTTCGGCTCCTGGGCGACGTCGAACCGCCTGTCGAACCGTTCCCACTTACGCTCGGTGGCGCCGGTGCCGATGCCGTACCGCTTGTCCGTCGTCCGGCTGCTGTTGGCGAAGTACTGGTTGAAGTTCTCCTCGCCGTGCAGGGTGGTGCCCCACGGGGTGGTGCCGCCGGAGCAGTTGTTGAGCGTGCCGAGCACCTTGGTGCCCGTCGGGTCGGCGGACGTCTTCAGCAGGTCGGAGCCGGCGGCGGGACCGGTCAGGCGGAACTCGGTGGTGGCGGTGACGCGCCGGTTCAGCGAGTGCCGGGGGACGGCGACGAGCTTGCCGGTCCTGCGGTCCTCCTCCACGACGACGGCGGACAGGCCGTGCGCGGCCCAGGCGATCTCGACCTGCTGCCGGGTCGGGTTGGCGGCGTCGTACCCCCGGAACATCAGGATCTCGTCCGTGTACTCGTGGTTCGCGACGAGCAGCTGCCTGTTCCGCTCCCCCGTCAGCGGCAGCAGCGCGAGGAAGTCGTTGTTGTAGCCGAACTGGCCCGCCTGGGCGGCCGGCGTCTGGTTCTCCGGGTCGAAGGCCGGCGCGCCCCGCAGGATGGGCTCGCCCCAGCGGATCACGACGTTCTGCCCGTACCCGTCCGGGACGACCACGGCGTCGGTCGTGTTCGGCGCGACGCTGCTGTAGCGCAGCCCCTTCGCGGCCTTGCCGCCCGGTTTCGAGGTCTTCTGCGCCGCGGAGGCCGCGGACGCCGCGGACGACTCCTGGGCCGCCGCGGCGGCGGGACGCGCCCCGGCGACGCCCGTCGCTCCGGCGGCGCCCGCGACGGTGACGACGGCGGCGGCGCGCATCATCGAGCGGCGGCTCAGGGCGCCGGCGACGACGTCACCGACGTATGCGTTGGCGCTGGTGTTGGGCACCTCGTGGAAGCAGGCGTCACCACACCGGAAACGGCAGGTCATGGCGGATCGTCCGCCGGGATGCGACTGGGACGGCGTTCCGATCAGCGGCAGAAGCTTGCGCACCTTTACTCTCCCCTTGCGTGCCCGTGGTGTGACCGTGACGGTAGGGGTACATATGTGCGGAAGCGCTGACGCTGAGTGAACGGCGGGTGAATCCCCGGCCGCCACAAGGAGGTTGACGGAATGCCGAGGCGGTGTTGACACACCTACCTTCCGCCCACTCACCCCTCCCCAAGATCACCGCTCAGGGCCGCTAACCTTACGTGTCCGTCCTGGCCAGGGATTGACGGGCATCAACTCACGCGAAGGGTTGCGCATATGGGCATTCTCACTCTCCTGCGGAACGCGTTCGGCCGCTCACGCAAGACGCGCACGGCCGAGGCAGAGGGTGCGGAACGGGTTCCTTCGCAGGAGGCGCCGAGGCAGGAGGCACCGGCGCAGGAGCCCCCCGCGCAGGAAGCCCCCGCCACCCCCGAGGCGACCGAGCCGGCCGCCCCCACCCCCCACGTCCCCGAGCCCCGCACCGCGTCCCACGCCGAACACGACCTGGTCGCAGCAGCCTTCGACAACGTAACGGTCCCCAAACCGTCCCGCCCCGCAGAGGACACCCCCTCCGCGACGGAGAAGCGGGAGGAGACGCCGGCGGAAGCGGCGGAGGAACCGGCGGCGGAAGCGGCGGAGGCGGAGCCGACGGCTCCGCCCGCGACGGCTCCGGCCGCTGAGGCCGTCGAGGCGGCTGAGGCGGCTGAGGAGCCGACCGTGGTGGAGGCGGAGCCGGCTCCGGTGACGGAGGAGACGGCTCCGGTCGCGGAGGAGGCCACGGCGGTCGCGTCGGAACCGGCCCCGGTCGCGGCTGAGGCCGCACCGGTGACGGAGGAAGCCGCTCCGGCCGTGGAGGAGCCCGCTGCGGCGGTGGAGGAGTCCGCTGCCGTCACGGAGGAACCGGCCCAGGCCTCGGAAGAGCCGACGCCGGTCGCCGGGGAACCCACTCCGGTGGCCGAAGAGGCGGCTCCGGCCGTGGAGGAGCCCGCTGCGGTCACGGAAGAGCCGACGCCGGTTGCGGACGAGGCCTCGCCCGAAATCGAGGCCGAGGCCGAGACCGAGCCGACGGCGGTCTCAGAGACGGCCGCGCCGGGCACCGAGTCCGGCGCGGAGGAGACGACCGACGCGCCCTCCACCGAGCCGGAGGCCGAGCCCTTGGTTGCCGCGGAGGCCGCGGAAGAGCCGGAGGCCGCACCGGAGACGGAGCCGGTCACCGAGGCTCCGGCGGCGGAGCCGCAGCCCGAACCCGAGACGGCTCCCACCGCCGAAGAGTCCGCCCCGGCGACCAGCCCGGAGACCGAGCCCGAGCCCTCCGCCGAGGAGCCGGCGCCGACCCCCGAACCGGAGCCGGTCGCCGAGAACCCCGAGCCCGTCACGGAGCCGGCCGCCGAGGAGGCCACCCCCGAGCCCGTCACGGGGGCGGCCGCCCCCGCAGCCACCGACGGCGAGGAAGCCCCGCAGGGGCCACCCGCACCCGACGACGAGACCCGCACGGGTGGTGCGGGTGGGAACGAACCGGCCGAAGGCGAAGCCGAGGCCGAGACCGAGCTCCCGACAGCCACCCCCGGCACCCCCCACACCACCCTCGCGAACCTCAACCTCACCGGCACCCACGCCGACGTCTACCTCGTCCTCGACCGCTCCGCGTCCATGCGCCCGTACTACAAGGACGGCTCCGCCCAGGCCCTCGCCGACCAGACCCTCGCCCTCGCCGCCCACCTCACCCCGGAGGGCACGGAGCCCAAGGTCCACGTCGTCTTCTTCTCGACGGAGGTCGACGGCACCGCCGACCTGACCCCCGCCGACCCGGAGAACAGGATCGACGAGCTGCACGCCGGCCTCGGCCGCATGGGCCGTACCAGCTACCACGCCGCCGTGGAGGCCGTCGTGTCCCACCACGAGCGGCACCGGGCATCGGCGCAGTCCCCCGCGCTGGTGATCTTCCAGACGGACGGCGCGCCGGACGCCAAGACCCCCGCCACCCAGTCCCTCACCGACGCCGCGAAGAACCACCCCACGGTCTTCTTCTCCTTCGTCGCGTTCGGCGAGCACGACAACAAGGCCTTCGACTACCTGCGCAAGCTGAAGACCCCCAACACGGCGTTCTTCCACGCGGGCCCCACCCCACGGGAGCTCACGGACCAGGAGCTCTACGAGGGCGTCCTGGCGTCCTGGCGCCCGTAACCACCCGCCCGCACCCGCACGACCACCCACCCCACACCAGCCCCCGGGGGGTGGACGGACCGCCGCGCAGGCCCCGTCCACCCCCCAAACGCAGGTGAGTGGACCTTCCGGGGGCCAGTAGGATTCCGGGCATGGCGGCCACTGGAACCGAGAAGCAGGGGACGAAGGCTTACTACGTCTCGACCCCCATCTACTACGTCAACGACGCTCCTCACCTGGGCCACGCCTACACGACCGTCGCAGGGGACGTGCTCACGCGCTGGCACCGTCAGCGCGGCGAGAAGGTGTGGTACCTCACCGGCACGGACGAGCACGGTCAGAAGATCATGCGCACGGCCGAGGCCAACGGCGTCACCCCGCAGGAGTGGGCGGACAAGCTCGTCGACGAGGCCTGGCGCCCCCTCTGGGAGCACCTCGAGGTCGCGAACGACGATTTCATCCGCACCACGCAGAAGCGGCACACCGACCGCGTCCAGGAGTTCGTGCAGGACCTGTACGACAAGGGCGAGATCTACAAGGGCGGCTACGAGGGCCCGTACTGCGTGGGCTGCGAGGAGTACAAGCTCCCCGGCGAGCTGCTCGACGGCGAGGGCGACTTCGCGGGTCAGAAGCTCTGCCCGATCCACAAGAAGCCCGTGGAGATCCTCAGCGAGGAGAACTACTTCTTCAAGCTGAGCGAGTACGGCGAGAAGCTCCTCGCCCACTACGAGGCGAACCCCGGCTTCATCCAGCCCGAGTCCGCGCGCAACGAGGTCCTGAATTTCGTCCGGCAGGGGCTCCAGGACCTCTCCATCTCCCGCTCGACGTTCGACTGGGGCATCCCGATCCCCTGGGACACCAAGCACGTGATCTACGTGTGGGTCGACGCGCTGCTGAACTACGCCACGGCGGTCGGCTACAACGAGAACGAGGAGAAGTTCGAGGCCACCTTCCCGGCCGACGTCCACCTGGTCGGCAAGGACATCCTCCGCTTCCACGCGGTGATCTGGCCCGCGATGCTGATGGCGCAGGGCCTGCCCCTGCCCGGCAAGGTCGCCGCGAACGGCTGGCTGATGGTCGGCGGCGAGAAGATGTCGAAGTCGAACCTGACCGGCATCAAGCCGCAGGACCTCACCTCGCACTTCGGCGTGGACGCCTACCGCTGGTACTTCCTGCGCGCGATCGCGTTCGGCCAGGACGGCTCCTTCTCCTGGGAGGACTTCTCCGCCCGCTACACCAGCGAGCTGGCGAACGACTACGGCAACCTCGCCTCCCGCGTCGCCGCCATGGTCGGCAAGTACTTCGACGGCCGGCTGCCCGAGGCCACCGCCGACGGCGAGGCCGAGAAGGCGCTGCACGACGGGCTGGCCAAGGCGGTCGCCGAGGCCGACCGGAAGATCGGCGACGAGCTGGACTTCCAGGGCGGCATCCTGGCCGTCTTCGACTTCGTCAAGCAGGTCAACGGCTACATCACGGAGCAGGAGCCGTGGAAGGTGGCCAAGGACACCTCGGACGAGGGCCAGGCCCGCCTCGCCACCGTCCTGTACACGGCCGCCGAGTCGCTGCGCGCGGTCGCCGTCCTGCTCAACCCCGTCATGCCGGACACCTCCCAGAAGCTCTGGGACTCCCTGGGCGCCGAGGCGACCCTGGGCGCGCTCGCCGAGCAGCGGGTGCAGGAGGCCGGCGCGTGGGGCCGGCTGCCCGCCGGTTCCACGGTCACCAAGGGCGCGGTGCTCTTCCCGCGCCTGGAGGAGAAGCCCACCGCGTAGGCCGTAGGGCCGCGGTGGACAGGGCCCGGGAAGCGTACGGCTTTCCGGGCCCCGCCCGTTCCGCGCCCCGCGCTCCACGCCCCCCGGGGCCCGAAGCCCGCGCCCCCAGGACCCCGCGCCCGCGAGCCTGCCGGGGCCCGCGTTTCGCCATGTTCCCGCCAACCCGTATGGTTTTCGCCATGGCAGTCCCCGACGTCATCCCGATCGGCTACCGGCCGAAGCAGCGCACCGAGTCCATCGGCCGGTACGCGGACGGTCAGTTCCTCGCGTCGATCACGTACGCCTTCCCCGAGGGGTTCGGCCTCGACGAGGGGTGGGAGGAGCACAAACGCCTCTACACGGTGCTCCACACCTTCGACGCCGACGGCCGCTACCGCGACTCGCAGTTCCGGTGCGCCGGCACCTGGGCCGACCACCTGCGCGACCCGCACGGCGAGGACTCGGTCCTCACCCGCGCCCGCGTCCACCTGGCCCACCTGCTGCGCAGCCTCCCGGGCCGGTCCTACACGGACATCGCGATCCGTCCGTTCCAGGTCACCCACGAGGACGTCGTGTTCGGCCTGGTGGTGAGGAAAGACGAGGACGAGAGCTGGGCCGAGCTCTACCCGGACCGCCTGGCCTTCGCCGCACCGTGGGACGGCACGTACGACACCTGACCGCCCGGCGCCGCACCACCCGGCGCCGCACCGTCCGGCACCTGACCCGTCGGCGGCTCACCGCCCGGCGGCTCACCGCCCGCCCGGCGCCGGATCCGCGTCCGGCGCCGCGGGCCCCGCAGCCCCCTCGCCCGGCGCCGCCCCCTCGCCCCGCGTCTCGCCCTCGCCCCGCGCCGCCGCCCGCCGCGCCCTGATCCGGTTGGCGGCGACCCCCGCCACGGCGAGCAGGACACCCGCACCGAGCGAACCGAGGAACTCCGGCAGGGCGTCGCGCACCAGCGAGTGCTCGGACGTCACCGGGGCCGGTGCCGTCACCGAGGACCGTGCCGGCGTCGGGGCCGCGGGAGACGCCGGTGAGGCGGCCGTCGCGGGCCCGGCGGCGAGCCACAGGAGCCCGAGGGCGCAGAGGAGGGAGGAACGGTACCGCAGAGCCGCCTCCCGGCCACCGCTTTGGCGGGGAACGGCCCCCCGCGCACACGTCCGCCGTAGCTTGAACATATCGCCCCTTTGAATGAAGTGGGTGGGAGAGACCGGGCCGTCGCGGACCAGCAGGCAGCAGGAAGCGCGGCCCGGTCTCGGCCGACCGGCCCGCCGATGACCAGCCGGTCTCTCCAGTCGACACCCACCGGCAGGGGCACTGACGCGTCTGACGGGGCAGATCTTCCGCCGTCGCGCTCTGACACACGCCCCCGTGCGCCGTCTGCCGAACGGCTGACATATGGGATGCTCTGGCCCTCTCATCTGACACAGCCTTGACACAGCGGAGGAGCCGCGGCCATGACGGCAGGGGCGCCGGACGACCAGGAGCCACAGGGCGCGCTGCACCGCATCGCCCGGGAGGTGGCGGCCCTGCGGGCGTCCGCGGGAAACCCGTCGCTGCGCCGGATCGAAGACCGTGTCAGAGCGGACGAGAAGGAAGCGACCGCCAGCCGTCAGACGATCTCCGTCATCCTCCGCGCCAAGCAGCGGACGAGACTGGACACGCTCCGCGCCGTCGTGCTCCACCTGGTGCGGCTGGACGGCACCCGGGGCACGCCCGAGGAGGAGCAGCGCGTCTGGTCCAGGATCGAGGCCCTGTGGTACGACGCGCTGCGGGAGGAGACGTCGGAGGCCGACCCCGAGGCCACCGCCGCCGTCCAGCGGTTCGCCGCCCGGCTGCGCGCGAGCGTCCTCACCCCGCTGGGCGGCGACTTCGACGACATCGGCGGCAGGCTGCGCCCCCTGCTCGCCGACGGGGAACCGGACGACGGGGTGACGCCGGCCGCGCTGTCAGCGGTCGCCCAGGGCACTCGGACACCGCGGCACCGGGAGGTCGCGCTCCTCCTCGACCTGCTGGCGCGGGACGGCCGGCCCCTGTCCCCGCGGGAACGCCAGTCACTCATGCTCGACTACGTCGAGGTGCTCCGGCGCCGCGCGCCGGCTCTGTACGACCGGTTCATGACGGACGAACTGCTCGACGCCTACCGCGACCACGCCGCACGGCTCGGGGAGCGGGCCCGTGCCGCGGACGCCGAACGTGAGGAACGCCGACGTCAGAAACTGTCACACCGCGCGGACCAGGCGCGTCTCGCCGCCCGTCTGAAGCGCCTGGAGGGCGACGCGGCCGCGGCCCACGACCGGGCGACGCGGGCCGACGTCGCCCGCGAGGAAGCGGTGGGGGCCCTGGTCAGCCTGCGGGAGGAGCGGGACAAGCTCGCCGCGCTGACGACGGCGCAGCAGCCGGCCACGCACACGCTGCCGTCGTGGAACAGCCTCGCGCCCCAGGCCGTCATCGCGGACTTCGCGGACCCGGACGCGCAGTACGGCTACTCGGCCGCCCAGTACGACCGGTCGTCCGCGCCGTACGACCACGCGCCGTACGACCACGGGCTGTACGACCACGCGCCGTACGACCCGACACCGTTCGCCCTCAGCCGGCCCTCCTACGACCCTTACGCCCCGTACGACCCGTACGCCCCGTACGGGTCGTACGGTCCCGGTGCCGGCCATGAGTTCACGAGCCATGACACCGCGCCCTACGGCCTCACCGCGTCCACGCACCAGACCGTCCGTCCGAGCACGCCCGTGCCGACACTGCCCGCCCCCGCGGCCGCCGTCCCCTCCCGGCGCCTGGTGATCGTCGCCTTCCCGGAGGTGCCGCTGCCGGACGTCCGGCCGCCGGCCCCCGCCCCCGCGCCGCCCACCTCCCGCGGCTTCCTGCGCACCGTCGTCGCCCACTTCCGCCGCAGTCACGGGCGTCACGCGCGCGGCCGTCAGAACTGACCGGCGGTGGAACGCCGACGCGGCCGGGGCGCACACCCCGGCCGCGTCGACTCGCCGGACCGGCCGGGCCGGACCGGCCGGCGGGTCGGACCGGCACCGCCGTGCCGGATCAGCTCGCGGAGGACGACGGGGACGCCGTCGCGCCCCCGCCACCCGGCTGGACGGCGTCGTCGGTGCCGTCGTGGGTGGCGTCCGGGTCGACGCCGACGGTGATCGACGCCCGCACCCCCTTGGCGATGTTCTTCTTGTCGTACTTGAGGGTGAGCAGGCCGCCCGCGGTGCCGCTCTGGTCGTAGATCGTGTCCTCGGTGAGCGTGGTCCGCTCGGTGGTGCTGGTGGAGTACGGCTCCACCTCGGCGGAGGCGAGGACCGACTCCTCGTCGAAGAAGAACTGGCCGGTGTGGCAGGTGTGGCCGCCCTCGTACCCGGCGTCGGTCCACTCGCCGTCCACGTGCACCTTGGTGTGGATGTGCACGCAGCGGCCCTGGTACCAGCCGGGGAAGACGGTCGTGAAGGTGACCCGCCCCTGCTTGTCGGTCTTCCAGGTGCCGCGCAGGTACCGCTCGTCGTCGGTGGGCTCCTCGTGGATGCCGCCACCGCCGGTCCCGCCGGACGGCGCACCCGTCGGCGGCTCACCGGTGGGGCTGCCCGAGGGGGCGCCGGACGGCAGGCCGCCTCCGCCCGTGGACAGGCTCTCGTAGCCGGAGTAGATGCCCAGCGCGTCGCAGTGCCAGATGTCCACGGCCACGTTCCGCAGCGGCTTGCAGGTCTCGGAGTCGATGACCTTCAGGTCGAGGGTGAGGGGGATGCCCTCCTTGTCCTCGGTGATGTCCTGGCGGAGCTTGTCCGCGTCGATGTAGTAGGGGCCCTCGGTGGTCTCGGAGGTGAGCCGGTAGCAGACCTCGGAGTCACTGGCGCTGCTGGTCGCCGAGGCGCTCTTCGCCTTGCCGTTCTCCCCGGCGAAAGCACCCGCGGCGAGCGTGGCGCCCGCGCCGACGGCCACAGCCGCACCGGCGCTCGCGACGACCACCTTGCGGCGGGTCAGATCGCGTTTGTGCTTGGGTCCCTGCTCGTTCTCAATGTTTCCCGTCATGGGCCAGGAAACTAGGAGGCGGGCCTGTCAGAGACGTGGGAAAGGCCTGTGCAGTCCCAGAATTCAGCGCCGTCCACCCGGAAACACACAGCTTTTCGGCCGACGGCCGACAACACGTCACCAAATCCACATACGGCCTGAACAATTTCCCGTCCCGGGTAAAGCACGGGAAAAGGGGAGCGCCCTAAGCAGCGGCCGGGCGGCTGACGGTCGCCGGGGTCATGTCGTCGGCCGGGGGCCGGTCGAGGCCCAGTGCCGTGCGGGCCGTGCGCAGGTGGTCCAGGCCCTCCCCGGCCAGCCGCGTCACCTCGCCGTACTCCTGTGCCGTCCGCGCCGCCGCCAGCCGGGCGCGAGCCGTACGGTGGCACTCAGCCGCACGGCTCAACGCCCGCCCCGCCGCCTCGTCCGCCTCGGCCCAGGCGCGGACGTCGGTGGGGACGAGGCCGCCGCCGAGGCGGACGAGCCACTGGTTCGCCTCCGCCTCGGCGTCCAGGTCGGACAGGTGCGCGGACGGCCGGAGGCGGGGTGCGGCCCGGCGCAGGGCCACCACACCGGCGACCGCACCGGCGACCGCACCGGCGATCAGCAGTACCGCGATCACGATCATGAGCCCCATGGTGGCTTCCTCCCTGCGCGCAGACCTGTGCCGACTCACGTCGGCTCCGTCCGGTTCCGTCCGGTTCCGTTCCGTCTCCACCATGAGACGACAGGCCGCTGTGGGCTCCATCGGGATACCTGTGGGGCGCCGGTGAGATGCCGGGAAGGGCCGTCCGGACGGTCGGGCGCGCCGCCGGGCGGGCGGCCGGGAGGAGGGGCGCGTGCCGTCAGCTCGCCGAGGCCGAGGGCGAGGTGCTCGGAGCCGGTGTCCCCGGGGTGTCCTGGCCGTCCTCCGTCGCCTCCGGATCGACCCCGACCGTCAGCGACGCGCGCACCCCCCTGCCGATGTCCTCCTTGTCGTAGCGGAGCCTCAGCAGACCGCCCTGCGCACCGCTCTGGTCGTAGATCGTGTCCTCGGTGAGCGTGGTCCGCTCGGCGGTGTTGCCGCTGTAGGGGGCGAGCTCGGCGGAGGCGAGGACCGACTCCTCGTCGAAGAAGAACTGGCCGGTGTGGCAGGTGTGGCCGCCCTCGTACCCGGCGTCGGTCCACTCGCCGTCCACGTGCACCTTGGTGTGGATGTGCACGCAGCGGCCCCGGTACCAGCCCGGGAAGACCGTCCGGAAGGCGACCCGGCCCTGCCGGTCGGTCCGCCAGGTGCCGCGCAAGTAGCGGGTGTCGTCCGTCGGTTCCTGGTGCCCCCCGCCGGGAGGCGCGCCCGTGGGGGCGTCGGTCGGGGTGCCGGTCGGGGGCTCGCCGGTGGGAGCCGGGCCGCCCCCGCCGCCGTTGCCCTGGTCCTCGTACCCCGAGTACACGCCGACCGCGTCGCAGTGCCAGATGTCCACGGCCGCGTTCCGGATCGGCCGGCACGTCTCCGAGTCGATCACCTTGAGGCTGAGCAGCAGGGGGATCCCCTCGCGGTCCTCGGTGATGTCCTGGCGGATCTTGTCGGCGTCGATGTAGTACGGGCCCTCGACCGTCTCCGAGGTCAGCCGGTAGCAGAGATCGGCGTCGGCTTCGTCGCCGGCGGTTCTCGTGCCGTCACCGGCGAACGCGCTCGTCGCGAAGGCGCTGCCGCCCAGTCCCGCCACGGCGAGGGCGCCCGCGCCCACGGCCACCACTTTGCGGCGCGTCAGTGCATCGGTCGTGTCGTACTCGTTGTACTCGTTGTTCTCGTTGTACTCGTTGTTCTCGGTGTTCTCGTTGCGCTCCTGAGGCTGTTCCTTCGCTGTCATGGCGCTGGAAGCTAGGCAGGAAGCCTGTCAGCGAGCTGAGAAAACGGCCTTCTTCCGCCGCGCATGCGAAAGGGACCTGAAATCGACGTCGACTTCAGGTCCCTTTTCACGGCGCTATGCGAAAGGCTTGCCTTACTTCGGCTGCGGCTTGCGCACCGTCAGGTGCAGCTCGCGCAGACGCGCCTCGTCCAGTTCGGTCGGCGCGCCCATCATCAGGTCCTGGGCGTTGCCGTTGAGCGGGAAGGCGATGGTCTCGCGGATGTTGGGCTCGTCGGCCAGCAGCATCACGATGCGGTCGACGCCCGGCGCGATGCCACCGTGCGGCGGAGCGCCGAAGCGGAACGCGCGCAGCATGCCCGCGAACTGCTCCTCGACGGTGTCCCGGTCGTAGCCGGCGATCTCGAAGGCCTTGAGCATGATCTCCGGCTCGTGGTTCCGGATCGCGCCGGAGGACAGCTCGACGCCGTTGCAGACGATGTCGTACTGCCAGCCGAGGATGTCCAGCGGGTCCTGGGTCTCCAGTGCCTCGAGGCCGCCCTGCGGCATCGAGAACGGGTTGTGCGAGAAGTCGATCTTCCCGGTGTCCTCGTCCTTCTCGTACATCGGGAAGTCGACGATCCAGCAGAACCGGAAGACGCCCTCTTCGAAGTGCCCGGCGCGCTTGGCGGCCTCGACCCGGACGGCGCCCATGATCTTGGAGACCTCGTCGAACTCGCCCGCGCCGAAGAACACGGCGTGGCCGGCGGCCAGCGACAGGCGCTTGGTCAGCTCGGCGACGTTCTCCTCGGTGAGGAACTTGGCGATCGGGCCGGTCAGCGAACCGTCCTCGGCCACGCGCACCCAGGCCAGGCCCTTGGCGCCGAGCGAGACCGCGAAGTCACCGAGCTGGTCGAAGAACTTCCGCGGCTGGTCCTGCACGGCGGGAACGGGCAGCGCGCGCACGTGCTTGCCGGCGAACGCCTTGAACTCCGAGCCCTCGAAGACGTCGGTGATGTCCACCAGCTCGAGCTGGGCGCGCAGGTCCGGCTTGTCGGAGCCGTACTTCAGCATCGCCTCGCGGAACGGGATCCGCGGGAACGGCGAGGTGACGTGACGGCCGTTGCCGAACTCCTCGAACAGCTCCGTCATGAGCTTCTCGATCGGCTGGAAGACGTCCTCCTGCTCGACGAAGCTCATCTCCACGTCGAGCTGGTAGAACTCGCCCGGCGAACGGTCGGCGCGGGCGTCCTCGTCGCGGAAGCAGGGCGCGATCTGGAAGTAGCGGTCGAAGCCGGAGATCATCAGCAGCTGCTTGAACTGCTGCGGCGCCTGGGGCAGGGCGTAGAACTTGCCCGGGTTCAGGCGGGAGGGCACCACGAAGTCGCGGGCGCCCTCGGGAGAGGTCGCCGACAGGATCGGGGTCGCCATCTCGTTGAAGCCGAGGGCCGTCATCTTGTGCCGGATGGCCGAGATGACCGCCGTGCGCAGCATGATGTTGCGGTGCATGCGCTCGCGGCGCAGGTCCAGGAAGCGGTACTCCAGGCGCCGCTCCTCGTTGACCCCGTCCTCGGTGTTGATGGTGAAGGGGAGCGGCTGGGCGGCGCCGAGCAGCTCGACCTCGGCCACCTCGACCTCGACCTCACCGGTGGGCAGGTCCGCGTTGACGTTCTCGGCGCCACGCGAGACGACCTTGCCGTCGATCCGGACGGTCGACTCCTTGGTCAGCTTGTCGAGGGCCTCGTACGCGGGCGTGCCGGGACGGGCGACCAGCTGCGTGATGCCGTAATGGTCGCGCAGATCGATGAAGAGGATGCCGCCCAGGTCGCGCCGATTGTGCAGCCAGCCACTCAGCCGGACGTCGGTGCCGACGTCAGAGGCGCGGAGCTCGCCGCAGGTGTGGGACCTGTACCGATGCATCGTCGTTCATCCAGTCTTCGCGGATCGGGGTCTGTGGATCGGCCAGTGCTTCAGGCCGGTGTTTCACGTGAAACACCCCCAGCGTACCGGGCAGGCCACCATCGCCTCTCCCCACTTACAGCGCTGATGATCAGCCGTCGGCCGGGGACACCCCACAGACCACGATCAGTGGCAGACGTCGTTCGCATGTTCTTAAAGTGGGGCAATGCGCACTGGTGAGCCCCTGCCCGCCGTGGAGCAGGTCCTCGCCTCCCTCGCGACCGGCCTGTGGCACTGGAGCACGGCCTCCGGGCTGGTCACGGTCGACGCCGAGGCCGCCCGGCTGCTCGGGCTGCCCGCCGAGGCGACCGTCCTCACCGAGGTGCGGGCCCGAGCCCGGATCCACCCGGTCGACTGGAACGAGATCACCGGAGTGATCCAGCTCGCCGTCGCCGAGGGCACCCTCGCCGAGGTCCGCATCCGGATCGTGGACGACCAGGGCCGGACCCTGCGGGTGGTCCGCAGCCGGTCCAAGCCGTCGTTCGACCCGGTGAAGAAGGCGTACGAGCTGACCGGCACCCTCCAGGAGGTCACCGAGCCGCGTCCCGGTACCCCGTCCGACCGCACCGCCGTCACCGGCGACTGGCGGCGCTCCCGGGAGGCGTTCCTGCTGGACGCGGGCCGGGCGCTGGCGGAGGCCCGCTCCACGGAGGAGGTGCTGCGGGTCGCGGCGGGGCTGTCGATGCCGGGCTTCACACCGGACGGCCTGACGGTCTTCGGGGTGGAGGGCGACCGGCTGACGATCATCGGCCACCACGGACAGCCGCCCGGCGACATCCCCTTCACCCAGTTGTCCCTGCGGACGGACTATCCGGCGGCCGAGGCGATACGCACCGGCCGGGCCGTCTACCTGTCCTCGCCCGAGCAGTACCGGGAGCGCTACCCGCTCATCTGGCCGCGGATCGCGCACTACGGCCGGCAGTCCTGGGCGTACCTGCCGCTGACCGTGGGGGGCCGCCCCATGGGCGCCTGGATGGCCGCCTTCACCTATCCGGTGGCCTTCACCCCCGACGAGCGGTCCGTCCTGACCACCGTGGCCCGCATGCTCGCCCAGGCCCTCAGCAGGGCGGGCGCCGCCGAGACCCAGCGGGAGCTGACGGACGGCCTCCAGCGCACGATGCTGCCCACGCTCGGCCCCGAGATCCCGGGCATGACCCTCGCCGCCCGCTACATCCCCACCGGCGGCGGCCTCCAGGTCGGCGGCGACTGGTACGACATGATCCCGCTGCCCGGGGGCAGGTTCGCGCTGGTCATCGGGGACGTGCAGGGGCACGACGTGCGCGCCGCCGGTCTCATGGGCCAGCTGCGCATCGCCCTGCGGGCGTACGCCGCCGAGGGCCACCGCCCCGACGCCGTCCTCTCCCGCGCCTCCCGCTTCCTCTACGGCCTCACCCACACCGGCGAGCCCGGCACCGGCCCCGACCTGCGTTTCGCGACCTGTCTGTACGTCGAGGTCGACCCGGTGACCGGGGTCCTGGAGACCGCGCGGGCCGGTCATCTCGACCCGGCGGTCCGGCTGGCCGACGGCACCGTCCTGGTCCGCGCCACGGCGGGCGGACTGCCCCTGGGCGTCGACCCGGACGCCGACTACCCGATCACCCGCCTCGGCCTGGAACCCGGCGAGGCGCTGATGATGTGCACCGACGGGCTGCTGGAGACCGGCGGGCACGACCTCGACACCGGCTGGCGGCGCGTCCGCAACATCCTGGAGTCCCACCAGGGCGGCCTGGAGGAGCTGGCGGACGCACTGGTCCAGGCGGTGCACGGGCCGTCGTCCCACCACACCCCCGGCCCCTTCGCCGACCGGCGGGAGGACGACATCGCCCTCCTGCTCGTCTGCCGCCAGGGAGGCACCTGCGACCTCGGCGCCGCCGTGCCCCTGCGACCGTCGGTGCGGCGCACCATGATGACGGTGGCGCAGGCCGAGCCCGAGCGGGTCTCCGAGGCCCGGCGGGAGGTGCGCGATCTGCTGCACGACTGGCCCTCCGAGGACCAGGTCGACTCGGCGGTGCTGCTGGTCTCCGAGACGCTGACGAACGTCCTCGTGCACACCGACACCGACGCGCTGCTGGTCGTCGAGGTGACCGGCGATCCCGGCAAGCGGCGGATGCGGTTCGAGGTGACCGACAGCAGCGACGACCTGCCGCACAAGCGCCGCCCCGGGGAACTGGCCTCCTCGGGCCGCGGCCTGGTCCTCATCGAGCTCCTCGCCCACAAGTGGGGGGTGGCGCCGCGGGGCGAGGGCAAGAGCATCTGGTTCGAGCTCTACGAGTCGCTCTCGTCGGCGGCCGCCGGATAGCGCTCCCGCAGTTCGTCCGCGACCCCGAAGGCGGCCGCGGTGAGCGGTACGGCGAGCAGCATGCCGAGGATCCCCGCGACGGACGCCCCCGCCGTGATCGCCAGCATCACCACCGCCGGGTGCATCTGCACGGTCCGGCTCTGGATCACCGGCTGGAGCACATGCCCCTCCAGCACCTGCACGGCGAGCACCACCCCGAGCGCCCACAGCGCGATGACGAAGCCGCGGTCGGCGAGCGCGACGAGCACGGCGACCGCGCCGGAGAGGAAGGCGCCGAGGTAGGGGATGTACGCCCCGACGAAGACGAGCGCGCCGAGTCCCGCGGCCCCCGGCACCCGGAGGACCAGCAGCCCGACGGTGATGCACACGGCGTCGATGAACGCGATGAGCGTCGTCCCCCGCATGAACCCCTCGACGGCGCGGAACGCCTTGCGGGCCATGGCCTCCACGGTGTCCGCGCCCCCGTCCGGCGCGACCGCCCGCAGGGCGCCGACGGCCCGGTCGGAGTCGCGCAGGAAGAAGAAGACGAGCAGCAGCGCGAGGACGGCCATGGCGATGCTCTCGCCCACGACGCTGACCCCGCTGATGACTCCGGAGGCGGCGGTCCCGCCGAACTTGCCCAGCAGCTCCCTGGCGTTGGACGCGAGGTCCTCCAGTGAGGTCCCGGCCGCCCCGAAGTGCCGGGCGAGGTCCCGCGCCGCGGCCCGCAGCGACGCGATGATCTGGTCCCCGCTGTCGACCAGCACGGCGGCGACGATGTACACGGCCCCGCCGACCACCGCCAGGACGGCCACACAGGTGGCGGCGGCGGAGACCGACCGGTTGACGCCCGCCCTGACGAGCCGCCGGTGGAACGGCCCGAGCAGCGCGGTGCCGAGCAGCGCGAGCAGCACGGGCACGACGGCCGTCCGGAACTCCACGCACAGCCGGATCCCGACGTAGACGACGCCCGACACGAGCAGGATGACGGCGCACCAGGCGGCGAGGCGGCGGACGGGGAGGGGCAGCAGGCGCACGCCTCCAGCGGATCACGTGCCCGCCCGGTTGTCCCTCCGTGCCGGTCCGCCCGGGTGACGGCGTGTCACCCGGGCGGACGGCGACGGACGGCGCCTGACGACGCCTGACGACGCCTGGCGACGCCTGACGGCGGATCAGGCCTCCTCGGGACCGCTCTCCGTCATCCCGTGGACGGCCGGGACGGTGCCCAGGCGGCCCTTCTGGAAGTCCTCGAAGGCCTGCATGAGTTCGTCCTTGGTGTTCATGACGAACGGGCCGTAGTGGACCATGGGCTCACGGATGGGCCGGCCGCCGAGGAGGACGACCTCCAGGTCCGGCGTATGGGAGTCCTGCTTCTCGTCCGCGCGGACGGTCAGCGAGGAGCCGGCGCCGAAGACGGCGGTCTGGCCCAGGTGGATCGGCCGCTGCTGGGTGCCGACCGAGCCCTTGCCGGCCATCACGTAGGCGAGGGCGTTGAAGTCCTCGCGCCACGGCAGGGTCAGCTCGGCGCCCGGCGCCAGCGTCGCGTGGATCATCGTGATCGGCGTGTGGGTGGCTCCGGGGCCCTGGTGGCCGTCCAGGTCACCGGCGATGACGCGGATCAGCGCGCCGCCGTCCGGCGAGGTCAGCAGGGCGACCTGCCCGCTGCGCAGGTCCTGGTACCTCGGCGCCATCATCTTGTCCTTGGCCGGCAGGTTCACCCACAGCTGGAGGCCGTGGAAGAGACCGCCCGACATGACCAGGTGCTCCGGCGGCGCCTCGATGTGCAGCAGGCCCGAGCCGGCCGTCATCCACTGGGTGTCGCCGTTGGTGATCGTGCCGCCGCCACCGTTGCTGTCCTGGTGGTCGAAGATCCCGTCGATGATGTAGGTGACGGTCTCGAAGCCGCGGTGCGGGTGCCAGGGGGTGCCCTTCGGCTCACCCGGCGCGTACTCCACCTCGCCCATCTGGTCCATCATGATGAACGGGTCGAGGTGACGGTAGTGGATCCCGGCGAACGCGCGGCGCACCGGGAAGCCCTCACCCTCGTAACCGCTGGGCGCGGTCGTGACGGTGAGCACGGGGCGGGCCACGGCATCGGCCGGCGCGGTCACGCGCGGCAGCGTCAACGGGTTCTCGACGGTCACGGCGGGCATGTCGGTACCTCCTTGGGCGACGTGCGTCCCACTTTAGTTGAGCGTTGAACTTTCCGCCACTCATAACGACACGAGCCCGGAGGGCATTCCCTCCGGGCTCGGACACTGGCGGGCCGCGGCGGTGCGGCACGTGCGGTCGGTCGTCAGCCGTACATCCGGCGCATCGCGAAGTCGACCATCTGCTCGACCGCCTTCGCGTCGAAGACCATCCGGTGCTCGCCCTCCATGTCGAGGACGAAGCCGTAGCCGGTGGGCAGCAGGTCGAGCACCTCGGCACCCGTGATCACGAAGTACTTGGACTCCTTGCCGGCGTACCGGCGCAGTTCCTTGAGCGTGGTGAACATCGGGATCACCGGCTGCTGGGTGTTGTGCAGGGCGAGGAAGCCGGGGTTGTCGCCGCGCGGGCAGTAGACCTTCGAGGTCGCGAAGACCTGCTGGAAGTCCTCGGCGGCCAACTGCCCGGTGGTGAAGGCCCGCACCGCGTCCGCGAGCGAGGGCGGGGACGGCTCGGGGTACAGGGGCGGCTGCTGGCCGTACCCGCCGCCCATGGGCTGCTGCGGCGGGGCGTACTGCTGCTGAGCGCCGACGTTCTGGTCGTAGCCGTACATGGGCGCAAGCGTACCGAGAGCGGTGTTCGGGCGCGGCGCCACCCGGGAGTAAGCGGGACCCCGGGGAGGGAGAGCCCGCCCCGGGGCGGGGCGGAGGCCGTCCGCGGGGCGGGGCGGAGGCCGTCCGCGGGGCGGGGCGGAGGCCGTCCGCGGGGCGGGGCGGAGGCCGTCCGCAGGGCGGGGCGGAGGCCGTCCGCAGGGCGGGCGGAACCCGCCCACCGGCCACGGGGAAGCCGCCCTCGGGCCGGGCGGAAGCCGCCCACGGGCCACGCGGAGGCCGCCCTGCGGGCCACGCGGAGGCCGTCCCGCGGGCCACGCGGAGGCCGTCCACGGCCCGTGCGGAACCCGCCCGCCCGCCGCGCGGAACCCGCCCGCGGCCCGCGCGGGCGCCGTCCTCGGGCTGCGGGAACGCGGCGATCGTCACAGATCGGGGATCGGGGTTGCGGCTTATTACCGGCGGGTAGCATCATCGTAGCTACTTGTTGGTACGTGAACTAGCGCGAGGATCCAGTGCCTCGCCGATCTCTCTACGGATCCGGGAGCCGTCGCCATGGGGCACTACAAGTCGAATCTCCGCGACATCGAGTTCAACCTCTTCGAGGTGCTGGGCCGCGACAAGCTGTACGGCAGCGGCCCCTTCGAGGAGATGGACACCGAGACCGCCAAGAGCATCCTCGAGGAGCTGACCCGCCTCGCGGAGAACGAGCTGGCCGAGTCCTTCGCCGACGCCGACCGCAACCCGCCGGTCTTCGACCCGGAGACCAGCACCGCGCCGGTCCCCGCGTCCTTCAAGAAGAGCTACCAGGCCTTCATGGACTCCGAGTACTGGCGCCTCGGCCTGCCCGAGGAGATCGGCGGCACCACCGCCCCGCCGTCCCTGATCTGGGCGTACGCCGAGCTGGTCCTGGGCGCCAACCCGGCCGTGTGGATGTACTCCTCCGGCCCGGCCTTCGCGGGGATCCTCTTCGACGAGGGCAACGAGGTCCAGAAGAAGATCGCGCGGATCGCCGTCGAGCGCCAGTGGGGCTCCACCATGGTCCTCACCGAGCCCGACGCGGGCTCCGACGTGGGCGCCGGCCGCACCAAGGCGGTGCGGCAGGAGGACGGCTCCTGGCACATCGAGGGCGTGAAGCGCTTCATCACCTCGGGCGAGCACGACATGTCGGAGAACATCCTCCACTACGTGCTGGCCCGCCCCGAGGGCGCCGGCCCCGGCACCAAGGGCCTGTCCCTCTTCCTCGTCCCGAAGTACCTCGTCGACGCCGAGACCGGCGAGCTGGGCGAGCGCAACGGCGTCTACGCCACCAACGTCGAGCACAAGATGGGCCTGAAGGCCTCCAACACCTGCGAGATGACCTTCGGCGACCGCCACCCCGCCAAGGGCTGGCTGATCGGCGACAAGCACGACGGCATCCGCCAGATGTTCCGCATCATCGAGTTCGCCCGCATGATGGTCGGCACGAAGGCGATCTCCACCCTGTCGACGGGCTACCTCAACGCGCTGGAATACGCCAAGGAGCGCGTCCAGGGCCCCGACCTGGCGAACTTCATGGACAAGACCGCGCCCAAGGTCACCATCACCCACCACCCCGACGTACGCCGCTCGCTGATCACCCAGAAGGCGTACGCGGAGGGCATGCGGGCGCTGGTGCTGTACACCGCCTCCGTCCAGGACGCGATCGCGGTGAAGGAGGCGAACGACGAGGACGCCTCCGCCGAGCACGCGCTGAACGACCTGCTCCTGCCGATCGTCAAGGGCTACGGCTCCGAGAAGGGCTACGAGCAGCTCGCCCAGTCGCTCCAGACCTTCGGCGGCTCCGGCTTCCTCCAGGAGTACCCGATCGAGCAGTACATCCGCGACGCCAAGATCGACACCCTGTACGAGGGCACCACGGCGATCCAGGGCCAGGACTACTTCTTCCGGAAGATCGTCCGCAACCAGGGCGCGGCCCTGAACTCCCTCGCCGAGGACATCAAGAAGTTCCTGGCCCTCGGCACCGGCGGCGAGGAGCTGGCGGGCGCCCGCGAGCACCTGGCCAAGGCGGCCGTGGAGCTGGAGGCGATCGTCGGCCTGATGCTGACCGACCTCGCGGCCACCGAGCAGGACGTCAAGAACATCTACAAGGTGGGCCTGAACACCACCCGCCTGCTGCTGGCCTCCGGTGACGTGGTCGTCGGCTACCTGCTGCTGAAGGGCGCGGCGGTCGCGGCGGAGAAGCTTCAGACGGCCTCCGCCAAGGCTGTGTCGTCCAAGGACGTGGCGTTCTACACCGGCAAGATCGCCGCGGCGAAGTTCTTCGCGGCGAACGTCCTGCCGGGCGTCACCCTGGCCCGCAAGGTGGCCTCGGGCGTCGACCTGGACCTGATGGAGCTGGACGAGGCAGCCTTCTAGCCACCGCCCCGGGAGACACCCGAGGCGCGGCGGGCCGGGCGAGCACCCGACTCACCGCCCCGGTGAAGCACCCGCGGCGGCCGCGAACTGCACACCGTCCTCACGAGGGCCCGCTCCTTTCGCCAGGAGCGGGCTTTCGTACGTCGTTAAGGTGAACTCCATGAGCGAACCTGCCCGCCCGTCCTCCGGCGCCACCCCTCCAGGAAGTGCCTCGCGCACTCCTGCGGCCTTCGACCGCGGCCACACCGACGACCTGATGTCCTTCCTCTCGGCGAGCCCGTCGCCGTACCACGCCGTGGCGAACGCCGCCGAACGGCTGGAGAAGGCCGGGTTCCGCCAGGTCGCCGAGACGGACGCCTGGGACGGGACCAGCGGCGGGAAGTACGTACTGCGCGGGGGCGCCATCGTCGCCTGGTACGTCCCCGAGGGCGCCGCCCCGCACACCCCCTTCCGGATCGTCGGCGCGCACACCGACTCCCCCAACCTGCGCGTCAAGCCGCTGCCCGACACCGGTGCGCACGGCTGGCGCCAGGTCGCCGTGGAGATCTACGGCGGGCCGCTGCTCAACTCCTGGCTCGACCGCGACCTGGGCATCGCCGGCCGCCTCACCCTGCGCGACGGCTCCACCCGCCTGATCGACGTCGGCCGGCCGCTGCTGCGGGTGCCGCAGCTCGCCATCCACCTGGACCGCGCGGTGAGCAGCGAAGGACTCAAGCTCGACAAGCAGCGCCACCTCCAGCCCGTGTGGGGACTGGGCAACGACGTCCGCGACGGCGACCTGATCGCCTTCCTGGCGGAGTCGGCCGGCCTCGCCGCCGACCAGGTCACCGGCTGGGACCTGATGACGCACTCCGTCGAGCCGCCCGCCTACCTGGGCCGCGACGAGGAGCTGGTGGCCGGGCCGCGCATGGACAACCTGCTGTCCGTGCACGCCGGCACGGCGGCGCTGGCGGCCGTGGCGACCGGCGGCACCGACCTCCCCTGCATCCCCGTGCTCGCCGCCTTCGACCACGAGGAGAACGGCTCGCAGTCGGACACCGGCGCGGACGGACCGCTGCTCGGCAGCGTCCTGGAGCGCTCGGTGTTCGCGCGCGGGGGGACGTACGAGGACCGGGCGAGGGCCTTCGCCGGCACCGTCTGTCTCTCCTCCGACACCGGGCACGCGGTCCACCCCAACTACGCGGAGCGGCACGACCCGACGCACCACCCGCGCGTCAACGGCGGCCCCATCCTCAAGGTCAACGTCAACAACCGCTACGCCACGGACGGTACGGGCCGCGCGGTCTTCGCCGCCGCCTGCGAGAAGGCGGGCGTCCCCTTCCAGTCGTTCGTCTCCAACAACTCCATGCCGTGCGGCACGACGATCGGCCCGATCACCGCGGCCCGGCACGGCATCCGCACCGTCGACATCGGCGTGGCGATCCTGTCGATGCACAGCGCACGGGAGTTGAGCGGCGCGGACGACCCGTACCTGCTGGCGAACGCCCTGACGGCCTTCCTGGAGGGCTGAGACGCCGTCGACGGAGCACCGGCCGACGGTCCGTGAGGATCCGTCACCGCATGGGCGTCGACCGCCGGGGTACACGGGTTCGGGGAACCGGAACGACCGGTACACCGGACAGGGAGGCGACACTCATGGGCCTCGGCGGGTGCATCATCCTCATCGCCGTGGGAGCCATCCTCACGTTCGCGACCGACTGGGACATGCAGGGGGTCAACCTCGACCTGGTCGGAGTCATCCTGATGATCGTCGGCCTGATCGGCGTGACGACCTTCAGCAGCATCGCCCGGCGCCGCCGCGTGATGGTGCCGCCGGCCTCGACCACCGTGGTCGAGACGGACCGGCACCACCGCGACGGATACGGCGACGGGTACGGCGTGTGACCGCTCCCGGGATCAGGCGTCCAGGCCTGCCAGCACCAGCGGCAGCCGGTCGGCGCCTGACTCGGTGAGCACCACCGGAACACCCCAGTCCTGCTGGTGGACATGGCAGGCGGGGTACTCGGCCGCGGGGTCGTCGTCGCAGGACGCGGCCATCGCGGAGACGTGCAGCACCCCCTCCGGCACCGCCGGGTCCAGCTCCAGCACGCGCGCCAGATCGGTGTCCGCGCCCGCCCCCGACAGCAGCAGCTCGGGCGGGGTGGCGGAGACCAGCAGACGGGTGGACGGGCCGTAGCGGGTGTCGAGCTTCTGACCGGCCGGCGCCTGGAAGATCACGTCCAGCCGGAGCGTGCCCGGCGCCACCTCGGTGGCGGCCCGCTGCGTCCGGTGGGCGACCGCCTCGACGCGGACCGCCTCCTCCGGCAGCCGCAGCCGGGTCAGCCGGTGCCGGGCCGACTCCACGACCACGATGTCGTCGCCGACGAGCACCGCGTCGCTGGGCTCGCGCAGGTCCGTGGCGAGCGTGGTGACCTCGCCCGTCGCCGGGTCGTAGCGGCGCAGGGCGTGGTTGTAGGTGTCGCTGACGGCGACCGAGCCGTCGGGCAGGACGGTGACACCCAGCGGATGCTGGAGCAGCGCCTGCCCCGCCGCGCCGTCCCGGTGACCGAAGTCGAACAGCCCGGTGCCGACGGCGGTGCGGACCACGCCGCCGGAATCCACCCAGCGCAGGGCCGAGGTCTCGGAGTCGGCCAGCCAGAGCCGCTCCCCGTCGGGGGAGACCGCGAGCCCGGACGGCTGCGCGAACCAGGCCTCGGCGGCGGGCCCGTCCACGAGCCCCTCGTTGGTGGTCCCGGCGGCGACACCGACGGTCCCGGCGACCGGATCGTACGCCCACAGCTGGTGCACGCCCGCCATCGCGATCCACACCCGGCCGCCGAACAGGGCCACGTCCCACGGCGAGGACAGATCGACCGACCGGGCCGGACCGGACGTCGGTGACCCCTGCCACCACTGCTTCCCGGTACCGGCGAGCGTGGTCACCTCACCGGAGCCGAGATCGAGGCGGCGCAGGGCGTGGTTGACGGTGTCCGCGACGATCACGGACGAGCCGTCGAGGAGGGCGAGCCCCTGCGGCTCGTTGAAGGAGGCCGTCTCCGCCGTGCCGTCGGCGAAGCCGCGCACCCCGGACCCGATCCGCCGCACGACGCTCTCCCCGTCCTCCGCCAGCTCCACGAGCTGATGCCGGGTGG
The DNA here is from genome assembly GCF_055563235.1 of Streptomyces sp. NPDC003248. NCBI lineage: Bacteria > Bacillati > Actinomycetota > Actinomycetes > Kitasatosporales > Streptomycetaceae > Streptomyces > Streptomyces sp. NPDC003248. Next base: position 350,521 of record NZ_JBVHDT010000002.1, on the reverse strand, counting down.
TGTCGCTGACCAGCAGGTTCCCGGACGGCAGCAGGACCGCCTTGCCGGGGAAGCGGAGATCCGTCGGCTCCGGCTCGGGCGCCACGTACGGCCCGTCACCGCGCCGCAGCGTCCCCTTCGCCGCGTGCTCGGCCTCCAGCTCCGTCACCAGCCGCTCGATGGCGTGCACATGCCCCTCACCGGCGTGCTGGGCGACGACGTACCCCTCGGGGTCGATCACGACGAGCGTCGGCCACGCCCGCACCGCGTACTGCTTCCAGGTGGCGAGCTCGGGGTCGTCGAGCACCGGGTGTTCGACGCCGTACCGCTCCACCGCGTCCACGACCGCCGCGTGCTCCGCCTCGTGCACGAACTTCGGCGAGTGCACGCCGACGACGACCACGGTGTCCCGGTGCTTCTCCTCCAGCTCGCGCAGCTCGTCCAGGACGTGCAGACAGTTCACGCAGCAGAACGTCCAAAAATCAACGACGACGCACTTACCTCGGAGGCCTGCGAGGGTGAGCTCCTTGCCCCCGGTGTTGAGCCAGCCCCCCTTGCCGATCAGCTCGGGGGCGCGGACACGGGCGCGGCGGCGTGGGGGCGCGGGGGTGGGCGCGGAGGCGGCATCGTGCATGCTTCAAGCTTGCCATCGGGGCGTAAGCGCGGGTTCACACGTGTACGGCACGATTCACGGCGGTGGGACCACGGACGGCTGTGGACGAGAACGAGACGACTGCCGGCAGGGCGCGGCGCTCCGTAAGCGGCGGGCGGCTGTGCGGCCGTGTCAGTGGGTTCCTCTACGGTCCCGATGTGACGCATTGGATACACGGCCCGCTCCCGCACCATGAGGAGACCAACGTCGTCTTCTTCCGGGGGATGTCTCTGGACGCCCTCACCCAGCGACTCCTCGCCGCGCGGCGCATGCCACTCGCGTACGGCAAGGGAGCCGGCTGGGGCGTGATCATGCACGACATGCTCAGCTGGGAGAGCGGCGACTACGACCTGGCTGATTACCGACAACTGTGCCCGGACGGCGGCGAACTCGCCGTTTTCGTGACCGAACCATGCATCGCCAAAGCCCACGGCCCCTCGTTCGAGTACCACCGCGATGGACGCCTGATCACCGCTTTCAGCTTCGAAGCCCCTGACTACCGGGTAGGCGAGGAGCCCGACCGGCTGCTGCCCGTTCTCACGGCGGCGCATCTGATCGGGCCGCAAGCGGACTTGGACGGGGATGACATCGACGAGCGGATCGTTCAGGCGATCAGCGGTTTCTTCTCTCTGCCCGAACTCGAAATACCTTGACCCAGGCTCGGTATCGCCCACCCGCCCATACCGCGGTCAGGGTGCCGCCCGTAGCCGGACGGGCAGGTCGAACCAGACCGCCTTGCCGTCCGGGTACGGGTACCGGTGCCCGCCGTACGGGAGATCCGGGCCGTGCCCCCAGCGGCCGCCGGTGAGGGCGTCCACCAGGTAGAGGCCCCGGCCGCCGCCCCGCTCCCACGTCTCGGCGGTCACCTCTCTCAGCACCGGCGGATTGTCGTCCCCGTCGTACACCGCCACCCGCAGCCGCCCCTCCTCCACGGCCAGCCACAGCATCGCGCCGTCCCCGCCCTTCGCGTGCACACAGGCGTTGGTGACGATCTCCGAGGTGCAGAGCGTCGCGTCGTCGATCAGGTCGCCGTCCAGTTCGAGCGCGCGCAGCACGGTGGCGACGAAGTCGCGGGCGATGTGGGGCGAGCTGTCGAGAGGCGGACAGATGAGGGTGTACGAGGGCATGGGGCATCAACTCCGGTGAGGTGAGGGGGGTTGTGCAAGCCTGGCCGCGTTGCTGTCCGGCGCCCCGGGGTCCGTGGCCGGGGTGGCGCTTCCAACGGGTTTCCGACATGCCCGAGTTGCGGACGAGTGACCGTACGGGCACCCTCCGTGAGGCACGCCACGACGGTACCGAATCAGCCTGATACGCCTCAACTGATCCGGAAAAGTACGACGAACGAGGAGAACGCCATGCCGCCGAGGGTCAACCCCACTGCTCGCCAAGGCCGCCTCGGCGCCGAACTGCGCAGGTTGCGTGAGGCAGCGGGCATCGAGTCACGTGACGCGGCAGCCTTCCTGGGCGTGAACCAGACTCAGATCAGCCACATCGAATCCGGCCGTTTCGGAATCAGTGAGGTCCGGCTTCGCAGGCTGGTCGAGTTCTACGAGTGCGTCGACGGCCCGCTCGTAGAAGCCCTGGTCGCGATGGCGACTCCGCGGCACAAGGGATGGTGGGAGGAGTACCGAGGTGTCATGCGTCCCGGGGCACTCGACCTCGCCGAACTCGAGCACTACGCGTCGTACGTCCGCACGTTCCAGGTCGTGCACATCCCCGGAGTCCTACAGACCGAGGAACACGTGCGCGCAGCTGCGACCTTCGTGGATCCACACCGCTCCGAGAGCGACCGCGAGGCTCGCGTCGCCTTCCGGATACAGCGCCAGAGGGTGCTGGACGCCGGAACGCCGTACGACGTGATCATCCACGAAGCCGCGCTACGGATGCGTGTCGGTGGCTCGGAAGTGGCCCGCGGTCAGCTCGACCACCTCCTGAAAGCCTCCGAGCGGGAGCACCTCACCCTTCGCGTCATCCCGTTCAGAGCCGAAGGCTTCGCGGGGGCGGGCTTCCCCATGCAGTACGTTGGCGGGGTCGTCCCCCAACTGGACACTGTGCAGATCGACACCACACACGGCGCCGAGTTCATCGACGCCAGCGCCCAACTGAGCCGCTACCAAGCCCGGCTCGAACGAGTCGACAGCGCCGCCCTTCCCCAGGACGCCTCCGTCGACTTCATCCGCCGTATCGCCCAGGAGCTCTGACATGTCGCTCGCCCCTCAGACCCTCCAGTGGCAGAAGTCGTCGTTCTCGGGAGGGGACGAAGACACCGACTGCCTGGAGATAGCCGCCACCCCCACCACCCTCCACCTCCGCGAGAGCGACACCCCCGCCACCGTCCTCACCCCCGCCCCCACCGCTATGAACGCCCTGCTCACGGCCGTACGCGACGCACCCGCGCCTGGCCTATCCCTGTGAAGGAACTGCCTGTGCCCGACGCCCTCCACTGGCAGAAGTCGTCGTTCTCCGCCGGCGCCGATACCAACTGCCTGGAGATAGCCACCGCCACCGGCGCGATACACCTCCGCGAGAGCGACACCCCCACCACCGTCCTCACGCCCACCCCCACCGCCGTCAGCGCCCTGCTCACCGCCGTGCGGAAGGCGGGGGTCAGCCCGTCGGGCTAGCGGCTGCGTCCCGTTCGGGCCGTCGGGGGTACCCGTAGAGCCATGAGATTCCTCGTGCGCGACCGCATCCTCGGCTTCGGTGACGACTACTGGATCGAGGACGACCACGGCAACCGGGTCTACCTCGTCGACGGCAAGGCGATCCGGATGCGGGACACCTTCGAGCTGAAGGACACCGAGGGGCGGGTCCTGATCGACATCCGACAGAAGATGTTCGCCCTGCGCGACACGATGGTGATCGAACGGGACGGCGAGCCCCTGGCGACGATCCGCCGGAAGCGGCTGTCGCTGCTGCGCAACCACTACCGGGTCGCCCTGGCGGACGGCCGTACCGAGCTGGACGTCAGCGGCAAGATCCTCGACCGGGAGTTCGCCGTGGAGTACGACGGCGAACTGCTGGCCGTGATCTCACGGCGGTGGCTGCACGTGCGGGACACGTACGGCGTCGACGTCGTCCGCGAGGACGCCGACGCGGCGTTGCTGATCGCGGTGGCGGTGTGCGTAATCCACCTGGCGGAGAAGGAGCGGGAGGACTGAGCGCCCGGAGGGGCGGGGGCTCAGCGCCTGGAGGGGCGGGGCTCAGCGCCGGGGTGCCGCCACGCCGAGGACGCGGTCCTTCAGGGCCGGGAACTGCTCCCGGGTCGTCGCGACCTTCGCCGGGTCGAAGTCGACGGTGAGGACCTCCTCGCCCGCGCCGGCCTCCGCGAGGACCTCGCCCCACGGATCGACCACGATCGAGTGACCCGCCTGGGGAACCCCGGCGTGCGTGCCGGCCGTTCCACACGCGAGCACGAACGCCTGGTTCTCCACCGCCCGCGCCTGAGCCAGCAGCGTCCAGTGCGACCGGCGGCGCTCCGGCCAGCCCGCCGGAATCACCAGGGTCTCGGCGCCGGCGTCGACGAGGCCGCGGAAGAGCTCGGGGAAACGGAGGTCGTAGCAGGTGGCCACACCGATGGTGGTCTCCGGCAGCGTCACGGTCACCAGGTCGCCGCCCGCGCCCATCAGGACGGCCTCGCCCTTGTCGAAGCCGAAGCGGTGGATCTTGCGGTAGGCGGCGGCGAGATCGCCGGTGGGGGAGAAGACGAGGGAGGTGTTGTAGAGGGTGCCGTCCGGGTCCCGTTCGGGGATCGAGCCGGCGTGCAGCCACACGCCCGCGTCGCTCGCCGCCTTGGCCATCGCCTCGTGGGTCGGGCCCTGGAGCGGCTCGGATGCGGTGCCGAACCGCTGGTAGGCGAAGGCTCCGGTCGTCCACAGCTCCGGCAGCACCACGAGGTCGGCCGAGCCGGCCTGCTCCCGCACCAGCGAGGCGACCCGCGCCCGCCGTACGTCGACCGATTCGCCCTCATCCACGGCGATCTGGATCAGAGAGGCGCGCACACTACCACCGTCCTGGCATTCGAGTAGTCCACACGGGCCTACGATCGTCACACGAAAGCACTGCCGGGGTGCCTCACAGCAGCGTAACTTAGCGTCTCAAGACACCCGCCGACAGCCACCTCCCGCTGGCACCGCCGCCGCCACCATCCTGCCCGCCCGTGTACCGACCGCCGAGGGGTCCCGTTCCGTGAGTCTGCATCCCACCCTCCAGCCCTACGCCGACGCCTGGACCCACTCCATCGAAGCGATAACCGAGCTGGTGCAGCCGCTGGTGGAGGCGGACTGGAACCGCCGCACCCCGTGCCCGGGCTGGTCGGTCCGCGACATCGTGTCGCACGTCATCGGGCTGGACTGCGAGATGTACGGCGACCCGCGGCCGATCCACTCCCTGCCCCGGGACCTCTTTCACGTCACCACCGACCTCCAGCGCTACATGGAGATACAGGTGGACGTCCGCCGGCACCACACGTCACCGGAGATGACGTCGGAGCTGGAGTACACGATCATCCGCCGCAACCGGCAGCTGCGGAACGAGTCGCGCGACCCCGGCGCCAAGGTGCGCGGCCCCCTCGGCACCGAGCTGACGCTGGAGGAGTCCATGCGCAACCACGCGTTCAACGTGTGGGTGCACGAGCAGGACCTGCGCGCCGCCCTCGGCCGCCCCGGCAACCTCGACTCCCCCGGCGCGCACATCGCCCGGGACGTGCTCCTCTCCGAGCTCCCCGGCGTCGTCGCCACCCGGTCCGACGCCCCGCGCAGCTCCGCCGTCGTCTTCGACGTCCACGGCCCGATCGAGTTCCTGCGCACCATCCGCGTCGACATCCAGGGCCGCGGCACCCTGGAGACGGCCCCCGCCCTCGGGCCCGCCGCCTCCTTCGCCCTCGACTGGGAGACGTACGTCCGCCTCGCCTGCGGCCGGGTATCCCCGGATGCGGTCGCGGACCGCGTCAAGGCGGAGGGCGAGCCGGAGCTGACGGCCGCGATCCTGCGCAACTTCGCGGTGACGCGCTAGACCGCACGGCCGCACGGCTGCAAGTCCGCACGGCCGTGCGGCCGTACAACGGAACGGGCCCGTCGTGAACGTCACGACGGGCCCGTCCGCACACGGGTGGGTGCGCGTCAGCTGATCTTGGCGTAGCCGTAGTTGATGAGCTTCTTCACGTCGGCCGTGCGGTTCGCCGCATCGGGAGCCGTGAGGACGGTGCCCACGACCGACTCGCCGTTGAGCGTGGCGGCAAAGATGAGGCAGTACTTGGCCTGGGTGCCGGAGCCGGTCTTGATGCCGAGCGTGCCGTTCCAGCCGAGCAGCGTGTTGGTGTTGGTCCAAGCGGCCATGGTGCGGGTGGCACCCGTCTTGGTGATCGTCTTCGCCGTGTAGGACTTGGTCTTCACGACGGCCTTGAACGTGGAACTCTTCATCACGCTGCGGCCGAGCTTCGTCAGGTCGCGCGGCGTCGAGTAGTTGGAGCCGTTGCTGAGGCCGTCGAACGAGTCGAAGTGCGTGTTCGTCATGCCCAGGTTCTTGGCCATGGTGTTCATCTTGGCGATGAAGTTCTTGGTGCGAGCCGCGACGGTCGTACCCGTGCCGAACTTGTCGGCGAGGACCATCGCTGCGTCACAGCCGGACGGCAGCATCATCCCGTACAGCAGCTGACGGACCGTGACCTTGTCGCCGACGATCAGTTTGGCCGACGAAGGGTAGCCCTCGCGGACCATGTAGTCGCTGACCGCCTGCTTGACCGTGACCTTGGTGTCGAGGTTCAGGTTCGACTGCGAGAGCACGACCTTCGCGGTCATGACCTTCGTGGTGGAGGCGGTGAGCCTCTTGTAGTCGGCGGACTTGCTGTAGAGCGTCGCGCCGGTCGCGCTGTTCATCAGGTACGCGCCCTTGGCGGTGATGGTGGGCGTCGTCACAGCCTGCGCGGGCGCCGCGGTGAGAGCTCCGGTGGCGAGCACTGCGCCGGTCGTCACGACGACGGCAGCGGCCCTGCGGACACGGAAGCCCTTGGTGGCGGTTATCAACTGAAATACCCCGATTACGTCGAATGCCCCTGAGGTGCGGCCGAGTTGCAGGGGAAAGCAGAAGGGGCCGCATGTGTGTGACACGTAAGTAGCACAGATAGTTGTGCGCTTGCTGCGAGGGGACCCCCTTACGCCTCAACCGTGACCCGTTCGGAGGCTCCTGGCCCGGAGACCGCCCCGACACCACGCCGGGGTCCGTCCCGGGGCCACGCCGAAGTCCGTCCCGGGGCCACGCCGGGGTCCGCATGATGGACGCGGACCACCCATGCGTACGTGTTGTATCTATCCTGTGGACATGCCATCCGCGCCGCCCGCCCCCCTCAAGCAGCCACCCGCCGCCGACCGCGTCTACACCCACGTCAAGCAGGGAGTCCTGGACCGCCGTTACGAGGGCGGCACGCTCCTCACCGAAGGCGAGCTCGCCGAGGCCGTCGGGGTCTCGCGCACGCCGGTGCGCGAGGCGCTGCTGCGCCTGGAGGTGGAGGGGCTGATCAAGCTCTACCCGAAGAAGGGCGCCCTGGTCCTGCCGGTGTCCGCGCAGGAGATCGCGGACGTCGTGGAGACCCGGCTGCTGGTGGAGGAGCACGCGGCGCGCAAGGCCGTCCCCGCGCCGCCGGGGCTCATCGAGCGGCTGGAGGAGCTGCTCGCGCGGCAGCGGACGCAGGCGGCCGCCGGCGACCTGGCCGGGGCCGCCGTCACCGACCGCTGCTTCCACGCCGAGATCGTCCGCAGCGGCGGCAACGAGATCCTCTCCCGGCTCTACGACCAACTGCGCGACCGGCAGCTGCGGATGGGCGTCGCGGTCCTGCACTCCCACCCCGACCGGATCGCCAAGACCCTCACCGAGCACGCCGAGATCCTGGAGGCGCTGCGCTCCGGCGACGCGGAGGCGGCCGTCGGGATCGTCCACCGGCACGTCGGCTGGTTCTCGCACCTGGCCCGGGGGGAGGTCCGATGAGCCCGGCGAGGCCCCTGGGCAACACCACCCGACCGGGTGACCCGCCGGGCGGACGGCGCGCCGTCGCCGTCTGGGGGATCGGCGTCTCCGTCTACTTCGTCGCCGTCATCTTCCGCACCTCCCTGGGAGTGGCCGGCCTCGACGCCGCCGACCGCTTCCACGTGAACGCCTCCGCGCTGTCCACCTTCTCGATCCTCCAGTTGCTGGTGTACGCGGGCATGCAGATACCGGTCGGTCTCCTCGTCGACCGGCTCGGCACCAAGAAGGTCCTGGGCATCGGCGTCGTGCTCTTCACCGCCGGGCAGCTCGGGTTCGCCCTCTCCCCGACGTACGGCACGGCGCTCGCCTCGCGGGCGCTGCTCGGCTGCGGGGACGCCATGACGTTCATCAGCGTGCTGCGGCTCGGCACCCGGTGGTTCCCGGCGCGGCGCGGGCCGATGGTCGCGCAGTTCGCGGGGCTGGCGGGCATGGCCGGCAACCTCGTGTCCACGCTGGTGCTGGCGCGGCTGCTGCACGGCGTGGGGTGGACCGCCGCGTTCGCGGGCAGCTCGCTCGCCGGGGTCGTCGTCCTGGTGCTGCTGGTGCTGTTCCTGAAGGACCACCCCGAGGGGCACGAGCCCGAGCCGTTCCCGCACCAGGGCGCCGCCTACGTACGGCGTCAGATAGCGGCCTCCTGGCGGGAGCCGGGGACGCGGCTGGGCCTGTGGGTGCACTTCACCACCCAGTTCCCCGCGATGGTGTTCCTGCTGCTGTGGGGGCTGCCGTTCCTCGTCGAGGCCCAGGGCCTCGACCGGGCCACCGCCGGCGAACTGCTCACCCTCGTCGTGCTGTCCAACATGGCCGTCGGACTCGTGTACGGGCAGGTCGTCGCCCGGCACCACGGGGCGCGCCTGCCGCTCGCGCTCGGCACGGTCGGGGCGACCGCGCTGCTGTGGGCGGCCACGCTGGCCTACCCGGGCGACCACGCGCCGATGTGGCTGCTGGTGGTGCTGTGCGTGGTGCTCGGGGCCTGCGGGCCCGCCTCGATGATCGGGTTCGACTTCGCCCGGCCGGCCAACCCGCCCGAGCGGCAGGGGACCGCGTCCGGCATCACCAACATGGGCGGCTTCGTCGCCTCCATGACGACCCTCTTCGCGATCGGCGTCCTGCTGGACGCCACCGGCGACGACTACCGGGCCGCCTTCTCCGCGGTGTTCGTGCTCCAGGCCGTCGGGGTGAGCCAGATCCTGCGGCTGCGCAGGCGGGCGGCCCGGCGGGAACGGGAGCGGCTGGTCGCCAGCCGGGTCTCCACCGTGCACGTGCCCGCGTAGCCACGGCCGGGTCCCTGCCCCTGCCCCTGTCCCTGTCCCTGCCCCTGTCCCGGGGCGGTCGGACGCCGTCGTTAATCCGGTTGTCCGACCGCCGCTCCGGGACCTACCGTCAACGGCATCGACGTGTAGCTCAGCAGCAGAGCACCGGGCTTTCCACCCGGAGGGCGCGGGGGCGGCACCCGCCACGTCGGCTCGACGACGTGTGGCTCAGCAGCAGAGCACCGGGTGTGGTCCCGGGGGGCACGGGGGCGGAACCCGTCGCGTCGCCTCATCGACGTGTAGCTCAGCAGCAGAGCGCCGGGCTCGGGACCCGGAGGGCACGGGGGCGGAACCCGTCACGTCGGCTTATGGACAACGACGCTGACCAGCAGCACCTCGCCGAGGCGAACCCGGGCTACGCGTCCGGCCAACTGGCCAAGGCGCTCAGGACCGCCCACACCCACCAGGACCCCGACACCCGCCACCGGGCCCAGGAGAAGGGCCGCGCCTGGCGGGCCGTCCTCGCCGGCATGGCGAACGGACTGCTCTCCATCGGCTCGCGCACCCCGGTCGCCGGACTGCCCGCCTGGGTGACCCCGCAGGTCGTCCGCGGCGGCTTCGCCACCGGCGAGGCCGCGGCCGGCGGCCCCCTGCGCCCGTACGAGACCGAGGTCGCGCGGCAGGCGGGCGTCCCCGCGCAGCGGCGGGCCCTCTTCGCGTACTGGCTGTCCGAGGACGGACTGCGCCGCCTGTACGACCTGCTGGACAGCGGCCGCTACGAGGTGACCGTCCCCGAGGAGGCCGCCCTGCTCACCGTCGCCTGGCTCGCCCGGGCCGGGGAGACGGACGCCGCCCTGGACCTCGTCGAGGAACTGGTCCCCTTCGCGGACCGGCTGCGCTTCACCCCGGCCCCCGCCGACCGCCCCGCGCCCGACGCCGCCGCGGTGCACCGCCGGACCGTCGGCGACGCCCGGCACTCCCTGGGCCGGCGCCGGCCCGGCGAGGCCGTGGAGACACAGCGGGAGGCACTGGCCGTCTGGCAGCCGTTCGGGGACGAACTGCTCGCGCACTGGCTGGAGACGGCCGAGGACGGCCGGGTCCTGGCGCGCACACCCGGCGCCGCCTGGCACGAGCGGGGCGCCGCCCTGCTGCGCCGCTACCGCGACCTCGCCCGCCGGCACACCCGCTGCACCAAGCACCTCGACCCCAAGCAGAACCTCGCCATCCTGCGGGGCGCGCTGGAGGAGAGCGTCGCCGGACGCCCGCTGGACGCGCGCCGGCTCGGGCTGCTGCGGCACGCGGTCACCTCCATGGTGCGGCGGCGCGGCCTGCCCGGCTCGCCCGAACTGACGGCGCTGCGCCGGGAGCAGGCCGCGCAGGCGGCGCTGCCCTCGCACCACGCGCTGGCCCAGCTGGTGCTGCGCCGGCTCTCCGGGCTGCCGCCGGAGGAGGGCGTCACCGAGGTCGGGCCGCTCGTCGCCGCGGTGAGCGAGCAGGAGACCCGGGAGACGGGACTGCCCGCGGGGGCGGCGATCCCGCGCGCCCTGCGCCGGCCCGTCGAGACCGCGCTGAGCGCGCCGCTGGGCACGCTGGTGGAGCGCGGTGCGGTGCCGTCCGCCGAGGTCATGGCCGAACTGGTCCCGCAGCTCGTCGCCGCGACGACCGCCCAGGCCTACCCGGACGAATCGCTGCGCACCCTGGCCGCCGCCCACTACCGCGCCTTCCGCAACCGCCGGTCGCTGCTGCTGCTCAACCTGGAGCGGCAGGTGCGGGCGGAGGAGCTGCCGTGGGTGAAGGCCGTGGCCGGGTGGCGGGCCGGTGGCGAGGCGGACGAGGTGTCCGCCCTCGCGCTGCGGCAGCTCGGCGAACTGGCCGTGCAGGCCTTCCCGGGCACAATCCTGCCCAACCCGCTCGTCCGCGAACTGTCCGTCCTCGCCCGCCAGGCCGACCTCGGCGCCCCGCTGGTCGAGGAGCTGGCCGCCGACATCTTCATGGGCACGTTCACCCCGAAGTTCCTCGTCGCCGCCCGTGTCGCCGCGGAACTCCTGGGAGGCGGCTCGCTCTACGAGCGCTACTACGCCATCGACTACCGCGCCGTGCGCAACCTGGCGATCCTCGAAGCCGGCGAGGCCCAGCTCCGGACGGTCCGGCCCCGGACCTCGACCCGGTTCGCTCAGCTGTGCGCCGAACGGGCCGGGGCCTCCTCGACCCGCTCGCGGTGGGGGTCCGGATCGGTGGCGGCGAACGGCACGGTCATCGAGCAGGCGCAGATCCTCACCACGCACAACCTCGCCACCCTGGTCCACCGGGTCGGCATCAGCCCGGCCACGGGCTGGGAGGACCTGGCCCTCCGCAGCTTCGACACCGTCTGCCGGCTGACCGCCCGCGTCCACGGGAACCCGCGTCCCCTCGCCACCATCAAGGACGCCGCCTACGCCTGGCGCCAGATGCTGTTCCACCTGTCCCTGTGCACCCCGCGGGAGCAGGCCCGCACCCTGGACCGGCTGGCCGAGGAGGCCGCCCGCCGCCCCGGCCATGTCGCGACCCGGCTCGCTCCCGCCCTGACCGGCCTGCGGCAGACCGCCGAAGGCGGCTCGCCGGACGAGGGCGAAGGCCGACGGCTCCTGGGCTGGACCACCGACGGCCACTGGATGCGGGAGGAGACACCGGGGACCACCGCCGCCCGTTGAGACGGGCATGCGGCGGGTGGCACCCACCGGTGGGACGACTCCGCGGGGGGGGCGGCGGCCCCACCCGGCGAGGCGCCCCACGCGGTGGGACGGCCCCGCCCAGTTGGGCGACCCCGCCCGGTGGCACGGCCCCGCCCGGTAGCGGCCCCATCCGGCGAGGCGCCCCCACACGATGGGGCCACCCCGCCCGAGGGGCCGCGGCTCCCCGCGCTCACCCGGGCTCAAGCCCAGGTGATCAGCTTCTTCGGCTGCTCCAGGATCGCCGCCACGTCCGCCAGCACCTTGGAGCCCAGCTCGCCGTCGACCAGGCGGTGGTCGAAGCTCAGCGCGAGCGTGGTCACCTGACGCGGCTTCACCTTGCCCTTGTGCACCCACGGCTGGAGCTTGATCGCGCCGATGGCCAGGATCGCGGACTCGCCGGGGTTGAGGATCGGTGTGCCGGTGTCGATGCCGAAGACGCCGACGTTGGTGATGGTGACCGTGCCGCCCTGCATGGCAGCCGGAGGCGTCTTCCCCTCGCGCGCCGTCGCCACCAGCTCGCCCAGCGCCTCGGCGAGCTGGGGCAGCGTCTTGTCGTGGGCGTCCTTGATGTTCGGCACGATCAGACCGCGCGGGGTCGCGGCCGCGATACCCAGGTTGACGTAGTGCTTGCGCACGATCTCCTGGTTGGCCTCGTCCCAGGACGCGTTGATGTCCGGGTTCCGCCGGAGGGCGACCAGCAGGGCCTTGGCGATGAGCAGCAGCGGGTTGACCCGCAGGCCCTGCATGTCCTTGTCCTGCTTGAGCTCCTCGACGAGCTTCAGCGTGCGGGTCACGTCGACCGTCACGAACTCCGTGACGTGCGGCGCCGTGAACGCCGACCCCACCATGGCCTGCGCGGTCGCCTTGCGCACCCCCTTGACGGGGACACGCGTCTCGCGGGCCGCGTCGTACGAGACCACCGGGGCCGGGACGGTGACGGGGGTGGCGGCGGGGGCGGCCGCCGGGACGGGCTGCGGCGCCTCCGGCCGCTCGGGCGCGGGGGCCTGCGCCGGGGCCGCCGCCGCGTGGACGTCCTCGCGCGTGATGATGCCGTCCGGACCGGACGGAACCACCGTCGCGAGGTCCACGCCCAGGTCCTTGGCGAGCTTCCGCACCGGCGGCTTGGCCAGCGGGCGACCCTTGCCGACGGGGGCGGCGGACGGGCCGGACGCCGGTACGGCGGCCGGGCTGGGGACCGGCGCGGGGGCCGGTGCGGCGTGCGCCGCCGTGCCGTGGCCGTTCAGTTCGGCCTGGACGGCCGCGGCCGCCGCCGGTTCCTGGGCGGGGCCCTCCGCGGCCTTGCGCGGACGGCGCTTGGTGGAGGAGGCGGCCACGCCGTACCCGACGAGGACCGGCTGGCGGCCGGAACCCTCCGCCTCGGACGCGGCGGGCTCCCCCGCCACCGCAGGAGCCGCCGCCGGCGCCCCGCCGCCCGCCACGTCCACCGCGATGATCACCGTGCCCACGTCCACCGTGGTGCCCTCGGGGAAGTGGAGCGCGCTGACCACGCCGTCGTAGGGGATGGGCAGTTCGACGGCGGCCTTGGCCGTCTCGACCTCGCACACCACCTGACCGTCGGTCACCGTGTCCCCGGGCTGGACGTACCACTTGAGGATCTCGGCCTCGGTGAGCCCCTCGCCCACGTCGGGCATCCGGAACTCGCGAACGGACGCTTCCGTCATCGTCGTCACGACCCTCTCCTCAGTACGCCAGGGCACGGTCGACGGCGTCGAGCACCCGGTCCAGGCCCGGCAGGTACTCCTCCTCCAGACGCGCCGGCGGGTACGGGACGTGGTAGCCGCCCACCCGGAGCACGGGGGCCTCCAGGTGGTAGAAGCAGCGCTCCGTGATCCGGGCGGCGATCTCCGCGCCCGAGCCGAAGAACACCGGCGCCTCGTGGACCACGACCAGACGGCGGGTCTTCTCCACGGATGCCTGGACGGAGTCGAAGTCGAGGGGGGAGACCGAACGCAGGTCCAGGACCTCCAGGCTCTTGCCCTCCTCGGCGGCCGCGTCGGCGGCCTCCCGGCAGACCTTCACCATCGGGCCGTAGGCGACGAGGGTCACGTCGGTGCCCTCGCGGACGACCTGCGCCTTGTGCAGCGGGCCGGGGATGGCCTCGGTGTCGACCTCGCCCTTGTCCCAGTAGCGCCGCTTGGGCTCGAAGAAGATCACCGGATCGTCGCTCTGGATGGCCTGCTGCATCATCCAGTAGGCGTCCCCGGCGTTCGACGGCGAGACCACCTTCAGGCCCGCCACGTGCGCGAAGAGCGCCTCGGGGGACTCCGAGTGGTGCTCGACGGCGCCGATGCCACCGCCGTAGGGGATGCGGACGACGACGGGGAGCTTCACCTTGCCCAGCGAGCGGGCGTGCATCTTCGCGAGCTGGGTGACGATCTGGTCGTAGGCCGGGAAGACGAAGCCGTCGAACTGGATCTCCACCACCGGGCGGTAGCCGCGCAGGGCCAGGCCGATCGCGGTGCCCACGATGCCCGACTCGGCGAGCGGGGTGTCGATGACGCGGGACTCGCCGAAGTCCTTCTGGAGGCCGTCCGTCACCCGGAACACGCCGCCGAGCTTGCCGACGTCCTCGCCCATGACGAGGACCTTGGGGTCGGAGTCCAGCGCGTGCCGCAGCGACTCGTTGATCGCCTTGGCCAGAGCCATGGTCGTGCTGGTCTTGCTGGTCGCAGTGCCGGCCATCTCAGTTGCCCCCCTCACCCGCGGCGACGCCGCTGTCGGACTCCGTCTCGAACGACGCCTGGTAGGCGGCGAACCCGGCGCGCTCCTCGTCGACGAGCGCGTGTCCGTCCGCGTACGCGTTCTCGAAGATGGCGAAGTGGTCCGGGTCCGGCATGGCACGGACCGCTTCGCGCACTCGCCTGCCCAACGCCTCGCTCTCGGCCTCGAGTTCCGCGAAGAATCCCTCGTCCGTGTGGTTTGAGGCCTCCAGGTACCGGCGCAGGCGCAGGATCGGGTCCTTGGCCTCCCAGGCGACGCGCTCGTCGTCGTGCCGGTAGCGGGTGGGGTCGTCGGAGGTGGTGTGGGCGCCCATCCGGTACGTGTACGCCTCGACGAGGGTCGGCCCCTCGCCGCGGCGGGCCCGCTCCAGGGCCCACTTGGTGACCGCGAGGCAGGCGAGGACGTCGTTGCCGTCGACGCGGACGCCCGGGAAGCCGTAGCCCTGCGCGCGCTGGTAGAGCGGGACGCGGGTCTGCTTCTCGGTCGGCTCGGAGATCGCCCACTGGTTGTTCTGGCAGAAGAACACCACCGGCGCGTTGTAGACGGCGGAGAAGGTGAACGATTCGGCGACGTCGCCCTGGCTGGAGGCGCCGTCGCCGAAGTAGGCGAGGACCGCGCTGTCCGCGCCGTCCTTGGCGACGCCCATCGCGTAGCCGGTGGCGTGCAGCGTCTGGGAGCCGATGACGATCGTGTAGAGGTGGAAGTTGTTCCCGTTGGGATCCCAGCCGCCGTTGTTGACGCCGCGGAACATGCCCAGCAGGTTGGCCGGGTCGACACCGCGGCACCAGGCGACGCCGTGCTCGCGGTAGGTCGGGAAGACGTAGTCGTCGTCGCGCAGGGCGCGGCCGGAGCCGATCTGGGCGGCCTCCTGGCCGAGCAGCGAGGCCCACAGGCCCAGCTCGCCCTGGCGCTGGAGGGAGGTGGCCTCGGCGTCGAAGCGGCGGGTGAGCACCATGTCGCGGTACAGGCCGCGCAGCTCGTCGGGGGTGATGTCGGCGACGTACGGGTCGTACTCGGCGTCCTTCACGCGCTTGCCCTCGGGCGTGAGCAACTGGACGAGCTCGGGCTCGCCGCCCTTCCCTGCGGTGGCGCCGGCGGTACGGGCGGTGCGGGCCCCGGCGGCGGTGCGCTTGCCGGCGGTGCGCTTCCCGCCGGTGGCCTTGGCCGCGGCGGCGCGGGTGGTGCCGGTCGCCGTCTCGGTGCCGGTGGCGCCGGCCTTGCCTCCGGCGCTGCGTCGCGGCTTGCGCGCGGCAGTGCTCTCCACGGTCACGTGTGCTCCTCCGTCGGTCCGGCCCCCGGGGTTGCCGGGAACCAGTACGGCTCACCTGTTCCGACACCCGCG
Source organism: Streptomyces sp. NPDC003248 (assembly GCF_055563235.1). NCBI lineage: Bacteria > Bacillati > Actinomycetota > Actinomycetes > Kitasatosporales > Streptomycetaceae > Streptomyces > Streptomyces sp. NPDC003248. The sequence goes on along the minus strand of NZ_JBVHDT010000002.1, from coordinate 334,825 downwards.
CACGGGGTGGGTGCCACTCGGCCGGAACAGGCGTGACAGGTGCCCCGGCGAGCGCCCTGCAAGATGCACGTTACCCAGTACGCCACATATCTGTGAAACCCCGCCTGACCTGCGTTTTTGCTTGGATTTCCAAGTAAAATCGGCAAACTCGGGAAGGATCCTGGTCACAGCCTTGCAGGAGGCCGGAGCAACGGCACGTTATCCCGTCGGCCTCGGCAACGGGAAGAGCACGGATAGACGAGTGCACCAACCCACCGAAAAGGACGAACTGCCCCATACCCCCGCAGCGGCCGCCGACCGGGGGGATCACTTCACGCCCGAGGCCCACCTCAAGGCGACCGTCGGGGACCACTTGTGACGCCTGGTGACTGTGTGTGACAACGCGCAGCTCACGGCGCCGAACAGTGCCCTAGCATCGGGCGCGTGCCGCGCTCCTGTGTACCACCCCTGATGCCCCACGCGCCCCCTCTGGGCGCCCTGCTCCGCCGCTACGCCGCCGGCTCCCCCCTCGACTGCGCGCCCGTCGACCAAGGGCTGCTGAACCGCGGCTACCGGCTGCGCACGACCCGCGGCCGCTACTTCCTCAAGCACCACTTCGACCCGGACACCGCCGACGAGGCCTCGATCGTCCGCCAGCACCGGGCCACCCAGCGCCTGGCCGACCTGGGGGTCCCCGTGGCGCCCCCGCTGCCCGGCCGCGACGGGCGCACGGTCGCCGTCGTCGGCGGCCACGCCTACGCCCTGCACCCGTGGATCGACGGCCGCCACCGCCACGGCGCCCAGCTCACCCCCGGCGAGTGCGCCCGCCTGGGGGCGCTCCTGGGGGTCGTGCACGCGAGCCTGGAGCGGGTGATGCCGGCGCACGCGCGGGCCCGCGCCGCACCCCCGGAGAGCGTCGCCCCGGCCGACACCTTCGCCGTGATCGACGACCTCCTCGCGCGCGTGCGCCGGCACCGCCCCGCCGACTCCTTCGACGAACTGGCCCGCCACCGGCTCCTGGAACGGCGTGCCCTGCTGGAACGGAACGCGGACCGCCGTCCCCCGAGCAGCGGCCCGGCCGGCTGGGTGCACGGGGACTTCCACCCGTTCAACCTGCTCTACCGCGACGACGCCCCCGCCGCCATCGTCGACTGGGACCGGCTCGGCGTGCAGCCGCGCGCCGAGGAGGCCGTACGCGCCGCCGCGATCTTCTTCGTCCTGCCCGGCGGCACCCTCGACCTGCCCAAGGCGCGGGCGTACGCGCGCGCGTACCGGCGCGCCGCCGGGGCCACCCCCTCGGAACTCGCGGCCGCCGTGCACCGCGTGTGGTGGGAGCGCCTCAACGACTTCTGGATGCTGCGCTGGCACTACGAGCGCGGCGACACCCGCGCCGATCCCCAGTTCCCGGCGGCCGCCGCCCTGGCGGTGTGGTGGACGCGGGAGTACGACGCGGTGTGCGACGCCTTCACGCTCTGACCCGGGTGCGGGGCCGCCCCGACGGGGCGGGCCGCGCAGACGACGACGCGCGCGTGGGGAGCCCGGTCGGGCCCCACGCGCGCGTGCGTGCGACGGCGTGGACGGAAGAGGTCAGCCGCCGAGGCTGCCCAGGCTGGTCGTGCCCTGGTCGCTGCCGCTGGAGGTGCCCGTCGTCGAACCGGCGTCCTCCCCGGTCCCGCCGTCCGTGGTGCCCGAGTCGCTCGACTCGGTGTCGGTCGGCTCCTCCGACGGCTGCGTCTCGGTCGGCTCCTCCGACGGCTGCTCGCTCTCCTCGCTGCTGTAGCTCGGGGACGGCGTGTACGACGGCGTGTACGACGGCGTGTACTCCGAACCGTAGTTCGAGCCGGAGCTGCCCTCCGTCGTCTCCTCCTCCGTCGACTCGTCGGTCGGCGAGTCGCTCGGGGACGCGCTGCTCTCGTCCTCCGTCGCGGACTGCGTGACGGTCGGCGACTGCGTGGTCTCCGACCCGCCGCCGCCGTCCGAACCGCCGTTGTTCAGCGCGAGGGCGACACCGGCCGCGATGGCGATCACCGCGAGGACGGCCAGCACCCACAGCTTGCCGCGGCCGCTGCCCCGGTTGCCGTGCCCCTCGAACCCGCCGTCGTCGCCGCCTCCGTAGCCCGAGGGCAGGATCGGCTGGGGGATCTGCGAGGTGCTGGAGCCGTCGGCGCCGTGCGGCATCGCCGTGGTGCCCGCGAACCCGGCCGCGGCCGCAGCCCCGCCGGCGGCCGCGTCGACCGGCCCGGTGTTCCAGGTGCCGGTGTGGCCGCCCTGGTCGTACAGCATCTGGAGGGCGTACTGGACCAGGCCGCGCATCTCCTCCGCGGTCTGGAAGCGGTCGTCGGGCTCCTTGGCGAGGGAGCGCATGACGAGGCCGTCGAGCTCGGGCGGGCAGGCGCCGTCCGAGGTGCGCGACGGCGGCACCGGGATGTCCTGGACGTGCTGGTAGACCACCGACAGCGGGGTCTCGCCGGTGAACGGCGGACGCAGTGCGAGCAGTTCGTACAGCAGGCAGCCCGTGGCGTACAGGTCGGAGCGGTGGTCGACGGCCTTGCCGAGGGCCTGCTCCGGGGAGAGGTACTGCGGAGTGCCCATGACCATGCCGGTCTGCGTCATCGTCGTGGACGCGCCGTGCAGGGCGCGGGCGATGCCGAAGTCCATCACCTTCACGGCGCCGTTGTCCGTGATGATCACGTTCGCCGGCTTGATGTCGCGGTGCACGATGCCGTGCTGGTGCGAGTAGGCCAGCGCCTCCAGCACCCCGGAGACGATGATCAGCGCCTGCTCGGGGCCCGGCGCCTCGGCGTTGAGCAGCAGATCACGGATCGTCCGCCCCTCGACCAGCTCCATGACGATGTACGGCACGCTCTGGCCGCCCACGAAGTCCTCGCCGGAGTCGTACACGGCGACGATCGCGTGGTGGTTGAGGCCGGCCACCGACTGGGCCTCGCGGGTGAACCGGGCCTTGGACACCGGGTCCTCCGCGAGATCGGCGCGCAGCAGCTTGACGGCCACGGTTCGCCCGAGGCGCACGTCCTCGGCGGCGAACACCTCCGCCATGCCGCCCCGGCCGAGTCTGTGGGTCAGCCGGTACCGGCCGTCCCCGACAAGCCCGCCGTTACCCCACAGCTCCGGCGCATCTGACATACCGCCGCCAGTCGCCTCGGGGTCGGACGGGCCCTGAGCGCGCTGCTGCTGTGCCATCAGTCCTCGCCGTCGTTTCTGCCCGCGGTGCGCGCGGTGTTGTCACGGTCTCCGTCGGCCACGCTACAGCCTCCGCGCAAGCCGCCGGTCCGGGATGAGCGCGGGTACGGGTCGGAGACCGGACCGGCCATCAAACCCGCACCCCCTGCCGGCGTGCAAATTCTGTGTACCGGCCGTACGCCGCCTGTAACGCTTCCGCGACGCTTCTTTCGCGTACGGTCACGGAACGGGCACCGCGCTTGACGTGTCAGTGGCCTGGGGCAGACTTGGCCGGGAATGGCACTTTCGATCAATGGCTAGCCACAGCAAGCGGCAGGTGCCCGACGCCTTACGGGGGACGCAGAAGATGAGCCAGGACGGCGCGCAGGGCCGGTATGCGGGGCGGGCGCTCGCCGGCGGCCGCTATCAGCTGCGTGACTTGCTCGGCGAGGGCGGTATGGCCTCCGTCCACCTCGCCTACGACTCCGTGCTCGACCGTCAGGTCGCGATCAAGACACTCCACACCGAGCTCGGCCGCGAGCAGGCCTTCCGCGAGCGCTTCCGCCGCGAGGCCCAGGCCGTGGCGAAGCTCACGCACACCAACATCGTCTCCGTCTTCGACACGGGCGAGGACGACGTGGACGGCATGACGACGCCGTACATCGTGATGGAGTACATCGAGGGCCGCCCGCTCGGGTCGGTGCTCGACGAGGACGTGCGGCAGCAGGGCGCGATGCCCGCCGACAAGGCGCTGAAGATCACCGCGGACGTGCTGGCGGCGCTGGAGATCAGCCACGAGATGGGGCTGGTCCACCGCGACATCAAGCCCGGCAACGTGATGATGACCAAGCGCGGTGTCGTCAAGGTGATGGACTTCGGCATCGCGCGCGCGATGCAGTCCGGCGTCACCTCGATGACGCAGACCGGCATGGTCGTCGGCACCCCGCAGTACCTCTCGCCCGAGCAGGCGCTGGGCCGGGGCGTGGACGCCCGATCCGACCTGTACTCGGTCGGCATCATGCTGTTCCAACTGGTCACCGGCCGGCTTCCGTTCGACGCGGACTCGGCGCTGGCGATCGCGTACGCGCACGTGCAGGAGGAGCCGGTGGCTCCTTCCTCCGTCAACCGCGCGCTGCCGCCGGCCGTGGACGCGCTCGTCGCCCGCGCGCTGAAGAAGAACCCGAACGAGCGCTTCCCCACCGCCGTGGCCATGCGCGACGAGTGCCTGCGCGTCGCGGCCTCCTTCCAGGCCGCCCCGCCGAGCATCGTCGCCGGCGCCCAGACGTCGAGCGGCGCGGGCGTCGGCTCCGCGGTCTTCCCGCCGGTCGGCCAGGGCACCCAGGGCCCGACGGGCAACGTGCAGACGCCGTACCAGCCCGCGCCGAACAACCCGTACGGCACCCCGGCGCCCTCGACGCCCGCCCCGGCGCCGTCCTACGGCTATCCGGCGCAGGGCGGCTACCAGACGCCCGCCCCGTCGTACGGCCACCAGCAGGCGCCGCACACCCCGCCCGCCTACAACCTCACCCCGCAGCCGTCGACGGCCGTGGGCCCCGGCAGCGGACGGGCGAGCAGCAAGCCGGTGGTCGTCGGCTCGACCATCGTCGCGGTCGTGGCCGTCGGCGCCCTGCTCGGCACCCTCATGGCGAACGACGGCAGCGAGGACGACAAGGGCGGCTCCGGCGGGGCCAGTTCCAGCGCCACCGCCACGAAGGCGGCCGGCTACCGCGGCCCGGACACCTCGAAGACGATCGACTCGGCCGAGTGCTCCGAGCCCGACGAGTCGTACAACGACCCTGACAAGATCCGCGTCCCCAACTTCCAGTTCAAGTACATCAAGTCGGTCAAGGAGTGCTTCCAGGCGGCCGGCTGGACGATGACGATCAAGGACGTCGACGAGAACACGTACGGCCAGGGCGCGGTCATGGACCAGTTCCCGTCCGCCGGGACGGACGTCGACCCCGAGGACATGCCGGAGATCGAGCTGAGCGTGTCGACGGGCAACCCGGCGTCCTGACGTACCGACGTACCGACAGCCGAAAGGGCCCGGCGGCCGGCGCCGGGCCCTTCGTACGGGGTCTGGTCGTACGGGGGGTGTGGTCGTAGGGGTCTGGCCGTACGGGGTCTACAGGTACGGTCCGCCCGAGCGGCCGCCCGTGCGGGGGTCGTCGATGCCCTCCTGACCGCCCATACCCGGAGGCAGCGCGCGGCGCATCTGCTCCAGCTGGGCGCGCGCGGCCATCTGCTGGGCGAACAAGGTGGTCTGGATGCCGTGGAACAGGCCCTCCAGCCAGCCGACCAACTGGGCCTGGGCGATCCGCAGTTCCGCGTCGCTCGGAGTCGCGTCGTCGTTGAACGGCAGGGAGAGCCGCTCCAACTCCTCGACGAGCTCGGGCGCCAGACCGTCCTCCAGTTCCTTCACCGAACTGGAGTGGATCTCCTTGAGCCGAGCCCGGCTCGCCTCGTCCAGGGGAGCCGCCCGCACCTCCTCCAGCAACTGCTTGATCATGCTGCCGATCCGCATGACCTTCGCCGGCTGCTCGACCTGTTCCGTCACCGGGGTCTCACGGGAGTCCTCGTCCGCGTCACCGCCACCGAGTGCCATGCCGTCCTGGCCCACGACCAGGATCCGCTGGGCGTTCTCCGGCGACCTTTCGTTCCTCGGCATCTCCATGCCGCCATTCTCTCGCACCCCTACACCTCATCACCGTGGTGCCCCCCGGGAAAGATGATCCACCGTTTCCGTTCGGAGCAGTCCGCGATGCGGTGAACAAGGCCGAATGCCAGGCTTGTCGCTACTTGTTCTCTATCGGCTGACACCGGGAGGGGGTCACTGACGTGACTCCATGGCGGTGGGGGTTGTACGGGCCGGCGGTGAGCCTGGCGCTGGCGGCCGGGCTGCCGTACGGCGGCGTCGCGTCGTACGCCGCCGTGCCGTCGTCGTCCACGAGCTCGTCCCCGTCCCCGTCCTCATCCACGTCCCCGTCTTCGTCCTCGTACACGTCTGCCTACACGTCCGCGTCCTTGTCCGCGTCCGCGTCCCCGGTCGGGCCCGACCGGGCCGGGAGCCGGGCCGGTGAGGGACGTATCCGTCCGGGGCGGACGGCGGACGAGGGCCGGGACGGGGCCGAGGACGGGGACGTGTACGAGGACGACGACGTGGAGGCGGACGAGGAGCAGGACGCGGGGGAGGACCCGGCCGAGGAAGATCCGGCCGAGGAGGAGCCGCCCGCGGCCGGGCTCGTGCCCAGCGCGTCGCCGCGGGCGGTCACCCGGCAGGAGCAGCCCGCCGGGCACGCCCTGCGGGTTCTGCCCCTCGGCAGCGGCCTGATCCTCATCGGCCTCGGTCTCGGCCTCGCCTTCCTCGGACTGCGGCTGCGTCGCGGCTAGGACGACGCCCCGGGGGGCTGTGCGGTGCCGTCAGGGTGCGACCAGCAGGACCTTGCCGACGTGACCGCTCTCCTCGACGATGCGGTGGGCGGTGGCCGCGTCCCGCATCGGGACCTCGCGGTCGACGACCGGGCGGACGTGACCGGCGGCCAGCAGGGGCCAGACGTGCTCGCGCACCGCCGCGACGATCGTCGCCTTCTCCCCGAGCGGGCGGGCCCGCAGCGAGGTCGCGCTGATCGCGGCGCGCTTGGCGAGGAGCGCGCCGATGTTCAGCTCACCCTTCACCCCGCCCTGCATGCCGATGATCGCGAGGCGGCCGTTGACGGCCAGGCTCTGGACATTGCGCTCCAGGTACTTCGCGCCCATGTTGTCGAGGATGACGTCGGCCCCGGCACCGTCCGTGGCCTGCTTGATCTCGGCCACGAAGTCCTGCTCCCGGTAGTTGACCAGGATGTCCGCGCCCAGCTCGGCACAGCGCCGCAGTTTCTCCTCGCTGCCCGCGGTGACGGCGACCCTGGCGCCGACGGACTTGGCCAGCTGGACGGCCATGGTGCCGATCCCGCTGGAGCCGCCGTGCACCAGCAGCGTCTCACCGGGGCGCAGGTGGGCGACCATGAAGACGTTCGACCAGACCGTGCACGTCACCTCGGGGAGCGCGGCGGCCTGCCGGAGGCCGATCCCTTCGGGCACCGGCAGCAGCTGCCCGGCCGGGACGACGACCTTCTCCGCGTATCCGCCGCCCGCGAGCAGCGCGCACACCTCGTCGCCGACGGCCCAGCCGCTGACTCCGGGGCCTAGCTCGGCGATGCGCCCCGAGCACTCCAGGCCGGGGTAGGGCGACGCGCCCGGCGGCGGGTCGTAGAAGCCCTGCCGTTGCATGATGTCGGCGCGGTTGACGGCGCCGGCCACCACCTCGACCAGGACCTCGCCCTCGCCGGGTACGGGATCGGGGACCTCCTCCCACACCAGCGCCTCGGGACCACCAGGTTCGGAAATCGTGATCGCATGCATGGGAGGGACGCTACTCCTGCGTCCGCGGCGGCCGCCGTAGCGGCCATCGGGCGACCGCGGCCCCGCAGCGGTCAGGGGACCGGTCCCGGGGACGCCCCGATGCACGACCGTCGAGGCCGCGCGACGGTGAAGGGCTCCCCTGCATGATCCGACTGCGCGGAAGGACACTCCCCCCTTCGGCCACGACGTGATCCGCGAGGCCGACGAGGTACGCGGCCTGGTCAGCCTCACCGGCCAGTACGCGTCGGTGGACGAGGACCTCACCGGCACCGTCGCTGAGGTGGGCCGCGCTGTTCGTGCTGGTCTTCGGACCGGTCACGCTGCGCTGTACAACCGCACGTAGGGGGATTCCTTCGGAGCCACGGGGAGCCGGGTGCCGGCGCTAGGGCCTGTTGCGAAAGTCCCGTCGTCCGCCCGGAGGGCGGGCCTGGCGGCGTCAGGTGCGTGCTCTGGGGGTCCCCCCGGCCGAAGGCTGGGGGAGTGCCGGCCCCTGGCCCTCGTACTGGATGTACTTGGGTCAGGGGCCGGTGCGGCGAGTGGGGGTCCCCCCGGCCGGAGGCTGGGGGAGCGTGCATGGCGTCGTCGGGCAGGCGGGACTTTCGCAACAGGCCCTAGAGGCGCGGCACCGTCCGCGGCTCCGGCGGCACCCGCACGATGGTGACCAGGCGGTCCGTCAGCTCCAGGACGCCGATCGCCGGATCGTCGTAGGCGAGCACCCGGTGACCGCGGACGACGCTCACCACCAGGTCGTCCGTCTCGCGCGGGCTGCGTCCCGACTCGGCCTTGGTGACGGGCCGTTCCACGAGGTCCAGGCCGCTTCCCTGGTGCATGAGGTCCTCCATGACCCGGCCGGCCGCCGGGCTGAGCACGGACAGCCCGAGGAGGCGTCCGGCCGCTCCCGCGCTGGTGATGACCTCGTCGGCGCCCGACTGCTGGAGCAGCGGCGCGTTCTCCTCCTCCCGCACCGCGGCCACGATCTTCGCCCGGGGATTGAGCTGGCGGGCGGTCAGGGCCACGAGGACGGACGTGTCGTCACGCTCCGTCGCGATGATGATCTTTCCGGCCCGCTGCACCTCCGCCCGGCGCAGCACGTCGCTGCGCGTCGCGTCGCCGACCACGCCCTCGTAGCCCTCGGCCGTCGCCGCGGCGATCATCTTGGTGCCGGGATCGATCACGACGACCTGCTCCTTCCGCAGTCCCGAGGCACAGGCGGTGCGGATCGCGGCCCGCCCCTTCGTGCCGAAGCCGACGACGACGGTGTGGTCGCGCAAGGGAGACCTCCGGGATACTGGGCGAAACCTCGGTACGGACGGGGTGTTGCGTGCTGACGGGAACAACCCGCCGGGAACCATGGTGCCCACCGTACGGATCACCATGACAGGGGGCACGCGATGCGAGACCACGAACGACAGCCTGCCGGGCCGCGGCGGCTCTCCCTCCTCAGGTCGCTCTGGTACCGCTCGCGCGCCGAGGCCCGTGACGACGCCGAGGCCGGCCGCTCCATCACGATGCCGGTGCAGAGCGCCCTGCCACCGCTCCAGCAGGTGCTCCGGCGCCTCGCGCTGGCCCTGTTCGTGCTGGCCGTCACCACGTTGATCGTCTACGCCGACCACGAGGGCTACAACGACAACTCCGACGGCTCCGTCGACCTCCTCGACTCGGCCTACTACGCCACCGTCACCCTCTCCACCACCGGATACGGCGACATCACGCCCGTCAGTGACACGGCCCGGCTCGTCAACATCCTCGTCATCACGCCGCTGCGCGTGCTCTTCCTGATCATCCTGGTCGGCACCACCCTCGAAGTGCTCACCGAGCGCACCCGTCAGCAGGTCCGCGTCCACCGCTGGCGCACCCGCACCCACCATCACGTCGTGGTCGTCGGCTACGGCACCAAGGGCCGCCACGCGGTGGAGACGCTCGTCGGGCAGGGCATCCCCAAGGAACAGATCGTCGTCGTGGACGCGCAGCTCAAGGCCGCGGTGTCGGCCGGGGACGACGGGCTGGTCACGGTGACCGGGGACGCCACCCGCTCCGAGACGCTCCTCAAGGCCGAGGTTCCCAGCGCCGCCCGGGTGATCGTCGCCCCGCAGCGCGACGACACCGCCGCCCTGGTCACCCTCACCGCCCGCCAGCTGAACCGGCGTGCCACGATCGTCGTCGCCGCCCGGGAGGACGAGAACGTCCCGCTGCTCAAGCAGAGCGGCGCGGACACGGTGGTCACCAGCTCCAGCTCCGCCGGCCGACTGCTCGGCGTCTCCATGGTCAGCCCGATCGTGGCGAGGACCCTGGAGGACCTGATGACCCTGGGCAGCGGACTGGACCTCATCGAACGTCCCGTCACCCAGCAGGAGGTGGGCCGGTCGCCGCGCGCCTGTGCGGACCTGATCGTGGCGGTCCTGCGGGGCAAGGATCTCCTGGACTTCGCCGACCCGAAGCTCACCGAGCTGAAGGCGGGGGACCGGGTGATCACGGTGAGCCGGGCCCCGGTCACCGAGCAGGTGTGACCCGGGCGGGCGACGCCTGAAGGGGCGAATGTTTCACGTGAAACGGGCAGGTGGTGATCTGTCGAGGTGTTTCACGTGAAACAGGCCGAGTGGGTCATTCGGGTGTTTCACGTGAAACAGGCGTCGATCCCGGCCGCAGCCCACGGCAGGTCCAGCAGTTCCGTCTCCTGACCGGCGCGCACCCCACCCGGTGGTACGACGGCCAGGACATCGGCCGCAGCGATGCCCCGCAGCATCGCCGGGCCGTTGTAGTGCAGCGGCACGGCGTGGTCGCCTCGTAGAACGGCCGGGACGAGCCGGGTGTCGTGCGGGTGACCGTGCACCGCCTCCTTCAGCGGCAGCGTGTACGGCTCGGGGGCCGGACGGGCGGCGAGCGTACGCAGCAGCGGCTCGGCGAGGGTGACCAGGCCGGAGACGGCCGCGAGGGGGTTGCCGGGCAGGCCCACGAGGTGCCGGCCGTCCTGGAGTCGGGCCAGCAGCATCGGATGGCCGGGACGCACCTGGACCCCGTCGACCAGGAGCTCGGCGCCGATACGGCGCAGGGTGGGGTGGACGTGGTCGACGGGACCGGAGGCCGTGCCGCCGGTGGTGATGATCAGGTCCGCCGCCGACGTCGTCAGGGCCCGGTACAGGGCCTCCGCGTCGTCGCCCAGTCGGTGCAACGCCGCCACCTCGGCGCCCAGCGCACGCAGCCACGGGGGAAGCATCGGACCGAGCGCGTCCCTGATGAGGCCGTCGTGCGGGCGGCCCTCGGTGAGCAGTTCGTCGCCGAGGACGAGCACCTCCACGCGGGGGCGGGGGACGGCCGCCAGCGTGTCGTAGCCGGCGGCCGCGGCGAGCCCCAGGACGGCCGGGGTCACCACCGTTCCGGCCGGCAGCAACTGGTCCCCGCTCCGGCATTCCTGGCCGCGGGGGCGAATGTCCTGGCCGTGCCGGTTCTCACGGGTGGGGTGGAGCCGGCCCTTCTCGTCGGTACGGCCGTGCTCGCTGCGGAGCACGGCCGTGGTGTCGGGCGGGATCCGGGCTCCGGTGGCGATACGAGCGGCCTCACCGTCGGCGAGGGGCGCGGGCTGTGCGTGTCCGGCCAGGACACCCTCGTCCCGTACGGCCCAGGGTCCAGGCCCGGCGACCGCCCAGCCGTCCATCGCGGAGGTGTCGAAGGAGGGCAGGTCGGTGAGGGCGGTCAGGGGGGCGGCCAGGACCAGGCCGAGCGCGTCGACGAGGGACACGGAGACGGGGGTGCGGCGGGCGGCGGTGGAGCGGGCGGCCCGACCGGCGATCGTGCGGGCCTCGGCCCACGGGGTGGCGGTGGCCCGGTGACCGGCCGGGTGTCCCTGGCCATCACGGGGGCCGGATGCCCCGCCGTGCCCCGCGCCGGACCGGCCCGCGTGGTCGTCGCCGTGCCGTCCGCCTCGGTCCGCACCGTGCGCGGCCGCCGACGCGGGGCCGCCGTCCTCGTCCGGACGGACGGCGCCGTCTCCGGCCGGGCCGGGGGAGCTGTTGCCGTGGTTCACGAGGGCGAGCGCCTCCTCGACGTCGAGGTCCTCGGCGTCCTGGCCGTCCCGGACGCCGAAGGCGGTCATCCGGCGTCCGGGCGGGTGTCGGGCGTGGCGTCGGGAGCCACGTCGGACCGGCCGCCGCCGGGTTCGTCGGCCCAGCGCACGGCCAGGTCGGCGGCCTTGCGGGCGGCCTCGGCGACGGCTTCGGGGCCGCCCTGGGCCCGCGCGGCCGCGTAGCCGACCAGGAAGGTGGTCAGCGGAGCGGCGGGCCGGGCCACGCCGTGGGCGGCGTCACGGGCGAGGTCGAGGAGGACGCCGGTGTCGACGTCGAGGTCGATGCCCAGTTCGTCCTTGACTGCGGAGATCCATTCATCCAACACGTGGCCATGCTCCCTGATACGTGCTCTGGCGGTGGCGATGTCGTCCCAGGTGTCGCAGTCGAAGGACGCGACGGGGTCGGGGACGCGGGTGAGGTCGAGCCCGGCGGTGAGCCGGCGCAGCGGAAGGCCGGTGAGGCCGTCGTGCCGCTCGCCGAGCGCCGCCAGTTCGCGGCGCAGGGCGGACGTGCGGTAGGCGGCGACGAGCGGCTGGTCGCGGCCGTCGGCGTCGGTGAGCAGCGCGCCCTCGGCACGGTGGTCGTCCAGGGCGGCCAGCAGGCCGCGGACGGTGTCCGGCACGAGGAACGGCAGGTCGGCGGAGAGGACGAGGACGCGGTCGGCGGTGGTGTGGCGCAGTCCGGCGCCGAGGGCCGCGACCGGGCCCGCGCCCGGCGGGTCCTCGCGCGCCCACCGCACGGGCCGCACGGTGGGCCGGGGGGCGGCGACGACGACGGTGGTCCGCGCGTCGGCGCAGGCGGACAGCACCCGGTCGAGCAGCGCGCGCCCGCCCACACGGACGCCGGGCTTGTCGGCACCGCCGAGGCGGCGGGCTCCGCCACCGGCGAGCACGACGGCGTCATGAGCGGGAGACGCGTTCGAGGTCACCCCCCGAGTATGCGCGGCCCGCCGATCACGGGGAACGCGTGGAGGCCCGCGACATCACAGTGTGCGCAGCAGCACCGCCGGCTGTTCCACGCAGTCCGCCACGTGACGCAGGAATCCGCCCGCCGTACCCCCGTCGCACACGCGGTGGTCGAAGGTGAGCGAGAGCTGGACGACCTGGCGCACCGCCAGCTCCCCCTCGTGCACCCACGGCTTGGGGACGATGCGGCCGACGCCGAGCATGGCCGCCTCGGGGTGGTTGACGATCGGCGTGGAGCCGTCGACGCCGAACACGCCGTAGTTGTTCAGCGTGAAGGTCCCGCCGGTCAGGTCGCCCGGGGTGAGGGTCCCGGACCGGGCCGCGTCCGTGAGGCGGGCGAACTCGGCGCTGAGCCCCTCGGCGTCCCGGGCGTGCGCGTCGCGGACGACGGGGACGACCAGCCCCCGCTCGGTCTGGGCGGCGAACCCGAGGTGGACGTGGTCGAACCGGACGATCTCCCGCGCCTCCGCGTCGACGGTGGAGTTGAGTTCCGGGAACCGGGCCAGGGCAGCGGTGCAGATGCGGGCCAGCAGCGCCAGGAGGGAGATCTTCGGGCCGCCGACGGCGTTCATCGCCGTACGGGCGCGCATCAGTTCCGTGGCGTCGGCGTCCACCCAGCAGGTCGCGTCGGGGATCTCGCGGCGGCTGCGGGAGAGCCTGTCGGCGGCGGCCCCGAGCACACCCCTGAGCGGGATGCGGTGCTCTCCCGCGAGCGCCGGAGAGGCGGGGAACGCCGGTGGTACGGGAGCGTGCCGGGAGGCGGGGGCCGGTGGCGCGGGGACCTGGAGGGCGGCGGGAGCCGAGAGCGCCGCCGGCACCTGCTGTCCGGCCGGCGGCTGTGCGGTCCGGCTCCGGGCGGCGGCCACCCGCAGCGCGTCCTCCACGTCCGCCCGCAGGATCAGACCGTCCGGGCCGGACCCCTTCAACTGGGCCAGGTCCAGGCCGTTCTCCCGGGCGAGACGGCGCACCAGCGGGGAGATCACCGGGACGGGACCGTCCGCCGTGGAGTCGCCGGAGCCTCCGGCCCGCCCGTGGGCCGCCGCGGGCGCGGAGAAGGACGCGACGGTGGGCTCCGGACCCGCGGAGGGCGGCGGCGGAGCTGACGGAGACGTCCGGGCCGACCCGCCCTCCGGCGTCGGCCGGCCCGCCCGCGTCGGCTGCGTCGGCCGTATCCGGCGCCGTCGCGCGGGCGCCTCCGACGTGCCGTACCCCACCAGGACGTTGCCCGAGCCCTGGACGTCCGGGGCCGGTGCGTCCGGTCCTCGGGTGCCCGCACCCTGGACGCCGCCGCCCCGGGTGTCCGAGTCGTCCGTCGGTCCTTCGGCGGACGGCCCGCCGACCGCGACGGTCAGCAGCGGGGCGCCGACGGGCAGTTCCGTGCCCTCCTCGCCGAACCGGGCGGTGACCACGCCGCCGTAGGGGCACGGCACCTCGACCATCGCCTTCGCCGTCTCGACCTCGACGACCGGCTGGTCGACGGCGACGACGTCACCGACCTGCACCATCCAGCGCACGATCTCCGCCCCGGTGAGCCCCTCCCCGAGGTCCGGCAGCTTGAACTCCAGCACCTGTGCCATCAGCTCTCGGCCTCCCACTGCAGACGCGCCACGGCGTCCAGGATGCGGTCGACGCCTGGCAGGTGGTGGCGCTCCAGCATCGGCGGCGGGTAGGGGATGTCGAACCCGGCCACGCGCAGCACCGGCGCCTCCAGGTGGTGGAAGCAGCGCTCCGTGACACGGGCCGCGATCTCCCCGCCCGGGCCTCCGAAGGAGCCCGATTCATGGACGACGACCGCGCGGCCGGTCCGCCGTACCGAGGCGCAGACCGTCTCGTCGTCGAACGGCACCAGGGAGCGCAGATCGACGACTTCGAGGTCATGGCCCTCGGCGCGGGCGGCCTCGGCGGCTTCGAGGCAGACCGGCACCGACGGCCCGTACGTGATGAGTGTGGCGCTCCGGCCCGAGCGCCGCACCACCGCGCGGCCCACGGGTTCAACGGCCGGTGGTCCGTCCGGGTTCCAGGAGTCCTTGGACCAGTACAGGCGCTTGGGTTCGAGGAAGACGACCGGGTCGTCGGAGGCGATGGCGGCGCGCAGCAGGCCGTAGGCGTCGGCGACCGTGGCGGGCGTGACGACATGGAGCCCCGGAGTCGCCATGTAGTACGCCTCGGAGGAGTCGCTGTGGTGCTCGACGCCGCCGATGCCGCCGCCGTAGGGGACGCGGACGGTGATCGGCACGGGCATGCGGCCGCGGGTGCGGTTGCGCATGCGGGCGACATGGCTGACGAGCTGCTCGAACGCCGGGTAGGCGAAGGCGTCGAACTGCATCTCCACGACCGGCCGCAGCCCGTACATGGCCATGCCGACGGCCGTGCCGAGGATGCCCGCCTCGGCGAGCGGCGTGTCCGTGCAGCGGTCCTCGCCGAACTCCTCGGCGAGTCCGTCGGTGACCCGGAAGACGCCGCCGAGGGTGCCGACGTCCTCGCCCAGGACGTGCACGGACGGGTCGGCGGCCATCGCGTCGCGCAGCGCGCGCGTGAGGGCCTGCGCCATGGTGGCGGTCCCGGCGGCGACGGTGGTCATCAGCGCCCCCCTTCCCGCTCCGCGTCGAGCTCGGCCCGCAGCAGGGCCCGCTGCTCGCGCAGCTGGGGGGTGGGTTCGGCGTACACGTGGGCGAACAGGTCCATGGGGTCGAGCGTCGCATCCCGGTGCATGCGGGCGCGCAGGTCTGCGGCCAGGGCTTCGGCGGCGTCCCGCGCGGCCTGCTTCTCCCGCTCGTCGAGCAGCCCGCGGGCGGCCAGCTCGTGTTCCAGCAGCAGGATCGGGTCGTGCTCGCGCCAGGTCTCGACCTCGGCGTCGCCGCGGTAGCGGGTCGCGTCGTCGGCGTTGGTGTGGGCGTCGATGCGGTAGGTGACCGCCTCCACCAGCGTCGGTCCGCCGCCCGCGCGCGCGTGCCGTACGGCGTCGGACAGCACCTGGTGCACGGCGACCGCGTCGTTGCCGTCGACGAGCCGGCCCGGCATGCCGTACCCGACGGCCTTGTGGGCCAGGGAGGGGGCGGCGGTCTGCTTGGCGAGCGGGACGGAGATCGCGAAGCCGTTGTTCTGGACGAGGAAGACGACCGGTGCCTGCCAGACGGCGGCGAAGTTCAGCGCCTCGTGGAAGTCGCCCTCGCTGGTGCCGCCGTCGCCGACCATGGCGAGCGCGACCACGTCGTCGCCCTTCAGGCGGGCGGCGTGGGCGAGGCCCACGGCGTGCGGGAGCTGGGTGGCGAGCGGGGTGCACAAGGGGGCCACCCGGTGCTCGAGGGGGTCGTAGCCGGTGTGCCAGTCGCCGCGCAGCAGGGTCAGGGCCTCGACGGGGTCCACGCCGCGTGCGACGGCCGCGAGGGTGTCGCGGTAGCTGGGGAAGAGCCAGTCCCGCTCCCGCAGGACGAGCGCGGCGGCGATCTCGCAGGCCTCCTGGCCGGTGCTGGAGGGGTAGACGGCGAGGCGGCCCTGCTTGGTGAGGGCGGTGGCCTGCGCGTTGTACCGGCGGCCGCGCACCAGCTGGGCGTAGAGCCTGCGCAGCAGCTCCGGGTCGGCCTGTGCGGCCGCTTCGGTGCCGAGCACGCGGTGGGGCTCCGCGTCGGGCAGCAGCGGCGCGGGGTCGGTGCGGGGCTGCCAGGCGGGCGGCGGGGTCGGCCGATACGCGCCCCGCTGCTCCATGACCGTCATGACGGCACCTCCTCGTGGGGGTGGCTACGGGAGGCGGGTCGGCTGTGACCCGCCTCACCTACCGATTGTTCGGTCGTGGGCACATTTTGGCTACTGGCCCCCCGAGGCTGTGGACAAACGGTTCTCCACAGCCTGAGATGGACGCAGGTCGTCCACGGCGGAGAGGCGGGGGGACATGACACCTGAACAAATGGCCGGCAGCCCGGACGGCGGCTCGCCGCAGGCCCCGCCCCGCCCGCTGGACGCCATCGATCAGGACATCCTCCGGATGCTCCAGGCGGACGGCCGCGCCTCGATACGGTCGATCGCCGAACGGGTCCACGTCTCGCGCGCCAACGCCTACGCGCGTATCAACCGGCTGCTCGACGACGGCGTCATCCGTGGCTTCGGCGCCCGCGTCGACCACGAGCGCGCGGGCCACGGCACGTCCGCGTACATCACGCTGAAGATCGTCCAGAATTCCTGGCGCACGGTGCGCGAGCAGCTCAGACAGCTCCCCGGCGCCTCCCACATCGCGCTGGTGGGCGGCGACTTCGACGTGCTGCTGCTGGTGCACGCACCCGACAACAGGGCGCTGCGCGAGCTGGTGCTCACCCGGCTCCAGGCCATTCCCCAGGTGCTCAGCACCCGCACGCTGCTGGTGTTCGAGGAGGAGGACCTGGAGCCGCAGGGGTGACCCGGGATCCGGGGCCCGTCGTGTGGAGCACGCCGCGGACGTGGGGCTCGCGGGGCCCCCTCGGAGCCCTGCGGCCTGATCCGAGCGACAGGCCCTGGTCCTCAGCCCTCCCGGCGCAGCCCCGAGAAGACCAGCCGCGCCACCGCGTCGGCCACGTCCCGCTCGCCCATGCCCCGCCCGTCCGGCCGGTACCACTCGACGATCGAGTTGATCATGCCGAAGACCAGCCGGGTCGCCAGCCGCACCTCGACGTCGCCGCGCACGTCCCCGTCGGCGGCGGCCGCCTTCAGCAGCGCGGCGACCCGGTGGTCGAAGTCGCGGCGGCGCTCCAGGGCCCACCGCTCGGTGTCGGTGTTGCCGCGCACCCGCAGCAGCAGGGTCACGTAGGGCAGTTCGGCTATGAGGACCTCCACCATGCGCCGCACGACGTACTCCAGGCGCTCGGCGGCCCGCCCCACGCGCGCGGGCTCCTCGTCGAGGATCCCGAAGAGGCCGTCCAGCGCCCGGCTCACCGCGCGCCGCAGCAGCTCCTCCTTGCCGGAGACGTGGTGGTAGATCGACGACTTGGAGATGCCGGCCGCCCGGGAGAGGTGCTCCATGGAGGTGCCGTCGTAGCCGCGCTCGTTGAAGACCTGCACGGCGACCGAGAGCAGGGTCTCCGGGGTGTACGTGTCCCGCTTGGCGGTGGTCATGAGGTCCCCTCCCGCCGGTCGGCGGCGTGTCCGTGGCGGTACAGCGCGAGCGAGGGCGCGTAGCGGCCGGAGGGTTCGCGCAGGTGCAGCTCCTCCAGCAGGTCGTGCGCCCAGGTCCTGCCCAGCCTGCGGCTCCACTCGAAGGGGCCGAGGGGGTAGTTGACGCCCAGGCGCATCGCGGTGTCGACGTCCTCCTCGGTGGCCACGCCCTTGGCGACGGCGTCGTGCGCGAGGTCGACGATCCGCGCGACCGTCCGGGCGACGATCATGCCGGGGACGTCGCCGATGACGCTGACGTCCTTGCCGAGCGCCTGGAACAGGCCGATGGCCTCGGACAGGGCCTGCGGGGAGGTGTCCTGGGAGGCGGACAGAGCGATCCGGGTGGCCTTGCGGTAGTCCAGGGCGAGGTCGAAGTAGACCACGTCGCGGAACTCGACGGAGGTCTGGCCGTCGGCGAGCGCGAGATGGCCGCCGCCGGGCAGCATCAGGCGGGTGCCGTGGTCCTCTTCCTCCTCGTGGACCGGGATGCCCGCCTCGCGGATCATCGCGAGCAGCTCCCCGGCGGGACCGAGGTCGCCCTCGGCGACGACGTGGGCGGGCGGCCGGTGCCGCTCCGCGGTGTGCGGCTCGGGGCGCTCGCCGGCCCCGGCGTCACCGCGGTGGTCGAACCAGCCCTGACCGGTCTTGCGGCCGAGGCGGCCGGACTCGACCAGCCGGCGCTGGGCGAGCGAGGGGGTGAAGCGCACGTCCTGGAAGAAGGCCTGCCACACGGAGTGCGTGACGGATTCGTTGACGTCCTGCCCGATCAGGTCGGTCAGCTCGAACGCGCCCATCCGGAAACCGCCCGACTCGCGCAGGACGGCGTCGATGGTGGCGGGGTCGGCGCCCTGGGACTCGTAGACCGCGAAGGCCTCGGCGTAGAAGGGCCGGGCGATGCGGTTGACGATGAAGCCGGGGGTGTCGGCGCACGCGACCGGGGTCTTGCCCCACGCGCGGGCGGTCTCGTACGCGCGCGTGGCCGAGGTGACGTCGGTGGCGAAGCCGGAGACGACCTCCACCAGCGGCATCAGCGGCGCCGGGTTGAAGAAGTGCAGGCCCACGAAGCGGCCCGGGTTGCGCAGGGCGCCGCCGACGGCCGTCACCGACAGGGAGGAGGTGTTGGTGGCGAGCAGGCAGTCCTCGCCGACGACGTCCTCGAGCGCCCGGAACAGCTCCTGCTTGACGTCCAGCCGCTCCAGGACGGCCTCGACGACCAGCGCGCAGTCGGCGAGGCCGGCGAGGCCGTCCACGGGCAGGAGGCGGGCGCGGGCGGCGTCCCGCTCGGCGGCGGTGAGCCGGTCCTTCTCGACGAGCCGGTCGAGGCGGGCGCCGATCGCGGCGGACGCTTCCCGGGCGCGGCCGGCCACGGCGTCGTACAGCCGTACGGGGTGGCCCGCGACCAGCGCGACCTGGGCTATGCCCTGGCCCATGGTGCCGGTGCCGACGACGGCCACGGGGCTGCTGAGGTCGAGTGCTGTCATGTGCGCGATCCTCCCGCACGGGGTTTTCCACAGATGCGGCAGGCCCCCTTGTCCCGACCGATCGTTCGGTTACTCTAACTCTGACCGGCCGAACCGTCACCCGCCTCCACCACGACGGAGGCGCCCCGCACCGCGTCCCCCGATGTCCTGCCCTTCTTCCGCCCAGGTCATGAGCTCGACGAGGAGCTCTCACGACGAGGAGTTGGTCCAGCATGGCCGCCGAACCCACCGCACCCCATCTGATCGCCAGGCACCGGCCCACCCTCGACCAGGCCCTGGAAGCGATCCGCACCCGCGCGTACTGGTCCCCGCACCCCGAACACCCCAAGGCCTACGGCGAGCACGGCAGCCTCGACGCGGCCGCCGGCAAGGCGGCCTTCGACGCCCTGCTGGGCACCCGCCTCGACCTGGGCCAGCCCGGCACCGACGACTGGGTGGGCGGCGAGGTCTCCCCGTACGGCGTGGAACTGGGCGTGACGTACCCGCACGCGGACGTCGACGTGCTGCTGCCCGCCATGCGGGCCGGTCAGCGCGCCTGGCGCGACGCGGGGGCGGAGGTCCGCGCGGTGACCTGCCTGGAGACCCTCAAGCGCATCAGCGACCGGACGCACGAGTTCGCGCACGCCGTCATGCACACCTCCGGCCAGGCCTTCATGATGGCGTTCCAGGCGGGCGGCCCCCACGCCCAGGACCGCGGTCTGGAAGCGGTGGCGTACGCGTACGCCGAACAGACCCGCACCCCCGACGCCGCCGAGTGGACCAAGCCGCAGGGCAAGCGCGACCCGCTCGCGCTGACCAAGCGGTTCACACCCGTCCCGCGCGGTGTCGCCCTGCTCATCGGCTGCAACACCTTCCCGACGTGGAACGGCTATCCGGGCCTGTTCGCCTCCCTCGCCACCGGCAACGCGGTCCTGGTCAAGCCCCACCCGCGCGCGGTGCTGCCGCTCGCGCTCACCGTGCGGATCGCCCGCGAGGTGCTCGCCGAGGC
The DNA here is from genome assembly GCF_055563235.1 of Streptomyces sp. NPDC003248. Classification (NCBI taxonomy): domain Bacteria; kingdom Bacillati; phylum Actinomycetota; class Actinomycetes; order Kitasatosporales; family Streptomycetaceae; genus Streptomyces; species Streptomyces sp. NPDC003248. Next base: position 314,649 of record NZ_JBVHDT010000002.1, on the reverse strand, counting down.
CGGCTTCGCCGCCGACCTGGTCGCCCTCGCCGCCGAACGGCCGGGCGAGGGCATCGCCAAGACCCTGGCCCTCCGGCCCGAGATCAAGATCATCGACTACACCGGTTCGACGGCCTTCGGCGACTGGCTGGAGGACAACGCCCGCCAGGCGCAGGTCTACACCGAGAAGGCCGGCGTCAACACGATCCTGGTGGACTCCACCGACGACTACCGGGGCATGCTCTCCAACCTGGCCTTCTCGCTGTCCCTGTACAGCGGCCAGATGTGCACCACCCCGCAGAACCTGCTGATCCCCCGCGACGGCATCCGCACCGACGAGGGCCCCCGCGGCTACGACGAGGTCGTCGCCGACCTGGCCCGCTCGGTCGACGGTCTCCTCGGCGACGACGCCCGCGCGAACGCCCTGCTCGGCGCCATCGTCAACCCCGACGTCAAGGCCCGGCTGGAGGCGGCGGCCGGGCTCGGCGAGGTGGCCCTCGCCTCCCGCGAGGTGACCCACCCGGACTTCCCCGACGCGGCCGTGCGCACCCCCGTGATCGTGAAGCTGGACGGCGCCAAGCCCGGCGACGAGGCCGCCTACATGAGCGAGTGCTTCGGGCCGGTCTCCTTCGCCGTCGCCGTCGACTCCTCCGCGGAGGGCGTCGAGCTGCTGCGGCGCACCATCCGCGACAAGGGCGCCATGACGGTCGGCGCGTACACCACCGACACGGAGGTCGAACGGGCCGTCGAGGAGGTCTGCCTGGAGGAGGCCGCCCAGCTGTCCCTCAACCTCACCGGCGGGGTCTACGTCAACCAGACGGCCGCCTTCTCCGACTTCCACGGCTCGGGCGGCAACCCGGCGGCCAGCGCCGCCCTCACCGACGGCGCGTTCGTGGCGAACCGCTTCCGGGTGGTGGAGGTGCGCCGGGAGGCCTAGGGCGCCGCGGAGATCCGTCAGAAGCGCCCTGGACCTGTCCTAGATCGTGTCCGGACCGGGGAAGCGGTCCCGGAGATCCGTGCCCCCGCCCCCGGCGCTCCAGTGGTACAGCGTCATGGCCACGCTGGTGGCGAGGTTGTAGCTGGAGACCTGGGGGCGCATCGGCAGGGCGAGCAGCTGGTCGGCCCGCGCGCGGAGCGCGGCGGACAGCCCGCTGCGCTCCGAACCGAAGGCGAGGACGGCGTCGTCCGGGAGCTTCACGCCCCGGAGGTCCTCGCCCTCCGGGTCGAGCGCGAACACCGGGCCGGGCGGCAGTTCGTCGACGGCCAGCCGCTCCACGGCGGTCGCGAAGTGCAGCCCCGCACCGCCGCGCACCACGGTCGGATGCCAGGGGTCGAGCGTGCCGGTGGTGACCACGCCGGTCGCCCCGAAACCGGCCGCCAGCCGGATCACGGCCCCCGCGTTCCCCAGGTTGCGCGGCTCGTCGAGCACCACGACCGGCGCGGTGCGCGGCAACCGGACCAGCGCCCGCAGATGCGCCTCCCGGGAGGGCCGTACGGCCAGGGCGGCCACGGCGGTGGGATGCGGACGCGGCACCAGCGAGGCGTACGCCGCCTCCGGCACCTCCGTCAGCAGCGCGTCCAGCGTCCGCCGGACGTCGGGGGCGAGCTCGTCGGCGAGGGCGAGCGCCGCCCGCCGGTCGACGGCGACCGCCACCGGGATCTCGGCCCCGAAGCGCACGGCGTGCTTCACGGCGTGGAAACCGTCGAGGAGCACGCAGGCGTCGGCCGTCCGGCGCCACAGGGCGAGGGGGTCGGTCATGCCGTGAAGCCTACGCGGCTGGGCTCGGCGTCCTGAGGCGTCCGCGGGCCCGGCGGCGGCTCCGCCGCGACGGCCCGGTCCCGTGCCAGGATCGCCACGCCCGCACGGGCCGCCCATCCGCCGAGCCGGCGCAGGAAGGGCGTCGGCAGGAAGACCGCGTCCGCCGCGATCATCGCGAGCGAGAAGAACGGCAGCCCGAGGAGCACGGCGATCGCCGCGTGCTCGATCATCATGACCACCAGCAGGACGTTCTTCACACGCCGGTTGAACAGCGTGAAGGGGAAGGCGACCTGCACGGCCACCGTCCCGTAGGTCACCAGCATGACCATGGTGCCGCTGGAGGAGAGCAGCTCGCCCAGGGCGGGCCAGGGCGAGAAGTAGTCCAGGTGCAGGGGGTAGTAGACGGCGGTGCCGTCCTGCCAGCGGGAGCCCTGGACCTTGTACCAGCCGGCCGTCGCGTAGATCAGACAGGCCTCCGCCATGATCACCAGCAGGGCGCCGTTGTGCAGGATGTTGGCGACGACGTCCAGCAGGATCCTGGGTTCCGCGGACCGTGTCAGGCGTCCCACGGCCCACCACAGGCCCTGTGCGGCCCACACCGCCCACAGGATCGCCGGCACGACCGGATCGCCCTCCAGGCGTCCCGTCCCGGTCGCCACGACCAGCACCAGCCCGAACACGGACCACAGGGCGGGCCCCACCCGGTCCGTGACCCGCTCTCCGCGCGCGCGTGCCCCGGCCTCGCGCCGCGCCCGCCGCGCGTCCAGCGACCACACCTGGGCGCAGCGCGTGAACACGAGGTAGAGGGACATCAGGTGCATCACGTTGTCGCCGCCGTCGCCCACGAAGACACTGCGGTTCTGCAACGACAGCACGCCCGCCATGAACAGCACCGACACCGTGCGGGTGCGCCAGCCCAGCAGCAGCAGCGCGCTCGCCAGCACCGCGCACGCGTAGACGAGCTCGAACCAGACCCGCCCGTCCGACCACATCAGGGCCGAGAAGGCGCCGTTGCCGTCGATCAGCCGCCGGGCCAGCTCCCAGCTCCAGGGGCCGTCGGGACCGTAGAGCTCCTCGCGGTGCGGATACTCACGCAGCAGGAACAGCAGCCAGGTCAGGCTGAAGCCGATACGGACCACGGCGCTCTGGTACGGCCCGAGCGCGGCCCCGGTCACCCGGGCCATCGCGGCGGACACCGACAGGGACAACCGGTTCACCGCGCACCTCCCTCGGTGGCCGGAACCGACCACCAGGGCAGCACGCGGTACACCGGCCGCGAGGTGACCTGGTCGGAGACCCAGGGGGGCGTCGGCACGTTGGTGGTGCGGGAGCGAACCTGGACCCGCTCGATCAGGCCGCCCTCCCCGGCCGCGCCGCCCCGCTCCAGGCGACCGACGACGATGCGGCGCAGGTACTCCTCGGACAGGGCGCTGCGCGAACCCACCGCGCGGTCGTCGGCGTCGTGCGAGCCCAGGTAGAAGTCCCAGGCGCGGCGCAGCTCGTTCTGCTGGGTGTGGCTGGGCACCAGGTTGCCGTCGATGGCCCGGCCGTCCTGCGCGGAGAGGTCGTACCAGCCGGTGGTGCGCGAGGAACCGTCCGCGGTGCGGATGTCGGCGCGGACCTGTACGGCGATGTTCTGCTGGAGCGGGTTCGGCGCGAACAGCTTCCAGTTCTGCTCGAACTCCGGGTAGATCCAGTCGTCGATCGCGTCGCCGTGCGCCTTGGTGACCGTGTTGGACGGCGCGACGTGCAGGAACACCATGCCGAGGTGCGCACAGACGGTGACCGCGACGACCGCGAGCGCCAGGGCGGCAGCGATCTGGTACCGGGGGGAGAGGGCGGCCACGCCGGTACGCGGACCGGCTTCGGGGGCAGGGGCGGGGGCGGAACTGTCGCCGGGACGGGAATCGGAGTCGGGACCGGTGTCAGGCCCGGGACCGGAGTCGGGACCGGTGTCAGGCCCGGGACCGGAGTCGGGACCGGTGCCAGGCCCGGGACCGGAGTCGGGGCCGGGGCCGGAGTGGGGGCCGGACGCGTGGTCGCGCTCGGCGAGGGGTGTGAGGGCTGCCGCGCCCTTGGCGGAGGCGCCGGGGCGGCCCCGGGGTATCGCGGCGGCGGGCAGACGGTCCTCGCCCTCGGCACCGGTGGCGGCCGGTCGGCGTTCGGGCGGTGGCCCGTCCGTGGACCTGCCCGTCTCCGGAGCCCTCACCGCCTCCTCCGCATCCGCCTCCGCCTCCGCATCCCGCGGAGCGTCAGAGCCTCCGTCGTACGCGTTCATTCCGCCCCGTTCCCCGATTCCGGTCCGTTCGACTGTGCGGCGTCGGCCGTGCGGCGTCGGCCGTGCGGCGTCGGCCGTGCGGCGTCGGCCGTGCGGCGCCGCGGCGGCCGGTCCGGCCGCCCGCGCCCCTGGGCTCGACCGCACCCCCGGCACGACCGCGCCCCGGGCACCGCGCACCACCGCGCACAGCCGGACGGCCTTCGCACGGCCGTCGCACAGTCGTCGCACGGAACGGTACTCAGACCCACCCGCTCCGCGCAGCCCTCCCCCCGGACCGACCCGTCAGGACTCGGGACGAAAGGGATCCACGGCACACCCCGGACCTCACGACACCCCGAACGCCACTCGCCGGCCCCACTCATGACACACCGTCAGCTCGAACGACCCGTCTGAAGGTGCCGGTGAAGGTGCCGGTGAAGGTGCCGGAGGAACCCGCAGAGCACCGGAGAAACCGCGGAACCCGCGTGCTAGAGGACGAAACCCGGCCGTCCCTCGTCGGTCACGACCGGACGGCCGACCGTCGCCCAGTACTGCATGCCGCCCTCGACGTTCACCGCGTCGATGCCCTGCTGCACCAGGTACATCGTGACCTGGGCCGAACGGCCACCGGAGCGGCAGATCACATGGACCCGCCCGTCCTGCGGCGCCGCCTCGGTCAGCTCGCCGTACCGCGCGACGAACTCGCTGATGGGAATGTGCAGTGCCCCCTCGGCATGACCCGCCTGCCACTCGTCGTCCTCGCGGACGTCCAGCAGGAAGTCGTCGTCCTTGAGGTCCCCGACCTCGACCGTGGGCACACCAGCTCCGAAACTCATACTCCCGACGCTACCGGACGGCACCCACCCCGACCGGACCGCCGCCCTCGCCCCGCACCGCCCTCGCCCCGCGCTGCCGTCACCACCGCCACGCGGTCACCCTCACCGCCCGCCCCGAGACGGCCACGGCCACGGCCCGCCCGGGCGACTACCCCACCAGCTCCGCCAGCTCGGCCTCCTTCTTGGCGACCTCCGCCAGCAACTGGTCGGCGATCTCGTCGAGGAGACGGTCGGGATCGTCCGGTGCCAGCCGGAGCATCCCGCCGATCGCGCTCTCCTCCAGCTCGCGCGCGACCATCGCGAGCAGTTCCTTGCGCTCGGCGAGCCACTCCAGGCGGGCGTACAGCTCCTCGCTGGGGCTCGGCTTGCGTTCCGCGGGCGCCGGACCGGCCGCCCACTCCTCGGCCAGGGTCCGCAGCGCGGCCTCGTCGCCACGGGCGTAGGCGGCGTTGACGCGGGTGATGAACTCCTCGCGCCGCGACCGCTCCGCCTCCTCCTGCGCCAGGTCCGGGTGGGCCTTGCGGGCCAGCTCGCGGTAGAGCTTGCGGGCCTCGTCACTGGGCCGCACCCGCTCCGGCGGCCGCACGGGCTGCTCGGTGAGCATCGCCGCGGCCTCCGGGAACAGCCCGTCACCGTCCATCCAGCCGTGGAACAGCTCCTCGACCCCGGGCATCGGCAGCACCCGCGCCCGCGCCTCGGCCGCCTTGCGCGCGTCCTCCGGGTCACCGCTGCGGGCGGCACGGGCCTCGGCTATCTGCGCCTCCAGCTCGTCGAGCCGGGTGTACATGGGACCGAGTTTCTGGTGGTGGAGCCGCGAGAAGTTCTCGACCTCGACGCGGAAGGTCTCCACCGCGATCTCGAACTCGATCAGCGCCTGCTCAGCGGCCCGCACGGCCTGCTCGAGCCGCTCCTCGGGCCGCGCCTGCTCAGCTTCGGGGGTCGTCACCCGACCAGCGTAGGCCACGGGCGGGCGGGCACCGTGACCCTCGCCTCACACACCGGTCTCCGCCGCGACCCTCCCCGCCCGCACCGCCGCCACCAGGTCCGCGTGGTCCGCCTCCGTGCGGTCGGCGTACGCGACGGCGAACGCCGCCACCGCCTCGTCCAGCTCGTCGTTCTTGCCGCAGTAGCCGGCGACGAGGCGGGGGTCGGCGCTGTGGGAGTGGGCGCGGGCCAGGAGGGCGCCGGTCATCCGGCCGTAGTCGTCGATCTGGTCGGCGGCGAGGGCTGCGGGATCGACGCTGCCCTTGCGGTTGCGGAACTGGCGGACCTGGAAGGGGCGGCCGTCGACGGTGGTCCAGCCGAGCAGGATGTCGCTGACGACCTGCATCCGCTTCTGGCCGAGGACCACCCGCCGCCCCTCGTGGCCCGCGTCCGGGGTGTCGAGGCCGGCGGTCCGCAGGTGCGGCACCAGCGCCGACGGGCGGGCCTCCTTCACCTGGAGCACCAGCGGCTCTCCCCGGTGGTCCAGCAGCAGGACGACGTACGACCGGGTCCCCACGCTGCCCGTGCCGACGATCCGGAAGGCGACGTCGTGCACCGCGTACCGGGCGAGGAGGGGCAGGCGGTCCTCGGGGAGCGTGGTCACGTACTGCTCCAGGGACGCGGCGACCGCCGCCGCCTCCCCGTCGGACACGCGCCGCAGCACCGGCGGGGCGTCGACGAAGCGGCGCCCCCCGTCGGGTGTGGGCTCGGTCGACTTGGCCGCGAATCGCCCGCTGGTGTTGGCCCGCGCCTTCTCCGAGACCCGTTCGAGGGTGCCGAGCAGGTCGTGGGCGTCGGTGTGGGAGACCAACTCCTCGTCGGCGATGGCGTTCCACGCGTCCAGCGCGGGCAGCTTCGCCAGCAGGCGCATGGTGCGGCGGTAGGCGCCGGCCGCGTCGTGGGCCGCGCTGCGGCAGGTGTCCTCGTCGGCGCCGGCCGCCCGGCCCGCGAGCACCAGCGAGGTCGCGAGCCGCTTGAGGTCCCATTCCCAGGGGCCGTCGACGGTCTCGTCGAAGTCGTTCAGGTCGATGACCAGACGGCCGCGGGCGTCGCCGTACAGACCGAAGTTGGCCGCGTGCGCGTCGCCGCAGATCCTGGCCCGGATACCGGTCATGGGGGTGCGGGCGAGGTCGTACGCCATGAGGCCCGCCGAGCCGCGCAGGAACGCGAACGGTGTGGCCGCCATCCGTCCCACCCTTATCGGGGTGAGGTCGGGGATGCGGCCCCGGTTGGACTCCTCGACCGCCGTCACCGCGTCCGGGCGGGAGGCGTCCAGGTCGAGTCCGGCGTGGGCCGCGCGCGGCACCCGGTGGCGCAGCGCCTTGCCCTCCTCCTTGGGAGATCCCGCGGCAGGCCACTCGGCGAACCCGGGCACCCGCGGCAGCCGCTTCTTCCCGACCGCACCCGCACCCGCGCCCGCAGCCCGCTCGGCTCCGCTCTCGGTCACCTCGGCCACCATGACCGCCTCCCCCGCATGTCACGCGTCATCCGTACCCCGGCTCGACGAGACGAGCCGAACATCAACTCGAGCCGACCGTACAGCTCGACGGCCGAACCGCGTCAGACCTGTGGACAACTCCCCACCTGTGGACAACTCCCCCACGCCTCACGCCGGCGTCCCCCGTACACCCCGCCATCCGGCCCGTGAGATAGCTCACGCACGCGAACCCGGTTCCTCATCCCCCAGCCGCACCCGCCACCCGAACCCGCACCCCAGCCCGCCGCCGTCCCCCTCACCCCGCACACGAAGAAGCCCCGCAGGTCTAAGACCTGCGGGGCTTCCGCTGTGCGCGAGGGGGGAGTTGAACCCCCACGCCCTTGCGGGCACTGGAACCTGAATCCAGCGCGTCTGCCTATTCCGCCACCCGCGCATTGGGTGTGTCCTCGGGCTTGTGGGCTTTTCGGCCCGGCGCCTTCCGACATGCAGAACATTAGCACGCTGGCGAGGGTGCGTTCACATCCCTTCTCCCTGGGCAGGGGCCGGGGACGTGCGGCGATCCGGAACGTCCCGGCGGCGACCGGTTCACGTATCAACCTCGTACCTATGACGGCCGTCTCCCCGGCAGCCGGGCCAGGTCCACAGTCAGGTGCGGGACACTGGTCCTCGGCCGCCTCTACGATCCTGGGCAGACACAGGTACGGCCCCTGCCCGGAGCAGGGGAACGGATCCTGGGCAGAAGCAGGTAGGGAGAGGGTGTCGACACCCGTCGACGGGGCCGACAGGGGGAACCAGCCGATTCACCGGCGCGTGGATACGATCAGTAAGCAGTACCAGGTAAGCAGCAGGACGCGGGACGCAAGTCACGACGGAGGAGGTGCCCCATGGGAGTCCTGAAGAAATTCGAGCAGCGTCTCGAGGGTCTGGTCAACGGCACCTTCGCCAAGGTCTTCAAGTCCGAGGTCCAGCCCGTGGAGATCGCCGGTGCGCTCCAGCGGGAGTGCGACAACAACGCGACGATCTGGAACCGCGACCGCACGGTCGTGCCCAACGACTTCATCGTGGAACTGAGCGCGCCGGACTACGAGCGCCTCAGCCCCTACTCCGGCCAGCTCGGCGACGAGCTCGCCGGCATGGTGCGCGACTACGCCAAGCAGCAGCGCTACACCTTCATGGGAGCGATCAAGGTCAACCTGGAGAAGGCGGACGACCTCGACACCGGCCTGTACCGCGTGCGCAGCCGTACGCTCGCCTCCTCCAGCAGCCAGGACCCCGAGCGCGCGCCCGCGGCCGGCGGTCAGCGCCCCGGCGGCTACGGCTACCCGTCCGCCGCCGCGCCCACCGCGCCGCCCATGCCGTCCTCCCCGCCGCCCGGCGCCCGTGCCGGCGGCTACGGCTACCCGCCCGCGGCAGGCGGCCGGCGCCCCGGCGCGGCCGGCGGCGGCGGGCCGGTCGGCGCACCGCAGCCCGGTTCCCGCACCCGCCACTGGATCGAGATCAACGGCACCCGCCACCAGATCTCCCGCGCCACGCTCGTGCTGGGTCGCAGCACCGAGGCCGACGTGCGGATCGACGACCCCGGCGTCTCCCGCCGGCACTGCGAGATCCGGACCGGTTCGCCCTCGACGATCCAGGATCTCGGCTCCACCAACGGCATCGTGGTGGACGGGCAGCACACCACCCGCGCTACGCTCCGCGACGGCTCGCGGATCGTCGTGGGCAGCACCACCGTTATCTATAGGCAAGCCGAAGGGTGAAGCGGGGGCAATGTCAGAGCTGACCCTCACGGTCATGCGGCTGGGTTTCCTGGCCGTACTGTGGCTGTTCGTGATCGTGGCCGTGCAGGTCATCCGCAGCGACCTGTTCGGTACGCGCGTCACCCAGCGCGGCTCGCGCCGGGAGAGCGGACGGGCGCAGCAGGCCGCCCGGCAGGCCGCGCCCCCGCAGCAGCGCCAGCAGGCCGGCGGCGGCCGCCAGCGCCGTAACGCCCCCTCCAAGCTGGTGGTGACCGAAGGCACCCTCACCGGCACGACCGTCGCGCTCCAGGGCCAGACGATCTCGCTGGGCCGCGCGCACGACAGCACGATCGTGCTGGACGACGACTACGCCTCCAGCCGCCATGCCAGGATCTACCCGGACCGCGACGGCCAGTGGATCGTCGAGGACCTGGGCTCCACCAACGGCACGTACCTCGACCGAACGCGGCTGACGACTCCCACACCGATCCCGCTGGGCGCGCCGATCCGTATCGGCAAGACCGTCATCGAGCTGCGGAAGTAGTGCTACATCATGAGTGAGCGCGAGCGGAGCGAGCACGCAGCGGCGGCCGGCACCCCGGGCCCCGGCGCGCTCCCGACCGGAGGGTGGGCAGTGTGGCTCGACACGACCGGCTGTACCCGGGGCCGACGGGCGAGGTGGGCATGAGTCTGTCACTGCGCTTCGCCGCCGGATCGCACAAGGGGATGATCCGGGAGGGCAACGAGGACTCCGGTTACGCCGGTCCGCGCCTGCTCGCCATCGCCGACGGCATGGGCGGCGCCGCCGCCGGTGAGGTCGCCTCCTCCGAGGCGATCTCCACCATCGTCGCGCTCGACGACGACGTGCCCGGCTCCGACGTCCTCACCTCGCTCGGAACGGCCGTGCAGCGCGCCAACGACCAGTTGCGCGCCCTGGTCGAGGAGGACCCCCAGCTCGAAGGCATGGGGACGACGCTCACCGCCCTGCTGTGGACGGGCCAGCGGCTCGGCCTGGTGCACGTCGGCGACTCGCGCGCCTATCTGCTGCGCGACGGGGTGCTGACGCAGATCACCCAGGACCACACCTGGGTCCAGCGGCTGGTCGACGAGGGCCGCATCACCGAGGAAGAGGCCACCACCCACCCCCAGCGCTCCCTGCTGATGCGGGCGCTCGGCAGCGGTGAGCACGTCGAGCCCGACCTGTCGATCCGCGAGGTCCGGGCCGGCGACCGCTACCTGATCTGCTCCGACGGCCTCTCCGGCGTCGTCTCCCACCAGACCCTCGAGGACACCCTCGCCAGCTACCAGGGCCCGCAGGAGACCGTGCAGGAGCTGATCCAGCTCGCGCTGCGCGGCGGCGGACCCGACAACATCACGGTGATCGTCGCCGACGTCCTCGACCTGGACACCGGTGACACCCTGGCCGGGCAGCTGTCCGACACCCCGGTCGTGGTCGGCGCCGTCGCCGAGAACCAGCACCAGCTGCACGACAACGGCATCATGCAGACCCCCGCCGGCCGCGCCGCCGGCCTCGGCCGCCGCGGCGGCGGACAGGGCGGCGGCGAGTTCGGCCCGCCCGGCTCCGGCGACGTGACCGGGTTCATCCCCACCGGCGGCTTCGGCGACTACACCGACGACGACTTCGTCAAGCCGCGCAAGGGCCGCAGGTGGCTGAAGAGATCCCTCTACGGCGGTCTCGCCCTCGCCGTCATCGGCGGCGGCCTGTACGGCGGCTGGCGCTGGACGCAGACGCAGTACTACGTCGGCACCAAGGGCGAGCACGTCGCGCTGTACCGGGGCATCAGCCAGGACCTGGCCTGGGTTTCGCTCTCGAAGGTGGAGAAGGACCACCCCGAGATCGAACTCAAGTACCTCCCCGAGTACCAGCAGAAGCTGGTCGAGGCGACGATCGCCGAGGGCAGCCTGTCCACCGCCCGGAAGAAGATCGACGAACTGGCCGTGCAGGCCTCCGCGTGCCGCAAGCAGGCGGAGACGGCACAGCAGGCCAAGAGCCCGGGCGAGAAGACCTCCAAGACGGGCGAGGGCGAGGCCGGAGGCACCACGGGAACCACTCCCTCCTCCCTCACGTCCAAGGCGACACCGAGCCCCTCGGTGTCCGCGTCCCCGTCCGCAACCGCGACCGCCACTCCCAGCCCCGGCCCCAGCCTCTCGGAGGAGGAGCAGAAGGTCGTCTCGCTGTGCGGTAAGCAGTAGGCAAGCCGTGAGAGGCCCCGTCACACGATGAGCAGTTCAACCAACACGCCGACGCACCACACGTCCACGATCGGCTCGATCGGCACGCCGAGCCGGCGCAACACCGAGCTCGCGCTCCTGGTGTTCGCCGTCGCCATCCCGGTGTTCGCCTACGCCAACGTGGGCCTCGCCATCGACGAGCAAGTGCCCGCCGGCCTGCTCAGCTATGGCCTGGGCCTCGGCCTGCTGGCCGGCGTCGCCCACCTCGTGGTGCGCAAGTTCGCGCCGTACGCCGACCCGCTGCTGCTGCCGCTGGCGACCCTGCTGAACGGACTCGGGCTCGTCGCCATCTGGCGGCTGGACCAGTCCGAGCTGCTCCAGTCCATCAAGCAGGCCGGCACCGCCGCGCCCCGCCAGCTGATGTACACGGCGATGGGCATCGCGTTCTTCATCGCGGTGCTGATCTTCCTCAAGGACCACCGCGTCCTCCAGCGCTACACCTACATCTCCATGGTCGGCGCGCTGATCCTGCTGCTGCTGCCGCTGGTGCCGGGCCTCGGCGTGAACATCTACGGCGCCAAGATCTGGATCCAGGTCGGCAGCTTCTCCATCCAGCCCGGCGAGTTCGCCAAGATCGTCCTCGCCATCTTCTTCGCCGGCTACCTGATGGTGAAGCGGGACGCGCTCGCGCTCGCCAGCCGCCGCTTCATGGGCCTGTACCTGCCGCGCGGCCGCGACCTCGGCCCGATCCTCGTGGTCTGGTTCATCTCGATCCTGATCCTGGTCTTCGAGACCGACCTCGGCACCTCGCTGCTGTTCTTCGGAATGTTCGTCATCATGCTGTACGTCGCCACCGAGCGGACCAGCTGGATCGTCTTCGGTCTGCTGATGTCCGCGGCCGGCGCGGTCGGCGTGGCCAGCTTCGAACCGCACGTCCAGCAGCGTGTCCAGGCCTGGCTCGACCCGATGAAGGAGTACACGCTCTCCCGTGAGGGCGTCGTCGGCCACTCCGAGCAGGCCATGCAGGCGCTGTGGGCGTTCGGCTCCGGCGGCACCCTCGGCACCGGCTGGGGCCAGGGCCACTCCGAGCTGATCCGGTTCGCCGCCAACTCCGACTTCATCCTCGCCACCTTCGGCGAGGAACTGGGCCTGGCCGGCGTCATGGCGCTGCTGCTGCTGTACGGCCTGATCGTCGAGCGCGGTGTGCGCACCGCCCTCGCCGCCCGCGACCCGTTCGGCAAGCTGCTCGCCATCGGCCTGTCCGGCGCCTTCGCGCTCCAGGTCTTCGTCGTCGCCGGCGGTGTGATGGGCCTCATCCCGCTCACCGGTATGACGATGCCGTTCCTGGCGTACGGCGGTTCCTCCGTCATCGCCAACTGGGCGCTCGTCGGCATCCTGCTGAGAATCAGCGACACCGCGCGCCGCCCCGCCCCGGCCCCCGCCGCCAACCCCGACGCCGAGATGACCCAGGTGGTCCGCCCGTCATGAACAAGCCCCTGCGCCGGATCGCGATCTTCTGCGGACTCCTGATCCTCACCCTGCTCATCCGCGACAACTGGCTCCAGTACGCCAAGGCCGACGACCTGGCCGGCGACGACGACAACCGCCGCGTCAACATCGCGCGCTACGCCACCCCGCGCGGCGACATCATCGTCGACGGCAAGGCGATCACCGGGTCCGTCGAGGCCACCAGCGGTGACTACAAGTACAAGCGCACCTGGACGAACGGCGCCATGTGGGCGCCCGTCACCGGCTACTCCTCGCAGGCCTTCGGCGCCAACCAGCTGGAGAAGCTGGAGGACGGCATCCTCACCGGCAACGACGACCGGCTCTTCTTCCGCAACACGCTCGACATGATCACGGGCAAGAAGAAGGAGGGCGGCAGCGTCGTCACCACCCTCAACGCCGCCGCCCAGAAGGCCGCGTACAACGGGCTGGGCGACAAGAAGGGCGCCGTCGCCGCGATCGACCCGACCACCGGCAAGATCCTCGCGCTGGTCTCCACGCCGTCGTACGACCCGTCGAAGTTCGCGGGGACGTCCGACTCGGACGCCGAGGCCTGGAAGGCCGTCCAGAAGGAGAACAACGAGGACGACCCGATGCTGAACCGGGCGCTGCGCGAGACGTACCCGCCGGGTTCCACCTTCAAGGTCGTCACCGCGGCCGCCGCGCTGGAGAACGGCGTCGTCTCGGGCATCGACGAGGCCACCGACACGCCGGACCCGTACCAGCTGCCGCAGACCACCACGGACCTGACCAACGAGCACGGCGACTGCGAGAACGCCACCCTGCGCGAGGCCCTGCGGGTCTCCTGCAACACCGTCTTCGCGAAGCTGGCCGACACCGTGGGCAGCGAGAAGATGATCGAGCAGGCGGAGAAGTTCGGCTACAACAACGCCGAGCTGGACACCCCGGTCCGCGCCTCCGAGAGCGTCTACCCCGAGGACAACCGGCCGCAGAACGCCATGGACGGCATCGGCCAGGCCTCCAACCGGGCCACCCCGCTCCAGATGGCGATGGTCGCCTCGGCCGTCGCCAACGACGGCAAGCTGATGAAGCCGTACATGGTCGACCAGCTCAAGGCCGCCAACCTCGACACCATCGAGACGACCGAGCCGCAGGAGCTGTCCCAGGCGGTCTCCTCGGAGACCGCGCAGAAGCTCCAGCAGATGATGGAGACGGTCGTGAAGACCGGTACGGGTACGAGCGCGCAGATCGACGGCGTCACCGTCGGCGGCAAGACCGGTACCGCCCAGCACGGCCTGAACAACAGCGAGAAGCCGTACGCCTGGTTCATCTCCTACGCCAAGCTGTCCGACGGCAGCTCGCCGGTCGCCGTCGCCGTGGTCGTCGAGGACGGCTCCGCCAACCGCGACGACATCACCGGTGGCGGTCTGGCCGCGCCGATCGCGAAGAAAGTGATGCAGGCAGTCATCGACAGCAAGAAGTGACCCCGATCACGTCGCCTACACATCGGTGCACGTTGCGATACCGGTCCTGTATCGGGTGACGGGCTTGGCCAGGTCACGCAGCGCCGTCCGGGTACGGTAATGCCCGGACGGCAGCCTCCGGCCGCACACGTGTGCCGGTCGGGACCGACGGAGAGGGCTGGTAGGTAGCTATGGAAGAGCCGCGTCGCCTCGGCGGCCGGTACGAGCTGGGCCATGTGCTCGGCCGTGGTGGCATGGCCGAGGTCTACCTCGCGCATGACACCCGCCTCGGCCGCACCGTGGCGGTGAAGACGCTGCGCGTGGACCTCGCGCGCGACCCTTCCTTCCAGGCCCGGTTCCGCCGGGAGGCCCAGTCTGCCGCCTCGCTCAACCACCCCGCGATCGTCGCGGTCTACGACACGGGCGAGGACTACATCGACGGGGTGTCGATCCCGTACATCGTCATGGAGTACGTCGACGGCTCCACCCTGCGTGAGCTGCTGCACTCCGGCCGCAAGCTGCTGCCGGAGCGGACGCTGGAGATGACCATCGGCATCCTCCAGGCCCTGGAGTACTCGCACCGGGCGGGCATCGTCCACCGCGACATCAAGCCGGCGAACGTCATGCTGACGCGCAACGGCCAGGTCAAGGTGATGGACTTCGGCATCGCCCGCGCCATGGGCGACGCCGGCATGACGATGACGCAGACGGCCGCGGTCATCGGCACCGCCCAGTACCTCTCCCCGGAGCAGGCCAAGGGCGAGCAGGTGGACGCCCGCTCGGACCTCTACTCCACGGGCTGTCTCCTCTACGAACTGCTGACCGTCCGGCCGCCGTTCGTCGGCGACTCCCCGGTCGCGGTCGCCTACCAGCACGTCCGCGAGGAACCGCAGGCGCCCAGCGTCTTCGACCCCGAGATCACCCCCGAGATGGACGCCATCGTCCTGAAGGCGCTGGTCAAGGACCCGAACTACCGCTACCAGTCCGCCGACGAGATGCGGGCCGACATCGAGGCCTGCCTCGACGGCCAGCCGGTCGCGGCCACGGCGGCGATGGGCTCCGTCGGCTACGGGGGCTACCCCGACGACCAGCCCACCACGGCCCTGCGCTCCACGGACGCCGGCGCCACCACGATGCTGCCCCCGATGGGCCCGGACGACGGCGGCTTCGGCTACGACGACCGCCCCGACCGGCGCCGCCAGAAGAAGTCCAACACCTCGACGATCCTGCTGGTCGTCGCGGCCGTGCTGGTGCTGGTCGGCGCGATCCTGATCGGCAAGTGGGCGTTCAGCGGCAGCGCCGAGGACCAGCCGTTCGAGGCACCGAACTTCGTCGGCCAGACCGCGGAACGCGCCCAGACGATGGCCGACAACGTCGAGCTGAAGCTGGTGAGCACCGAGGAAGCCTGCGAGGACACGCCGAAGGGCAGCGTCTGCGAGCAGGACCCCAAGGCCGGCACCGAGGTCGACAAGGGCGACACGGTCAACATCGTCGTCTCGACCGGTGCGCCGAAGGTCGCCGTGCCCAGCGTCCTCGGCAAGACCCTGGAAGAGGCCAAGTCGACGCTGGAGGGCGACAAGTACCAGCTGGTCGTCGAGACGAAGGAAGAGGTCTCCTCGGAGGAGGCGGGCACGGTCATCGGGCAGGACCCGGAGCTGGGCAACGAGGTGGAGAAGGGGTCCACGATCACCCTCACCATCGCCAAGGCCGAGGAGAAGGCCACCGTCCCCGACGTCTCCGGCAAGACCTGTGACGAGGCCAAGGCGCAGATGGAGGCCAACAACCTGGTCGGCAGCTGCACCGAGGTCGACACCCAGGACCAGAACCAGGTCGGCAAGGTCATCCAGACCACGCCGTCGGCGAACTCCCAGGCCGACAAGGGCTCCACGGTCCAGATCCAGATCGGCCGCAGCACCCAGACCCAGGTCCCGGGCAACCTCCAGGGCCTGAGCCTGAAGGACGCCAAGAAGGCCATCGAGGACGCGGGCCTCACCGTCGGCAGCGTCACCGGCTCCAGCGACGACAACGCCGTGGTCATCAGCTCCGATCCGCAGCCGGGCACCACGGTGAGCAAGGGGCAGACGGTCAACCTGGTCGCCGCCGGCGGCAACAACGGCAACAACGACGGCGGAAACGGCGACGACGGCGGGACGAACTTCTTCGGCGGAGGTGACGGGGAGGACTGACCCCGCCCCCACCGACGCGTCGGGCCCTGCCGGTCGATCCGGCAGGGCCCGTGTCGTTCGTGGTCAGCCGCTGTCCCCGGCGTTCCCGCGCAGGCGGCGCGGTCGCGAGGTCAGCGCAGTTCCTTCGGCGGCGTCCGGTCCGCGTCCACCTTCTCCACACGCTCCAGCTCGCCCCAGACCACGTACCGGTACCGGCTCGTGTAGACCGGCGTGCAGGTGGTCAGCGTGATGTACTTGCCGGCCTTCTTCCGGCCCGACTCCTTCGGAACGGCGCCGAGGACCTCGACGTTGTACTTCGACGTCTCCGGAAGGACGGCGTAGACCGTGTAGACGTACCAGTTGTCCCGCGTCTCGAAGACGATCGGGTCGCCCTTCTTCAGCTTGTCGATGTTGTGGAACTTCGCGCCGTGGCCGTCGCGGTGGGCGGCCAGCGAGAAGTTGCCGTCCTTGCCGCTGGTGGGGAGCGTGGCCTTGACGGGGTCGGTGTAGTAGCCGGCGACGCCGTCGTTGAGGATCTTCGAGGAGGTGCCCTTCTCGACCAGGACCTCACCGTTGTCCATGGCGGGCACGTGCAGGAAGCCGATGCCGTTCTTGGTGTCGAGCGCCCCGGGGCCGGTGTCCTCGGCGGCCCAGGTGTCCCGCACCTTGTCGCCCTGCTGGTCCGCCCTGCGGTCCGCTATGACGTTGGTCCACCACAGGGAGTAGACGACGAACAGGCCGAGCACCAGCCCGGCCGTGATGAGGAGTTCGCCGAAGACGCTCACCGCCAGGGCGATCCGGCCGCGGCCGCGGCGCCGCGGCGCGGGCGGGGACGCGTCGGTGTGCTCCGCGCGATCCGCGGGTTCCGCGGGTTCTGCGGGTTCCGCGTGCTCAGTGTCGTCGGTGGTCGCTGCCACGGTCATCTGCCCCTACTCGACGAGCGCATCCGGCTTGCCCTTGCTGCGCGGCCGTTCCTCGACCATCTTGCCCCAGACGATCAACCGGTACTTGCTGGTGAACTCCGGCGTGCACGTCGTCAAGGTGATGTACCGGCCCGGCCCGGTGAATCCGGAGCCCACCGGCACGGGTTCGAGGACGCTCACGTTGCTCGGCGAGGTCACCGGCAGCATCGACGCCATCTTGTAGACGTAGTACTCGTCCTGCGTCTCGACGACGATCGCGTCGCCGGGCTGGAGCTTGTTGATGTACCGGAACGGCTCGCCGTGCGTGTTGCGGTGGCCCGCGAGCCCGAAGTTGCCGGTCTTCGCGTCGGGCATGGCCGTCTCCAGCGCGCCCTCGCCGTAGTGCCCGACCATGCCCTTGTCGAGCACCTTCTCGTTGCTGGTGCCCTCGGCGATCGGCACCACCACGTCCAGCTTGGGGATGTGCAGGATGGCGAATCCCTGTCCCGGCGAGAAGGTCCCCGGGTTGCGCTTGCCGTTCGCCCAGTCGTCCTGGAGGCTGTTCGCCTCCTGGTCCGCCTGCGCGTGCGCCCGGACGTTCGTCCACCACAGCTGGTAGGTGACGAACAGCAGCATCAGCACGCCCGTGGTGATGAACACCTCGCCGACGGCGCGGCTGGCGATCACCGCCGCGCCGGGCTTGCGCGCCCGCGCCTGTCGCCGGGCCTCCACCCGGGAGAGCGGCCGCGACGGCGCCTCCTCGGACCGGGAGGGGGCGGGGACCGCACCGTCGCCGCCACGGCGCCCGTGACGGCGCTTGGCGGCCTTTCTGCGGGCCGCTCGGCCGCCGGCGGGGGTTCCGGGAGCGGGAGAGGGGGCCGGGGCTCCAGAACCGGCCAGGGGCTCGCCGCCGAACGCGGACTCCGGTGGCTGCGGTATCCGCAGGGCCACCGTCTCGTCGTCCAGGGGAGGCTCGTACGGCGGGCCGCCGTAGAGGTCCTCGCGCTCGGGGCGCAGCGCGGTCACGCCGTGGCCCTGCCCACCACCGGCGCCAGGCCCGCCGACCTCGCCACCGCACTCTCGTCGCCGCACTCCACCAGCCAGTTGGCGAGCATCCGGTGCCCGTGCTCGGTCAGCACCGACTCCGGATGGAACTGCACGCCCTCGACCGGCAGTTCCCGGTGGCGCAGGCCCATGATGATGCCGTCGTGGGTGCGGGCCGTGACCTTCAGCTCGTCGGGCACCGTCGCCGGCTCGGCCGCCAGGGAGTGGTAGCGGGTCGCGGTGAAGGGCGAGGGGAGCCCGGCGAAGACGCCCTCGCCCTCGTGCTCGACCGGCGACGTCTTGCCGTGCAGCAGCTCCGGAGCCCTGTCCACCACACCGCCGTACGCCACCTGCATCGACTGCATGCCCAGGCAGACGCCGAAGACGGGGACGCCGGTCGTCGCGCAGTGGCGGACCATGTCGACGCAGACGCCGGCCTGCTCCGGCGTGCCCGGGCCCGGGGAGAGCAGGACGCCGTCGAAGCCGTCCTGCGCATGGGCCGTGGAGACCTCGTCGTTGCGCAGGACCTCGCACTCGGCGCCCAGCTGGTACAGGTACTGGACCAGGTTGAAGACGAAGCTGTCGTAGTTGTCGACGACGAGAATGCGCGCGCTCACTGGTTGTCCACCGTCACATCGTTGAAGGGAAGCAGCGGTTCGGCCCACGGGAAGACGTACTGGAACAGGACGTACACCACAGCCAGAACCAGCACGATCGAGATGAGCGCCTTCACCAAGACGTTTCCCGGCAGATGCCGCCAGATCCAGCCGTACATGCCGTCCCTTCCGTCGCACCACGGCACCAGACTCACGCCGTACACCACCAGACTAGGGCCTGTCGTTCGGATCAGGTCGCGGGATGCCGACGGTGCCGTGTCAACCGGGCGAGCGGGGTCTGGTGCGTGCGGCTGCAAGGCGGAGGAGGGCGTCGATGCGGAGCATCGGCAACCGACGACAACGCCGCAGACGTGCGTGCCGGATCCCGCGTCCGCGGCGTGATCCGAACGACAGGCCCTACCGGCGTAGGGCCGCCGGTTCGCCTGCGTCCGCGGGCTGGGTGGAGTCCAGGTGCGCCCAGACGATCAGCCGGTGGCTGTGGCCCCACTCGGGGTCGCACGTGGTCAGGGTCAGATAGCGCCCTGGACGCGTGTACCCCGACGCGCGGGGCACCGCGTCGATCACCTCGACGTCCGCCGGCACGGTCCGGTAGGGCCCCCGGTCGATCCGGTACGTGAACCAGGTCGTCCCGTCCGTCAGCACCACGGCGTCCCCGGGCCGCAGCTTCGGGAAGTCCTTGAAGGGGTCGCCGTAGGTGCGGCGGTGCCCGGCGACGGAGAAGTTCCCGGTCTGCCCGAGCGCGGCCGTGCCCGTGTAGTGGCCGAGCCCCTTCTTCAGGGTGCCGGTGTCCGTGCCTTCGAGCACGGGCTTGTTCCACGTGAAACCGAGCCGCGGGATGTACATGATCGCGAAAGCGCTGCCCGGCCGGTACGCGGCGGGCGGCGCGGGACTAGAGGAGGCACTTGGGGACTGCGGGGCCGGTGAGGGCTGTGGGGACTGCGGGGCCGGGGAGGAGCCCTGCGCCGGGTGCCGCGCCCACTGGTCGCGGAGGTGGTCGACCTGCTCGTCCATCGCGTGGTCGGCCCGCACGCCCGTCCAGAACAGCACGTAGACGACGAAGAGCACGATCACGGTGCCCAGGGTGACGCAGAGCTCGCTGAGGGTCCGGACGATCAGGCGCACCGGCGGCTCCCCGTGGAACGAACGGCTGCTCCGGCTGCTCCGCTTCGTCCGGGTGGTCCCGGCTGCCCGCGGCTACTCCACCGGCTCGGCGTAGTGCAGGTCCACTGTGCCCGAGTAACCCGGCAGGGTCACCGTCCCGTCCTCGGTGACCTTCCAGCCGAGGCCGTAGACGTTGACGTAGACCATGTAGTTCTGGATCGCCTGCGAGTCCGCGAGCGCCTGCTGGAGCTTCTCCGGGTCCCCGACCGCCTGGATCTTGTACGGCGGTGAGTAGACCCGGCCCTGGAGGATCAGGGTGTTGCCCACGCAGCGCACGGCGCTGGTGGAGATCAGCCGCTGGTCCATGACCTTGATGCCCTGGGCGCCGCCCTGCCAGAGGGCGTTCACCACGGCCTGGAGGTCCTGCTGGTGGATCACCAGATAGTCGGGCTGCGGCTCGGGATAGCCGGGGAGCTTGGCGGTGGCGTCGGGCGGGGCGTCGTTGAGCGTGACCGTGATCGCCTCGCCCTTGAGTTCCTGCGTGCCCGCCTGCGCCTCCAACCCGGCGAGTTTCTCGTCCTCGGCCTCGGTGCTGCCGTCGTCGGCCTCGGCCAGCGACTCCACGTCGTCGCGCAGGGCGGCGTTGGACTCGTCCAGCGCGCCGTTCTCGCGGCTGCGCTCCTGGATCAGGTCGGAGAGCTGAAGCAAGGACGCGTCCGTGCGGATGTTGGTGCCCTTGGCCGTGTTGAAACTGGTCACGAAGAGGAGTCCCGCGAGGGCGAAGACACCCATGGTGAGCACCCGCACCGGGCGGAGACGGGGCCGGCGGACGGAAGCGGAACCCGTTGAACCCGTCCCGGGGGAGTCGGCAGAATTGCTCAACGTACCCTTATCTCCTTCGGCGCCGTAGAAGCACTACGCTAACGGACGCCCGGGGGAGCCTCAGTGTCCCCTTGTACGCTGCCCCGAGCCCGACCCAGTTCCCTGCGCGGCCACGCAGCGCATCGACAGGAGAGACCCTCGTGCCGAAGTCACGTATCCGCAAGAAGGCCGATTACACGCCGCCGCCGGTGAAGCAGACGACCGCGATCAAGCTGAACAGCCGGGCCTGGGTCGCGCCGGTGATGCTGGCCATGTTCCTCATCGGGCTCGCCTGGATCGTCGTGTTCTACGTGACCGACGGGTCCCTGCCCCTCGACCAGCTCGGCAACTGGAACATCGTGGTGGGCTTCGGCTTCATCGCCGCCGGATTCGGCGTCTCCACCCAGTGGAAGTAGCAGGCGGACCACCCCTCCGTCCACCTCTACCCAGGGGTATCCACCGAGTTATCCACAGCCGTTTTCCACAGTGGGGAAAAAGAACGAAGATCTGTGGATAACCGGCCTGAGGTTGACACCGGTGTGACGAAACCCAAGCCCTCGAAAACCAGTTCGCCCCCTGCCTGACCTGCGAGAACATCGGTCGGTGACAGGGGGCACAGCTGTTCCCCCACAGTGTGCACAAGATCGGGCACACGCTGTGGACAACCTGCGCTCAACTGAGCTGGCCGGTCCTCAAGAGGGTCATCACCACAGCCGCCACGAGCACCAGTGCACAGGTGCCGAACTGCACCAGGGCACGCCGCTCACGCGGGGCGTGGACCATGCCGTAGCCGATGGCGACGCCGGCCACGAAGCCGCCGACGTGGGCCTGCCAGGCGATGCTGCCCCACCCGAAGGTGATGATCCCGTTGATCACCAGCAGGGCGATGATCGGCCGCATGTCATAGCGCATACGGCGCATCAGGACGGCGGTGGCGCCGAACAGGCCGAAGATCGCGCCGGAGGCACCGAGCGAGGCCTGGTTCGGGGCCGCGAGGAGGTAGGTCAGGGCGCTGCCCGCGAGACCCGAGACGAAGTAGAGCGCGAGGTAGCGGACCCGGCCGAGGGCCTGTTCGAGAGGACCGCCGAGCCACCACAGGCTGAGCATGTTGAACAGGATGTGCATATAGCTGCTGTGCAGGAACATCGACGTCAGCAGCCGGTACCACTCGCCCCGCGCGACACCCCCGACGTCCTGGAGGGCCGGCACGTAGGCCTGTCCGATCAGGCTGAACCGGTCGGTGAAGCGGTCCCCGACCGACAGCTGCACCAGGAACGCGGCGAGGCAGAGGCCCATCAGGACCTTGGTGACGAGGCGCGGGTCGGCGGCGACGGTGCCGCCCGCGAGGGTCCGCGGCTGCGACGCCGAGGGCGCGTGTCCCGTGCCGGAGCCGGTGCGGACGCAGTCCGGGCACTGGAAGCCGACGGAGGCGCTGACCATGCACTCGGGGCAGATGGGGCGCTCGCACCGGGTGCAGCGCACGCCCGTCTCACGGTCGGCGTGCCGGTAGCAAGCGGGCAGGCCGCTGTGGGCGTCGTCCTGGCGGCTGCCCGGCGCCTGGTCCATGGGGTCCCCCAACGTCGTCGTCTGCAAGGCTGTGCCCCGCTCGTCACTACGGACGAGCGGGGCAAATGGTTCCCGACGGGAACCGGTGCGTCCTGCCGTCAGCTCTTCTCGACGGCGGCCGGCTCGATGACGACCGACTCGATGACGACGTCCTTGAGCGGGCGGTCGGTGCGCGGGTTGGTCTGCGTGCCCGCGATGGCGTCGACGATCTTCTGGCTGCCGGCGTCGGTGACCTCGCCGAAGATGGTGTGCTTGCGGGTCAGCCAGGCCGTCGGGGCGACGGTGATGAAGAACTGCGAGCCGTTGGTGCCCGGACCGGCGTTGGCCATGGCCAGCAGGTAGGGCTTGTCGAAGCGCAGGTCCGGGTGGAACTCGTCCTCGAACTGGTAGCCGGGACCGCCGGTGCCGTTGCCCAGCGGGTCACCGCCCTGGATCATGAATCCGCTGATCACCCGGTGGAAGACCGTGCCGTCGTAGAGCTTCGCCGAGGACTTCTCGCCGGTGGCGGGGTGGGTCCACTCGCGCTCGCCGGTGGCGAGCTCGACGAAGTTCTTGACCGTCTTGGGGGCGTGGTCCGGGAAGAGCCGGACCTTGATGTCGCCGTGGTTGGTCTTCAGGGTGGCGTACAGCTGCTCGGCCACGATCTGCCTTCCGTTGTCTTCCTGTAACGCCCCGATCCTCGCACGCCCGGGACCGTACGTCGCCCGGCACCCGCGACGGAGGGGGTCGCTCCGGTCAGGAGAAGCGCCCGGGCCGTCCGGGGTGCGGACACGGAAAGGCGCCCGGATCGTCCGGGGTGCGGACACGGAAAGGCGCCCGGATCGTCCGGGGTGCGGACACGGAAAGACGCCCGGATCGTCCGGGGTGCGGACACGGAAAGACGCCCGGATCGTCCGGGGTGCGGACACGGAAAGGCGCCCGGGCCGTCCGGGGCGGGAGCGGGCGGAGCCGATCCATGGCATTGTCGACGACAAGCCCCCGTTCCCCCGTATTCACCCCCTCTTGCATCCGATCACTACCGCTCGGGACGTTCGGCACCCGTATGCCCGTCCGCGCATGCCGAGGCGGCCGCCGGCAGGCATGATCCGTAAAAGGGTGGAAAGTCGAAATACCGTACGCCACCGAGGAGGAGGAACCCGTGACCCGCATCGACAGCGTGCGCGCCGCGACCGGTTCGGCGAAGGACAGCGTGCTGCACGCCGCGGAAGTGGTGGCGCCCTACGCCGACACGGCCAAGGAGAGGGCCGCGCTTTATGCGCAGGAGGCCCGCGTACGGCTCGCGCCCAAGGTGTCCCAGGCCGCCGTACAGGCCCGCGTGCAGTACGGCGCCCATGTCGCGCCCCGCCTGGAGCAGGCACGGGCGCATGTGCCGCCGAAGGTCGACCACGCCGCTCATGAGGCGGCCGCCCGGACGCGTCAGGCCGCACGGCAGGCCGCCGAATACTCCCGGCCGAAGATCGAGCAGGCGAAGGCCGCGGCCGGGCCCGTGAAGGACGAGGCCGCCGCCCGGGGCATCGCCGCGCTGGCCGCGCTCCGCGGCCAGGTGACGCCCAAGGAGATCGAGAAACTGGTCCGCAAGCACCGGCGGCGGGCACGGGCGGGCAAGCTCGCCAAGGCCCTGGCCGTGGCGGGTCTCGTCGGCGCGGGCGCTTACGCGGCCTGGAAGTGGTGGGACAAGCAGGCCAACCCGGACTGGCTGGTCGAGCCGCCCGCCGCCACGGAGGTCCCCGCCGGGGGCGGCCTGAACTCGGTGGGCGGTACCGGTGAGACGTCCGCCCTCGACCCCGAGGTCCAGGCCAAGGAGGCCGAGGAGGAGGCCGCGAACCGCGAGGACCGCAGCTGAGGCTTCGACTTCTACGGCGTATCGAGGACGTGGCGCCTACGACGTGGGGCCGACGACGTACGGCGATCACGGCGGACCACGACGACGTTTCACGTGAAACACCCCTTTGACCGCGTTTACGTGGCCGGAGGGGTGTTCCTCGTCCAGGACGGTGACAGAGCGCACTCATGGTGTACCCGTTGCGTGGCCGTGGCGGAGTGTGCGGAGCGGCGCCACACACGGGCACGGCCTCCGCAGAGGGCGCAAAAATGCCCTCCGAGCTGCGTTCTCGCAGTTCGGAGGGCATCTCCAGGTGGAGCCTAGGGGAGTCGAACCCCTGACATCTGCCATGCAAAGACAGCGCTCTACCAACTGAGCTAAGGCCCCTGGAAGAGAAACGACCAGCCGGAGAAAACCCCCTACCGGTGGGCGCCGCAGACCAGAGTACCGGGTCACCCCCCTGATCCCGCAAAAAGATTGGGGGTCCCCGCGCATGACCACGCTCCGTAAGATGCTCGGCGTGGTTCGCGGCAGCGAACCACGGTTTCTGGGGAAGCGATGGGGAGACGCACATGGACGCCGCACAGCAGGAAGCCACCGCGAGAGCGCGGGAACTGCAGCGGAACTGGTACGGAGAGCCGTTGGGGGCGCTCTTCCGCAAGCTCATCGACGATCTCGGTCTCAACCAGGCTCGTCTCGCGGGGGTACTGGGACTGTCGGCGCCGATGCTGTCGCAGCTGATGAGCGGTCAGCGGGCGAAGATCGGCAATCCGGCGGTGGTGCAGCGGGTGCAGCTGCTTCAGGAGCTGGCGGCCCAGGCCGCCGACGGCAGCGTCAGCGCCGCCGAGGCGACCGAGCGCATGGACGAGATCAAGAGGTCGCAGGGAGGCTCGGTGCTCAACAACACCACGCAGACCACCAGCGGTTCGGGGGCACCGACGGTCAAGCGCGTGGTCCGCGAGATCCAGTCGCTGCTGCGCTCGGTCGCCGCCGCCGGCGACATCATCGAGGCCGCCGACACCCTCGCCCCGACCCACCCGGAGCTGGCAGAGTTCCTCCGGGTGTACGGCGCCGGCCGCACCTCCGACGCGGTCGCGCACTACCAGTCCCACCAGAGCTGAGCCGACGGCCCGGAGACCGAAGGGGGTTCGGCGACCGGGCCGGAGACCGGCAGGAGGGCGTCGTCGCCCGTCACGGGGGTCCTGCCGCTCGAAAGGGGACACACCACGCGTCCAGGGGGTCGTGTCACTCGTCACGAAGGAGTTCGAGTCACCCGTCCCGAAGGAGATTCGAGTCACCCGTCCCGAAGGGGGTCCTGTCGCTCGTCACGGGGGTAACGAGGGACAGCAGGGGGAAACCGCAGGGGGAGGAGCGACGCACTGCCATGGGTGAGGTCTTCGCCGGACGGTACGAACTCGCCGACCCGATCGGCCGTGGAGGGGTGGGCGCCGTCTGGCGCGCCTGGGACCACCGGCGCCGGCGCTACGTGGCCGCCAAGGTGCTCCAGCAGCGCGACGCCCACGCCCTGCTGCGGTTCGTCCGCGAGCAGGCGCTGCGCATCGACCATCCCCATGTGCTCGCCCCCGCCAGCTGGGCCGCCGACGACGACAAGGTCCTGTTCACCATGGACCTGGTCGGGGGCGGGTCGCTGGTCCACCTCGTCGGCGACTACGGTCCGCTGCCTCCCGCGTTCGTCTGCACGCTCCTCGACCAGCTTCTGTCCGGGCTGGCCGCGGTCCACGCGGAGGGCGTCGTGCACCGTGACGTCAAGCCCGCCAACGTGCTCCTGGAGGCCACCGGCACGGCCCGGCCGCGGCTGCGGCTGTCCGACTTCGGCATCGCGATGCGCCTGGGCGAGCCCCGCCTGACCGAGACCAACCTCGTGGTGGGTACGCCCGGTTACCTCGCGCCCGAGCAGATGCTGGGCTCCGACCCCGACTTCCCCGCCGACCTGTTCGCCGTCGGACTGGTGGCGCTCTATCTGCTGGAGGGCGCCAAGCCCGACGCCAAGGCGCTCGTCCATTACTTCACGGAACACGGCACACCCGGCGCGCCCCAGAACATCCCGGAGCCGCTGTGGCAGGTGGTGGCCACGCTGCTGCAACCGGATCCGCAGGCCCGCTTCCGTACGGCCACCGGGGTGCGCAAGGCACTGGCGGCGGCCGCGGAGCTGCTGCCCGAGCCCGGCCCGGACGACGAGCAGATCGAGATCTTCGACCAACTCGGGCCGCTGCCGCCGGGATTCGGCCCCGAGGGCCCGCTGAAGCGCGCCCCGGGCATCACCGTGGCGCCGTCGGCCTTCGAGCGGACCTCGCCGCAGGCCGGCCCGGGTACGGGGTCCGTGGCGTACGGCCGGGACACCGGCTCCGACAACGGCATCAGCACCAGCACCGGCACCAGCACCGGATCCAGCACGTCCTCCACAGCGAGCGATCCACGTCGGCCCGGACGCCCGCCGGCCTCCGCGCCCGTGCCCGGCGCTCCCGTCCCCTCCATGTCGGACACCGGCAGCTTCCACCTGCCGCCCCCTCAGCCCACCCAGACCCCCACGCCCACCCCCACCCCCACGCCCACTCCGGCTTCCACCCCCGAGCCCCCTCCCGCTCTGCCTCCGCAACCGCACCACGTCACAGGCTCCCCGCACCTCTCCCCCCACGGATCCCCGTACGACCCCATGTACGACTCCACGTACGCGCTGCACTCGGGCGGCCGACGCACCGGCGCCTCGACCACGGCCGCGTACACGGCCCAGGAAGCTCCCGCTTCCTACGAGGCCCCCCTTCTCCCCGGGGCTCCTGTTTCCCCCGCCGCCTCCGCTGCCCCAGCTCCCTCCGGAAGGACAGCAGGTACCCGCCGGGGGCACCGCCGCGCCCGTGCGCCGCGTCGGCCCGGCCCGCCCGCGAAGGTGGCGCTGCCGCTGCTGCTGCTCGCGCTGGCCTGTTACGCCGTGGGGTTCTGGGCGTTGGCGCGGATCTGAGCGGAGGCCCGGCGCCGGGCGGTGACCGTCCACACGCCGAGCACCAGCAGCAGCGCGCTGCCGGTGCCGATACCGCCCACGGCGACCGCCCTCATGACGGTGCCACCGCCCTCGCCCGCGGCCACGGTGCCGCCCGGTGCGCGGGCCGCTTCCCGCGCACCGGCGTCGAAGACGTCACGCGGCACCGGCTGCCCGGCGTACCCCGGCCCGGGCCGGCCTGCCGCTCCGTCGACGCGGACACGCAGCCGCAGGCCGTACGGCCCGTCGCCGAAACGCTCGGCGACCTGGGCCGACAGATGCAGTACGAGGTAGTAGGAGCCGGCGAACCGCAGGCTGTCGGCGGGGTCGGTGGGGGCGTAGCGGTTGGCGTAGCGGACCGGTGGCACGGGGGCGAGGGAGGTCGACGTCTGTCGGCCGCCGTAGCCGGCGCTCGTGTGCACGACCTCGGCGCGCACCGGGTTGTAGAGCGTCATGTCGAGCGCGGGCACCACGAACCCGGTGTCCTGGTCGGCGCTGTCCAGGTCGACGGTGGCGTACAGCTGCTGCCCCCAGCCGACGGGCACCTTGTAGAAGAGGGTCTGGCCGGGGGTGAGGTCGTCGCTCCAGACGCCCTGTGACAGCGGGGTCGCCCCGGCGAAGCCCGATCCGCCCCGGCGGGGTACCGGCTCGGCGGCGAGCGGGGCGGGGGTGGCGGAGTTCCACGTCTCGGGCACGCCCGTGGCGCCGGCCTTCTCCAGGGGCGGCTCGGAGACGGGCACCAGCTCCAGGTCCCAGGGCCGGTCGGACTCGGTACCGGTGCCGGTGCCGGTGCGCTCGACGACGACGTAGTAGGTGCCCGCTTCCTGGCACAGGCCGAGGCCCGGCTGGATCTCCCGGGCGGCCCATGCGGTGATCGGTTGCGGGCTGCGGGAGGCGCCGGTGGTCACGGAGTCGTAGGCGCAGCCGACGCCGTCGGCGTTCTGCACGGAGACGCTGATCCCGTCGCCGCTCGCCGGCGCGGCGCCGGGGCGGGGGACGGCCGTGACGGAGACGTACGTGGTCGAGGTGGCGTCGAGTTCGAGGCGGTAGTAGGCCTTGCCGCGGCCCGTGAGGGAGCTCCGGTAGGTGGTACCGGGGTGCAGACGTACGGCGTCGCCGGTGCCCTTCGCGGCCTCGGCGCTCCGGGCGTCGTCGTCGAAGCCGTAGCCGTACGCGGAGTCGGGGTCGTCGTCACGGTCGTAGGGGTGGGAGAGGGCGGTCGCCACGGCAGCGGTCCCGGGAAGCAGCACC
The DNA here is from genome assembly GCF_055563235.1 of Streptomyces sp. NPDC003248. Lineage (NCBI taxonomy): Bacteria > Bacillati > Actinomycetota > Actinomycetes > Kitasatosporales > Streptomycetaceae > Streptomyces > Streptomyces sp. NPDC003248. The sequence goes on along the minus strand of NZ_JBVHDT010000002.1, from coordinate 286,213 downwards.
GACGTCACGAAGGTCACCGCCGTCACCGCGGTCACAGCGGCCATGCGCGCCACGACCGTCACCGCGGTCACCGCGGTCACCCCGGTCATCGCGGCCACTCGCCTCCGGGCGGTCCGCCGCCCCGCACGCCGGGCCATCCGCACGCCCCCTCGCCCTCGCCGGCACCGGGTCCGCCCGGACCCGGCCGTGGGCCATCCTGCCCCGTCGGCCCGGACGCCACCCGCGCATTCCGTACGGGCGTCCGAAACGCTCGTCCTGCACGCGGTCGGGACCCCGTGCAACACGAAACCCCGACCGCTGAGGCGGCCGGGGTCTGCTCAGTTCTCGGTGTCGGTGTTCACGAACCCGTGGGCACGGAGTCGGTCGCCTCCGTCCACAGATCCTGCTCGGCGCGATCCGCCTGGATCTGGCGGTACACGAGGAGCCCGCCGATGGCGGCCAGTGCGACCAGGAGAAGCTTCTTCACCGCGCGACCTCGTCTTTCGTTGACGTTGGGGACCTCTGGCGCCCGACTATACACACCGACCGATATCGATCGGTGACCTGCGTCGGCCCCTCAACTACCGCCCTCGGCGGCGCAGTAGCCGGGCCCGGAGAGACCGGATCACCCCGTCGGACCGGAGGGTGATCACCTCTCCACGGAGGGTGATTTCGCCCCACCTGCACCTGCCTCCCATACTTTTCTTCCTTTATGCGGCCATCCGAGTGGTGTTCATCCGAACATCGCGGCGGCGCGAGCGTTGCTCCATCACTTGGCACCCCACATACACATCATGAGGAAAGTACGCAAATCGCTCGACCCGAAAGTGAGGGACATGACCGAGAACCGGGTCATGAAGCTGTGGACCGCCATCGTCACCGCCTTCTTCGCCGTGTGCGCCGCGCTCGGATTCATCACGACGACCGCCACGACGGCGGTGGCACAGACCGAGCCGGCGCGCAACAGCGACAACGGAGGGCGCACCGTCCACCCGGCCGTGCCGGCGGTGTCCCCCTGGGCCTGGCTCCACGCACGGTCACTGCCCCCCACGATGAAACAGCGCATCCGCGCCGAGGCCCACGGCAAGTCGCCCAGCTGCCGCACCCGCCCCCTCCCGGAGGCGGACCCGGCCGAAGCGGCCGCCGAAGCGGCAGGCGAACGGGCCACCGACCCGGCTCCCGGCCCGGACGCCGCCCCGGCAGCCGCACCGGAAGCCTCCCTGGCCGCCGGCCCGGAAGCCTCCCTGGCCGCCGGCCTCGGCGAACCGGCCGAGCCCCGCACGACGCCCTGCGAGCCCGAAGTCCTCCCGCGCGGCGCCAAGGCGCCGATCCCCCTCCAGCGCTGAGGACGCGGCACCCCCACCGACACGATGTAACGGCGACTTGCGTACAGCCTTACAGCGCGCACGAAGCAGGCCCGGCGGCTCCCAGGAGCCACCGGGCCTTCGCCGTGCCCGCCGGACGTCCGTCAGCGCAGGCGGGCCCGGGTCGGCGCGGGTCAGCGCAGGTTCTTCTCCAGCAGGGCGACGTACCGGTCGATGAAGTGGTCGCGGATGCCGTCGCCGGCCGGCGCGAACGGATCCGCAGTGGCGCCCCGCACCTTGTCGGCGAGCAGGCCGACAGCGAGAATGCGGTCGTGCAGCCTGCCGTCGGCGTCGAAGTAGCGGAGGGCCTCGACGTGGCGGAACGGCGTCGGCGGGACCTGGGGCACGATGTCGTTGTTGTTGACGAACCGGAACGTGCGTCCCTTGAGCGCGGTGTCGTAGGCGGTGGCCAGGGTGGCGTCGCAGGTACGCGGCTGGCCGTAGGTGTAGACGCCGTGCGGGGTCAGGTTGGGCGCCTCGAAGTACATGCGCGCGCTGGACAGCATCGCCAGGGCTCCGCCGAGACTGTGCCCGGTGAACCACACCGACTGGCCGTTGTCCTTGTACTCCGCGACCGTCTCGCGGATCTGCGGGTGCACGACGTCGAGCGCACGGTGGAATCCGATGTGCACGTACCCCTTGCCGCCCGGTCCGGGGACGGGCGGGGTGGCGGTGTCGGTGAGCCAGTCGCGGATCTGCTCCGGCTCGGTGCCGCGGAACGCGACGAGGACCATGTGCTCGCTGGCGGCGACGTAGGCCTGGGTGTCCTCGATCGGGAAGGGCATGGTGTGGGGGCACGAGAAGTGGCGGAACCGGTCGAACTTCCACTCGCGGACGAGCCGTTCGGCCTTCTCCGGGGACTGGTACGCGGCACGGGCGGCGTGCGCGAGCCAGTAGGCGTGCGTCGGCGAGTAGCCGGAGGCGGAGTGGTCCAGGGGGGCGACGGACACGGGCGTCTGCCTTTCGACGGCGTGGGGGAGGGGAGAGGAACGGTCCGTGATGCTGGCAGGGCCGCGCGTGCCGCTCCGTGCGCGACATCCGGCCCCACCGGCGGCGCGCGAAGCAGATCAGGGGCGCACGGGTCCGCGCACGGGTCCGCGGACGGGCACGCCTGCGGGTCCGCGGACGGACACGCGTACGGCCCCGTACGGATACGTCCACGGCCCCGTACGGATACGCCCAACGGGACCCGTACGGATACGCCTACGGAACCCGTACGGGTCCGCGCACGGGCCCACGACGTGCCCTTCCACCACAACCCCCGCCGCCGTCACGTGCCCTGACGGCCCATAGGCTGGTCGACCATGACGGAGTCGCCCGTGACCACGCTCCCGGAAAGGTGGTGAGTGCGGTGAGTGCTGCCGTGAGCCGGCGCATCGTCGTCGTCACCGCGGTCCACGCCCCGTCCGCCCCGTACCTGCCGGAGGCCTACGCGTCGCTGTGCGACCAGGAGCTGCCCGACGGCTGGGAGTGGCACTGGGTGGTCCAGGAGGACGGCACCACGGGCGAGATCGCCCCGCACCTGCCGGCGGACGACCCGCGCGTGACCTTCCGTCAGGGGCGCCGCGGTGGACCGGGTGTCGCCCGTACCGTCGCGCTCGCCCACGCCGAGGGCGAGTACGTGAAGGTCCTGGACGCCGACGACCGGCTCGCCCCGGGCGCCCTGGCCCGCGACCTGGCCGCCCTCGAAGGCGACCCGACGATCGGATGGGCGACGTCGCGCGCCCTGGACCTGCTGCCGGACGGCACGACGGCCGGCTTCCCGGACGATCCGCCCGACGGGCCGATCGAGCGCGGTGAGGTGCTCGCCCACTGGACGGCGAACGACTTCCGGGCGCAGGTGCATCCGGCGACCCTGTGCGTACGGCGTGATCTGCTGCTCGCGCTGGGCGGCTGGATGGCACTGCCGGCGTCGGAGGACACCGGGCTGCTGCTGGCGCTCGACTCGGTGAGCCGCGGGTGGTTCTCGGCGGAGGTGGGGCTCCTGTACCGGAAGTGGCACGGCCAGGCCACGGGGCAGGCGGCGCACGTCGACCCGGCCGAACGGGCGGCCCGTACGGCCGTCGTGGCGGCCCGGGCCCGGGCGTTGGCGTCCCTGCGGTGGCGCGGCCCCTGAGGGCTCCCCCTACGTGACGGCGATGGCCTGGGACGGGCACCGCTCGGCCGCGTCCCGCGCCTCCGGTGCGTCAGCGTGACTGCCCTCGGCGCGGCTCCCCCGACCGACCGCGCCCCACGACGGCGCCCCCGACGACGCCCGGACGGCACCCCGACGGAGCCCGGACGGCACCCCGACGGAGCCCGGACGGCACCCCGACGGAGCCCGGACGGCGACCCACCGGCTCCCACACACCGCACCCCACACGCCGCACCGTTCGGCACCGGTCCCTCCCCTCGTGCGGACCGCTGCCGAACGGTGCGGGTGACGTCGGCCCGCGCCGTGGAGGCGTGGACCGAGGTAAGCCGGGAACCCGTGGCCCGGGTGGGGCAGCAGTCCGGTCGGGGGACTGCTTCTCGGGTCCCCGCGCGCTCAGGCGACGGGGGTCGCGACCGTATGGGAATTCTGGCGAAAGTTGGCCGGGAACATGCGGCGCCACGAGCTGCCCGCGACCGCTGTGCTGGTGGCCTGTGCGGGCGTCGTCCGGTTGATGCGCCACTGCGACGCGATCCTGCCATTTTCGGCCCGCGCGGAGGGAGGTTCCGGCGTCCGGTCCTCGGCTTAACCGCAGGTCAGCCGTATAAAGTGAGTTTTCCGGACCGGATGCCGGCTGCGGGGGGAGTAAGGGGTGGAGACTTGGGTTCCGGCTCAGGGGCGCGCACGGCCTTCGCGGAACGTCTCGCACTGCTGTACAGGGAGGCCGGCAACCCGCCGCTCAAGCGCGTGTCCGAAGCGGTCGCCCGCCTTCAGCGGGTCGACGAACGCGGGCGGCCCGTACGGGTGTCCGCCCAGCGGATCAGCGACTGGCGGCGGGCCCGCAACGTGCCCGCACAGTTCGCCGCCCTGGCGGCGGTCCTGCACGTGCTCATCCCCGAGGCGCGCCGCCTGCGTCCCGTACCGGTGTCCACGGGACTCTACGACCTGACCCAGTGGCAGCGCCTGTGGGAGCGCGCGGTGGCCGACCCGGTCGTCGACGGTCCCGAGACGGCCGAGGAGGAACAGCCCCCGGGCGACCCCCCGCCCGTGCCCGGCGGCGTCTGCCCGTACCGGGGGCTGGCCTCGTACCGCCAGGAGGACGCCCGCTGGTTCTTCGGCCGGGAGCGGAGCACGGAGGCCCTGGTCGCCCAGCTCCGCGCGGCCGAGGAGACCGGTGGCCTCGTGATGCTCGTCGGCGCCTCGGGGGCGGGCAAGTCCTCCCTGCTGAGCGCCGGCCTGGTGCCCGCGCTGCGCGACGGCGCGCCGGGCGACGAGGACAGCCGGAGCAGAAAGGTCCTCCACCTCGTACCGGGCGCCGATCCCCTCGCGGAGCTGACCCGCTCCCTCCCGGAACTCGCCCCGGCCCTCCCCGGCCTCACCCAGTCCCCTCCCCACCCGGCCCGGACCGACCCGCCCGTACGGGACACACCGAAGCCGGCGGCGAACGCACCCGGCACCCCGCACTTCGCCCGGACGGTACGCGCCGCCGTCACGGCCTGGGCGACGACGCCCACCGGCCCCACACCCCCCACCCCATCTTCCACCCCATCTCCCGCCCCGTCTCCCACTCCAGCCCCCACCCCGTCCCCCCGCCCGGTCCTCATCGTCGACCAGTTCGAGGAGACCTTCACCCTCTGCCCCGACGAGACGGCCCGGCGGACCTTCATCCAGCTCCTCCACGCCGCCTGCACCCCCGACGCCCCGGGAGAACGGGCCCCCGTCCTCGTCATCCTCGGCATCCGCGCCGACTTCTACGAGCAGTGCCTGGGCTATCCCGAACTGGCCGACGCCCTCCAGCACCGGCACATGGTGCTCGGCCCGCTGACCACCGCGGAGCTGCGCGAGGCGGTCACCGGTCCCGCCAAAGCCGTGGGACTGGAACTCGAGCCCGGTCTCGCCGAGCTGATCGTCCGTGAGGTCAGCGCCGACGGTCCGCGCGGCGCGCACGACGCGGGCGTGCTGCCGCTCCTCTCCCACGCGCTGCTCGCCACCTGGCAGCGGCGGAAGGCGGGCAGACTGACGCTGGCGGGCTACCGCGCGGCCGGCGGCATCCAGGGAGCGGTGGCGGCGACCGCCGAACGCGCGTGGTCCGGACTCGACCCGGCGGCCCGCACGGCGGCACGGCTGCTCCTGCTCCGGCTGGTCCGGTTGAGCGAGGACACCCAGGCCACCCGCCGGCGCGGGACCCGGCGCCAGCTGGCGGCCGAGTCGACGGACCCCGGCAAGACCGAGGAGTCCCTGGAGGCGCTGGTGCGGGCCCGGCTGGTGACGCTCGACGCGGAGACCGTGGAGATCACCCACGAGGCGCTGCTGCACGCCTGGCCGCGACTGCGCGACTGGATCGACGAGGACCGCAACGGCAACCTGCTCCGCCAGCGCCTGGAGGAGGACGGCAGGGCCTGGGAGGAGTCCCGGCGCGACGCGTCGCTGCTCTACCGGGGTTCCCGTCTGGAACAGGCCCGCGCCTGGGCCCGGTCCGCCGACGACACCTATCTGACCCGCGGCGCGGTGGAGTTCCTGGCCGCCTCGGTCAGGCTGCGCAGACGGATCGTCCTGCTCAGCCGTGCCGCGGTGTCGACCCTGGTCGTCCTCGCGATCCTGGCCGTCGGCGCGGCGGTCGTCGCCTGGCAGCAGCGCAACGACGCCGTGTTCGAGCAGGTCGTCGCCGAGGCCGACCGCGTCCAGTACACGGACCCGTCGCTGTCCGCGCAGCTCGACCTGGTCGCACACCGCCTGCGACCGGACGACAAGGGCACCGTCAACCGGCTGATCTCCATCGTCAACGCCCCGCTCGCCACCCCCCTCCTCGGCCACACCGGCGCCGTCTACCTCACCTCGTTCAGCCCGGACGGACGGCTCCTGGCGACCGCCAGCTACGACCGGACCGTACGGCTGTGGGACGTGCACGACCCCGAACGCCCCGAACCGCTCGGCAAGCCCCTCACCGGTCACACCAGTTGGGTGAGCAGCGCCGTCTTCAGCCCCGACGGCCACACCCTCGCCAGCGCCGGCGACGACGGCACGATCCGGCTGTGGGACGTCACCGACCCCAGCCGTCCCAAGCCGCTCGGCGCTCCCCTGACCGGCCACAAGGGCACGATCTACCTGCTCGCCTTCAGCCCCGACGGGGAGACCCTGGCCTCCGCCGGCGAGGACCGCACCGTACGGCTGTGGAACATGTCCGACCCGGCACGGCCGAAGGCGCTGGGCGCGCTGACCGGCCACACCGCCGCGGTGCGGGCGGTGGCGTTCAGTCCCGACGGACGGACGCTGGCGTCCGGCGGTGACGACGACACGGTCCGGCTGTGGGACGTGGCCGAGCCGGACCGGCCCGAGGCGCTCCGTACGCTGACCGGCCACACGGACCTCGTGCACTCCGTGGCGTTCAGCCCCGACGGGCGCGTCCTCGCCAGCGGCGGCGCGGACGACACCATCCGCCTCTGGGACGTCTCCGTCCCCCGCCGTGCCGCCCAGCTCGGGCCGCCGCTCACCGGCCACACGGCCCCGATCTGGTCGGTGGCGTTCAACCCCGACGGCACCATGCTCGCGGCGGCCAGCGCCGACAGCACGGCGAGCCTGTGGAACGTCAGCGACCCGGCGTACCCGTCCCAGGTCGGTGAACCCCTGGCCGGGAGCAGCGGCGAGATGTACGCCCTGGGCTTCAGCCCCGACGGCCGGACCCTCGCCACCGGGAGCGGCGACAGCAAGGTCCGCCTGTGGTCGATCCCGACGTCCGACATGATCGGCCGCAGCGGGGCGTTCCGCCCGGACGGGCGGGTGCTCGCCACGGCCGCGCGCGACGGCAGCGTCCGGCTGTGGAACGTGGAGAGACCGGACCGGCCCGTCCTCCTCAACGAACCCTTCCTGCCGGGCAACGGCGGCCAGCGCTCCCTGCTCTTCTCCCCCGACGGCCGCACCCTCGCCGTGCTCACCGGCAGCCGTTCGGTGTACCTGTGGAACGTCACCGACCCGGCCCGGCCGGTCTCCTACGGCGCTCCCCTCACCCTGCGCACCCGCTTCATGGGCCCCGAGGCGCTCGCGTTCAGCCCCGACGGCCGCACCCTCGCCACCGCCTACGACGACCGCACCCTCCGGCTCTGGGACATCACCGACCCGTCCCGCCCCACCCCCTACGGCGCCCCCCTCACCGGCCACAAGGGCTACGTCAACGCCCTCACCTTCAGCCCGGACGGCCGGACCCTGGCGAGCGCCAGCGCGGACGGCACGATCCGCCTGTGGGACGTGACCGCCCCCCGCCGCGCCGCCCTCCTCGGCACGCCCCTCACCGGGCACCACGGCCCGGTCAACACCCTCGCGTACAGCCCCGACGGCCACACGCTGGCCAGCGGCAGCGACGACGACACCGTCCGCCTGTGGGACGTCACCGAGCCCCGCCGGGCCTCCCGGCTGGGAGCCCCCCTCACCGGGCACACGGAAGCGGTCGTGTCCCTGACCTTCAGCCCGGACGGCCACACCCTGGCGAGCGGCGGCAACGACAACACCGTCCGCCTCTGGAACGTCGCCGACCCCTCCGCGGCGGCCCCCATCGGCCAGTCGATGAGCCCCAACGCCAAGACGGGCAACTTCCTCTCCTTCAGCCCCCAGAGCCCCATGCTCGGCGTCTCGAGCGGCACGGACACCGTGCGGCTGTGGAACCTCGACGTCGACGACGCCATCCGCCACATCTGCGCGACCACCCGCGGCGTCCTGACCGAGGACAAGTGGCAGGAGTACCTCCCCCGCCTCTCCTACGAACCTCCCTGCGACGACTCCTGACAGCGAAGTGATACCCGTCACAACGCCTGGCCGTAGAAGAGAGTTCCTCCCCCCAGGCAACCACCCTTGTTAGCCTTGGCCATAGCCCGGTCGCTGGTGCATCCCCCGTCGCCAGCGACCGGGCCTTCGCATGCCCGGAACCCACCGGGCACCCGACCGCCCCCTGCCCACCGGCACTCACCCACGCGAGGCCGTTGGTGTCAGCCACAGACGCAGAAGACCCCCAACCATGATCGGTTGGGGGTCTTCTCGCTGGTGGGGCTAACAGGATTTGAACCTGTGGCCTCATCCTTATCAGGGATGCGCTCTAACCAACTGAGCTATAGCCCCGCCGCGCTTCCGCGGTGTGTGTCCCGCGCGCTGACTCCTGAAGATTAGCGCACGACCGGGGCAGTCCCAAAATCGGTGGTCGGGGCAGGTCACTCGTCCTCGGCCAGCGTCAGCTCGACGCCGCCCACGAAGCCCGCGGCGAGGTTGTAGATGAAGGCGCCGAGGGTCGCGAGGGCCGTCGCGAGGACGACGTCGATGACCGCGATGATCGACGTGAACATCAGGACGTGGGGGAGCGAGAGGAACGCCTGGAGGTCGAAGCCGTTCGACTCGTTGGAGCCGGTCGCCTGGGAGATCGTGCCGCCGACCGTCGAGAAGACGCCCATCGCGTCCATGACCATCCACAGGACGGCGGCCGCGACGATGGTGCAGATGCCGAGCGCGATGGAGAGCAGGAAGCTCACCTTCATGACCGACCAGGGGTCGGCCTTGGCCACCCGCAGCCGGGCCTTGCGGACCCGGGGCGTGGTGCGGGCGCCGGTCCGCGGACGGCGTACCGCGCCGGCCGGGGCCGGCGTCTGGTACGCCTGCGGTGGGTGGTACGGCCCGGTGGGCTGCTTCTGCTGCCGCTCACCGGGCAACGGGGAGGCCCCCTTCTGGGTCTGCGGGCCTCGGGTGTCCGTCACGGTTCCCCCCTGGGATCCCTGGGATGACTGCGCTCCCTGTCCGTCGGACGAGGGCGAGTCGGCCGGGGACGCCTTGACCGGCTTCAGCTGGGTGGTGTGCGTGTCCGCCCCCCGCCCGTCGGCGCCCCGCGCATCGGTGGGATGCGCGTCCCCCGCCGGCGCGGCGGAGCCACGGCCGCCGTCGTCCGTCGCCTTGCCGGCAGACGTTCCGGTGGAAGGGCCCTCAGAGGTGCCGGCCGGCGTACCGACCGAACCGGCGCCCGTGGCTCCGCTCACGATGACTCACTCCTCGTGCTACTCGGACGAGGGCGCCTCACCCTCGTCCGTGCCGCTGGTCGCGGCGTCCTCGGCGGTCTCGTCGACGACGATGTCGCCGTCGACCTCCTCCGCCTCGCGCCCCGCCTCGGCGTTACGTGCGATGCCGACGACGGCATCGCGCTTGCCCAGGTTGATCAGTTGGACGCCCATGGTGTCACGGCCCGTCTCCCTGACCTCGTTGACTCGCGTACGAATCACACCGCCACCGAGCGTGATGGCGAGGATCTCGTCGGTCTCCTCGACCACCAGCGCGCCGACGAGCGACCCGCGGTCCTCGACGATCTTGGCAGCCTTGATGCCGAGGCCGCCGCGACCCTGGACGCGGTACTCGTCGACGGCGGTCCGCTTCGCGTACCCGCCGTCCGTGGCAGTGAACACGAACGTACCGGGTCGAACGACATTCATCGAGAGCAGTTCGTCGCCCTCACGGAAGCTCATGCCCTTGACGCCCGAGGTGGCGCGGCCCATCGGGCGCAGGGTGTCGTCCGTCGCGGTGAACCTGATCGACTGCGCCTTCCTGCTGATCAGAAGCAGGTCGTCGTCCGCGGAGACCAGCTCGGCGCCGATCAGTTCGTCGTCGGAGCCGTCCTCCCGCTCCCGCAGGTTGATCGCGATCACGCCGCCGGAGCGGGGCGAATCGTAATCCTTCAGCGGCGTCTTCTTGACCAGGCCGGCCTTGGTGGCCAGGACCAGGTACGGCGCGGCCTCGTAGTCGCGGATGGCGAGGATCTCGGCGATCGCCTCGTCCGGCTGGAACGCCAGCAGGTTCGCGACGTGCTGGCCCCGCGCGTCCCGGCCGGCGTCGGGCAGCTCGTAGGCCTTGGCGCGGTAGACGCGGCCCTTGTTGGTGAAGAACAGCAGCCAGTGGTGCGTGGTCGACACGAAGAAGTGGTCGACGATGTCGTCTTCCTTGAGCTTCGTGCCGCGGACGCCCTTGCCGCCGCGCTTCTGTGCGCGGTAGTCGTCCGTCTTGGTGCGCTTGACGTAGCCGCCGCGCGTGACGGTGACGACGATGTCCTCCTCGGCGATCAGGTCCTCGATGGACATGTCACCGTCGTAGGGCACCAGCTTGGTCTTGCGGTCGTCGCCGTACTTCTCGACGATCGCCGCCAGCTCCTCGCTGACGATGCCGCGCTGGCGGACCGGGGAGGCGAGGATCTCGTTGTACTCGTTGATCTTCGCCTGGAGTTCGTCGTGCTCCTGGACGATCTTCCGGCGTTCCAGGGCGGCCAGCCGGCGCAGCTGCATCTCGAGGATGGCGTTGGCCTGGATCTCGTCGATCTCCAGGAGGTCCATCAGGCCCGTGCGGGCGATCTCGACGGTGTCGCTGCGCCGGATCAGCGCGATGACCTCGTCGATGGCGTCCAGGGCCTTCAGCAGGCCGCGCAGGATGTGGGCGCGCTCCTCCGCCTTGCGCAGGCGGAAACGCGTCCGGCGGATGATGACCTCGATCTGGTGCGTCACCCAGTGGCGGATGAACGCGTCCAGCGAGAGCGTCCGCGGCACACCGTCGACCAGCGCCAGCATGTTGGCGCCGAAGTTGGTCTGGAGGTCGGTGTGCTTGTAGAGGTTGTTCAGGACGACCTTGGCGACGGCGTCCCGCTTGAGCACGATCACCAGGCGCTGGCCGGTGCGCGACGAGGTCTCGTCGCGGACGTCGGCGATGCCGCCGATCTTGCCGTCCTTGACCAGGTCGGCGATCTTCTGCGCGAGGTTGTCGGGGTTGACCTGGTAGGGCAGCTCCGTGACCACCAGGCACTGGCGGTTCTGGATCTCCTCGACCTCGACGACCGCGCGCATGGTGATCGAGCCGCGGCCCGTGCGGTAGGCCTCCTCGATGCCCTTGCGGCCCACCACCAGGGCGCCGGTCGGGAAGTCGGGGCCCTTGATGCGCTCGATCAGCGCGTCCAGCAGCTCCTCGTGGGAGGCCTCGGGGTTCTCCAGGTACCACTGGGCGCCGGCCGCGACCTCGCGCAGGTTGTGCGAGGGGATGTTGGTCGCCATGCCGACCGCGATGCCCGCCGAGCCGTTGATCAGCAGGTTCGGGAAGCGGGCGGGCAGGACGGTCGGCTCCTGGGAGCGGCCGTCGTAGTTGTCCGTGAAGTCGACGGTCTCCTCGTCGATGTCGCGGACCATCTCCATCGACAGCGGCGCCATCTTGCACTCGGTGTACCGCATGGCCGCGGCCGGGTCGTTGCCCGGCGAGCCGAAGTTGCCGTTGGAGTCGACGAGCGGCATGCGCATCGCCCACGGCTGCGCGAGGCGGACCAGCGCGTCGTAGATCGAGGAGTCGCCGTGGGGGTGGTAGTTGCCCATGACGTCGCCGACGACGCGGGCGCACTTGTAGAAGCCGCGCTCGGGGCGGTAGCCGCCGTCGTACATGGCGTACAGCACGCGGCGGTGGACGGGCTTGAGACCGTCCCGGACGTCCGGCAGCGCGCGCGAGACGATGACGGACATCGCGTAGTCGAGGTACGAGCGCTGCATCTCCGTCTCGAGCCCGACGGGCTCGATGCGCATGGCGGTGTCACCGCCCTCGTCGCCGGTGGCGGGGCCAGTGGGAAGATTCGGGGTCTCGTCGGCCATTGCTGGTGAGGATCCTTCCTGGTGCGGTCAGCTGAGACCGACTCAGATGTCGAGGAAGCGGACGTCCTTGGCGTTGCGCTGGATGAAGGCGCGGCGGGCTTCGACGTCCTCGCCCATGAGGACCGAGAACAGGTCGTCGGCCTGGGCGGCGTCGTCGAGGGTGACCTGGCCGAGGACGCGGTGCTCCTGGTCCATGGTGGTGATGCGCAACTCCTCGGCGTTCATCTCGCCGAGACCCTTGAAGCGCTGGATCGAGTCCTCGCGGATGCGCTTGCCGCGCTGGCGGCCCAACTCGATCAGGGCGTCGCGCTCACGGTCGGAGTACGCGTACTCGACGTCCTCCCGGCCCCACTTGATCTTGTAGAGCGGCGGGCGGGACAGGAACACGTGACCGGCCTCGACCAGCGGCCGCATGAAGCGGAACAGGAAGGTCAGCAGCAGGGTGTTGATGTGCTGGCCGTCGACGTCGGCGTCCGCCATCAGGATGATCTTGTGGTAGCGGAGCTTCTCGATGTCGAAGTCCTCGTGCACGCCGGTGCCGAAGGCGGAGATCAGCGCCTGGATCTCCTGGTTCTGAAGGATCTTGTCGATCCGGGCCTTCTCGACGTTGAGGATCTTGCCGCGGATGGGGAGGATCGCCTGGTACTGCGGGTTGCGGCCGGACTTGGCCGAGCCGCCGGCGGAGTCACCCTCGACGATGAAGATCTCGCACTTGGTGGGGTCGTTCGACTGGCAGTCGGAGAGCTTGCCCGGCAGGGACGCCGACTCCAGCAGGCCCTTGCGGCGGGTGAGGTCACGGGCCTTGCGGGCCGCCACGCGCGCGGTGGCCGCCTGGATGCCCTTGCGGATGATGTCCGCCGCCTCGTTCGGGTTGCGGTCCAGCCAGTCGTTGAGGTGCTCGTAGACCGCCTTCTGGACGAAGGTCTTGGCCTCGGTGTTGCCCAGCTTGGTCTTGGTCTGGCCTTCGAACTGGGGTTCGCTCAGCTTGACCGAGATGATCGCGGTCAGACCCTCGCGGATGTCGTCACCCGTGAGGTTGTCGTCCTTCTCCCGCAGCAGCTTCTTGTCGCGCGCGTACTTGTTGATCAGGTTCGTCAGCGCGGAGCGGAAGCCCTCCTCGTGGGTGCCGCCCTCGTGCGTGTGGATGATGTTCGCGAACGAGTAGACGCCCTCGGAGTAGCTGCTGTTCCACTGCATCGCGACCTCGACGGACAGCTGCCTGTCCTTGTCCTCGGCCTCGAGGTCGATGACGGAGGGGTGCACCACGTCGCCCTTGCGGGAGTTGAGGTACTTCACGAAGTCGACGATGCCGCCCTCGTAGTGGTACGTGACGGTCTTGACTTCGTCCTTCTCGTCGGCGCCCGCCTCGTCCGCACCGGCCACGGCCTTCGCCGACTCGCGCTCGTCGGTGAGTTTGATCTTCAGACCCTTGTTGAGGAACGCCATCTCCTGGAAGCGCCGCGAGAGCGTCTCGAAGGAGTACTCGGTGGTCTCGAAGATGTCCGGGTCGGCCCAGAAGGTGACCGAGGTGCCGGTCTCCTCGGTGGCCTCGTGCTGGGCGAGGGGCGCGGTGGGGACGCCCATCTTGTAGTCCTGCGTCCAGCGGTGGCCGTCGGTCCGGACCTCGACGGAGACCTTGGTCGACAGCGCGTTCACGACGGAGACACCGACGCCGTGCAGACCGCCGGAGACCGCGTAGCCGCCGCCGCCGAACTTGCCGCCCGCGTGCAGCACGGTCAGCACGACCTCGACGGCCGGCTTGCCCTCGGAGGGGACGATGCCCACCGGGATGCCACGGCCGTTGTCGACGACGCGCACTCCGCCGTCGGCCAGGATCGTCACGTCGATCGTGTCCGCGTGGCCGGCCAGCGCCTCGTCGACGGAGTTGTCGACGACCTCCTGCACGAGGTGGTGCAGGCCGCGCTCACCGGTGGAGCCGATGTACATACCGGGTCGCTTGCGGACCGCGTCCAGACCCTCGAGGACGGTGATGGCGCTGGCGTCGTACGAGGCCGTGACCTCGCCGTTCGAGGTCACGGCCTCGGCGTTGGCGCCGGCGTCGGTGGACGGGATGTTCTCGTTGGGGTTGCCGGAATCGGCCACGAAGCGCCCTTTCTGGCACAGCACGAGCCGAGCTCTGGGGGGTCCCCCCGCTGGTGGAGGGTCGCCGGAGCGGCTGCGGCATGTTGCGTGGGTAAGCCTTGATCAGCGTTGCTCAGCTTGTCCCGGACGGTCCCCACGTTTGGGGGCGGGATTGGCTTCCAGTCTACCGGTAGCGCCGACAGTGATGGGGGTTTGCCGGTACCTGAGTCCGCATGTGCCGCCCTCAACCGGTCTCGCCCGACTCCCGATATACGGATGGGGGCTCCAAGAGGCTCACGGAGGCACTCAGCGCTTCCGGGTGTCAACCCTTGGCTACCGCACAGTCACGTCCGTATTCGCCACCGCGTGCGAGCCGTGCGCGCCCGGACGCAACGACGGCCGGGACGGTACGAACGGACCGCCCCGGCCGCGAAATAAGTGAGGTACATCACCCGTAGGTGTCGCCGGGACCCGTGCTGCCCGGGGCCCGCAGCGGGCCGTACCGACGGGCGGGGCCGCCGGGGCCCTGCACCCTGATCTGCCGCACCCTGCCGTGTCCCAGGTCCTCGTTGAGGCGCGCGACCAGCGTCGGGGCGAGCAGCCGCAGATTCGTCGCCCACGCCGTGGAGTCGCACCGCACGACCAGGACGCGCTCGTCCTCGTCGTACCGCTCCGGCACACAGTGGTTGGCCACGTCCTCGCCGACGATCTGCGGCCAGCGGCCCATCACGCCGCCCACCGCGGCCGGCGCCTCCCAGCCGCGTTCGGTGAGCAGCCGGTTGATCGCGGCGCCGAGCGCCATGGGATCGCGGCCGTCAGCCCGCGCGCCGGAGCGCAGGCCGCCCCCGCGCCGCGCCTGTTTCTTCTGCTGCGCCGCGTCTCCCCGCGCGCGTGCCTGCTCGCGGGCCGCCCGGAGTGCCACCCGCGCCAGATCGACCCCGGAGGGCTGCGGGGTCTTGCGCGGTTCCTCGTCGCTCATACGCGTTCCACCGTCCCGTTCGACACGGCGTACCGGGCCCCCGTCAGGACGTGCGGCACGTCGTCGTCGACGGCGGCCGTCACGAGGACCTGCTCACCGGGAGCGACGAGTTCCGCGAGCCGCTCCCGGCGGCGGGCGTCCAGCTCGGCGAAGACGTCGTCGAGCACCAGCACCGGCTCGTTGCCCTCCGCGCGCAGCAGGTCGTAGGAGGCCAGCCGCAGCGCGAGCGCGTAGGACCACGACTCCCCGTGGGAGGCGTACCCCTTGGCCGGCAGCTCACCGAGCTTCAGGACCAGGTCGTCCCGGTGGGGACCGACGAGGGTGACGCCCCGTTCGATCTCCTGCTTGCGCACGTCGGCGAGCGCGGCCATCAGCTGTTCGTAGAGGTGCTCGCGTGTGTGCGCCTCGCCCGGCGCCGACGGCCGGTACTCCAGGGTGACCGGTCCGCCGCCCGGGGCCAGCTGCTCGTAGGCCTTGTCGGCGAGCGGCTGGACCGCGGCCACCAGGTCGAGCCGCTGGGCGAGCAGCTCGGCGCCCACGCGCGCGAGGTGCTGGTCCCACACGTCGAGCGTGGACAGGTCCATGGTGCGGCCACCGTGGCGACGGGCCAGCGCGGCCGACTTCAGCAGGGTGTTGCGCTGCTTCAGCACGCGCTCGTAGTCGGAGCGCACGCCCGCCATGCGCGGGGAGCGGGCGGTGATCAGCTCGTCGAGGAAGCGGCGCCGCTCACCGGGGTCTCCCTTCACCAGCGCGAGATCCTCGGGCGCGAACAGCACGGTCCGTACGATGCCCAGCACATCACGGGGCTTGACCTGCGAGGACCGGTTGATGCGGGCGCGGTTGGCCCGGCCCGGGTTCAGCTCCAGCTCGACCAGTTGCTGCCGCTCGCCCTGGCGCACCTGCGCCCGGATGACGGCGCGGTCGGCGCCCATGCGCACCAGGGGCGCGTCGGAGGCGACGCGGTGGCTGCCGAGGGTGGCGAGGTAGCCGACCGCCTCGACGAGGTTCGTCTTGCCCTGCCCGTTGGGGCCGACGAACGCCGTGACGCCCGGGTCGAGCGGGACCTCGACCCGGGCGTAGGAGCGGAAGTCGGCCAGCGACAGATGCGTGACGTGCATGGTCGTTCGCCGACCTCCCCGGGGGTTGTGGACCGCCGGGCGGCCCTGTGGACTACTTCTTCTCGACCGCGTGGCCGCCGAACTGGTTGCGCAGCGCGGCGATCATCTTCATCTGCGGCGAGTCCTCCTGGCGGGAGGCGAACCGCGCGAACAGCGAGGCCGTGATCGCCGGGAGCGGCACGGCGTTGTCGATGGCGGCCTCGACGGTCCAGCGGCCCTCGCCGGAGTCCTGGGCGAAGCCGCGGAGCTTGTCCAGGTGCTCGTCCTCGTCGAGGGCGTTGACCGCCAGGTCCAGCAGCCAGGAACGGATGACCGTGCCCTCCTGCCAGGAGCGGAACACCTCGCGCACGTCGGTGACCGAGTCGACCTTCTCCAGCAGCTCCCAGCCCTCGGCGTAGGCCTGCATCATGGCGTACTCGATGCCGTTGTGGACCATCTTCGCGAAGTGGCCCGCGCCGACCTTGCCGGCGTGCACGGAGCCGAAGTCGCCCTCGGGCTTGAGCGCGTCGAAGATCGGCTGCACCTTGGCGACGTTCTCGGCGTCGCCGCCGTACATCAGGGCGTAGCCGTTCTCCAGGCCCCAGACGCCGCCGGAGACTCCGCAGTCGACAAAGCCGATGCCCTTGGCGGCCAGCTCCTCGGCGTGCTTCTCGTCGTCGGTCCAGCGCGAGTTGCCGCCGTCCACGACGATGTCACCGGGCTCCAGCAGCTCGGCGAGCTCGTCGACGGTCGACTGGGTGGCGGGGCCGGCCGGGACCATCACCCAGACGACGCGCGGGCCCTCGAGCTTGCCCACAAGCTCTTGCAGGCTGTGGACATCGGCGAGGTCCGGATTGCGGTCGTATCCGATGACGGTGTGGCCTGCGCGGCGAATCCGCTCGCGCATGTTGCCGCCCATCTTGCCGAGGCCGACGAGACCGAGCTCCATCAGTTGTTCCTTAGGTCGCTGTGTGGCGTGTGAGGCACCTTCGTACCCCTGTCCGAGCCTAAACCCGTACCGTCACGCACACCTGTGGGCATACGCGCTCAGACGTAGGGGCCCACCTGCGGCTTCTTCCTGGGTCCGGCCGGTTGTCCACCGGGCTGTGGACAACCGGCCGGACCAGGGGATCCGGTCTCAGCCGCTCAGGCGCACCGGCATGATCAGGTACTTGTAGGCCTCGTCCGCCTCGGCGTCCACGGCCGGCTTGCCGCTGAGCAGCGCGGGCTTGGTGGACGTCGTGAAGGAGAGCTGGGCCACCGGGGAGTCGATGGCGCTCAGCCCGTCCAGCAGGAAGGTCGGGTTGAAGGCGATGGAGATGTCGTCGCCCTCCAGCTGGGCGTCGACCCTTTCCACAGCCTGTGCGTCGTCGCTGGAGCCGGCCTCCAGGATGAGCACGCCCTGCTCGAAGCTGAGCCGCACTGGGGTGTTGCGCTCGGCGACCAGGGCCACGCGCTTGACGGCCTCCACGAAGGGCGCGGTCTCGATGACGGCGATGCTGTTGAACTCGGTCGGGAACAGCGTGCGGTACTTCGGGAGGTCGCCCTCCAGCAGCCGGGTCGTCGTCCGGCGGCCGGCGCCCTCGAAACCGATCAGTCCCTCGCCGGAGCCGGAGCCGGACAGCGCCAGCGTGACGCTGTCACCGCTGGTCAGCGCCTTTGCCGTGTCCAGGAGCGTCTTGGCGGGCACCAGGGCGACCGCGGAGGCGTCCGGGTTCTCCGGCTTCCACAGGAACTCGCGGACCGCGAAGCGGTAGCGGTCGGTGGAGGCCAGCGTGACGGTGTCGCCCTCGATCTCGATGCGCACACCGGTCAGCACGGGCAGCGTGTCGTCACGGCCCGCTGCGATGGCGACCTGGGCGGCCGCGGAGGCGAAGACCTCGCCGGGGACCGTGCCCGTGGCGTTCGGCATCTGCGGCAGCGCCGGGTACTCCTCCACAGGCAGTGTGTGGAGGGTGAAGCGGGAGGAGCCGCAGACCACCGTCGCCCGTACACCGTCTGTGGAGATCTCCACCGGGCGGTTGGGGAGGGCGCGGCAGATGTCGGCCAGCAGCCGGCCGGAGACGAGGACCGTGCCCTCCTCCTCGACCTCCGCTTCCACCGACACGCGTGCGGAGACCTCGTAGTCGAAGCTGGAGAGGCTGAGGGCACCGTCGTCGGCCTTCAGCAGGAGGCCGGCGAGGACAGGCGCCGGCGGACGGGCCGGGAGGCTGCGCGCCGCCCAGGCCACTGCCTCCGCGAGTACGTCGCGTTCCACCCGGATCTTCACTCTTGCCGCCTCCTGCTGTTGCCGGCGCTTCTCGCCCTGCCTGGCTTCGTCGTCTGTCTCGGTGTCGTCGGCCCCTGTGAGGGGAAGGACCACCGGGGACCAGTCTGACGCACCGCACTGACAGTAGGTGCCCGTCGGGGTCAAGTCGTGACGAGGGACAGCCGGAGGTCCGGGAGCGAGTTGTGCACAGGACCCGCTTCGAAACGGATTCCGAGCTCTCTCTAGTCGGGAGTAGTAGTAGGGCCTGTGGATACCGTGGATAACCTCGTCTTCGCAGCTCAGAGGCGAGATTTTGTCCACGGGCCCTGTGGGCGGGGGCGGTGGACAACCGGGGCCGTCTGTGGAGAACGGAAAGTTCTGCACACCCCGTACACAGGCAGAGGGGACTTCTCCCCAGACGCGTCCCCAGGTTTACCCGTCTTTCCCACAGCCCAACCCGGCTGCTTCGTGTGACGCCTTTCACTCAGGACGGTGAGGAGGCCTCCGAGCTTGCCGAACAGTGGACAGGCATGTGGAGAAGCCGACGATCGCTGGGGACAACCCGCCCGAGCCTGTGGGTTACCGGTGGACAACTTCGTGCACAGGGTGTGGATCCTCGCTCTGTCCACAGCCTGTGGAGATCTTTCGTCCACGAATCCACAACCGGATGACCTGGTCCGATGGTCCTTCAACAGGGTCGCCTGTGGACGGGATCTGGACAACTCCGCAGTCCCCAGCCTGTGGAGGGGAAAAAGTCACCGAATCTGTGGAGGGTGGCCGTAACCCGGCAGGTAATCGAACAGCGGGTGGCCTCCGGGAGCGGCACGCTTCTCCCGCGCACGGCCCGGCAGACGTCCCCAGGAACCCCGCCGGCGCCTCTCCCACGGCAACAGGCGCCCGCAGGAGCGCACGCGTCCGGAAGCGGGGCGGAGGACGTCCGGGGGCGGGGCGGAGGACGTGCCGGGGCGTCCCGGAAGTGCTCCTGGGGACGACGAAGGGCGCCCCGGGATCACTCCCGAGACGCCCTCGACGGGTCCGTGCGGCCCGTTCAGCCGGCCTTGATGCGGTTGGTCAGCTCGGTCACCTGGTTGTAGATGGAGCGCCGCTCGGCCATCAGATTGCGGATCTTGCGGTCGGCGTGCATCACCGTCGTGTGGTCGCGGCCGCCGAACAGGGCGCCGATCTTCGGCAGCGACAGATCGGTCAGCTCGCGGCACAGGTACATGGCGATCTGCCGCGCGGTCACCAGGGCACGGCCCCGCGAGGTGCCGCACAGGTCCTCGACGGTCAGCCCGAAGTAGTCCGCCGTGGCGCTCATGATGGCCGTCGAGGTGATCTCGGGGGACGAGTCCTCGCCCCCGGGCATCAGGTCCTTCAGGACGATCTCGGTCAGCCCCAGGTCCACCGGCTGCCGGTTGAGCGAGGCGAACGCCGTCACCCGGATCAGCGCGCCCTCCAGCTCGCGGATGTTGCGCGAGATCCGCGAGGCGATGAACTCCAGCACCTCCGGCGGGGCGTTCAGCTGCTCCTGCACCGCCTTCTTGCGGAGGATCGCGATACGCGTCTCCAGCTCCGGCGGCTGCACATCGGTGATCAGGCCCCACTCGAAACGGTTCCGCAGCCGGTCCTCCAGCGTCACCAGCTGCTTGGGCGGCCGGTCACTGGAGAGCACGATCTGCTTGTTGGCGTTGTGGAGGGTGTTGAAGGTGTGGAAGAACTCCTCCTGCGTCGACTCCTTGTCCGCGAGGAACTGGATGTCGTCGACGAGCAGGATGTCCATCTCGCGGTAGCGCTTGCGGAAGCTGTCGCCCTTGCCGTCGCGGATGGAGTTGATGAACTCGTTGGTGAACTCCTCCGAGCTCACGTACCGCACGCGCGTGCCCGGGTAGAGGCTGCGCGCGTAGTGGCCGATCGCGTGCAGGAGGTGCGTCTTGCCGAGGCCCGACTCCCCGTAGATGAACAGGGGGTTGTACGCCTTCGCGGGAGCCTCGGCGACGGCGACCGCGGCCGCGTGTGCGAAGCGGTTGGACGCGCCGATGACGAACGTGTCGAAGAGGTACTTCGGGTTCAGCCGGGCCGTCGGCTCACCGGGGCCGCCGGCCGCCGCGGGCTGCGCGCCCGTCGCGCCGGGCCCGCCGGCACCCGGCTGCCCGGGACCCGGCTGGCCCCCGCGGTGCGGGTGCCCGCCGCCCGACGGATCGGGCAGCTCACGCCGGACCGGGTCCCGCTGGTCGTAGTCGGGACGCGAGGACTCGTACTCGGAGCGCTGCTGCTCGTACGGGGACGGCTCGTAGGACGGGCGGTCCATCGGCTGAGGGCGGTAGTCCTGCGGGGCGGACCCGTAGGAGTCCTGACCGGACGGGCCGCCGTAGGCGTCCTGCGACCGGGAGGCGTAGGGGTCGCGCTCGGGGAAGCCGAGCCGCTGCTGCTGCCAGCCGTAGTCGTCCTGGCCGGGGCGCGGCCAGGCGCCGGGCTCCGGCCGCTGGTACTCCGAGGGGTACGCCGGCCGGGCGGTCGGCAGCTGGTCCTGGCGGGGGCCCTGGTCCCCGGAGGGCGCCGGCGGCTGGTCGCCGCGGTGCCGGCCGTACCCCTCGTACTGGCTGTCGTAGGGCGGCCGGTCGTAGGAGCTGTCATAGGGGCCGGAGGGCCGTTCGGGCTCCTCGTAGCGCGGCGGGGCGGGGGGCGCGGGCGGCGTCGGCGGCTCGCCCGCGGAGTCGTCGACGGTGATCGCGATACGGATCGGGCGGCCGCACTCGCGGCTCAGGGTCTCGCTGACGATGGGGGCCAGACGGCCCTCCAGCACACCCTTCGCGAATTCGTTCGGTACGGCGAGCAGGGCGGTGTCGGCGACCAGCGCCAGCGGCTGGCAGCGCCGGATCCAGTGCTCGTCCTTCGTCTCGACGCCCTGGCCGCGCCCCTCCCCGAGCAGCTGCTCCAGTACGCGTGGCCACACTGCGGCAAGATCGGCAGGTACGTCAGCCACAGGGCACGCTCTCTCACAGGTCCCACGAACGTGTGACGGTGGGACGGGTCGGTTTCACATCGGGGCGGGTCAGGGACAAGGGAACGAATCGGAGTCCAGCCACGGTAGTCAGCGCGGCGGGTACGGTTCAAGTTGTTGTCCCCAGGCTGTGGATAGTGTCTCCCGGTGACCGTTGGTTTGACCGGATGGCGTAGCCGCGCGTACCGTAACCAGGTCGAGTTGTCGATGGCTGCTGCCGCCTGCCTCCGATGGGCACAGATCGCGTCAAAGGTGATCGGGAAGCGGTGCACTCGGGCGCTGAACGCGAGCTACTCGTGGGCGCACGGTGACAGCCAGGACGGCACCCCGCCACTACCGATTGATTTCTGGAGCCCCCGAGTGAGCAAGCGCACCTTCCAGCCGAACAACCGTCGTCGCGCGAAGACCCACGGCTTCCGGCTGCGTATGCGCACCCGTGCCGGCCGCGCGATCCTCGCGTCCCGCCGTAGCAAGGGTCGCGCCCGTCTGTCCGCCTGATCCCGGTCAGGTCATGCCGTCGTGCTGCCCACCGAGAACCGGCTGAGGCGGCGCGAGGACTTCGCGACCGCGGTACGACGGGGCCGTCGGGCCGGACGCCCGACTCTCGTCGTCCATCTTCGTAGCGGTGCCACGGACCCGCACGCGCCTGGGGAGAGCGCTCCCCCGACGCGTGCGGGTTTCGTCGTGAGCAAGGCGGTGGGAGGAGCGGTCGTCCGCAACGCGGTGAAGCGCCGACTCCGCCATCTGATGCGCGACCGAGTCGCCCTCTTGCCCCCCGGTAGCCTGGTAGTCGTACGGGCGCTGCCCGGGGCGGGTGACGCCGACCACGCACAGCTGGCCCAAGACCTTGATGCCGCCCTTCAACGGCTACTGGGAGGGGGCGCGCGATGAAGTACCCGCTGCTGGCCCTGATCAAGCTCTACCAGTGGACGATCAGTCCGCTGCTCGGGCCGGTGTGCAAGTACTACCCGTCGTGCTCCCACTACGGCTACACGGCCATCGACCGGCACGGCGCGATCAAGGGAACAGCCCTCACCGCCTGGCGCATCCTGCGGTGCAACCCCTGGTCGCTGGGAGGCGTGGACCACGTCCCGCCGCGCAAGCGCCCGCGGTGGCACGAGGCGCTGCGCGATGCCTGGCGCGCACGCAAGGGCGGGCCCTCCGCCGCCGAAACGGCCACCGAAGAGAATCGCTCTTCGAGCCCGGCCGCAGAGACCCCGTCCCATGCCCAAGGAGCATGATTAGTGGACACGATCGCAAGCCTCTTCAGTTTCATCACCACACCCGTCTCCTGGGTCATCGTCCAGTTCCACACGGTGTACGGCTCCCTCTTCGGCCCGGACACGGGATGGGCCTGGGGCCTGTCCATCGTGTCCCTGGTGATCCTCATCCGGATCTGCCTGATCCCGCTCTTCGTGAAGCAGATCAAGGCGACGCGGGCGATGCAGACGCTGCAGCCCGAGATGAAGAAGATCCAGGAGCGCTACAAGAACGACAAGCAGCGCCAGTCCGAAGAGATGATGAAGCTCTACAAGGAGACGGGCACCAACCCGCTCTCCTCGTGCCTTCCCATCCTGGCGCAGTCCCCGTTCTTCTTCGCGCTGTACCACGTGCTCAACGGCATCGCCAACGGTGACACCATCGGTGTGATCAACCAGAGCCTGCTGGAGAGCGCGCAGAAGGCGCACATCTTCGGCGCCCCGCTGGCGGCGAAGTTCACCGACAGCGCCTCGGACGTGGCCGCACTCGACGCTTCGCTGACCAGTGTCCGCATCGTCACCGCGATCATGATCGTCCTGATGTCGGCCTCGCAGTTCTTCACGCAGCGCCAGCTGATGACGAAGAACGTCGACACCACGGTGAAGACGCCGTTCATGCAGCAGCAGAAGATGCTGATGTACGTCTTCCCGATCATGTTCGCCGTCTTCGGCATCAACTTCCCGGTCGGTGTCCTCGTCTACTGGCTGACCACCAACGTGTGGACCATGGGCCAGCAGATGTACGTCATCCACAACAACCCGACCCCGGGTTCCAAGGCGCAGGCCGCCTACCTGGAGCGCCTGCACAAGCGCGTCACGCAGCACGGCAAGACCCGTGGCCGCGGTGAGAAGGCCATCGTCAAGGCGATCGTGGCCAAGGGCCGGGACCGCAACGAGTTCGAGCGCAAGTTCATCAACGGTCTCAGCAAGGCAGGTCTCGCGGCACAGGCCGACGGCACCGTGGCGAAGGGCGAGACCCAGATCGACACCCTGACCGAGGACGGCACGCCCCTGACGGCGGCCGCCGCGGCCAAGCGCCAGCAGCCCAAGCGCCAGTCCAAGTCACAGCGCCAGTCCGGGGGCCCCAAGGCGGCCGGCGAGACGACGACCTCGCTGACCAAGTCCGACGCTCCGCAGGACGCCAAGCCCGCCGACGTCGCGAAGCCCGCCGGTCCCGCGAAGCCCGCCGGCGGTACCCGCAGCAAGGCCCAGTCCGGGCAGCGCAAGGGTGGACCGCAGCGCCCCAAGTCCCCGTCCAAGAAGTAAGAAGGAGCCCATCCCGTGACGGAAGGCACCACCTCCGCCGCCGCCGAAGGTGCAGACACCCTGACCCGCCTGGAGCAGGAGGGCGAGATCGCGGCGGACTACCTCGAGGGTCTGCTGGACATCGCCGATCTCGACGGCGACATCGACATGGACGTCGAGGCCGATCGGGCCTCTGTGTCGATCATCAGCGACACGGGCACCCGTGACCTGCAGAAGCTGGTCGGCCGGGACGGCGAGGTGCTGGAGGCGCTGCAGGAGCTGACGCGCCTGGCCGTGCACCGGGAGACCGGCGACCGCAGCCGGCTGATGCTGGACATCGCGGGCTACCGGGCCAAGAAGCGCACCGAGCTCTCCGAACTGGGCGCCAAGACCGCGGCCGACGCGAAGAACAGCGGCGAGCCGGTGAAGCTGAAGCCGATGACGCCCTTCGAGCGCAAGGTCGTCCACGACGCCGTCAAGGCGGCCGGTCTGCGCAGCGAGTCCGAGGGCGAGGAGCCGCAGCGCTTCGTCGTCGTGCTTCCCAACTGATTCGGTTCCACGTTCCCCCCGGCCCCGTCTGTTGTGCAGGCGGGGCCGGTCTTTGTCAGCCTGGTAGTTCTGGTGATCGGCGCCGAGTACGCCGATGCGGTACGGAAGGACGGTCCCCGTGACGGAGGCAGCGGAGCTTCCCCCTGCGCCCGAGCAGGCACGCGAGGTATTCGGTGAGCGCTTCGCGGATGCGGTTCGGTACGCCGAGCTCCTGGCCGAGGCAGGAGTGCAGCGCGGGCTCATCGGGCCCCGGGAGGTGCCCCGCCTCTGGGAGCGGCACCTGCTGAACTGCGCGGTGCTCTCCGAGGCCGTACCGGAAGACGTGACGGTGTGCGACGTCGGCTCCGGCGCGGGCCTGCCGGGGATCCCTCTGGCACTCGTCCGCGAGGACCTGAAGATCACCCTGCTGGAGCCGCTCCTGCGGCGCACCAACTTCCTCACCGAGGTCGTCGAACTCCTCGGCCTGGACCATGTCACCGTCGTGCGCGGGCGCGCCGAAGAGGTCATGGGCAAACTGCCTCCGGTCCATGTGGTCACCGCCCGAGCAGTGGCACCACTGGACCGTCTCGCCACCTGGGGCATCCCCCTGCTGCGCCCCTACGGCGAGATGCTGGCCCTCAAGGGGGACACCGCCGAGGACGAGCTGAAGAGCGCGGCGACCGCGCTGAGCAAGCTGGGCGCGGTCAGCACGTCGATCCTGCACGTCGGCGAGGGCGTCGTCGACCCGCTTTCCACAGTGGTCCGGGTGGAGGTCGGGGAGAGCCCTGGCGGAGTGCGCTTCGCGGCCAAGCGGGCCAAAGCGGCCCGGACCAGCCGCACCCGTCGCCGTCGCTGACCCGGTCGCGACCGGCGGTACTCCACACAAGCTGCGCAACCTGCGCAAGACGGAGTGTCGCGACAGTTCGGCCGCGGGCGCTGTGCATCGTGTTTCACGTGAAACGTCGCTCACTGCTGCAGGGCATCATCAGCCGGGGCCGCGCCGCGGCCGAACCTCGCGACCGCAGGCCTCTCGGCTCACTCGACAAGGGTGCGGAGTTGTCCACAGAGGTGGATTTCTCCACAGAAGACCAGGGCTCACTGGTTCCCCACCCCGGAGACATGGGAGGCTCTGTTCATTGCGAGCCTGAAGTCGAGGAGAGTGAATCCTTGCGGTCCGACGCCAACATCGCGGGACCGATGACCGATCCGGTCCCCGGTCCCCGTACCGAGTCGATGGGGGAGGATGTTTCACGTGAAACACCGCCCCCGATGGACGACACTCCCATCGGTCGCGCGGCCCAACTGGCGGTGGAAGCTCTGGGCCGTGCCGGCGAGGGTCTGCCACGGCCCGAGCAGACGCGCATCGTCGTGGTGGCCAACCAGAAGGGCGGTGTGGGCAAGACGACGACGACCGTCAACCTTGCCGCTTCCCTGGCCCTGCACGGGAACCGTGTGCTGGTGATCGACCTGGACCCGCAGGGCAATGCGTCCACCGCCCTGGGTATCGATCACCATGCCGAGGTCCCGTCCATCTACGACGTGTTGGTCGAGAGCCGTCCTCTCTCGGAAGTCGTTCAGCCGGTCCCGGATGTCGAAGGCCTCTTCTGTGCTCCGGCCACCATCGATCTCGCCGGTGCGGAGATCGAGCTGGTGTCCCTGGTGGCACGCGAGAGCCGACTGCAACGAGCGATCCAGGCGTACGAGCAGCCGCTGGACTATGTCCTCATCGACTGTCCGCCCTCGCTCGGCCTGCTGACCGTCAACGCGATGGTGGCGGGCCAGGAGGTCCTCATCCCGATCCAGTGCGAGTACTACGCGCTGGAGGGCCTGGGCCAGTTGCTCCGCAACGTCGACCTGGTGCGGGGGCACCTCAACCCCACTCTGCATGTGTCGACCATCCTGCTCACCATGTACGACGGCCGAACGCGTCTTGCGTCGCAGGTCGCGGAAGAGGTGCGCACCCACTTCGGCGACGAGGTGCTGCGGACGAGCATTCCCCGCTCGGTCCGCATCTCCGAAGCACCGAGCTACGGGCAGACGGTGCTGACGTACGATCCTGGATCGAGCGGAGCCCTCTCCTA
Source organism: Streptomyces sp. NPDC003248 (assembly GCF_055563235.1). NCBI lineage: Bacteria > Bacillati > Actinomycetota > Actinomycetes > Kitasatosporales > Streptomycetaceae > Streptomyces > Streptomyces sp. NPDC003248. The sequence continues at coordinate 259,583 of NZ_JBVHDT010000002.1, read as the reverse complement.
CCTTGAGGCGGCCCGTGAGATCGCGCTGAGGGGCGTCGGCGTGAGCTACGACGCCACGCACGCCCACATCGGGGCACAGAACAATCCGAGCATGGAGGGGATCCAGTGAGTGAGCGACGGAGGGGGTTGGGTCGTGGTCTTGGCGCACTGATCCCCGCTGCCCCGACCGAGAAGACGCCGGCTTCGTCCGGCTTGGGAGGTGGCCCCTCGGCGTCCCCCGCAGCGGTTCCCCTGCTGACGGGTGACCGTGGGGTGGCCGCGGCACGAGTAGCGACCCTGCCGCCTGTTTCACGTGAAACCGAGGAACCGGCGCCGCAGGCCGCGGGGGAGACACCTGCCCCTCCCCTGGGGGCTCACTTCGCCGAGATCCCCCTCGACGCCATCACGCCGAACCCGCGCCAGCCGCGTGAGGTCTTCGACGAGGACGCGCTGCACGAACTGATCACCTCCATCAAGGAGGTCGGTCTCCTCCAGCCCGTCGTCGTACGGCAGCTGGGACCCGGGCGTTACGAACTCATCATGGGTGAGCGGCGCTGGCGGGCCTGCCGTGAAGCGGGCCTGGAAGCGATCCCCGCGATCGTGCGGGCCACGGAGGACGAGAAGCTCCTTCTGGACGCCCTCCTGGAGAACCTCCACCGGGCGCAGCTGAACCCGCTGGAGGAGGCAGCCGCCTACGACCAGCTCCTGAAGGACTTCAACTGCACCCACGACCAGCTGGCGGACCGCATCGGCCGGTCCCGCCCGCAGGTCTCCAACACCTTGCGTCTGCTGAAGCTCTCTCCCGCGGTCCAGCGGCGGGTGGGGGCCGGGGTGCTCTCCGCCGGCCATGCCCGGGCGCTGCTCTCCGTCGAGGACTCCGAGGAGCAGGACCGACTGGCGCACCGGATCGTGGCCGAGGGACTGTCGGTGCGGGCCGTCGAGGAGATCGTGACCCTCATGGGATCGCGGCCTCAGAGCCCGCAGCGTTCCAAGGGCCCCCGTGCCGGCGGCCGGGTCTCCCCGGCGCTGTCCGACCTCGCCACCCGGCTCTCGGACCGCTTCGAGACGCGGGTGAAGGTCGACCTGGGACAGAAGAAGGGCAAGATCACCGTCGAGTTCGCCTCCATGGAGGACCTGGAGCGCATCCTCGACAGCCTCGCTCCGGGAGAAGGGCCCGTCCTGCAGAAGGGCGTCGCCGAGGACGAGCCCGAGGCGACGGAGGACTGAGCCCTCCTGCGGGCCGAGTTCACCTCCCGCGGTCGGGCAACCCCGTCCAGCGGCCGGGGCGAGCGTCCCGTGAGGGCCGTACGAGCGAGCCGTGTCCGGTGTGTGCCGGACACGGCTCGCTCTTTGCTTTCATGCAGTGTCGAGCCAATCGCTTCGTGGATACGATGCGTTGGGAGTATGGCGCATCCACCGAGCAGCACCTCTGAGGGGGAGGCGGAGGCCATGCGAACGATGAGCCGGACCGGACTGGTGAGTGCGGGACTGGGACTGGGCGCGGTCGGAGGCTTCGTCGGCAGCCTGCTCAGGGAACGGAGCGCTCTGACAGCCGCCCGCGATGCCGCGGGCGAAGGAAGCGAGGAACAGCCTTCATGGGGCGTCGGCTCGTACCGCTCACGCTGGACAACCTCACGGACCTTCCCCAGCGCTGCCGCTCGTGTGTCTTCTGGGAACTGGACCCCGTCAGCGGAAAGGCCGCGCTGAGCGAGGGCACGGCCGTCGAGGAGAAGGAGGCCTGGATCTCCGCCGTCCTGCTGGACTGGGGCTCCTGCGGCCGGGTCGTCTACGTCGATGACGTCCCTGTCGGCTTCGTGCTCTACGCGCCGCCCGCGTACGTGCCCCGTTCGACGGCGTTCCCCACGAGCCCGGTGTCCCCGGACGCCGTGCAGCTGATGACGGCGTTCATCATGCCCGGCTACCAGGGCCAAGGGCTTGGCCGGGTGATGGTGCAGACAGTGGCGAAGGATCTGCTGCGCCGGGGATTCAAGGCGATCGAGGCGTTCGGCGATGCCCGGTGGAAAGAACCCGCTTGTCTTCTCCCCGCCGACCATCTGCTGGCGGTGGGCTTCAAGACGGTCCGTCCGCACCCCGCTCACCCGCGGCTGAGGCTGGAGTTGCGGACCACGCTCTCTTGGAAGGAAGACGTGGAGATGGCACTCGACCGTCTGCTGGGAGCGGTTCAGAAGGAGCCGGCGCTGCGGCCGTTGTGACGGCGCCGCGGCCGGTGGCACGAGTGCTCACTACGACCGGTCGGCGGAGCGGTCGCTCAGACCATATGGGGATACACAGCATGGACAGACGAATGGGCCAGCCCGTCGGGGCTGGCCCATTCGTGTTTCACGTGAAACATCGGCCGACGAGGTGCCGGCTCCAGAACGTCATTCGGCGATGAAGTCCTCGAGGTCGCGGACGATCGCGGCCTTCGGCTTGGCGCCGACGATGGTCTTGGCGACCTCGCCGTTCTGGTAGACGTTCAGAGTCGGGATCGACATGACGCCGTACTTGGCGGCCGTACCCGGGTTCTCGTCGATGTTGAGCTTGACGATCTCGATCTTGTCGCCGTACTCGTTGGCGATCGCCTCGAGGGACGGAGTGATCTGGCGGCACGGGCCGCACCAAGCGGCCCAGAAGTCCACCAGGACGGGCTTGTCGCTCTTGAGGACGTCCTGCTCGAAGGAGTCGTCGGTCACGTTCTTCAGGTTGGCCACGGCGGGCTCCTTTAACTGTGTGCGGTGGGGCGGGAGGAGGTCAGACGGCGGTCTTCTCGGGCTCGGCCTGCTCCTCGTCGGCGAGGGCTGCGAGGAAGCGCTCGGCGTCGAGAGCGGCGGAGCAGCCGGTCCCGGCTGCGGTGATCGCCTGGCGGTAGGTGTGGTCGACCACGTCACCTGCGCCGAAGACACCGGTCAGGTTCGTCCGGGTGGAGGGCGAGGCGACCTTCAGGTAGCCCTCCTCGTCCAGGTCGAGCTGGCCCTTGAAGAGCTCAGTGCGCGGGTCGTGGCCGATCGCGATGAACAGACCGGTCACCGGCAGGTCGGAGAGTTCACCGGTCTTGAGGTTGCGCAGCTTCAGGCTCGCCAGCTTCTGGTCGCCCTGGATCTCGGCTACCTCGCTGTCCCAGACGAACTTGATCTTCGAGTCGGCGAAGGCACGCTCCTGCATCGCCTTGGAGGCACGCAGGGTGTCGCGGCGGTGGACGATCGTCACCGACTTGGCGAAGCGGGAGAGGAAGGTCGCCTCCTCCATCGCGGTGTCGCCGCCGCCGATCACGGCGATGTCCTGGTCCTTGAAGAAGAACCCGTCGCAGGTGGCGCACCACGAGACACCGCGGCCGGACAGAGCGTCCTCGTTCGGCAGGCCGAGCTTGCGGTGCTGCGAGCCGGTGGTGACGATGACGGCCTTGGCGCGGTGGACGGTACCGGCGGTGTCCGTGACGGTCTTGATCTCACCGGTCAGGTCGACGGAGACGACGTCATCGGGAATGAGCTCGGCACCGAACCGCTCGGCCTGGGCGCGCATGTTGTCCATGAGTTCGGGGCCCATGATGCCGTCGCGGAAGCCGGGGAAGTTCTCCACTTCGGTGGTGTTCATCAGTGCACCGCCCGCGGTGACGGCACCTTCGAAGACCAGCGGCTTCAGCGATGCGCGCGCGGTGTACAGCGCCGCGGTATAGCCGGCGGGCCCGGAGCCGATGATGATCACGTTACGGACGTCGCTCACGGCTTGATTCCTCGTCTCTGGTCAACGTCGTTCGACCGGTGGGAGCCTGACTGAACTCTCACCCCACCCAACGGATCCTAAGGGGCGCGCATTCCCGGTGTGGCCGGGCACACGGAGGTCTGACACCGTACGGGACACCACGCGGGAGAGAGTCGATGCCTGAGCCGTCAGCGGCGGGTGTAGGTGCCCTGAAGGAACACCTCGGCCGGTCCTGCCGACCGCTGCTCCACACAGGTCGCGTCCATGAGGTAGGCGGTGACCTTGGTGCTGTCGGACGTGGGCAGGACGACGAGGAGAGCGTCCTTGCCCTGGTACGTGCCGGGCTCGGTGGCGAGCGCCGCTTCGCTCCGGCCGATGCCCTTCTGGACGCACGGAGGGACCGTCGGCTGTTGCAGGAGTGTGGGCCCCCTGACCTCGGGCTCGCTCTGCGCCCCCATCTCATCCGGATTCCGGGATCCTGCGGCCTCGGCGAGGAGGTTGGTGACGTGCTGCTCCAGACTGCTTGCGGCGAAGGTGTCGGCGGCAGTGGACGAGGGCCCTGCCGGGCTCCCGGAGTCGGCATCCTCCGTCAGCGATGACACCAGGACCGAGCCGAGCCCCAGGGCGGCCACGGCGAGGACGGTGCCCAGTGCGGCTACCTTGCGGCGCCCCCTCTTCGTACGTGCCTTGCGGCCCGGACCTGTGGCGGAGCCGCGGGCATGCCCTACGGGGCGGGACGCGGCTGCCGATGTTTCACGTGAAACATGTGGAGCGGGATCGGGCTCCGGCTCGGAAGCCGATTCGGCGAGGGGGGCCCGAGCCGTGGAAGCGACTGTTCGATCCGGAGATGCGACCTGGTCCGCAGGAGAGGTCTGGTCCGCGGAGGAGGTCTGGTCCGTGACCGTGGCGTCGGGTGCGGTGGCGTCGAGCAGGGCTTCCGCCGCGAGTGCGGCGTCGATGCGGTGGGCCACGTCGTCCGGCATGCGCGGTGCTCCGGGCAGGGTGCCCAGGAGACCACGGATCTCCTCCAGCGACGCGTGGACGTCCGCGCAGAGGACGCACGCGTCCAGATGCCGCCGGACGTCGGCACTGCGGGACGGCGGCAGCAGGCCCTCGGTGAGATCGGAGATCTCCTCGACGTCCGGGTGCCCGGTCGTGTCCGTCATCGATGTCACGCTCGCCCACCTCCGCCCTTCACAGCAGCTGAATCGCCCGTCCCGGCGCCGTCCGGTCCCTCGCCATGAGGTTCCGCTGCGGGTGGGACGGATGTCCCCTGCGCCCGGTTCCGTCCCGCCGCGTCGTCCCGCTCGTCGTCGCCGCTCCCGGACCTGAGATGGGTGAGCAGGGGAAGCAGCTTGGCTCTTCCCCGGGCACAGCGGCTCTTCACCGTTCCGGGCGGGACGTCGAGCACACGGGCGGCCTCGGCGACCGGGTAGCCCTGCATGTCGACGAGGACGAGCGCGGCGCGTTGGTCGGGCGGGAGCGTGCCGAGGGCTTCCAGAAGCTGGCGGTGCAGGTCGTTGCGCTCCGCCGGGGCCGAGGCCGCCTCGTGCGGCTCCAGCAGCTGCTCCAGGCGTTCGGTGTCGTCGACCGGAGAGGTCTTGCGGGAGGCCACCTTGCGGGCCCGGTCCAGACAGGCGTTCACCGTGATGCGGTGCAGCCAGGTCGTGACGGCCGACTGGCCACGGAAGGTGTGGGCGGCCCGGTAGGCGGAAACGAGGGCGTCCTGGACCGCGTCAGCGGCTTCCTCGCGATCCCCAAGGGTCCGCAGCGCCACCGCCCACAGTCGGTCGCGATGGCGCCGTACGAGCTCCCCGAAGGCCTCGGGGTCGCCGTCCACATGACGGGCGAGGAGGTCCTGGTCGCTTGCGTCGCCGTACGCGGTGCCTTCAGCCATCGGCCCCCTCCCCTCAGCGTCAGCCGGCCACCTTGATGTCCGCCACCCGGCCACGGTAGGTGCCCTCTTCGGTCAGCGGCAGCTTGGTCAGCCAGACCAGAAGGTAACGGCTCCGGACCGCTTGCGTGGGCTGAAGCGTCACCGTCGTACCGGTGCCCTGGGCGACCTTCGTGTACTCGCTGAAGGCCGTGGGGGCGGAGTCCGCGCCCTCCGGGGCGGTGAGCAGCTGGACCGACGTCTCCCCCACGAAGGTGACGGTCACCTTCTCGACCTGCTGGACCTTGTCGAGGTCGAGGATGATGCCGAGGCCCTCCTTCAGGTTTCCGAAGGCGGCACCCTGGTAGTAGTCCGTCTGCCAGTACGTCGAGGTGCTGTCGTCGTACGCCTTCCCTATGTCGGAGGGCTTCTCGGAACCGTCTCCGAACGGGTCGAAGTCCTGGGCCCCGCTGATGGCGATCGGCACACTGGCCGGCTTCGACGGGCTCTTCTCGTTGCTCTCCGTCGTCTGGGTCTGATTGGTGTCGTCGGACTCGCCCTGGTCCATCAGGGCGTCCGCGAGCTGCCAGCTGCCGAGGCCGAGGGCGGCGATGAGGAGGGCGGACACCGCCCACTTCAGGGCCTTGCCGGTGCGGCTCTGGAGCGGGGGCGGCGGAGTCGGCACCGGCTGGGTGACGCCCGGCGCAGCGGGCCGCCCGTAGGTGCCCTGCTGGTAGGTCGTGCGCTGGTACTCCGGGGGTGCCGTGAAGGCGGGCTCCGGCGGGCGGATGCGGGGCATCTCGCCGATCGCCTTCACCAGCTCCTCCGGCGTGGTGCAGGCGGCCTCGTGCCGGGACGCGGTCGCCCCGTCGTTGGCGAGCGCGCGCATCGCCAGCTCCGACAGTCCCCGGTGGACGCCGGCGCGCACCTGGTCGGGAGCGATCAGCCCGACGTCCTTCGGCAGCCCGGACAGGCCGTGGGCGTCGCTCTCGTACGGCCAGCGCTGGGTGAGCACCGCGTACAGGAGGGCGCCGATCGCCTCCGTGTCGGTGCGCTGGGGGGTGTCGGAGGAGATGCCGCGCAGCGCGGCGTTCACGGCGAGGCCGCGGATGCGCCACTGGCCCGTGGAGGTCCGCAGCACGGCGTTGGGGTTCAGCCGCAGGTGCGCGAGCCCCTCACGGTGGGCGGCCGCCATGGCGGAGGCGATCTGGCTGACCATCTGGTAGGCGTCGTGCGGCTCCAGCGGCCCGGCGGCCAGGAGCGTGGTCAGCTCGGTGGCGTCCGGCAGCCATTCGTGCACGACGTAGACGAGGTCGTTCTCCTCGACCGCGTCCAGCACCTGGACGAAGCGGGGGTCGCCGAGCAGCGCGGAGGAGCGGGCCGCGGCCAGCACCGAGCGGGCCCGGACGTGGTCCGCGGGCAGGACGTGGACGCCGACGGCACGACGGAGCTTCTCGTCGACCGCACGCCAACTGCTGAAACCGTCCAGACGGGTGACACAGTCCTCGAGGCGGTAGCGTCTGGCCAGTTTGTGACCGCTGTGCAGTTCAGGCGCCGAGGCCTTCCCGGGACGCTCCGTCCCGCCGCTCCCCTGTGCCTCGTCGCTGTCCGTGTCCCGCTCCCGGTTCTTGGCCACCCCGTCGGCCGTGGACTGGTCCGCCTCCGCGGTCAGCGGCTTGTCACCGCTGTTGTCTGCCACGTCGACGGCAGCCGTACTCCGTTCCGCCACCGTCGTCCCTGCCTCCCCATCCGTTGCGCGCCGTCCGACCTCGTGCGCGCCGTCCGACGCCGAAACCAATTGTGCCCACAGTCCGCCGCTATGCACGACACGCGGCGGCGGACGATGGTTGTGCGCCTACCCCCTGCCTCAGCGCCCCAGGCGTCCGCGGACCATGCCGACGAGCGAATTGAGCTCCTCGATGCGCATGCGGCGGGCGGCGACGTAGAAGATGCCGAGCAGCACGGCCCCACCGGCCAGCAGCGCGGCGAAGGAGCCGAGGACACCCTGGCCCAGGCTGTGGCCGATGCCGTAGCAGGCGGCGCCACTGAGCAGCGCGGCCGGGACGGAGGCGATGCACAGCCGTGCGTACGTCCGCAGGACACGGGAGCCGTCCAGATCGCCGCCGAGCCGCTTGCGCAGCCGGTTCCAGGCGACGCCGACGCCGATCGCGTAGGCCAGCCCGTAAGAAGCGGACATGCCGACCACGGCCCAGCGAGGGTCGAGCACGAAGTAGCAGACCGCCGAGGCGCCGGCGTTGACCGCCGCCACGATGACCGTGTTGTAGAACGGGGTGCGGGTGTCCTCGTAGGCGTAGAAGGCGCGCAGGACCACGTACTGCACGGAGTAGGGGATCAGGCCGAGGCCGAAGGCCATCAGCATGAAGCCCATGTTCGTCGCCTCGCTGGTGCCGGAGGAGCCGAAGATCAGGGTGCACATCGGGATGCCGAGCGCGAGGAAGCCGAAGGCGATCGGCACGATGGCGACGGCCGTGGTGCGCAGACCCTGCGAGATGTCGTCGCGGACCGCGCCGCTGTCGCCCTCGGCCGCCGAGCGGGACAGCCGGGGCAGCAGCGCGGCCATCAGGGAGACCGTGATGATGGCCTGCGGCAGGCCCCAGATCAGCTGGGCGTTGGCGTAGGCGGCGAAGCCGGTGCCGTCGACGGGCGATTCCTTGCCCGCCGCCGTGGACAGCTGGGAGACGACGATGGCGCCGGCCTGGTTGGCGAGGACGAACAGGAAGGTCCACTTGGCGAGGGTGACGGCCTTGCCGAGGCCGTGGCCCCTCCAGTCGAAGCGCAGCCGCAGCCGGAAGCCGGTCTCCCGCAGGTACGGGATCATCGCCAGTGCCTGGACGACCAGGCCGAGCAGGACGCCCACACCGAGGAGCCGCTGGCCCTCCGGCGGGATCGTCGTGACCTCCATGCCCGAGTCGGCGGCGGTGCCGTAGACCCAGATGAACGTGGACAGCGTGACGATGATGACGATGTTGTTCAGGACCGGCGTCCACATCATCGCGCCGAACCTGCCCCGCGCGTTGAGGATCTGCCCCATGACGACGTGGACGCCCATGAAGAAGATCGAGGGCAGGAAGTAGCGGACGAACGTGACGCCGACCGCGTTGGCGGCGGGGTCGCTGGCCACCGGGTCGGACAGGAGGCGGATCAGCAAGGGGGCGGCGGCGACCGAGGCGACCGTGAGCAGGCCGAGCGCCACGACGACCAGCGTCAGCAGGCGGTTGGCGAATGCCTCGCCGCCGTCCTCGTCCTCCTTCATGGCGCGGACGAGCTGGGGCACGAAGACCGAGTTGAGGCCGCCGCCGACGGTGAGGATGTAGATCATCGTCGGCAGCTGGTAGGCGACCTGGAAGGTGTCACCGAGCAGACCGACGCCCAGCGCGGAGACGATCAGCGCGGAGCGGACGAACCCGGTGAGGCGCGAGACCATCGTGCCCGCCGCCATCACGGCGCTGGACTTCAGCAGGCCCGCGGCGCGGCCGCCCTTCTTCGCGGCGGGCGCAGCGGCCGCCGGGGCAGCGGCGGCCGGGGGCGTCGCGGTCAGGTTCATGGTCACGTCGGCGCCCGAGGGGTTCCCGGGCACCGGCGCCCCGGCGGCGGACGGAGTCCCGTACTGCGGTGCACGTCCCTGGGCGCCCGGGGCGGCGGTCGGGCCGGGTACCGCCGGGTGCTCCGTCAGCGGACGACCGCCGGCCTGCTGGTCCCGGAAGAGGTGCGCGAAGGCGTCGGGCTGGTGCTGCTCCTCGCCGGAGTGCGAGACCAGGTCGTCCACGCCCACGAACTGGGTCGTGCGGGGGTCGTCGCCGTACGGCAGGTACTGGTTCGGGCCGTCCGGCTCCGGCGCCGGCGTCTGGGCCCACACACGCGGGTCGGGAGCGAACGGCGACTGCTGCGGCCGGCCGTACAGCGGCTGCTGCGGCTGGTGCGTCCCCGGTGGCGGCGGGGGGTGCGAGGCGCGGTCGTAGAGCGCCTCGGCGACCGGGTCCTGAGCGGTGAGGTCCTGCGCGCGGTAGGGGTCCTGGTCGTAGGCGTCCTGGAGGTACATGTCCGCGGGGTGCTGCGGCGGTACCTGGCCGTGCTCGGGCGGCGGGCCCTCGGGGTGACCCGAGCTGCCCGCGGCCTGGCCGCGGTCACCGTCGTACGGCGCGTTCATGGTTACCCCACCTCATCGTTCCGGGCCCACCGGCCACGACATTCAACGGTCCACTCTCTCACCCGTCCGGGGCGGGTCGGTGCTTTCCGCTGCGGTGTCCGGAGTCCCGTCACTCGGCTGCACCGGGCCCTCCGCCCCGTGCCGGACAGTGGATTCTTCGGCGGGACGGACCTCGGTCTCCCGAAGGAGCGCTCCGGTGTCCTCGGCCCCGATCGCCTCGCCGGGGACGTCCTCCTCGGCCTCGCGGGCCGCGGCCCGCTTGCGCTGCGTGTACATGCGGAAGCCGGCGAGGACGAGCAGCAGGACACCGCCGCCGATGACCAGCATCACGGTGGCCGTGATCTCGGTGACCTTCACGTCGAAGGTGACCGGAGCGCCGTACTCCCGGCCGTCCTCGGTGTAGAGCTGGGCGACCACCGACGTCTGGCCGTTGACGTTGGCGGAGGTGGTGAACTTCACCGTCGTGCTGTGCCCGCCGGAGACCGCGATGCGCTGCTCCGCGTAGGCCTCGCCGCCGATTTCGAGCCGGGTCGGGTTGGTCGAGGTGAGCCGCAGCACCAAGTGCTCGACACCCTGCACCAGGTTGTTCTGCACGGTGACCGGGATCGTGGCGCTGCGTCCGGAGAGCTTGGTCTCCGACTTCTGGATCAGCTTCACCTGGTCGGCCAGCGTGTCGAGGTAGTTCTGCACGCTCTGGCGGAAGGAGCTCGCCGCGGTGCTCCGGCCCCGCCACGACGTGGACATCTCACGGTTGACGGCCCGGCCGAACGGAGTCACCACCCGGGACTCGTCCGTGAGGATGACCTTGAAGTTGTCGAGCTTGTCCTGGGTCGCCGCGATCTCCTCGAAGGCGGTCCGGGGCAGTTCCTGCTTGCGCAGCGCGGCGCGGTACTTCGTCCGCGACGGCACCTTCGTGGTGGCCGCGGCGTCGGGCTTGGCCGTGGCCGCCGCCGTGAGCCGCTGGGACTGTGACCAGGTGCCGTCCTGAAGGGCGGTGACCGCCGCCGCCATCGTCTGGGCCTGGCTCGCGGTCGGCATGCGCTGCGGGGCGACGACGATGCTGCGCTCCTTGCCCGTCTGCAGGTTCAGCGCGAGGCTCTGCGCGAGGAACTCCTGCACGGCGAGCGTGGACGTGGAGGCCCTCGTCAGATCGCCCTCGAACGCCGTCGACAGCTCCGCGTCCGCCACCACCGCCGTGGTGCCACCGCCGATGGGGCGGGCCGCGGACGGCGTGTACGACAGGCTGCCCGTCTCCTTGAGGCTGTCGCTGCGCGCGATCACCTTGTCCGCGCCCGCCGAGGTGGCGACCTTGACGATCGAGGGGTCGACGGCGCCCTCCACCGGCCATGCGAAGTCGGTGCTCGGGGTGACGTGCAGCACCGTCTCCACCGTGGTGGCGGCGACATCGGTGGCTGCCTTGAGCTGGCTCAGCGAACCGGTCACCCCCGTGCCGTTGTGGGCCAGGGAGGCCAGGTCCGGGTCGGCGAAGGGGAGGGCGACGACCTCCTTGCCCTCGACCGCCTTCTGCAGCTGTGCGAGCCACTGCTTGGCGAGGGCCTGGTGGGTGCCGGCCGTGGTGGTGGCGCCGTCGCCGCGGACGTCGTAGCGGCCGGCCATGGCGTCGACGGACGCGAGGAGGTCCGGGTCGATCACCCAGGTCACGTCGAGGTCCTTGCCCAGGCTCACCATCTGGTCGAGGCGGCCACCGGGCGAGATCTCCTCGGCAAGGTCGTCATTGAGGAAGACCGGCGTCTGCTGCTCGTTGGAGCCCGTCTCCGCCGTCATGTGGACGGTCGACGTCAGCGGCCACAGCACGGTGGTCCTCGTGGCGGTCTCCGCCTTCTCGGGCTGCCACGGCAGGAAGGTCCGCTGGATGCCCAGCAGCTGTTCCCACGGCTTCGCGGCGGTCTCGCCCGAGAGGGAGACACCGAGGGGATAGACCCCGTCGTCCCCCAGGTCGAGCTCGCCGACCGGTACGGAGATGCTGAAGCGCTGGGGGACGCCCGGGGCGAGCTCGGTGAACGTGGCGACGTACTTGCCGCCGACCTCGGTCCCGGTGGCGCCCGAGAGAGCGTCGGCTTTCTCGGCCATGGTCTCGATCGCCGAGCGGGTGGTCAGCTCGGACCCCACGCGCAGGTCCACCTGGGCGTCGGTGACCGCCTGCTTGCCGTTGTTGGTCACCGTGCCGGACACCGTCAGCGTGTCCCCGTCGGTCGGGACGCCCGGGGTGAGCGAGTCGACGGCGACGGCCACCGTGCCCGTGTCGGAGGCCTCTGCGGCGGAGGCCCGGCCTTCGGCGTGCGCCGAGGAGGCGGGCAGCTGGAGCAGACCGGCCAGCAGGGGCGCCCCCGCGAGCAGCGCTCCGGTGCGCCGCAGCCACCGGCGGGCAGGTGAGGGAGCCATCCCCGGGAAGTCTGCCGCCTCGGCCACGCGTTCGTCCGTCCCTCGTCGTCGTCAGTGGTCGTCGGAAAGTGCGTCCACGCATGGTAACGATGCGCGCCGAGGGTAAGTGCCGCGGACCGCTCCCCAAGATCGGCGGAGGCGGACCGGGCACCCTCTATGTGCACGTATAAAGAGGAGCGGCCGACTACGTCACGATCGCAAGTCTTGGGCGGCTATCGGATGAGGTGTCCCCGCTGTAATCGGGGCGCCCGTGGCACGCCGAGGCACGTACCCTCTTCTGTTGTGCCGAACGCCAACGAAGACAACCTCAGTGCCCTGACCCAGGTGCAGCACCGCGCGGTGAGCGAGCTGCTGCGGGTCGCTCCCGTCGCCGACGACCTCGCCCGCCGTTTCCAGGAGGCCGGGTTCTCACTCGCCCTGGTCGGCGGTTCGGTCCGGGACGCGCTGCTCGGCCGGCTCGGCAACGACCTCGACTTCACGACGGACGCCCGCCCCGAGGACGTTCTGAAGATCGTCCGCCCGTGGGCGGACGCCGTGTGGGAGGTCGGGATCGCCTTCGGCACCGTCGGTGTGCAGAAGGACGCCCGCGTCGGTGACGCGGACCGTCGCTTCCAGATCGAGGTCACCACCTATCGGTCGGAGGCCTACGACCGGACGTCCCGCAAGCCCGAGGTGTCCTACGGCGACTCCATCGAGCAGGACCTCGTCCGGCGTGACTTCACCGTGAACGCGATGGCCGTGGCGCTCCCGGAGAAGAAGTTCATCGACCCGCACGGCGGCCTGGAGGACCTCGCGGCCCGTGTGCTGCGTACGCCGGGCACGCCGGAGGAGTCCTTCTCCGACGATCCGCTGCGGATGATGCGTGCTGCCCGGTTCGCCGCCCAGCTCGACTTCGAGGTCGTCCCGGAGGTCGTGACGGCGATGACGGAGATGGCAGACCGCCTGGACATCGTCTCCGCCGAGCGCATCCGGGACGAGCTGAACAAGCTGCTCCTCTCCGCGTACCCGCGCAAGGGACTGAGGCTGCTGGTGGAGACGGGGCTCGCGGACCACGTCCTGCCGGAGCTGCCCGCGCTGCGGCTGGAGAGCGATGAGCACCACCGGCACAAGGACGTCTACGAGCACACGCTGATCGTTCTGGAGCAGGCGATGGCGCTGGAGGAGGACGGTCCCGACCTCGCGCTGCGTCTGGCCGCGCTGCTGCACGACATCGGCAAGCCGCGCACCCGTCGCTTCGAGAAGGACGGCCGGGTCTCGTTCCACCACCACGAGATGGTCGGCGCGAAGATGACCAAGAAGCGCATGACGGCCTTGAAGTACTCCAACGACCTGGTGAAGGACGTCTCCCGGCTCGTCGAACTCCACCTCCGCTTCCACGGGTACGGCACCGGCGAGTGGACCGACTCCGCCGTCCGCCGTTACGTGCGGGACGCGGGTCCGCTGCTCGAACGTCTTCACAAGCTGACCCGCTCGGACTGCACCACGCGGAACAAGCGCAAGGCGGCCGCGCTCTCACGCGCGTACGACGGGCTGGAGGAGCGCATCGCTCAGCTCAAGGACCAGGAGGAACTCGACGCGATCCGTCCGGACCTCGACGGCAACCAGATCATGGAGATCCTCGGCGTCGGCCCCGGCCCTGCCGTCGGCAAGGCCTACAAGTACCTGCTCGAACTGCGCCTGGAGAACGGTCCGCAGGAGTACGACGCGGCGGTGGCGGCGCTGAAGGAGTGGTGGGCCCAGCAGAGCTGACACCGTGAAACGGGGTCATGTTTCACGTGAAACATGACCCCGCATCCGAGTCGCGGACGGTCGGTACATACGCCGAGGGGCGATGTTTCACGTGAAACATCGCCCCTCGGCGTATCGGTCTGCTACGACTACGCGACTTCCTTGAGGCAGAGGACCACGTTGTGGCCGCTGCCCACCTGGTAGTAGGAGATCGTCGCCTCTTCGACGGTCTCGCACTTGGTGTCGTCGCTGGTGTCGTCGAACTTCTCGACGACCTCGAACTCGGCCTCGCTCGACGAGCAGTCGACCTCGCTGAGGTCAGGACTGGTCTCCGTGCCGTCGTTGTGCATGCAGGACCCCACCGAGGTGGTCTCGGCGTCCGTCCGGTCGGCCCACCAGCCGATGCCGAACTTCACGCCCAGGCCGAGTATGACGACCACGATGATGCCCAGGACGCGCAGCACCTTCTTGCCGCCGCCCCGGCCCGCCGGCGCGGGCGGCGGAGGCACAGGGGCACCCTGGTTCGGGAACGGCGCGTACGGCTGCTGCGGCGGGACTCCCGGCTGGCCGGGCTGCTGCCCCGCGGGGCCGGTGGGCGTCTGGGCGTACGGGTTCTGGCCCTGGGGCGGCGGAGTGGTCATCTGGGGGTCCCCCTAGAACATGCATGCGCGTGGCGCGTGGCGCGAAATAAGACTCCCGTAAAGTACAGGCCGCCACTGACAACCTTGTAGCCCAGGAGCCGGCTGTGGCATTTATGTGACACTTACCGGACTGGGAATCGGGACATACCCACGGCAACTCCCCCGTAGATGAGGGCGACCACGACGACCAGGGCCACCGATCGGCCGTCCGGCGGGAGCATCAGGGCGGCCAGCGCCGCCGCGCCGACGAAGGCGACGTTGAAGAGCACGTCGTAGACGGAGAAGATCCGGCCGCGGAACCCGTCGTCGACCGACGACTGCACGATCGTGTCCGTGGCGATCTTCGCACCCTGGGTGGCCAGCCCCAGCACGAACGCCGCGACCAGCAGCGGAACCGTGGCGAAGGGGAGGCCGAGAGCCGGCTCCAGGATCGCGGCGGCCCCCGCGCAGACGACGATCCAGCGGGCCGGCCCCAGCCGTCCCGCCGCTGAAGGCGTCACGACGGCCGCGGTGAAGAACCCGGCGCCGGAGACGGCCAGCGCCACTCCCAGCAGGGCGAGGCCGTCCTCGGTGTCGGACGTCAGGGCGTACCGGCACAGCATCAGCAGCATGACCAGCAGGGCGCCGTAGCAGAACCGCATCAGGGTCATCGCGCCCAGCGCCCGGGCGGCTGCCCTGCGGGGCGGCTCGGCGAGATGCCGTACGCCCGCCACCAGATCGCGCGAGGTACCGGCGAGCGCCGTCGCGAGCCGGGGCTGGACGAGCGCGCGGTCGGGACCCAGCAGCTCCCGCCCGATGCGCAGCGCCGCCAGCGCCCCGCACAGGTACAGCACGGCGGCCAGCAGGACGACGACGGCGTCGGAGTCCGCGCCCGACAGCCGTACGACGAAGGCGAGGCCGCCACCCGCCGTCGCGGCCAGTGTCCCGGCCGTCGGGGAGAGGGAGTTGGCCAGCACGAGACGCTCGGCGTCGACCACGCGCGGCAGTGCGGCGGACAGGCCGGCGAGGACGAAGCGGTTGACCGCCGTGACGCACAGCGCGGAGACGTAGAAGAGCCAGTCCGGGACCTGGCTGACCATCAGGACGGCGGTCACCGACGCCAGAACGGCGCGCAGGAGGTTGCCGTGCACGAAGACCTGGCGGCGGCGCCAGCGGTCCAGCAGGACGCCGGCGAAAGGTCCGACCAGCGAGTAGGGCAGCAGCAGCACCGCCATCGCGGAGGCGATCGCGGTGGCCGAGGTTTGCTTCTCCGGGGAGAAGACGACGTACGTGGCGAGCGCGACCTGGTAGACGCCGTCGGCGCACTGCGAGAGCAGCCGCACGGCGAGCAGGCGCCGGAAGTTGCCCCAGCGCAGCAGGACGCGCAGATCACGGACGACGGCCATGGGGCACAGCCTCACATACGGAGAGGGCCCCCGGGTCATGTGACCCGGAGACCCTCTTCAGCCCTGGCAGGAGCGACTCAGCGAGCTCTAGCGCTCGACCTCACCCGCGATGAACTTCTCGACGTTCTGGCGGGCCTCGTCGTCGAAGTACTGGACCGGCGGGGACTTCATGAAGTAGCTGGAGGCCGACAGGATCGGACCGCCGATGCCGCGGTCCTTGGCGATCTTCGCGGCGCGCAGGGCGTCGATGATGACGCCCGCGGAGTTCGGGGAGTCCCAGACCTCGAGCTTGTACTCCAGGTTCAGCGGGACGTCACCGAAGGCACGGCCCTCGAGGCGGACGTACGCCCACTTGCGGTCGTCGAGCCAGGCGACGTAGTCGGACGGACCGATGTGGACGTTCTTCTCGCCGAGCTCCCGGTCGGGGATCTGCGAGGTGACGGCCTGCGTCTTGGAGATCTTCTTGGACTCCAGGCGCTCGCGCTCGAGCATGTTCTTGAAGTCCATGTTGCCGCCGACGTTCAGCTGCATCGTGCGGTCCAGGACGACACCGCGGTCCTCGAACAGCTTCGCCATGACGCGGTGCGTGATGGTGGCGCCGACCTGGGACTTGATGTCGTCACCGACGATCGGGACGCCCGCCTCGGTGAACTTGTCCGCCCACTCCTTGGTGCCGGCGATGAAGACCGGGAGGGCGTTGACGAAGGCGACCTTGGCGTCGATGGCGGCCTGGGCGTAGAACTTCGCCGCGTCCTCGGAGCCGACGGGCAGGTAGCAGACGAGGACGTCGACCTGCTTGTCCTTGAGGACCTGGACGACGTCGACCGGCTCCTCGGCGGACTCCTCGATGGTCTGGCGGTAGTACTTGCCGAGACCGTCGAGGGTGTGGCCGCGCTGGACCGTGACACCGGTGGTGGGCACGTCGCAGATCTTGATGGTGTTGTTCTCGGACGCGCCGATGGCGTCCGAGAGGTCCAGGCCGACCTTCTTCGCGTCCACGTCGAACGCGGCGACGAACTCGACGTCACGGACGTGGTAGTCGCCGAACTGGACGTGCATCAGGCCCGGGACCTTGGACGCCGGGTCGGCGTCCTTGTAGTACTCCACGCCCTGCACCAGCGATGCGGCGCAGTTGCCCACGCCGACGATGGCTACGCGAACCGAACCCATTCCGGTTGCTCCCTGTGTGTACGAGTGAGGCCCTGAGTGGGCGCTCACGTGGCGGTGTCGTCGGGCGTATCCGTCCCGGGGATCTTCCCGGGACGGGGCAGGCCGCCCGTCGCTCCAGATGTGGTGTCCTGCTGAGCGGTCTCCCCGGAGCCGGAACCCCTCAGGTCCCGTCCGGCCCGCTCGCTCTCGATGAGCTCGTTCAGCCAGCGCACTTCGCGCTCCACGGACTCCATCCCGTGGCGCTGGAGCTCGAGCGTGTAGTCGTCGAGGCGCTCCCGGGTGCGCGCCAGGGAGGCGCGCATCTTCTCCAGACGCTCCTCCAGGCGGCTGCGGCGGCCCTCCAGCACGCGCATGCGCACATCGCGGGACGTCTGCCCGAAGAACGCGAAGCGAGCGGCGAAGGTCTCGTCCTCGTACGCGTCCGGGCCCGTCTGCGAGAGGAGCTCCTCGAAGTGCTCCTTACCTTCCGCCGTCAACCGGTAGACGATCTTGGCGCGGCGGCCCGTGAGGGGAGCCGTGAGGGCGTCCTCCGGGTTGTTCCCCGCCTCCTCGATCAACCAGCCGTTGGCGACCAGCGTCTTGAGGCAGGGGTAGAGCGTCCCGTAGCTGAACGCGCGGAACACACCCAGCGACGTATTGAGTCGTTTGCGCAGCTCATAGCCGTGCATCGGGGACTCACGGAGCAGACCGAGGACAGCGAACTCGAGGATGCCGGACCGCCGGCTCATACGTCGCCTCCTCTCTGCCGCCACCCGTGACGACGGGTGCCCGATGCCTTTATGTCGCGCTGATGTATCGACTCGATACATCACGACGATAGAACGACCTTCCGGAAGCGACAAGAGGGGGGATGGTGAACGGGATCACATCAGTGATTCATCGGAGGAGAGTTGCCCGATTTGATGCGAACCTCGGCCCTAGGCGGGTTTTGACGGTGCGTAGTCTGTGCGCCATGCACACCACCGGGACTCACGTGACGCCGGGGGGCGTCGATGTCCCCGGTGCCGTACGGGTGAATGCGCGACCGACCGCATCCGTACTTCGGGGGGACAGGAAACCAGCCGCCGTTTCCAGGCGCGCGCGGGTGCGCCTGCCCGAGGAGTAATCGTTCGATGAGCGAGCACCGTCGCAAACCGCCGCAGCCGCAGGGAGGCGGACGTGCCGCGGCCCGACGCGGCCAGTCCGGCCCGTCCTCCGGCCGCCGTGCGGCACCGCGAGGCGCCACCGGGTCTCCGTCCGACTCGCACGAGTCGGATGCCTACGGCTCGGGAGGTGAGGAGCGGTCGTACGGTGGCCGCGCCGAGGCCCGGCGCGCGGCACAGAGAGGCGCGGGCCGCCGAGGCGCGCCGCCCGGACCACCGGGCCGCGGCCGGGCCGCGCCCGGGAAGAAGCGCCTGATCGACTATCCGCGCGCCGGAAAGGACGGCTGGCAGCGCTGGATGCCGTCCTGGAAGCTCGTCGCCGGCCTGTTCATCGGCTTCGTCGGCAGCCTGGTGGCCGTGGCCGGCATCGGGTACGCCATGGTGGGCATTCCGAAGGTCGATGAGACGGCGACGGCGGAGAACAACGTCTACTACTGGAAGGACGGCAGCCAGATGGTTGCCACCGGTGGTGAGACGAACCGCCAGATCATCGATCTCTCGCAGATCCCCGAGGCGATGCGCTGGGCGGTGATCTCGCAGGAGAACAAGACCTTCTACGACGACAGCGGCATCGACCCCAAGGGCATCGCGCGAGCCGTCTTCAACATGGCCCGGGGCGGTCAGACACAGGGTGGTTCGACGATCACCCAGCAGTACGTCAAGAACGCCATGCTGAACGACCAGTCCCAGACGATCTCCCGCAAGTTCAAGGAGATCTTCGTGTCGATCAAGGTGGGAGCCGAGGTCGACAAGGACGAGATCATGGCCGGCTACCTGAACTCGGCGTACTACGGGCGCAACGCCTACGGGATCCAGGCCGCCGCCCGTGCGTACTTCGACAAGGACGCCATCAAGCTGAACGAGGGCGAGTGCGCCTTCCTGGCCGCCGTGCTGAAGGGCGCCACCTACTACGACCCCGCCGGCGCGGTGTCCATCGACTCGTCGGCGACGTCGCAGGCCAACAGCAAGCGGGCGCTGATCCAGATGCAGGACACGCTCGACAAGATGGTCGAGTACAAGCACCTCAGCTCCTCGGTGCGGGCCAAGTACACCAAGCTCCCCGACGTGAAGAACCCGCGTTCGAACACCCAGCTGAGCGGCCAGATCGGCTACCTCGTCGACCTCGCCAACAGCTACGTGGTGACCCACAGCGACGAGACGGGGATCACCCAGGACAAGCTCCAGCAGGGTGGCTTCTCGATCTACACGACCTTCGACAAGAAGAAGGTCAACGAGCTCACGGCGGCCGTCACCAAGGTCTACAAGGCCAAGATCGACCCCGAGAAGCGGCCGGACACCGACACGCACGTCCAGTTCGGCGGGGCGTCCGTGGATCCGGAGACCGGCGCCATCGAGGCCATCTACGGCGGTGAGGACGCGACCAAGCACTTCACCAACAACGCCGACCAGACCGGTGCCCAGGTGGGTTCGACGTTCAAGCCGTTCGTCCTCGCGGCCGCGATGACGTGGGGCGTCCGCGACCCCGATCTGGGCTCGTCGCAGGCCCAGGACGAGCGCACCATCGTCTCCCCCAAGAGCCTGTTCAGCGGACAGAACAAGCTCAAGATCAAGAACTATGACGGGACGGTCTGGAAGAACGAGGACGGTGAGGAGTGGCTGCAGACCAATGACGGCCAGGTCTCCTACGGCACCGCGCCCGACTACAAGATCGACCTGCGAGAGGCGATGCGCGAGTCGGTGAACTCCGCCTTCGTGCAGCTGGGCATGGACGTCGGCCTGGACAAGGTGAAGGAGGCCGCCGTCAGCGCCGGCGTGAAGGAGAGCACCCTCGCGGGCACCACCTTCCCGTCGTTCTCGATCGGCATCTCCGACCCGAGCGCGATCCGCATGGCGGGTGCCTACGCCACCTTCGCGGCCAGCGGCAAGCAGCGCGACCCCTACTCGGTCCAGAAGGTCACGAGCAAGGACGGCGTGATCTACACCCACAAGACCGAGACGAAGCAGGCGTTCACCTCGAAGGTCGCCGACAACGTCACGGACGTCCTCAAGACCGTGGTGGAGGAGGGCACCGGCACCAACGCCCAGCTGACCGGGCGTGAGGTGGCCGGCAAGACCGGTACCACCGACGGCAACAAGTCGGCCTGGTTCGTCGGCTACACCCCGCAGCTGTCGACCGCGATCACCATGTTCCGGTACGACGACGACGAGACGAACAAGGACCGCGAGTTCCTGGAGATGTTCGGAACGGGTGGCGAGGAGAAGATCCACGGCGCCTCGTTCCCGGCGCAGATCTGGCACGACTACATGGAGGAGGCCATGGACGGCCTCCCCGTGAAGAAGTTCCCGACCCCCGAGTCCATCGGAGAGGTCCTCAACGAGGACCCGGAGCCGTCCCCCAGCCCGTCGGTCACCGAGACCGAGGAGGAAGAGGAGAGCCCGTCTCCGTCGCCGACCCCCTCGGAGACGGAGCCCGAGCCGTCGCCGAGTCCGAGCGAGACGTGCACCACCTTCTTCGGCTGCGACGACTCCACAGGAGGCACGAGCAGCGAGGGCCAGGACGGTGGCACAGGCGAGACGAGTGCGTCGCCGTCCGAATCGGAGAGCGAGGACAGCAGCAGAGGCAACCAGAACGGCCAAATCTTCGGAGGACCCGAGAGTTAGCCGTCCTGTCGTCCGAGTCGGGCGTTTCACGTGAAACATGCGCATGTTTCACGTGAAACGAGGGCCGTCCCACCGCACCAGGTGGGGCGGCCCCCGGCTTTTTCCTAGGTCCGTACGGCAGGATGTGGCGCATGCCCAGTGCAGAATCGACGCCAGCGCGCGTGCACGAGCCGGACCCGGTACGGCCGACCAGGGACGACGAGATCGCTGCCGCCGGCAGCGAGCTGATCGGCGGCCCCCTGGGGCGGCGAGCCCTGACCGGGACGTCATGGCTGACACCCGTGCGGGTCGTCGCGCTCGTGGCGATCGGGATGTTCGCCCTCGGAATGGTCCAGAAGGCGCCCTGCTACAACGGTGCGTGGTTCTTCGGTGCCAGCTCCCAGTACACCCACGCCTGCTACTCGGACATCCCGCACCTCTACCAGGGACGCGGGTTCGCCGATGGGCTGGTGCCGTACTTCGACAAGCTCACCGGCGACATGGAGTACCTCGAGTACCCCGTGCTGACCGGAGTGTTCATGGAGGTGGCCGGCTGGCTGACCCCGGGCAGCGGCAGCATCCAGCACCAGGAACAGTGGTACTGGATGGTCAACGCCGGGATGCTGATGGCGTGCGCGGCCGTCATCGCCGTCTGCGTGGCCCGTACGCACGGCCGGCGGCCCTGGGACGGCCTGCTGGTCGCCCTGGCGCCCGCCTTCGCGCTGACCGCCACCATCAACTGGGACCTGCTGGCCGTCGCCCTGACGGCCGCGGCGATGCTGATGTGGTCGCGGGGCCGGGCACTGGCTTTCGGCGTCCTGCTGGGGCTCGCCACGGCCGCCAAGCTCTATCCCGTTTTCCTCCTCGGCCCCCTGTTCGTGCTGTGCTGGCGGGCGGGGAAGTGGCGGCAGTTCGGCAGCGCCCTGGGGGGCGCGGTCGTCGCCTGGCTGGTGGTGAACCTGCCGGTCATGCTCTTCGCCTTCGAGGGATGGTCGAAGTTCTACACGTTCAGCCAGGAGAGGGGGGTGGACTTCGGCTCGTTCTGGCTGATCCTCGCCCAGAACTCCAGCGACCCGCTCACCACGGACAGCGTCAACACCCTGGCGACGCTCCTGGTCCTGGTGTGCGCCCTGGGCATCGCCGGACTCGCGCTCACCGCTCCGCGCCGCCCCCGCTTCGCCCAGCTCGTGTTCCTGATGGTGGCCGCGTTCATCCTCACCAACAAGGTCTACTCGCCGCAGTACGTCCTGTGGCTGGTGCCGCTGGCGGCACTGGCCCGGCCGAAGTGGCGTGACTTCCTCATCTGGCAGGCCTGCGAGGTGGCGTACTTCCTGGGGATCTGGATGTACCTCGCGTACACGACCAGCGGAGAGGCGCACAAGGGTCTGCCCACCGACGGCTACCACTGGGCCATCGGCGTCCACCTGCTGGGGACGCTGTACCTGTGCGCCGTGGTGGTGCGGGACATCCTGATGCCCGAGCGGGACGTGGTGCGGCAGGCCGGGGACGACGATCCCTCGGGCGGTGTGCTGGACGGCGCGGACGACGTCTTCGCCCTCGGCGCGGCGGCCCTGGCGCACCGGCACGCGGCGCACTTCGACGGACCGCAGGTGGAGTGGGGCAAGGAGAGCACGGCCCACAGTTCGCTCTGAGCGAACAGCGCCCGCCCGGCCGTGCGAAAGGCCGTACCCAGGAGCCCCGGGTACGGCCTTTCGCGTCGCTCAGGGGCTCAGCGGTCCATGATTCGGTCGAACTGCGTGGTGGTGTGCCGCAGATGGGCCACCAGCTCGTCGCCGACCGTGGGTTCCGGGGCGTCCGCCGGGACGAAGAGGATGGACACCTGCATGTGCGGCGGCTCGGCGAACCAGCGCTGCTTGCCGCCCCAGACGAACGGCGAGAGGTTCCGGTTCACCGTCGCGAGGCCGGCTCGGGCGACACCCTTGGCCCGCGGCATGACCCCGTGCAGGGCCTTCGGCGCCTCCAGGCCCACCCCGTGCGACGTACCGCCCGCCACGACCACCAGGAAGCCGTCCGAGGCCGCCTTCTGCTGGCGGTAGCCGAAGCGGTCGCCCTTGGCGACGCGCGTGACGTCCAGGACGGCCCCGCGGTACTCGGTGGCCTCGTGGTCCCCCAGCCACAGCCGCGTGCCGATCCGGGCGCGGAAGCGTGTCTGGGGGAACTGCTGCTGCAGCCGGGCGAGTTCCTCGGCCTTGAGGTGGCTGACGAACATGGTGTGCAACGGGAGCCGGGCCGCACGCAGCCGGTCCATCCAGCCGATGACCTCCTCGACGGCGTCGGAGCCGTCGGTGCGGTCCAGGGGCAGGTGGATGGCGAAGCCCTCCAGCCGGACGTTCTCGATGGCGGAGTGCAGCTGGGGCAGGTCCTGCTCGCTGATGCCGTGCCGCTTCATCGAGGACATCACCTCGATCACCACGCGGGCGCCCACGAGCCCGTAGACGCCGTCGATCGACGACACCGAGCGCACGACCCGGTCGGGCAGCGGCACGGGCTCCTCGCCGCGTCGGTACGGCGTCAGCACCAGCAGATCACCGCCGAAGAAGTCCTTGATGCGCGCGGCCTCGTACGTCGTGCCGACGGCGAGGATGTCCGAGCCCAGCCGGGTGGCCTCCTCCGCCAGCCGCTCGTGCCCGAAGCCGTAGCCGTTGCCCTTGCAGACCGGGACGAGCCCCGGGAACTGCTCCTGCACGTGCTTGTGGTGCGCCCGCCAGCGCGCGGTGTCGACGTAGAGGGTGAGCGCCATGGCCGGACCTGGAACCTTTCTCGTGGCTGCGGTGTGTCAGAGGTGGGGAAGCTGGGGGACCCGACGGACGCCGTGGAAGTGATCGGAGCCGTCGGAGCCGTCTGCGGGGGAGGAACGCGTGCTCAGCGGCGCGACATGTAGATGTCGAGCGCCTTGTGGAGCAGCTTGTTCAGCGGGAAGTCCCACTCGCCGAGGTACTCGGCGGCCTGCCCGCCCGTGCCGACCTTGAACTGGATCAGGCCGAACAGGTGGTCCGACTCGTCCAGCGAGTCGGAGATGCCGCGCAGGTCGTAGACGGTCGCGCCGAGGGCGTAGGCGTCGCGCAGCATCCGCCACTGCATGGCGTTCGAGGGCCGGAACTCGCGGCCGATGTTGTCGGAGGCGCCGTAGGAGTACCACACGTGCCCGCCGACGATCAGCATCGTGGCCGCCGACAGGTTCACGCCGTTGTGGCGCGCAAAGTAGAGCCGCATGCGATTGGGGTCCTCGGTGTTGAGGGCCGTCCACATGCGCTGGAAGTACGACAGCGGGCGGGGCCGGAAGTGGTCGCGCACGGCCGTGATCTCGTACAGCCGCTGCCATTCCTCGAGGTCGTGGTAACCGCCCTGGACCACCTCGACGCCGGCCTTCTCCGCCTTCTTGATGTTGCGGCGCCACAGCTGGTTGAAGTTCTTGTGGACCTCTTCCAGGGAACGGTTCGCCAGCGGCACCTGGTAGACGTAGCGGGGCTGGACGTCGCCGAAGCCGGCGCCGCCGTCCTCGCCCTGCTGCCAGCCCATCCGGCGCAGCTTGTCGGCCACCTCGAAGGCGCGCGGCTCGATGAAGTCGGCCTCGATGTCACGCAGCCGCTTCACGTCCGGGTTCTGGATGCCCGCTTTGATGGACGTGGCCTCCCAGCGCCGGATGATCACCGGCGGGCCCATCTTCACGGAGAAGGCGCCCTGCTGCTTGAGGTGCGCGAGCATGGGTTCCAGCCACTCGGTCAGATTGGGCGCGTACCAGTTGATGACCGGACCCTCGGGCAGATAGGCGAGGTAGCGCTTGATCTTCGGCAGCTGGCGGTAGAGCACCAGACCGGCACCGACGAGCTCTCCGGTCCTGTCGTCGAACCAGCCGAGGTTCTCGGAGCGCCACTCGGCCTTGACGTCGGCCCAGGCCGGAACCTGCATGTGGCTCGCCGACGGCAGGCTCTGGATGTACGCCAGATGCTGCTCGCGGCTGATCGTCCTCAGGGTCAGGCTCATTCGGGGCGCTCCTCGGGCTGGTGTGTCCCCATGGGTACAGGGGCTCCGGCTCTCGCGCCGAAGCCTACTGCGCCGTACGAGCGGCCGGTCCGGGCGTACGGCAGCTTCGCCCCGGCCTCATGGGCGGTCGCGGCGGTCCGCACGGCGCGCAGGGGTCCCGCGCGCCGTGATCAAGGACGGTTGTACGCCGGTGCGGCCGGCGCCGGTCAGGTCACCACAGTCCGCCGAAGAGGCCGCCGTGCGCCATACCGAGGAAGAAGCCGATGCCGGAGGCACCGAGGCCCAGGATCAGACCGAAGCGCTCACGGGTGGTCTCGGAGATCCACTGTCCGTAGGCGCCGGTGACGATCCCCACCAGACCGGTCCACGAGCTGATCAGATGAAGGTGGTCGAACATCGCCGTCACGAAGGAGGCCACTCCGAGCACCAGGGTCACCGCCATCAGGGCGTCCTGGACGGGGTGGGGCCGGTCGTCGGTGGCGAAGAGGGATCCGGCGGTGTTGGGTCGCAATGCCTGTGCCATGGGGCACCTCCTGCGGAAAACGGCGCATCGTAGCGCCATACACACCCGATGTGTACAGATTGGCGGTCACCCCGGCCGGATTTCAACCGGAAGCCGGTGTGCAGGTAGTCTGTAGCGTCTGCACCGGTGTCTGCCCAGGCACAGCCAGGGACTCCGCCCAGCTCACAGCGGGGACGTCGCAAGCCGACCCCGATTGTCAGTGGCGGCCTATACCGTTGCGTACGCATCACAACCCTCCTGCCACGGAACGACCGTGGCCGCTGAGTCCGAAGGAGGTGGGTTCCACATGCGTCACTACGAGGTGATGGTCATCCTCGACCCCGATCTCGAGGAGCGCGCTGTCTCCCCGCTGATCGAGAACTTCCTCTCCGTCGTCCGTGAGGGCAACGGAAAGGTGGAGAAGGTCGACACCTGGGGCCGTCGTCGTCTCGCGTACGAGATCAAGAAGAAGCCCGAGGGCATCTACTCGGTCATCGACCTGCAGGCCGAGCCTGCGGTCGTCAAGGAGCTCGACCGCCAGCTGAACCTGAACGAGTCGGTCCTCCGGACCAAGGTCCTCCGTCCCGAGACCCACTGAGCTCTTCCGCTCAGCTGATCTCGGGATTCGAGTAGCAGCACAAGCAGCCAGCAGCAGCAAACCCGCCGAGAGGTTCCCCATGGCAGGCGAGACCGTCATCACGGTCATCGGCAATCTTGTCGACGACCCCGAGCTGCGCTTCACCCCCTCCGGTGCGGCGGTCGCGAAGTTCCGTGTCGCGTCCACTCCCCGCACCTTCGACCGCCAGACGAACGAGTGGAAGGACGGCGAGAGCCTCTTCCTCACCTGCTCGGTCTGGCGTCAGGCGGCGGAGAACGTCGCCGAGTCGCTCCAGCGAGGCATGCGCGTGGTCGTGCAGGGCCGGCTGAAGCAGCGGTCCTACGAGGACCGCGAGGGCGTCAAGCGCACGGTCTTCGAGCTGGACGTCGAGGAAGTCGGCCCCAGCCTGCGCAACGCCACGGCCAAGGTCACCAAGACCAGCGGCCGCGGTGGCCAGGGCGGTTACGGCGGCGGTGGCGGCGGCCAGCAGGGCGGCGGCTGGGGCGGCGGCCCCGGTGGCGGCCAGCAGGGCGGCGGCGCTCCCGCCGACGACCCGTGGGCGACCGGCGCTCCCGCCGGTGGCGGCCAGGGCGGCGGTGGCGGCTGGGGTGGAAACTCCGGCGGCAGCGGTGGCGGCTACTCGGACGAACCCCCCTTCTGAGCCCGCGGGCCCGAGGTCAGTGGACCGGCCGGGCCCAGGTCGAAGGCGGGGCGTATCCCAACTTCTTGATCACACAGGAGAAACACCATGGCGAAGCCGCCTGTGCGCAAGCCGAAGAAGAAGGTCTGCGCTTTCTGCAAGGACAAGGTCACGTACGTGGACTACAAGGACACGAACATGCTGCGGAAGTTCATTTCCGACCGCGGCAAGATCCGTGCCCGTCGCGTGACCGGCAACTGCACGCAGCACCAGCGTGACGTCGCCACGGCCGTCAAGAACAGCCGTGAGATGGCGCTGCTGCCCTACACCTCCACCGCGCGCTAAGGGAAGGGTGACCGACACATGAAGATCATCCTCACCCACGAGGTCTCCGGCCTCGGTGCCGCGGGCGACGTCGTCGACGTCAAGGACGGTTACGCTCGCAACTACCTGATCCCGCGGAACTTCGCGATCCGCTGGACCAAGGGCGGCGAGAAGGACGTCGAGCAGATCCGTCGCGCTCGCAAGATCCACGAGATCCAGACCATCGAGCAGGCCAACCAGGTCAAGGCCCAGCTCGAGGGCGTGAAGGTCCGTCTGGCCGTCCGCTCCGGCGACGCCGGTCGTCTCTTCGGTTCCGTCACCCCGGCCGACGTCGCCTCGGCGATCAAGGCCGCCGGTGGTCCCGACGTCGACAAGCGCCGCATCGAGCTCGGTGCGCCGATCAAGACCCTGGGCGCCCACGAGACGTCCGTGCGTCTGCACCCCGAGGTTGCCGCCAAGGTCAACATCGAGGTCGTCGCGGCCTGATCGCCGCACTCGGCTTGGACAGCCTCGGCTGAACAGCTGGGAAGGGGCCGCATCCGCAAGGGTGCGGCCCCTTCGGCGTGCGCGGCCCTGTGCGGGTGCGGCGGAGCCCTGCCTCAGGCGTGGTGCCTTCCTGCCTGGGCTGTGGTGCGGTTCCTGCTGGTCTGCCGGCCGGCCCGGGACGTCCGGGTGTCCGATCTGTCGTCCGGCGGCCGCGCTGGCTCTCGAACCGGGTGTTTCACGTGAAACACCCGGTTATGGGGGATCGTCTCGCGAGTTCGGAAGGATTGTTCAGCGAGTCGCGCCGACGACCACCCAGCGCCCGGAGCGGGCGCGCAGCCAGAGCGTCAGCATCCGGACCGCCATCATCAGCGTCATCGCCGCCCACAAGGCGGTGAGGCCACCGCCGAGAACCGGTATCAGGAGGGCCACCGGGGCGAAGACGGCCAGGGTGAGGACCATCGCCCAGGCGAGATAGGGACCGTCGCCCGCGCCCATCAGCACACCGTCCAGGACGAAGACGATCCCGCAGATCGGCTGGGACAGCGCCACCACCAGGAGGGCGGGGAACGCCGCGTCCTTGACGATCTGATCGCCGGTGAACAGGGGCAGGAACAGCGGCCTGCTGACGATCACCAGCAGGCCGAGCACGACACCCACGGCGATGCCCCACTCCACCATCCGACGGCAGGCAGCCCGGGCGCCCTGGGCGTCGCCCGCGCCGAGGCAGCGTCCGATGATGGCCTGCCCGGCGATGGCGATGGCGTCGAGGGCGAAGGCGAGCAGGCTCCACAGGGAGATGATGATCTGGTGCGCCGCGATGTCGGCGTCTCCCAGACGCGCGGCGACTGCGGTGGCGATCATCAGGACGGCCCGCAGGGACAGGGTACGCACGAGCAGCGGGACGCCGGCCTGGGCGGAGGCCCGTATGCCGGCGGCGTCGGGTCGTAGCGAGGCGCCGTGGCGTCGGGCACCGCGGATGACGACCACGAGGTAGGCCGCGGCCATGCCGCACTGGGCGATGACAGTGCCCCAGGCGGAGCCTGCGATGCCCAGGCCGGCGCCGTACACCAGGCCCACGTTCAGGGCGGCGTTCGCGACGAAGCCCGCTATGGCGACGTAGAGGGGTGTCCTTGTGTCCTGGAGGCCGCGCAGGACGCCGGTCGCGGCGAGGACGACGAGCATGGCCGGTATTCCCAGGGCCGAGATGCGCAGATAGGTGGTGGCGTAGGGGGCGGCCGTGTCGGAGGCGCCGAAGAGCTCCACGAGCGCCGGTGCCGTGGGCAGCACGGCCGCGATCACGGCGGCACCGAGCAGCAGAGCCAGCCAGATGCCGTCCATGCCCTGGCGGATAGCGGCAGGGAGGTCGCCGGCGCCGACGCGGCGGGCGACGCCGGCGGTGGTGGCGTAGGCGAGGAAGACGAAGATGCTGACGGCCGTGGTCAGAAGCGCGGAGGCGACTCCCAGACCGGCGAGCTGAGCGGTGCCGAGGTGGCCCACGATGGCGCTGTCGGCCATGACGAAGAGGGGCTCCGCGACGAGTGCGCCGAAGGCGGGTACGGCCAGCGCGACGATTTCTCGATCGTGCCGGCGCCGGGTGGTCCGGGGCGTCACGGGAGCCGATGTCATGGGCACCAATCTAATCGTCCACAGGTAAGAGACGCAAAACCCTAGTGTCCCTTACGGGTCGTCTCGGCGCGTGTCCTTTCGGGCACCGTTCGAAGTGATCTTGCGCCGACTGGGCAAGTTTTTCTTCTGCACAGCCGGTGGACGGTAAAAGCGCAGGTCAGCAAAGTCGTGTGGGGCTGGTAGAGGGCTTGTTCACAGCGCTGTCCACCGGGTCGTGCACAGGTTTGGCGAAGTTCTCCACAGCATCTGGGTCGTCATCCACAGGGGCTGTGGATAACCAGATTGGCTGACGGTGCCCGCGGGCCTACGGTTGTCCGGCGCCCGCTCCGCTCGTCGGCTGTGAAAACTCGCAAATCCGACCCGCAGAACCCTTCGCAG
This sequence comes from Streptomyces sp. NPDC003248, assembly GCF_055563235.1. Classification (NCBI taxonomy): domain Bacteria; kingdom Bacillati; phylum Actinomycetota; class Actinomycetes; order Kitasatosporales; family Streptomycetaceae; genus Streptomyces; species Streptomyces sp. NPDC003248. The sequence goes on along the minus strand of NZ_JBVHDT010000002.1, from coordinate 230,235 downwards.
TAACCGGAGTTGGGTCTCTCAGTTGTCAGTGCCGTGCCGTAGGAATGAGAGGCATGGCGAGGTCCGCACCGCGGACGGGAGGAGGTGGCTCGGTGAGCATTTCCGAGCCCTTGGACGATCCGTGGGCCGACAGCGGTCCCAGTGATCGTCTGCCCCCCGCCAGACGGCGCGGTGACGGTGGCCGCGGCCGGGACGAGCAGCACGACCGCGGTCGGGACAGCGGCGCATGGGACGGTGGCGCGGCCTTCGAGCGGGTACCCCCGCAGGACCTCGACGCCGAGCAGTCCGTCCTGGGCGGCATGCTCCTGTCCAAGGAAGCCATCGCCGACGTCGTCGAGATCCTCAAGGGCCACGACTTCTACAAGCCGGCCCACGAAACGATCTTCCAGGCGATCCTCGACGTCTATGCGAAGGGCGAGCCGGCCGACCCCATCACCATCGCCGCCGAACTCACCAAACGCGGCGAGATCAACAAGGTCGGCGGCGCATCGTATCTGCACACCCTCGTCCAGACGGTGCCGACGGCGGCGAACGCCGAGTACTACGCGGAGATCGTGCACGAGCGCGCGGTCCTGCGCCGCCTGGTCGAGGCCGGGACCCGTATCACCCAGATGGGATACGCGGGCGACGACGACGTCGACGAGATCGTCAACCGGGCCCAGGCGGAGATCTACGCCGTCACCGAACAGCGCACCAGCGAGGACTACCTCCCGCTCGGCGACATCATGGAGGGCGCCCTCGACGAGATCGAGGCGATCGGCTCACGCAGCGGTGAGATGACCGGTGTTCCCACGGGCTTCACGGACCTCGACTCCCTCACCAACGGCCTGCACCCCGGTCAGATGATCGTCATCGCGGCCCGTCCCGCCATGGGTAAGTCCACGCTCGCCCTGGACTTCGCCCGGGCCGCGTCGATCAAGCACAACCTGCCGAGCGTCATCTTCTCCCTCGAAATGGGCCGCAACGAGATCGCGATGCGTCTGCTGTCCGCCGAGGCCCGCGTCGCCCTGCACCACATGCGCTCCGGCACCATGACGGACGAGGACTGGACCCGGCTGGCCCGCCGGATGCCCGAGGTGTCGTCCGCGCCGCTCTACATCGACGACTCCCCCAACCTGTCGATGATGGAGATCCGGGCGAAGTGCCGTCGGCTCAAGCAGCGCAACGACATCAAGCTCGTGATCATCGACTATCTGCAGCTGATGCAGGCCGGCGGCGCCAAGCGTTCCGAGAGCCGTCAGCAGGAGGTCTCGGACATGTCCCGGAACCTCAAGCTTCTGGCCAAGGAGCTGGAAGTGCCCGTGATCGCGCTCTCGCAGCTCAACCGAGGCCCCGAGCAGCGCACCGACAAGAAGCCGATGGTGTCCGACCTGCGTGAGTCCGGCTCCATCGAGCAGGACGCCGACATGGTGATCCTGCTGCACCGCGAGGACGCCTACGAGAAGGAGTCGCCGCGCGCGGGCGAGGCGGACATCATCGTGGGCAAGCACCGTAACGGTCCGACGGCCACGATCACCGTGGCGTTCCAGGGCCACTACTCGCGTTTCGTGGACATGGCGCAGACCTGATCGAGCCGGGGGACGAAATGAACTCGACGTCCGCGTTCCGCCCGGGTGCACTGGGGCCATGACCACATTTCAGGAGGAGCTGCTCCCCGGCACCCGGCGTGCGCTGGCGCACCGCATCGCCGTGGCCCAGGCCGAGGGGCGGACGCCGTCGCTCGTAGCCGCCGTCGTACGGGACGGGCGGGCCGTCTGGCACGGGGCGCGGACCTCGATCGACGGACACGGACCCGACGAGACCGTGCAGTACCGGATCGGATCGATCACCAAGACCTTCACGGCCGTTCTCGTGCTGCGGCTGCGTGACGAGGGAGCGCTCGACCTCGAGGATCCGCTGGAGAAACACCTGCCGGGCACCGGCGCGGGGGAGGCCACCATCGCGCAACTCCTCGCACACACCGGGGGACTGGCGGCCGAGACGCCCGGGCCGTGGTGGGAACGGACGCCGGGCACGCTGCGTCCGGAACTCGCCGACGTCCTCGCCGATCAGCCTCTCCTGCATCCGGCGGGTCGCCGGTTCCACTACTCCAACCCCGGCTACGGCCTGCTGGGCGCCCTCGTCGAGGAGATCCGCACAGCGCCCTGGCACGAGGTGCTGCGGCGGGAAGTGCTCGAACCCCTGGGCCTGAGCCGTACCGGCGTGCGGCCAGGGCATCCGCATGCGGGTGGCTGGGCGGTGCACCCGTGGGCCGATGCGATGCTGCCCGAGCCGCTGGAGGACTTCGGGCGGATGGCCGCGGCCGGCCAACTCTGGTCGACGACCGGCGATCTGGCGCGCTTCGCCGCTTTCCTCGCCCGCGGGGACGACCGGGTCCTGAGCGCGGAGAGCCTCCGGGAGATGCGGACGCCCGCGGCGCCGGCGGAGCTCACGGACCAAGTGGACGGCAGCGGCTACGGGCTGGGGCTGCGGATCGAGAACCAGGACGGGCGGCTCCTCGTCGGCCACTCGGGATCGGTGCCGGGATTCCTGGCGAGCCTCATGCTGAGCGTGGCGGACGACGTCGCAGCGGTGGTGCTCACCAACTGCACCTCCGGCCCGGCGGTGTCCTCGGTCGCCTCGGACCTCGTACGCATCGTGGCCGAGGCCGAGCCGAGGATCCCCGAGCCCTGGCGGCCGATGCGGGAGGTCGATCCTGCCGTCCTGGAACTGGCGGGCCAGTGGTACTGGGGTACCACCCCCTTCGCCCTGCGCCTCACGGCCGACGGACTCCTCTCCCTGGGGCCGCTCGCGGGCGGAGGACGGCGCTCACGCTTCCGCCAGGACGGCGAGGGGGCCTGGAAGGGGATGGAAGGGTACTTCGCCGGGGAGGCCCTTCGGGCCGTGCGGCGCCCGGACGGCACGGTGGACCATCTGGACCTCGGGTCCTTCGTCTTCACGCGCCGGCCCTACGACGACCGGGCCGATGTGCCCGGTGGCGTGGACCCGGACGGCTGGCGGGGAATCGGCTAGCCGCCACTGAGCGGGCTCTGCGGCTCCGTGACGCTCCGGGACTGAGGCTCCGCGGCTCTGTTCCATCTGTTCCACGTGAAACAGAGCCGCGTTCCCTTCGGAGCCGTGGACCGCGACCGGAAGGCCTGTCAGAGCTGAAGCTTGAATCCCACGTGCGAGGCCTGGAACCCCAGCCTCTCGTAGAAGCGGTGGGCGTCGGTGCGCGTGTTGTCGGAGGTCAACTGCACCAACTGGCATTGCGCGCGCCGGGACTCCTCGATGGCCCATTCGATGAGACGCGTGCCGAGACCGCTGCCCCGTTCGTCGGCGTGGACGCGCACGCCTTCGATGATCGACCTGGTCGCCCCGCGCCGGGACAGGCCGGGCACGATCGTCAGCTGGAGGGTGCCCACGACGCGTCCGTCGCGGACGGCGACGACCAGCCGCTGGTTCGGGTCGACGCCGATCCGTTCGAGAGCCACCAGATACGGCGCTAGGTCGTCCGGAGACTCCCGCAGTGCACCCAGCGGGTCGTCGGCGAGCATGCCGACGATCGCGGGGAGGTCATCGGCGACCACGGCGCGTATCTCGAGATCTTCCATGGCCGCACCTTAGCTACAGGGCGGCGGGAGCCTTCAGCGATTCCACGACCCGCACCAGCGGAGCCAGCTCCGGGTTCTTCGCCGCTTCGTCGAGGGCCTCACGCAGTGCCGCGTCGTTGGTCGGGCGGGCCTCCCCGAGCAGCTTCAGACCGGCCTCCGTGACATTGGTGTAGATGCCACGGCGGTCGGTGGGGCACAGATAGCGCTCGAGCAGCCCCCTGTCCTCGAGCCGGGAGACCAGCCGGGTGGTGGCGCTCTGGCTCAGGACCACCGCGTCGGCGACCTGCTTCATCTGGAGGTGGCCGCCGTCCCCGTCGTGCTGGCGGCTGAGCACGTCGAGCAGCGAGTACTCGCGCACGCTCAGGACGTGCCGGGCCTGCAGCGCGCGCTCGATGTGGGCCTCGATCCTCCCGTGCAGCAGGGAGAGGGCGCACCAGCCCTGGGCGAGGGCGGTGAGGGCGGGGTCCGTCGCGGTCATGGGTCCTCTTCCTCCGTCCCGGAGCGACTTGACTCCCAGGATAGAGCACCTCCGCAATTGTCGGCGATTGCATGTAGCCCGCGTATGCAACTATTGTGGACGCACGCAAAGCGCACCTGCAATCTTCTGGAGGGTGTACCCCACCATGCCTCTCGCGCTCCTGGCCCTCGCGATCGGGGCCTTCGGCATCGGCACCACCGAGTTCGTGATCATGGGCTTGCTGCCCGAGGTCGCGGGCGACTTCGGGGTCTCCATCCCCACGGCGGGCTTCCTCGTGACCGGCTACGCGCTCGGTGTCATGTTCGGCGCCCCGCTGATGACCGTTCTCGGCACCAAGATGTCCCGTAAGCGGATGCTGATGGTCCTCATGGGGCTGTTCGTCGTCGGCAACCTGCTGTCCTCCGTCGCCCCGTCCTTCTCCGTCATGCTGATCGGCCGTGTGGTCGCCTCGCTCGCGCACGGCGCCTTCTTCGGCATCGGCTCCGTCGTCGCGGCCGACCTGGTCGCGCCGGACAAGAAGGCCGGCGCCATCGCCATGATGTTCACCGGCCTCACCGTCGCCAACGTCGTGGGCGTCCCACTGGGCACCCTCGTCGGACAGAGCGTCGGTTGGCGCGCCACCTTCGGCATCGTCGCCGCCCTCGGCGTGATCGGCCTCGCCGGCATCGCCAGGCTGGTCCCCGAGATGCCCCGGCCCGAGGGCGTGCACCTGCGCCACGAACTGGCCGCGTTCAAGAACGCCCAGGTCCTGCTCGCCATGGCGATGACCGTCCTGGGGTTCGGTGGGGTCTTCGCGGCCATCACCTACATCGCGCCGATGATGACCCACGTGGCCGGCTTTTCCGACGGCTCCGTCACCTGGCTGCTGGTCCTCTTCGGCCTCGGCATGGTCGGCGGCAACCTCGTCGGCGGCAGGTACGCCGACCGCGCCCTGATGCCCCTGCTGTACGTCTCCCTGGGCGCCCTGGCGGTCGTCCTGGCCCTCTTCAGCCTCACCGCCCGTCACCAGGCCCTCGCGGCCGTCACGATCGCTTTGATCGGCGCCTTGGGCTTCGCGACCGTCCCGCCGCTGCAGAAGCGGGTCCTCGACCAGGCGCACGGCGCTCCGACGCTCGCCTCGGCGGTCAACATCGGCGCCTTCAACCTGGGCAACGCCCTGTCCGCCTGGCTGGGCGGTCTGGTCATCGCCGCCGGTCTGGGCTACACCGCCCCCAACTGGGTCGGTGCCGTCCTCGCCGCGGCGGCCCTGCTCCTCGCCGTCGTCTCGGCCGCGCTGGAGCGCCGGGACAGCACCCCGAGCGCCGTCGTCACGGGTTCCGCCCCCGCCGAGCGGCCGACCGCCGTCCACCGCTGAACCGCCCGGCGTGCCATCCGAGGCCACTGCCGCGTTCCCGGTCCGTCCCGTCCCCAGAAACACCCGCAAGGAGAACCTGTCCGTGAGCACCACCGCTGTCGCCCCCTTGACCATCCGCGATGCCGAGGTCCTCGTCGAGGCCGCCCGCCGCGCCGCCGAGGCCGCCGGGGCCACCGTCAGCGTGACCGTCCTGGACGCGGGCGGCCATCTGCTGGCCTTCCGCCGCGACGACCGCGCCGTGCTGATCTCCGGTGAGACGAGCACCCGCAAGGCCTACACGGCGCTCCAGCTGGACACGGCGACCGCCGACCTCGTCGACGCCGTGCAGCCCGGTGGGCTCTTCCACACCCTGCCCACCGCACTCGACCGGCCGTTGCTGTTCATCGCCGGCGGCGTACCGGTCCACCGTGACGGCCGGCTCGTCGGCGCGATCGGGGTCGGCGGCGGCGCACCCGAGCAGGATCACGGCTTTGCCGCCGCTGCCGTGCAGGCCCTCGCCTGACGGCCCTGTTCCGCACAGCGCACACGGAGAACGCCGGCCTCCCACAGCGAGGGGAGGCCGGCGTTCTCCGTGTGCGCGGGTGCTATCCGGCCGCCACGGTCAGCGGGGCGAACCGCCGACTCCAGTCACCCGGCAACTCCGTGGTCCCGTAGGTCATGACGGTGTTGAAGGCGACGGACCGCAGACCCCGCTCCTTCAGCCAGGCCAGCAGATCCGTGTGCCGCACGTCGATGTCCGTGCGCAGGGGCCGGTCCGTGTGAGCGGCGAGCGAGGTGACGAGTGCCTTGGCCGTCTTCGTGTCCCGTGCGATGAGCGGCCCCACCACATGGGTGTCCATGTTGGGCCATGCGGCCGCGTAGCCGATGATCCGGCCGCTGTCCTCGGCGACCCGCATCTGGTCGGCGAAGGCGGGCAGCCGCGCGATCACGAGAGTGCGGTCGGCGCCGAACACCTCCTCGTCGAGCCGGAGGAGGGTGGTGAGGTCCTCGGCCGTGGCCGCACGGGTGAGGACACCGGGCTCCTGAGCCTCCGGTGCGAAGTGCCCGAGCACCATCTCGGCACGTCCGGTGGCTTTGAACCCCAGCTCCTCGTAGAGCGGACGGCCGTTCGGGGTGGCGTGCAGGGTCAGCGGGGTGGCGCCCATCTCGGAGACGACGTGCCGCATCAGGCGTCGTCCGACGCCTTGACGGGCGTACCGCTCGGCGACCAGCACCATGCCGATGGCGCCGAGAGCAGGACGTCCGTGCGGGCCGTACTCGGTGACGACGCAGGCGCTGAGGAGGCCTCCGCCGGGGTCGTCGATGCCGTACCCCTTCCCGGCGCTGAGGAGGAGGCCCCACTTGTGCTCCTCGCGCGGCCACCCCCGGTCCTCTGACAAGTCGGCGCAGGCGGTGAGGTCGCGGTGCGTCAGACGGCGGACGGGAAGAGAGGGCGGAAGAGGTGTCGACACGCAGGTCAGGCTGTCCGACCGGTGCCCTCGGCGTCCACCTCTTTCATCGGTGGAAGCCGTGCTTTTGGCCATGTCGTGACCCGCTCCCCGGCGACATCGGGCCAGGAGGCGTTTCACGTGAAACCTCTCCACAGATCTCGGACAGGGACCTGCTCGTGAAGTGACCGTTTGCAGAGCGGTCGACAGGCGGCATTCATCGGCCCGGACCGTGACTTCCTCCGTAGGGAAAGATCTGTGGAATGCCCATGAATAGCCCTGCGGTGCCCGGTAATTCAAGGAATTGACGGTTCGTTCCCCTGCTTCCTTCGAAGGGAGGGAAGGGGGGACTTGTGTGCGCGGCCGCGCCCGGTATGGTCGACTCCGGTTCGTGTCCGAAGGTGTGGCGCGAGAGCGCTGCACCCCTTCCGCACGAGCCGGGAACGGGGCGATAAAGCCCGAGGGGACGGAGAGATCGAAGACCCGCCATCTCGGTTGTGCGGGCGAGGGGTCCGTAAGGGGTGGGATGCTGCGGTGGGGAGACTGCGGCCCATGTCGCACTCGCCTTCACGACCGTACGCGGCTGGGACACGGGTGGACCGCGACCATATCGGTCGCAGGACGGAGCGGAACGGAACAGCCGCCCGTCCGCGGGGGAAACAGGCACCTTCCGATCGTGCAAGTGCGTAGACCGACCTAGAGATGTTCGAGGCGAGGCACACCATGGACGCTCCGACCACCAGGTCGGCCGACAACGGCACGTCCGGCGGCGGGGACGGCTGGTTCACGCCGCGCAGACAGCCGGCGTCGGCTGCCGACAGCGAGCAGGCACCCTCCGAGGGCCGTCGTCTGGCCGGGCTCCGCCCCATGGGCAGGGGCACGGCGGCGTCGGCGGACGAGGCACTCCGGAGCGAGCCCGCCGAGCCGAGCACCCGCATACCCGGCCAAGACCCTCGACCGGCGGATTCCCGACCACCCGCGCCTCCTTCCCCGCCCGAGGCGTCCGCCGGCGTCCGGTCCGAGCGGGCCGTCGAGCATCGCGGGCACGTCCCGCCTGCGTCCCCCGAAGGACCCCGCGTCCCCACCCAGCGGTCCGCACCCGCCGGGAACGCCTCCCCGGACGCCATCCTCATCCGCCGCACCATGGACGAGGTGGCCCCCGTCGCCGACAAGGTCACCTCGTACTTCTACGCGTTGCTCTTCGTCCGCCATCCCGATCTGCGCCCTCTCTTCCCGCCCGCCATGGACGCCCAGCGAGACCGGCTGCTCACAGCCCTGCTCACCGCCGTCGAGCACATCGACAACACGCCGGTCCTGGTGAACTACCTGCAGAACCTCGGCCGAGGCCACCGCAAGTACGGAACCCGCCCCGAGCACTACCCGGCCGTCGGCGAATGCCTCATCGGAGCACTGAGCAAGTACGCCGGATCCGTCTGGGACGGGGAGACGGAAGCGGCCTGGGTGCGGGCCTACACGACGATCTCCCAGATCATGATCGACGCGGCGGCCGCCGACGAGCTGCGCGCCCCGGCCTGGTGGCACGCGGAGGTCGTCTCCCACGACCTGAGAACCCCCGACGTCGCCGTCCTCACCCTGCGACCCGACCAGCCCTATCCCTTCCGTGCCGGGCAGTACGCCGGCCTGGAGACCCCCTGGTGGCCACGGATCTGGAGGCACTACTCCTTCGCCTCGGCGCCTCGCTCCGACGGGCTGCTGACGTTCCATGTGAAGGCGGTTCCGGCAGGCTGGGTCTCCAACGCGCTGGTGCACCGCGCCCGACCCGGCGACGTCGTCCGGCTGGGTCCTCCGGCCGGCTCGATGACCGTCGACCACACCCGGGACAGCGGACTGCTCTGTGTGGGCGGTGGCACCGGCATAGCCCCCATCAAGGCCTTGGTCGAGGACGTCGCCGAGCACGGCGCCCGCCGCCCGGTGGAGGTCTTCTACGGCGCCCGCAGCGATCACGATCTCTACGACATCGACACGATGCTCAGGCTCAAGCAGTCCTATCCCTGGCTGGAGGTGCGCACCGTGATCGACCGGAACGGCCTGCTCCAGCTCCCCGCCGCCATACGGACCTTCGGCCCCTGGATCGAGTACGACGCCTACGTCTCCGGCCCGCCCGGGATGATCCGCAAGGGAGTGGACGCCCTGCGCGGCGTCGGCATCCCGGTGGACCGCATACGGCACGACTCGGTCGAGGAGCTCGTCGCGGCCGGGCAGTGAACCGGCGGACCAGGCGTCCGCGGGCCGGCCGCGGTCACCCCAGATCGGGCGCGTGCATCGCGCGGACGCCCTCGATATTGCCGTCGAGGTAGTGCCGCAGCGACAGCGGGACGAGATGCACGGAGGCGATGCCGACCCGGGTGAACGGCACGCGCACGATCTCGTACTCGCCGAGGGGCTCGTCGACCTCGGGGCCGTGCCGCAGGGCCGGGTCCATGGATTCCAGACGGCAGACGAAGAAGTGCTGGACCTTCACTCCGGTCGCGCCCCCGTCCGCGCCGATGTGCTCGACGGTGTCGACGAAGCAGGGCACCACGTCGGTGATCTTGGCGCCGAGCTCCTCGTACACCTCGCGGTGCAGGGCGTCGACGACGGACGTGTCCCCCGGCTCGACCCCGCCCCCGGGCGTGACCCAGTAGGGATCGGTACCGGGCTTGGTGCGCTTGATCAGGATCAAATCGTCACCGTCCAGCAGAACGGCGCGGGCGGTGCGCTTGACCACGGGTCGGACGGTCATGGGAGAAATGTGGCCCGGCTGGTTCCACGTGAAACATCACGAAACGTCACCGGATGAGCTCGGATCGTGTGGTTCCTGCCCCACTCGCTCAGCACCAGTCGGCCGCCGCCCTGAGCAGCCAGTCATGGGCCCGGGCGATGTGCGGCATCGCCAGCGTGCCGGTCCGCACCACCAGGACGTACGTCCGCAGCGGAGGCACCGCGGGCTCGTGCAGCGCGACGACGTCACCCCGGTCCAGCGCTGCCGCGCACAGGTAGCGGGGCAGCACTGCCAGGCCGGCGCCCGCGATGGCGCACGCGAGGACCGCGCGCAGATCGGGGACGATGACGGTGCCCGAGGCGGCGGGGCGCGAGTCGAAGACGGAGGCCCAGTAGCGCGAGACGAAGGGCAGCGACTCATGGACCTCGACCACGGGGAGATTCTCCAGAGCGGACGCGCCCGTACGGCGCAGGTTCTGGGCGCCGATCTCCTCGGCCCGGCCCGGAGCGGCGACGAGGACATGCTCCTCGTCGCACAGCGGGGTGGCCGTGAGGAGGGCACCGCGCGGCCGGAGTGTGCCGATGGCGAGGTCGTGGTGTCCCGAGGCCAGCCCCTCCAGGACCTCCTCGGCGGTGCCGAAGGAGGCGCGCAGCTCGAACCCCTGACCGTCGTCCCCGGTCAGCTCGGTGAGCGCGGGAAGCGCTCGCTCCGCGGTGAACTCGGGAGGCCCGGCAAGATGCAGCGTGCGCACGGAGGACTCGTCGTCGAGACCGGTCTCGGCGATCTCGACCAGGGCGTCGAGATGCGGGGCGGCCTTGTGGGCGAGTTCGTCCCCGATGGTCGTCGGCGTGACGCCACGGGCCTGCCGCAGGAACAGGGGGCGCCCCAGTTGTCGTTCCAGTGTGCGGATCTGGGAGGTCACGGCAGGCTGGGACAGGCCCAGCAGGGCGGCGGCGCGGGTGAAGGAGCCAGCCCGGTGCACGGTCACGAAGGTGCGCAGCAAGGCCAGATCCATGGCGCGCGTCCCCTTCCTTTGCCCGTCGTCCGGCCCTGAGGCAGGGCCCAACTATAAATAAGTCGATAGGTCTCTGTCGCTACTGTGATTGGACACTGACACAGAGTCAATTAGCCTTGTTCGCGCGGTTCTTCGCGCGCAGAACCGTGGACGGTCCGAGCCACGAGGGGGGAGGCTCGGACCGTCCGATGTACGTAGCGGGACACCGCCGCGGCCTGGCGCACGCCTCACCGAGCCGACTCCTCCAGCGCTCGCAGCACATCCGCCACCAGGTCCTCGGGATCTTCGGCGCCGACCGAGAACCGGATGAAGCCCTCCGGTACCGCGTCCCCGCCCCAGCGCCCGCGCCGCTCGGCCGTCGACCGCACGCCCCCGAAGCTCGTGGCGTCGTCCACCAGCCGCAGCGCCTCCAGAAAACGCTCGGCACGCGCGCGCGTGGGCAGCGTGAAGGAGACCACGCACCCGTAGCGCCGCATCTGCCGCGACGCCACCGGGTGGGACGGATCGCCGGTCAGCCCGGGATACCGCAGCCCGGTCACCTCGGGCCGCTCCCGCAGCGCCTCGGCGACGGCCAGGGCACTGGTGTTCTGCCGGTCCACACGCAATTGCAGCGTCGCGATCGACCGGTGCGCGAGCCAGGCCTCCATGGGCCCCGGAATCGCCCCGACGATCTTGCGCCAGCGCCGTACGGCCGTCATCGGCTCCCCGGCGTGCCCGGTGACGTACCCGAGGAGGACATCGCCGTGTCCGGTGAGCTGCTTGGTACCGCTGGCCACGGAGAAGTCCGCGCCGAGCTCCAGCGGACGCTGTCCGAGCGGCGTCGCGAGCGTGTTGTCGACGGCCACCAGGGCGCCACGCGCGTGTGCCGCCTCGACGAGCCGCCGGATGTCGCACACGTCGAGCCCCGGGTTCGACGGCGACTCGATCCACAGGAGCCTGGCGCCCTCGAGGACGCCGAGCTGGGCGTCGCCACCGGTCGGGGCGGTGCGCACCTCGATGCCGTACGCCTCCAGCTGGGCGCCGACCAGCGGCAGCGCCTGGTACCCGTCGCTCGGCAGCACCACGGCGTCCCCGGCGCGCAGCACGGAGAACAGCACCGACGAGATCGCGGCCATGCCGGAGGCGAACGCGAGCGTCTCGACGCCGGCCCGTCCCGGTGCCTCGAGCTCGCCGATGGCGCGCTCCAGATGCGTCCAGGTCGGGTTCTCGTCACGGCCGTAGGTGTACGGGCCCGTGGGCTCACCCGGCAGGTGGAAATGGGCGGCGAAGACAGGACCCGGCAGGGTCGGCTCGTACTTCACCGGCTCGGGCAGGCCCGCCCGCACCGCGCGGGTGCCCTCGCCCGCGGGGCGTACGCCGTCCTCGGCGGAACCGTTCACGCCACGCGTCCTTCCGCGTCCTTGCGGACCGAGGCGAGCAGGCCGTCGCTGGCCCGCTCCACCATCTCCAGGCACTCCTCGAAGCCGTCCCGGCCCCCGTAGTAGGGGTCGGGGACGTCGAGATCGTCGCCCGCGGCGGGGTCGTAAGCCCGCAGCAGGCGCACCTTGCGGGCGTCCTCGTCGGTCGGTGCGAGACGGCGCAGGTCCCTGAGGTGGCCGGAGTCCAGGGCGATCACCAGGTCGAGGCGGGCGAACCAGGAGCGCTCGAACACCCGCGCCGTATGGGCCAGGGCGTAGCCGTTCTCCTCCAGGACGGACAGGGCGCGCGGGTCGGCGCCCTCCCCCTCGTGCCAGTGGCCCGTGCCGGCGCTGCCGGCCTCGACCACCTGGTCGAGGCCGGCGTCCGCCACACGCGCGCGGAAGACCGACTCGGCCATCGGGGAGCGGCAGATGTTGCCGGTGCAGACGAAACAGACGCGGTAGGTCATCGCGGCTCAGTCCTTGTCGGGAAGGACGACGTCGAGCGCCCAGGAGACGATGGAGATGATCAGGCCGCCGAGGACCGCGGTCCAGAATCCCTCGACGTGGAAACTCAGGTCGAGCTGCTCCGCCAGCCACGAGGTGAGCAGCAGCATCAGCGCGTTGACGACCAGCGTGATCAGACCGAGCGTGAGGATGAAGAGCGGGAAGGTGAGCACCTTCACGACCGGCTTGACCAGGGAGTTGACGAGTCCGAAGAGCAGCGCCACCAGTATCAGGGTGCCGATCTTCCTGCCGGTGCTGTCACCGGTCAGGGTGATCTTGTCCAGCAGCCAGAGGGCGACCGCCAGGGCACCCGCGTTGGCGATCGTCTTGACTACGAAATTCTTCATGTGTCTGATCGTGGCAGAAGAGATCGGCTGCGAGCGTGGGCGAGGGCGATGAAGGCATTCCGGCTGGACGAACTGGAGGCGGAGCGAGCCGCCAACGACGGCGCCTACCTGCAGTTCCTGCGGGAACGGAACATGTCGGTGGGGCTGTACGCGCTCGATGCCGGGGATCACGATCCACAGAACCCGCACCACCAGGACGAGGTGTACTTCGTCGTCAGCGGCCGGGCCTCCCTGACCGTCGGTCTGGAGACCACCCAGGTCGCCCGTGGCAGCGTCGTGTACGTGCCGGCCGGGGTCGCCCACAAGTTCCACCACATCAGCGAGGACCTGCGCGTCCTGGTCGTGTTCTCGCCCCCCGAGGGGTGATCGTCTCCACCCGTGAGCCGATGCGCGGCTCGGGGTTCCCTAGGGGACCGGTCAGGGGAGGACAAGGGGTGAGAGGCCCCCGCCGGCACATCCTTCGGACCTAGCATCGACGGCAGGACATCGACAAGGATCCGGCCCGTCACAGGAGCCGGACACCGGCCCGGACGAGAATGAGGACGAGGGAGATGCGAGAGATCTTCGCGGGACTGCCGTGGTGGGTGAAGTGGGTGGCGGTGCCGGTCATCGCCCTGGTCGTCTTCGGCGGCCTGATAGCGAGCGTCGTCGGCTTCGTGATCGGCCTGCTCTTCAAGCTGCTGGTCTTCGTGGCGCTGGTCGGCGGACTCATCTACGTCGTCAGGAAGTTCACGTCGAGTTCCAGCTCGCGCGGCGACTGGTGAGCGGTGCGGGAGATGAGTGACCGGTAACGGGACTCGCCGGTTCCCTCGGCCGGGGGAAGTTTCCCGTACGTCCCGTCCGCGAGCGGTGGCGGAGGGTTAAAGTCCGGAGCCCGACGCGGGGGACGACCCCGCGAGCGGCGCATCCCCCTCCCGTGTTTCCCGCACGGGCCGCCCTCTCGCGCTCCGGGAGTGACCCTTGGCCACGGTTGACACCGCATCGCCGAATCCGTTCACGACCCCCACCCGGCCGTGCTCCACCGCGCCCCCGCACCAACGCCCGCCGAACGGCTGCGTTCCCGAGCAGCCGCATCCCGCGGCCACGCTCATCGGTTCCGTACAGCGCGCGATGCGCCTGCTGGAGACCGTCGCCGAACACGCCTGCGGGGCTCCCGCCAAGCAGCTGGCCCGGGAGACCGGCCTCGCCCTCCCCACGGCGTACCACCTGCTGCGCACCCTCGTGCACGAGGGCTATCTGCGCCGCGACAAGGGGCTGTTCTTCCTCGGGGAGTCAGCCGTGCGACTGGGCAGCAGCGGGGCGGCGCAGAAACGTCGCAGCACGGTTGTCGACACCCTCGCCCACTGGCGCGATTCGATCGGTGTTCCGGTCTACTACGCCGTGTACCGCGACGGCGAGATCGAGGTCATGTGCGTGTCCGACACCCCGGGCAACCCGGCGGTCGAGGAATGGGCCGACTTCCGTGAAACCGGTCATGCGCACGCCATCGGCCAGTGTCTGCTCTCCCAGCTCGACGAGGACTCCCGCCGTGACCACCTGGACCGCTACCCGGTGCAGTCCATCACCCCGTACACAGTCCGCGACGAGCACGTCCTGATGCGTCGACTGGCCCGTGTGCGCCGGATGGAGACGGTCGTCGAACGGCAGGAGTACGCGCTGGGCACGGTCTGCGCCGCGATCCCGATCACCGTGGGCACGACCGCGGCCACGATGGCCATCTCCCTGCCCGCCCACCAGGCGGACCGGCTGTCGGCGGCGGCGCGGCAGTTGCAGGACGAGGTCGGACGGATGCTGGGCTCGCTGGCGATCTCTATCAGTATCTGAAAACTCACTCCTTGTGATCTGCCGTGCACTTTCAGCAAGATGCCCTGACAGTCAGGGGTTCAATCCCAGCCAACCGACGGCCACGACGGGGTAAGGCGATGCGAGAGTCCGTGCAAGCAGTCCAGGCAGAGGTCATGATGAGCTTTCTCGTCTCGGAGGAGCTCTCGTTCCGCATCCCTGTGGAGCTGGGCTACGCCACCTGTGATCCTTACGCCGTCCGGCTCACTTTCCACCTTCCCGGTGACGCCCCGGTGACATGGGCGTTCGGGCGGGAGCTGCTCATCGACGGGGTGGGCAGACCGTGCGGCGAGGGGGATGTACGGGTCTCTCCGGTCGACCCGGATTCCCTGAGCGAGATCCTGATCCGGCTTCAGGTCGGTGGCGATCAGGCGATCTTCCGTTCCTCGACGGCTCCGCTCGTAGCCTTCCTCGATCGCACGGACAAGCTGGTGCCGCTGGGCCAGGAGGGCGCGCTGGCCGATTTCGACGCCTACCTGGACGAGGCGCTGGACCGGATCCTGGCGGAGGAGCAGAGCACCGGCTGAGCGGTGCGCACTGAAGCGCTGGCGTAACGCTTCAGCAGGGGCCGAGTCATTGCAGTAACGCTTCTTCTGGGCGGTCCGAGCCGGTCGCCGTTGCCGGCTCGGACCACTGGTCGCCTCAGCGCTTGCGACGTCTCCCCCTGCCACCGCGGGGGACCTGAGGAGCGGCACCCGTCGCACCGGCCGACGCCGGGTCCGCCGCCACTCCCGGTGCCACCCCTGGAGCCGCCTCGGTGGCCGTCCCGGGCCCGGGACGGTCGGCCGACACCACCAGGGCCGCGAGGGCCGTGGTCACCGGCACCGACGCGACCAGACCGATCGAGCCCACCAGCGTGCGCACGATCTCCTCGGCGACCAGTTCGCTGTTGGCGACCGTGCCGACGCTGCTCTGGGCGATCGAGAAGAGCAGCAGCAGAGGCAGCGCGGCACCGGCGTAGGCGAGGACGAGCGTGTTGACCACCGACGCGATGTGGTCACGGCCGATCCGGATGGCGGCCCGGTACAACCCGCGCCAGCCCATCGAGGGGTTGGCCTCGTGCAGCTCCCAGACAGCCGAGGTCTGGGTGACCGTCACATCGTCCAGGACACCGAGCGAACCGATGATGATGCCGGCGAGCAGCAGACCGCTCATGTCGATCGACGGATACAGCCCGTGGATCAGACCGGTGTTGTCGTCCGTGTTGCCGGTCAGGGCGGCCCAGTCGATGAACCACGAGCCCAGGAAACCGATCAGCAGCAGCGAGACGAGTGTCCCGAGCACCGCGACCGAGGTGCGGGCCGAGAGTCCGTGACACAGGTAGAGCGCGATCAGCATGATCGCGCTCGCTCCCACGACCGCCACGACCAGCGGGTTCGAGCCTTGAAGGATCGCGGGCAGGATGAAGAAGTTCAGGATCAGGAAACTGATGGCCAGTGCCACCAGTGCCATCACGCCCCGCAGCCGCCCGACGAGGACGACGGCGACGGCGAAGATGGCGGCGAGCACCGCCAACGGGACACGGCGGTTCACGTCGGTGACCGAGTACTGCAGGTCCTTCGGCGCGGAGGGCTCGTAGGCGACCACGACCTTCTGGCCCTCGTGCAGTTGCCGTGACTGGTCCGGCTGCACGATCTCCGTGAACGTACGGCCCTTGTCGTCGCCGGTGTCCACCCGGATCGTCGCCCGCTTGCAGGTGCCGTTCTCCTGCTGCTCCGCGGAGGAACCCTCGGCCGTCGAGGTGTCGCCGGTCGCGGTGGCGCCCGAGGCGTTCACCGACGAGCAGCTGACGCTCACCACCTTGGTGACCGTCGCGTGCTGCGTCTGCCGGTCGAAACCCACCCCGGTGCGCTCGTGCGGCGGAGCACCGCCGGGCCACAGCACGACAAGGCCGGCGAGCACGGCCACGGCAAACGGGATGAGAACGGCCGCGATGACCTTGCGCAGATGCTGGGAGACGGGGGCGGCCGGGCCGTGGCTGTGCGAGTGCCCGTGCCCTCCACCGGAGCCCTGGCCGTGTCCTCCGCCACCAGGACCGGGGCCATGCCCGCCGCCCGGACCGCCGCCGTGTCCACCGCCGAGTTCGTCACCCGGGCCATGCCCATGGCCGTGCCCGCCGTTGTGGGAGCTGCCCGGTCCGTGCCCGCCGTTGCGGGGACCGACCGGTCCGTGGCCGCCACCGAAGCCGGAGCGGCCCTCTCCGTACCCGGACACCGGGGCGCGCCCGCCCTGGGCATGGGGACTGGCTTCAGGAACGGTTCCAGGACCGTGACCGGCGCCCGGACCTGAAGCTGGGTGAGGGCGTGGCCCTGGACGCGGCCCTGGCCCAGGACCGGAATCAGGACCGTCTCCGGCACCCGGTCCGCGAGGCGGTTCGGGTGGTGGATACGGGGGGTGGTGTGTCGTGGTCACCGACCGATCATCGCAAGAACGACAGGGGCCCCCTGTTCACCGCGCCCGAATTGCCGCTAGCGTGGGGGCAACCTTTGCACACGCGGGAGCTCGGAGCACCGGGCTGAGAGGGCGCTGACCTCCGTCTTCGCGATGTTTCACGTGGAACGTCACTGGAACCGAGTGATGTTTCACATGGAACGTCGGCGGACGGTAGCCGCTGCGTCGACCGCTGAACCTGTTACCGGGTAATGCCGGCGTAGGGAGTAGGTCTCATGACCATCAAGGACGCACGCACGCCTGCCTCCACGCAGATCTCTGCCGAGATCTCTGCCAACGGGGAGGCCGGGAAGTCCATCGGCTGGCACAAGGCGTATGTCGAGGGCGCGCGCCCCGACCTGCGGGTGCCGGTCCGTCAGGTGCATCTCACCAACGGGCAGTCGGTCACGCTGTACGACACGTCCGGCCCGTACACCGATCCGCTCGTCGAGACCGACGTCCGCAGGGGCCTGCCGCCGCTGCGGGAGAACTGGATCATCGCCCGCGGGGACACCGAGGAGTACGCGGGCCGCCCCGTCCGTCCCGAGGACGACGGCATCAAGCACACCTCGCCGCGCGGCGGTCTGCGGAACCTGGACGCGGTCTTCCCCGGACGGCCCCGACTGCCGCGCCGTGGCCGGGACGGCAAGGCGGTCACCCAGCTCGCGTATGCGCGCCGAGGCGAGATCACACCCGAGATGGAGTACGTGGCCCTCCGGGAGAACGTGGCACCCGAGGTGGTGCGCGAGGAGATCGCGGCGGGCCGTGCGGTCCTGCCCGCGAACGTCAACCACCCGGAGATCGAGCCGATGATCATCGGCAAGCGGTTCCTGGTGAAGGTCAACGCCAACATCGGCAACTCGGCGGTGACGTCCTCCATCGAGGAGGAGGTCGAGAAGATGACCTGGGCGACCCGCTGGGGCGCGGACACGGTCATGGACCTGTCCACCGGTCGCAACATCCACACCACCCGTGAGTGGGTGCTGCGCAACTCCCCCGTTCCCATCGGCACGGTGCCGCTGTACCAGGCACTGGAGAAGGTCGACGGCAGGGCCGAGGAACTGACCTGGGAGATCTACAAGGACACCGTCATCGAGCAGGCCGAGCAGGGCGTGGACTACATGACCGTCCACGCGGGCGTCCGGCTGCCGTACGTCCCGCTGACCGCGAACCGCAAGACCGGCATCGTCTCGCGCGGCGGCTCGATCATGGCGGCGTGGTGCCTGGCCCACCACAAGGAATCGTTCCTCTACGAGCACTTCGAGGAGCTCTGCGAGATCCTCGCCGCCTACGACGTCACGTACTCGCTAGGAGACGGTCTCAGGCCCGGTTCGATCGCCGACGCCAATGACGAGGCACAGTTCGCCGAACTGCGCACTCTGGGGGAACTCAACCGGATCGCGAAGCGTTTCCATGTGCAGACGATGATCGAGGGCCCGGGACATGTCCCGATGCACAAGATCAAGGAGAACATCGACCTTCAGCAGGAGATCTGTGATGAAGCTCCGTTCTATACGCTCGGCCCGCTGACGACGGACGTCGCGCCGGCGTACGACCACATCACCTCCGGTATCGGTGCCGCGATGATCGCCTGGTGGGGCACGGCCATGCTCTGTTACGTCACGCCGAAGGAGCACCTGGGCCTGCCCAACCGTGACGACGTCAAGACCGGCGTCATCACGTACAAGATCGCAGCCCATGCGGCCGACCTCGCCAAGGGGCACCCCGGTGCGCAGGAGTGGGACGACGCGCTGTCCGACGCCCGCTTCGAGTTCCGCTGGGAGGACCAGTTCAATCTGGCCCTCGACCCGGACACGGCCCGTGAGTTCCACGACGAGACCCTGCCGGCCGAACCGGCCAAGACCGCTCACTTCTGCTCGATGTGCGGGCCGAAGTTCTGCTCGATGAAGATCTCCCAGGACATTCGCCGTGAACATGGAGGCTCACGTGCGGAGATCGAGGAAGGGATGGCGCAGAAGTCGCAGGAGTTCGCGGCGGCGGGCAATCGTGTCTATCTGCCGCTCGCGGACTGACATCGAATCCTCAGCGGTCCGGGGCGGCGCGAGGCCGCCTCGCGGTCAGGTCCACGGCTCGGCCCGCGGCTCGGCCTGTGTCGGCGGAGGCCGTAGGTGTGCCGGTGGCGCGAGACGCTCCTTGAGGTGAGGGGGCGAGCCGGGCTCGGGCCGGACCGTACCCAGCCGGGTGTACGGCTTGCGTCCCCTTGGGTGGGGGCGCAAGCCGTGGGCCTATTCCGGCTGGTGTTCGGGCCCTCCGAAGTCCGGGCTGGTGTAGTCCGGGCTGGTGTAGCTCGGGCGGGAGCCGGTCGAGCGCCCGTCGTCCGGGCTGCTGAAGCCCGGACGGTCGTAGCCGATCTTCGGCAGACGGCCGGGGGGCGCCTGTGGGGCCGGGTCGCTGTGCAGTGCGGCGGCCGTGCCCGGGTTGACGAGGGCCTCGCGCAGGAACGGCATTATGCCCCGTTCCAGCAGGGCTTCTCGCCAGGCTTCCCTGGCGCGGGTCACCTCCTCGCTCAGTTCGGCGTACGGACCGGCCTCCAGTGTCGGCCGGTTGCGCAGGGCCGTGAGGAGGAGTCCCACGGTGGCGACGAGGATCGCGGCCGCGGCGATGGCTCCGAAGGCCCAACCGGTGGTGAGCATGGCCTGGGCGAACGACTGCCCGGGGTCGAGCATCTTGAGGACGTAACCGACGAGCAGGAAGATCACCGCGGCGGTGCCGGCGAGGACGGGGGTGAGGACGGCGGCGATGGCCACGGCGCCCGCCCCGGCGCCCTCGGCGGCCTGGGCCGCGTCGCCCATGGTGGCGGCGAGCCCCATCCCGCCCACGTCCGGCTCGCCGTGGCCGGACTCCTGGGTGGGTGAGGACGAGGTGGACGGCGTCGGACGCCGCAGTTCCTCACGGACCTTCACGTAGTACTGGTATTCGGTCGCCGCGGCCGCCGTGATGAGAGCGGTGGCGTTGAGCGCCATGGTGCGCAGTTGTTCGGCGTTGAGCCGCTGTCCGACAGCGGTCAGTTCCGGGTGGTGTGGTGCGGAGCGCAGCGCCTCGTCGAGGACCCGCTCGTACTCCTGGCGGTCCTCGCTGTGCAGGTGCTGCGGAACGCTGTTCATGTGCATCCCCCGATGCTCCGTAGGGCTTGGGGCTCGCATGCCAACGAGCCGTCGGGCAGAAACGGAGGGGAGCCTGCTACGGATAAGCCGATGGTAGAGCGGCGACGGCCCGGGGTGACAGGGGGTTCGCGGAAATTGGCCCCTGGCCTGCGGGGTCGCCGGACGCGTCCGACGCGGGGGACGGCGGGTGCGTGAACGGTCAGTCGGTGAGCGGCAGTTGCTGGACCAGCAGCTTTCCGGCCATCGTCACGCCGCCGTCCATCGCGATGGCCAGTCCGTCCGCGTAGACGTGCGGTCCTTCGACCACCGGGCCGGACGCGTCGTCGTCGTCCTCGGAACCGACCTCGCCCGTCAGGTACGGAATCGGGCTGTGGCCGTGAACGATACGGGTGCCGCCGTACGTATCCAGCAGGGAGCGGACGGCGTCGGCGCCGCCCTCGTCGCGGAAGGAGAAGCGCTTGGTGAACTTGCGGAACAGATCCCACACTTCGTCCGCGTCGTTGCGGGTGAGCGTCTCGCGGACGGTGTCGTTGACCGCCTCGATCGAGTCGCCGTAGTCGAGATAGGCGGTGGTGTCGGAGTGGACGAGCAGGTGGCCGTCGACCTCCTCGACGGCGTCGAGGCGGGCCATCCACTGCAGATGGTGGTCCTGGAGGCGGTCCATGTCGGACTTCTGGCCGCCGTTGAGCAGCCAGGCCGCCTGGAAGGTGGCGGTGCCCGCGCCGGAGTTGACCGGGGTGTCGCCGAAGCGCTTGGCGCCGATGAGGAGGAGCTCGTGGTTGCCCATGAGGGCCTTGCAGTAGCCGCCGGCCGCGGCGGCCTCGGCGGACAGCCGCATCACGAGGTCGATGACGCCGATGCCGTCCGGACCGCGGTCGGTGAAGTCGCCGAGGAACCACAGCCGGGCGGTGCCCGCGCACCAGTTGCCTGCCGCGTCGATCAGGCCTTTCTCCTGCAGGGCGGCGACCAGCTCGTCGATGTAGCCGTGCACGTCACCGACGACGAACAGCGGACCGGGGCCGTTCGCGGGCAGTGGGGCCTGGACGGTGGCGGGGTCCACGGTCACCTGGACGGTGTCGCCCCGGTTGATGACGGGCAGATCGCGCTGGGTGGGCGTGTAGCCCTCGGGGTGCTCCAGCGGCTCCTCGATGGGCGGCGCGGCATTCCCGGGATGGCTGCTGTGGGCGTACGGACCGGTCTCGTGGACGTACGCGGGCACCCGGAAGTCGCGCAACGTCGCCGTCCGCTCCACCTCGGGTCCCTGACCGGCCCCCTGAGTCATCAGACCCCTCCACCATCGCGCCGCATCTGCACCGCCTCGGACTGCCTGGTCCCAACGGCCCGCGGTGCCGTGGGCCCATCATAGGAATGCGGATCGTGCCGTGTGATGACCCAGGGGTGGTGAATCGGAGCAAGGCTCCGGTTCACCGCGGCTTTCGCCCCGATTGGGGCGGGCTTCGGCAGTCGGTGTGCACCCGGCGCACACCGTGCCCACACCCTCGCCCCACGCACCTCTGACGTCACGATCGGAGTCCAGGGTACGTACGAAGGCTCCCCGAGGCCGAATCCGCGCCCGGTCGTCGCTCGTGTCCTGGTTCCCGTCGCCGGTGCCCGTGGCCGCTGCCGCGGTCTCGCGAGCCTCCTGTCGCCGATGCCGCGGGCGTCCGGCGCCCGCAGTGGCGGGCCGCCGTACGCGTTTCCGGCCCGGACGCCGGTCCCAGGGGCCCGACCGGACGCCGGTCTCGCCGGGCCCGCACCGGACGCCGCCCCACCGGGGCTTGACACGCGTCCCGTACCCCGGCCGGCCCCGGGGGGCGGCGGCCCCGCGGGGGACGTGCCCGCGGGGCCCTACGTCTCCTCGGGCGCCCTCGGTGGACTGACCGTCGTCCGCTGTGTGCGTCGCTGGGACGAGGTACGCACGATCAGTTCGGTCGGTATCACCTGCTCGACGGGCTGGTCCGCTTCGACGCCCTCGATGGCGTCGATGAGGAGCTGCACCACGGCCGTACCGATGCGGCGCGGTTTCAGGGAGAGCGTGGTGATGGGGGGCTCGGTGCTGGCGTACACGGTGGACTCGCTGCAGCACACCAGCAGCAGGTCCTCCGGGACGCGCAGCCCGTAGCGGCGGGCGGCGGCGAGCAGGTCGGTGCCGTTGGGGTCGAACAGGCCGTAGACGGCGTCGGGGCGGTCGGGGCGCGCCAGCAGCCGGTCGGCGGCGACGGCGCCCGCGCACGGGTCGTGGGCGGGGTAGGCCTCGTAGACGGGGTCCTGGCCGACCCGTTCGCACCAGTGCAGGTAGGCGCTGGTCGACAGGTGGGTGTACGTGTCGGTGGTGGTGCCGGTGAGCAGGCCGATGCGGCGGGCGCCGGCGTCGGCGAGGTGGTCGAGGATGTCGAGGACGGCGGCCTCGTGGTCGTTGTCGACCCAGGCGGTGACCGGGAGAGCGCCGGCCGGCCGGCCGTCGGAGACGACGGGTAAACCTTGCCGGACCAGCTCGCTGACCACGGGATCCTCGTCGGACGGGTCGATGACGACCGTGCCGTCCAGGGCGACGTTCGACCACACGTCGTGGCGGGAGGTCGCGGGCAGGATGACGAGCGCGTAGCCGCGGGCCAGGGCCGCGGAGGTCGCGGCACGCGCCATCTCGGCGAAGTACGCGAACTCGGTGAAGGTGAAAGGTTCATCCCCGTACGTGGTCACGGTCAGGCCGATGAGGCCGGACTTGCCGGTACGGAGGGTTCGGGCCGCGGCCGAGGGCCGGTAGCCCAGTCGGTCGGCGACCTCACGGACATGGCGTCGGGTGGCATCGGGGAGCCTGCCCTTGCCGTTGAGGGCATCGGAGACGGTCGTGATGGAGACTCCGGCGGCGGCGGCCACGTCCCTGATGCCCGCTCGGCCCGGCCGACCGCCTCGGCGTGATGTTTCCGCGCGGCTCACCTGGTGCTTCCCTGCTGCTGTCATGGCGAGCCGATAGTAGGGCTCATCCGGTGGGGTAGGGCGGACGCATATGCACGCGTTGACAGGCACGTTTCTGCATGGCCGTTAGTGGTCAAACGCCTTTGAAAGCAAGTCATTTCAAGGGTCCTATGCCAGGACGTGGGGTGTGGGCAGGGATGAGCCTGCCAACGCATCGATGTCTCGAAGAGGTCTCAACTCACCTGCACGAGGGACGCGCGCCACGGAGCGAGCTACCGGCGCGTAGATATATGTGGGGCGCGCCCCCGTTTCGTACGCCTTGGTGCGGTGATGCCACTGATGCGGCGCGCCGGGACGGGGCGGGGCCGGGACCGGAGGGGCAGGCGGGATGCCGTGCCCGAGTGCTCGGCCACAGCTGTTCGCACCCGCGCCGAACCCTCTTAAGGTGAGCAGTATTGAACGCGGTGGTGGTCACGAGGAGGACTGCGGTGAGCGAGACAAGCCCCAAGCTGCGCGCCGAGCTGGAGGGGATCCCCACCTACAAGCCGGGCAAGCCGGCCGCGGCGGGCGGTCCCGTGGCCTACAAGCTGTCCTCCAACGAGAACCCCTATCCGCCGCTGCCCGGAGTGATGGAGACGGTCACGGCGGCCGCCGCGTCCTTCAACCGCTATCCGGACATGGCCTGCACCGGCCTGGTGAACGAGCTGGCCGAGCGGTTCGGCGTGCCTGTCTCCCATCTGTCGACCGGCACCGGTTCGGTCGGGGTCGCCCAGCAGCTGGTGCAGGCGACCGCGGGTCCGGGCGACGAGATCATGTACGCCTGGCGATCGTTCGAGGCGTACCCGATCATCGCCCAGATCAGCGGTGCGGCCTCGGTGCAGGTACCGCTGACGCCGGGGGATGTGCACGATCTGGACGCGATGGCTGACGCGATCACCGAGCGGACCCGGCTGATCTTCGTCTGCAATCCCAACAACCCCACGGGCACCGTCGTGAAGCGGGCGGAGCTGGAGCGGTTCCTCGACCGGGTGCCCGGTGATGTGCTGGTCGTGCTGGACGAGGCCTATCGCGAGTTCATCCGCGATCCCGAGGTACCGGACGGTGTGGAGCTGTACCGGCAGCGGCCGAACGTCTGCGTGCTGCGCACCTTCTCCAAGGCCTACGGCCTCGCCGGGCTGCGCGTCGGTTTCGCGATCGCCCACGAGCCGGTGGCGGCGGCGCTGCGCAAGACGGCGGTGCCCTTCGGGGTGAGCCAGCTCGCGCAGGAAGCGGCGATCGCCTCGCTGCGGGCCGAGGACGAGCTGTTCGGCCGGGTCGGCTCCCTGGTCTGTGAGCGCCAGCGGGTGGTCAAGGGGCTCCGCGAGCAGGGCTGGACGGTGCCGGAGACGCAGGCGAACTTCGTGTGGCTGCGGCTCGGTGAGCGGACGACCGCCTTCGCGGCGGCGTGTGAGCAGGCCGGTGTCGTGGTCCGGGCGTTCCCCGGAGAGGGCGTGCGGGTGACCGTCGGGGAGACGGAGGCCAACGACATCCTCCTCAAGGTGACGGACGGGTTCCGCAAGGAGCTGTAGGGCGGCTCCGCGCGGGTGGCGACCCCTCTGGAGGGGGACCACCTGAGTGTGCGGATCGCTGTCGCGGGCGTCTCGGTTTCACGTGGAACCGAGACGCCCTTCCGTATGTCTGTCCACGGTGCCCTTCCGCCTTGTTTTTGCAGGTCAGAACGGTCTCCGCGCTTAAGGGACCCCCGCCCGCCGGGCTTCGAACGGGTATGCGTCATAATTGCTTGTGAATGTGAACGCTTTCACAAGCGTATGAGGTAAGGAGCGGCGACGTGGACCTGGCTTTGGCGCCGGAGACTCTGGCGCGCTGGCAGTTCGGCATCACGACCGTCTACCACTTCCTGTTCGTCCCCCTGACGATCTCGCTGGCCGCTCTGACGGCCGGCCTGCAGACGGCGTGGGTGCGCACGGAGAAGGAGAAGTACCTCAGGGCGACGAAGTTCTGGGGCAAGCTGTTCCTGATCAACATCGCGATGGGCGTGGTCACCGGCATCGTGCAGGAGTTCCAGTTCGGCATGAACTGGTCGGACTACTCGCGCTTCGTCGGTGACGTCTTCGGCGCTCCGCTGGCCTTCGAGGCCCTGATCGCCTTCTTCTTCGAGTCCACCTTCATCGGCCTGTGGATCTTCGGCTGGGACAAGCTGCCCAAGAAGATCCACCTGGCCTGCATCTGGATGGTCTCGATCGGCACGCTGCTGTCGGCGTACTTCATCCTCGCGGCCAACTCGTGGATGCAGCACCCCGTGGGCTACCGGATCAACGAGGCGAAGGGCCGCGCCGAGCTCACCGACTTCTGGCGGGTCCTCACCCAGAACACCGCGCTCAACCAGGTCTTCCACAGCTTCTCGGCGGCCTTCCTGACAGGCGGCGCCTTCATGGTGGGCATCGCCGCCTACCACCTGATGCGCAAGAAGCACATCCCCGAGATGCGCACGTCGCTCCGGCTGGGCCTGGTCACCCTGGCGGTCGGCGGGATGCTCACCGCGGTCAGCGGCGACACGCTCGGCAAGGTCATGTACGAGCAGCAGCCGATGAAGATGGCCGCGGCCGAGGCGCTCTGGGACGGCGAGGAGCCGGCGCCCTTCTCCGTCTTCGCGTACGGGGACGTCGACAAGGGGCACAACAAGGTCGCCCTGGAGATACCCGGCCTGCTGTCCTTCCTGGCCCACAGCGACTTCGAGTCGTACGTGCCCGGCATCAACGACACCAACGAGGCCTTGCAGGAGAAGTTCGGCGCCGGTGACTACAAGCCCATCGTCCCCGTCGCCTACTGGGGCTTCCGCTGGATGATCGGCTTCGGTATGGCGTCCTTCTCCCTCGGACTGCTGGGCCTGTGGCTCACCCGCAAGAAGTTCATGCTGCCGGCCGCGCTGCGGACCGCGGACGACGAAGTGCCGCACCTGGTGCTGCTGAAGAAGCCGCTCGGGACGAGGCTCACCCGGCTGTACTGGCTCCTGGCGCTCTGGACGATGGCCTTCCCCCTGATCGCCAACTCCTGGGGCTGGATCTTCACCGAGATGGGCCGCCAGCCCTGGGTCGTCTACGGCGTGATGCAGACCCGCGACGCGGTCTCCCCCGGTGTCTCCCAGGCCGAGATCCTCACCTCGATGATCGCCTTCACCCTGCTGTACGCAGTCCTCGCCGTCATCGAGGTCAGGCTGCTCGTGAAGTACGTCAAGGCCGGCCCGCCCGAGCTCACCGAGGCCGACCTCAACCCGCCCACGAAGATCGGCGGCGAGGCCCGTGACGCCGACAAGCCGATGGCCTTCTCGTACTAGGCCGAGGGAGCTGCACAGTCATGGAACTGCACGACGTCTGGTTCGTCCTCATCGCCGTCCTGTGGATCGGCTACTTCTTCCTGGAGGGCTTCGACTTCGGGGTCGGTGTCCTCACCAAGCTGCTCGCCCGCAACCGGCCCGAGCGGCGGGTGCTGATCAACACCATCGGTCCGGTGTGGGACGGCAACGAGGTGTGGCTGCTCTCGGCGGGCGGCGCGACCTTCGCCGCCTTCCCGGAGTGGTACGCCACGCTCTTCTCCGGCTTCTACCTGCCGCTGCTGCTCGTCCTCGTCTGCCTGATCGTGCGGGGCGTCGCCTTCGAGTACCGGGTGAAGCGGCCGGAGGAGAGGTGGCAGCGCAACTGGGAGCACGCGATCTTCTGGACGTCGCTCCTGCCCGCGTTCCTGTGGGGTGTGGCCTTCGGCAACATCGTGCGGGGCGTGAAGATCGACCGGAACTTCGAGTACGTCGGCGGCCTGGGGGACCTGCTCAACCCGTACGCGCTGCTCGGCGGCCTGGTCACCCTGACCCTGTTCACCTTCCACGGGGCGGTCTTCACGGCCCTCAAGACCGTCGGTGACATCCGGGAGCGGGCCCGGAAGCTGGCGTTCAAGGTCGGCCTGGCGACCGCCGTCCTGGCGCTGGTCTTCCTGCTCTGGACGCAGGCCGACCACGGTGACGGCAAGAGTCTGGCCGCACTGGTCGTGGCGGTCGTCGCCTTGGTCGCGGCGCTCGTGATGAACCAGGCCGGACGTGAAGGGTGGTCGTTCGCGCTGTCCGGCGTCACCATCGTGGCCGCCGTGACGATGCTGTTCCTGACGCTCTTCCCGAACGTCATGCCGTCGACGCTGAACGAGGAGTGGAGCCTCACGGTGACCAACGCCTCGTCGAGCCCGTACACCCTGAAGATCATGACCTGGTGCGCGGCCGTCGCCACGCCTGTCGTGATGGTCTACCAGGGGTGGACCTACTGGGTGTTCCGCAAGCGGATCGGAACCCAGCACCTCGCCGAAGCCGCGCACTGAGTTCGATTCGGGGCATGTTTCACGTGAAACATGCCCCTTGAGAAGAGGGTGTGTTTCACGTGAAACCGATCGACCCCCGTCTGCTCCGCTACGCACGGGCCACCCGTCTCTTCCTGGTGGCGGTCGTCGGTCTGGGTGCCGTCGGAGCGATGTTGGTCATCGCGCAGGCGATGCTCATCGCCGAGGTGGTCGTCGGCGCGTTCCAACGGGGGCTGTCCGTCGATGACCTCGGCACGCCGCTGCTGCTGTTGGCGGCCGTCGCGATCGGCCGCGCTCTGGTCTCCTGGCTCACCGAACTTGCCGCGCACCGCGCGAGTGCCGCTGTGAAGTCGGAGCTGCGCGGGAGGCTGCTCGAGCGTGCCGCGGAGCTGGGGCCGGGGTGGCTGAGCGGGCAGCGCACGGGTTCGCTGGTCGCCCTCGCCACACGGGGTGTGGACGCCCTCGACGGCTACTTCTCGCGGTATCTGCCGCAGCTGGGCCTCGCGGTGGTGGTGCCGGTGGCCGTGCTGGCGCGGATCGTGACCGAGGACTGGGTCTCCGCCGCCATCATCGTCGGCACCCTGCCGTTGATCCCGCTGTTCATGGCGCTGATCGGCTGGGCCACACAGTCGCGGATGGACCGTCAGTGGCGGCTGCTGTCCCGGTTGTCGGGTCACTTCCTGGACGTCGTGGCCGGGCTGCCCACCCTGAAGGTGTTCGGCCGGGCCAAGGCGCAGGCGGAGTCGATCCGCCGCATCACCGGCGAGTACCGGCAGGCGACCATGCGGACCCTGCGGATCGCGTTCCTCTCGTCGTTCGCTCTGGAACTGCTCTCCACGCTCTCCGTCGCCCTGGTCGCCGTGACGATCGGCATGCGACTCGTCCACGGCGAGATGGACCTGTACATCGGTCTGGTCATTCTCGTGCTCGCCCCGGAGGCGTATCTGCCGCTGCGGCAGGTCGGGGCCCAGTACCACGCGGCCGCCGAAGGACTCGCGGCGGCCGAGGAGATCTTCGCCGTGCTGGAGACACCGGTACCGGCCTCGGGCACGGGGCCGGTACCGGAGGGCGAGGTCGCCTTCGAGGGGGTCACGGTCCGCTATCCCGGACGGTCCGCCGACGCCGTCACCGAGGTGACCTTCACCGTCCGCCCGGGGGAGACGGTCGCGTTGGTGGGCCCGAGCGGAGTGGGCAAGTCGACCCTGCTGAACGCGCTTCTGGGCTTCGTACGGCCCGCCGAGGGGCGGATCCGGATCGGCGGAGCCGATCTGAGCGACCTGGACCTGGAGCAGTGGCGGTCCCGGATCGCCTGGGTGCCGCAGCGTCCGCACCTCTACGCCGGGACGATCGCCGAGAACGTCCGGCTGGCGCGTCCGGACGCCGATGACGCCGCCGTCCGGCGGGCGTTGCAGGACGCGGGCGCGCTGGAGTTCGTCGACGCGCTGCCCGCCGGGGACCGGACGGTGCTCGGCGAGGACGGTGCCGGACTGTCCGCCGGGCAGCGGCAGCGGCTGGCACTGGCCCGGGCGTTCCTCGCGGACCGGCCGGTGCTGCTGCTGGACGAGCCGACGGCGGCCCTGGACGGGGAGACCGAGGCGGAGGTCGTGGCGGCTGTACGACGGCTTGCGGCCGGGCGGACGGTGCTCCTGGTGGTGCACCGTCCGGCGCTGCTGGCGGTGGCGGACCGAGTGGTGCGGCTCGCGGTGGCGGATCGGACGCTATGGCCGGCAGCGGCGGACCGGGTGGCGGTGACGGGGCGGGCCGAGGTACGCGGAGGTGTCGAGGAGGCGTCCCAGAGCGTCCCGGCACCGTCGGCGGAAGCGCACACCCCCGCCTGGTCCGGTCCCCGCACGCGGCCGCAGGCCGCCGGCGGTGTCCTCGGCCGGGTCCGCGCCATGGCCGGGGCGCGGCGCGGCCGGCTCGCCCTCGCCCTGCTGCTCGGCAGTCTGGCCCTGGGCAGTGCGGTCGGACTCATGGCCACCTCCGGGTGGCTCATCTCGCGGGCCGCGCAGCAGCCGCCGGTGCTGTACCTGATGGTGGCCGTGACGGCGACCAGGGCCTTCGGGATCGGACGGGCCGTGTTCCGCTACGCCGAGCGGCTCGTGTCGCACGATGCCGTGCTGCGCATGCTCGCCGAGACCCGTGTCGCCGTCTACCGGCGGCTGGAACGGCTGGCGCCCGCCGGACTGCGCACCGCCCGCCGCGGCGATCTGCTGACACGGCTCGTCGCCGATGTGGACGCCCTCCAGGACTACTGGCTGCGGTGGCTGCTGCCGGCCGGCGCGGCCGTCGTCGTCTCGGCCGGATCCGTCGCGTTCACCGCGTGGTTGCTGCCCGAGGCGGGGGCGGTGCTCGCGGCGGGGCTGCTGGCGGCCGGCGTGGGCGTGCCGCTGATCACCGGCGCCGTGGCGCGCCGGGCGGAGCGCCGGCTCGCCCCTGCCCGGGGCGTGCTCGCCACCCGTACGGCGGACCTGCTCACCGGGACCGCCGAGCTGACCGTCACCGGCGCCCTGCCCGTCCGCGCCGCCGAGGTGCGGGCGGCCGACTCCGTGCTCACCCGGATCGCCTCGCGCGCCGCCACCGCCACCGCGCTCGGCGACGGGCTGACCGCGCTCCTCTCCGGGCTGACCGTCGCGGCCTCCGCCCTCGTCGGCGCCCAGGCCGTCGCCGACGGGCGACTGGGCGGCGTCACGACGGCCGTCGTCGTCCTCACGCCGCTGGCCGCCTTCGAGGCGGTGCTCGGGCTGCCGCCAGCCGTGCAGTTCCGCCAGCGGGTGCGCCGCAGCGCGGAGCGGGTGGTCGAGGTCCTGGACGCGCCCGAGCCGGTGCGTGAGCCGGAACGGCCCCGGAAGGCGCCCGTGTCGCCGTTCCCGCTCGTCGTCAAGGATCTCGTCGCCCGGCACGCCGGGCAGGACCGGGAAGCGCTCGCCGGTGTCGGCCTCACCCTGGAGCGGGGACGCCGGATCGCCGTCGTGGGGGCCTCCGGCTCCGGCAAGACCACCCTCGCGCAGGTGCTGCTGCGGTTCCTGGACGCGGAGGCGGGGGCGTACACGCTCGGCGGGGTCGACGCGTACGCCCTGAACGGCGACGACGTCCGTCGGCTGGTCGGGCTGTGCGCGCAGGACGCGCACCTGTTCGACAGCTCCGTCCGAGAGAACCTGCTGCTGGCGAGGAAGGACGCCACCGAGGACGACCTGAGGGACGCGCTGGCGCGGGCCCGGCTGCTGGAGTGGACCGACGGCCTGCCCGACGGGCTCGACACGTTCGTGGGCGAGCACGGCGCCCGGCTGTCCGGCGGGCAGCGGCAGCGGCTCGCGCTGGCCCGCGCGCTGCTCGCCGACTTCCCCGTCCTAGTGCTGGACGAGCCTGCCGAACACCTCGATCTGGCGACCGCGGACGCGCTCACCGCGGATCTGCTGGCCGCCACCGAGGGCCGTACGACGCTCCTCATCACGCATCGGCTGGCCGGTCTGGAGGCGGTGGACGAGGTGGTCGTGCTGGACGCGGGCCGGATCGTGCAGCGCGGCAGGTACACCGAACTGGTCGCCGAGGAGGGACCGTTGCGCAGGATGGCCGAGCGTGAGGCGGCGGCGGAGGAACGGGCCGGGGCACGCTGACCTCCCGGGGGAGCCGGGCGGGTCACAGAGCTGAGCCATTCGGGGCGGGCGGTCCCCCAGGCGTACGACTTGAACAGGACCGGCGCCGGGCCTGCACGACACGATCGCTGACATGTGCTCATCTCGCCGTCTCCCTCTGCTCGTCTCGGCCCTGCTGTGCGCGGCCATGGTGCTCGCGGCACGGCCCGCCGCCGCCGACGGCGCACCCGGCGAGGAGGGATCCGACTCCGACTCCGGCGTCAGCGCGCGGGTCGTGCGGCTGTACCGGGACGCGGCCGTGGCCACGCAGCGGTACGAGGCGGCACGGCTCGAGGCGGAGGCTCAGCGGGCCCGGGCCCAGCGGCTGGAGGAACTCCTCGACCGCGAACGGCAGAAGATCGCCGCTCTGCGCGAGGACCTGGGGCGTATCGCGCGCGCCCAGTACCGCGGCAGCGGGGGGCTGTCGTCCGCCGCGCACATAGTCCTGGCCCGTGACCCCGACGCGTGGATGCGTGGTCAGCGGGTCTTCTCCCGGACGGCCGAGGCCGTCGACAACGTGATCGGCAGGAACCGGCGGGCGGAGGCACGGCTGGCCGTCGACGAGGCGAAGGCCGCCGCGGCCTGGCAGGTGCTGGACCGGCGCCACACGGAACTGTCCGTGCTGAAGCAGGGCATCGAGCAGAAGCTGGAACAGGCGCGGTGGGAGTTGCAGGGGCGGGCGGACGCCTCGGTGGCGGCCGGCTCGTGCCGCGGTGCCGTACGCCTCGACCAGCCGTCGCCGCGCCGCACCCAGGAGTGGGTGACGCCCGTCGAGGCGTACACCCTGTCCGCGAGCTTCGGCAGCGGAGGGGACCACTGGGCCGACCTGCACACCGGGCAGGACTTCGCGGTGCCGATCGGGACGCCCGTGCGGGCGGTCGGCGTGGGCCTGGTGGTGCGGGTGTCGTGCGGGGGCCCGTTCGGCATCGAGGTGGTGCTCCAGCACGCCGACGGCTACTACACGCAGTACGCCCACCTCGCGGCGGTCACCGTCGACCAGGGCGAGCAGGTGGTCCCCGGACAGTGGGTCGGCCAGTCCGGCACGAGCGGCAACTCCACGGGGCCGCACCTGCACTTCGAGGTGCGGGTCACCCCGCAGGCGGGGTCGGCGGTGGACCCGGTGCCCTGGCTGGCGGTACGCGGGGCGCCCGTCGAGTAGGGCGTTCGCCGGGGGCGCGTCTCAGCGGGAGGGCCGGGCCCGTTCGGCGACCAGTTGCTCGATGACGACGGCGACCCCGTCGTCGTTGTTGGCGACCGTCTGACCGGAGGCCGCCGCGACGACGTCCGGATGGGCGTTGCCCATGGCGTAGGACCGGCCCGCCCAGGTGAGCATCTCGACGTCGTTCGGCATGTCCCCGAAGGCGACGACCTCCTCGTGGGAGATACCGCGCTCGGCGCAGCACAGCGCGAGTGTGCTGGCCTTGGAGACCTCGGGTCCGCTGATCTCCAGCAGGGCGCTGGGGCTGGAGCGGGTGACGTTGGCGCGGTCGCCGATGGCGAGGCGCGCGAGGGTGAGGAAGGCGTCGGGATCGAGCGTGGGGTGGAAGGCGAGGATCTTCAGCACCGGCTCGCCGGCGCCGGGTGCGTCCGGTCCCAGCAGCCGCTCGGCCGGCGCCAGGGCGTCCGGTACCTCCAGGTGCATCTTCGGGTACTCCGGCTCCTGGTAGAAGCCGTAGGTCTGCTCGACGGCGTACATCGTCCCGGGTGCCGCCTCACGCAGCAGCCGTACGGCGTCCAGCGCGTTCCGCCGGGCCAGCTCCCGCACCTTCACGAACCGGTGGGCGCCGCGGCCGCCGTGCAGGTCGACCACGGCGGCGCCGTTGCCGCAGATCGCGAGGCCGTGCCCGTGGACGTGCTCGCTGACGACGTCCATCCAGCGGGCCGGGCGGCCGGTGACGAAGAAGACCTCGATGCCCGCTTCCTCGGCCGCCGCCAGGGCCGCGACGGTCCGTGGGGACACCGACTTGTCGTCCCGCAGCAGGGTGCCGTCGAGGTCGGTGGCGATCAGCCGGGGCGGGACAGTGGCGGCAGGGGGCTCGGGCTGTCGAGTCGCTGAGGTCACCGGGCCATTGTCCCGCATGCCTCCGCACGTCCGTGCGGGGCTCCGCACGGACGAGGCCTCGCCTGCCGGCCCTGCCGCCCCTGTCAGCTCTGCCGGTGAAGCCGGCGGTCAGCGCAGTTGCCCCGGCGCCTCCATGGCGATCTGCTCGAAGACCTTCTCGTCCGCCGCGAAGTCGGAGTCGGGGATCGGCCAGTGGAGCACGAGCTCCGTGAAGCCGAGTTCCTGGTGCCGGCCCGCGAAGTCGACGAAGGCGTCCAGGGACTCCAGCGGGCGGCCGCGGTCCGGGGTGAACCCGGTGAGCAGGATCTTGTCGAGCTCCTGGACGTCCCGCCCGAGGGCCACGCAGGCGTCCGTCAGCTTCTC
Organism: Streptomyces sp. NPDC003248; assembly: GCF_055563235.1. Taxonomy (NCBI): domain Bacteria; kingdom Bacillati; phylum Actinomycetota; class Actinomycetes; order Kitasatosporales; family Streptomycetaceae; genus Streptomyces; species Streptomyces sp. NPDC003248. The sequence goes on along the minus strand of NZ_JBVHDT010000002.1, from coordinate 196,684 downwards.
GATCTGGTCGCGGAGAGCCTGCACCGACTGCTCCGGGGTGCCGGTCTCGTACAGCCTGGGATCGCCGGTGGTCACCCAGGCCTGTCCGTGCCGGGCCGCCAGCTTCAGCCCGCGCGGGCCGGTCGCGGCGATCGCGAAGGGCAGCCGGGGCCGCTGGACGCAGCCGGGGATGGTGCGCGCCTCGTGAGCCGCGTAGAAATCACCCTCGTACGACACGGAGTCCTCGGTGAGCAGCCGGTCGAGCAGGGGCACGAACTCGGCGAAGCGGTCGGCGCGCTCACGGGCGGTCCACGGCTCCTGGCCGAGGGCGGTGGCGTCGAAGCCGGTGCCGCCCGCGCCGATGCCCAGGGTGACGCGACCGCCGGAGATGTCGTCCAGGGAGATCAGTTCCTTGGCGAGGGTGACCGGGTGCCGGAAGTTCGGCGAGGTCACCAGCGTGCCGAGGCGCAGACGGTCGGTGATCGACGCGGCGGCGGTGAGCGTCGGGACGGCACCGAACCACGGGCCGTCGCGAAAGGTACGCCAGGACAGGTGGTCGTAGGTGTACCCGGCGTGGAAGCCGAGCTGCTCGGCACGTGTCCAGGACCGGGCACCGCCTTCGTTCCAGCGGCGGTGCGGGAGGATCACGGTACTCAGTCGCAGACTCATGACGTCGAGCGTAGGCGGCCGACCCCGTTTCACGTGAAACGGTCAGCGCCCTTCCTGACCGTGGCGTGGCCGTGAGGGGGACGGCGGCTGACGGGATCGCCGCTCGCCGCTCGCCTCCCGTCGTACGGCTTCCGCCGCTCGCCTCCCGTCGTACGCCTCCCGCTCAGTGCGTCTCCGGAAAGCGCAGGTACCGCGGCGGTACGGCCTTCGTCAGCCACACCCCGTTGGCGCTGACGTGGAAGACGTACCCGTCACGGTGCATGGCTCCGGCGTCCACGGAGAGCACCACCGGCCGGCCGCGCCGGGCGCCGACCCTGGTCGCCGTCTCGCGGTCGGGTGAGAGGTGCACGTCGTGCCGGCTCATGGGGCGCAGCCCCTCGGCCCGGATCGCCTCCAGACAGCGGTCCGCGGTCCCGTGGTAGAGGTACGGCGGCGGGGTCGCCGGGGGCAGACCGAGGTCCACCTCGATGCTGTGGCCCTGGCTGGCCCGGATACGGGTGCCCTCGACCGCGAAGCGTTTCTTGTCGTTGGCGGCGACCACCTGGTCCAGTTCGTCCCGGGTGATGGGGAAGCCGTGGGCCGCGAGGGCCGCGATCAGCGTCTCGATCTCGACCCAGCCGCCGTCGTCGAGCCGGAGGCCGATGCGCTCGGGCTGGTGGCGCAGGTGTTTGGAGAGGTACTTCGACACCTTCACCACGCGTCGTTCGTCCATCCGCTCAGCATGACGGGCGAGACGTGAATCACGCATTTTGTTTTACGTCCGAGGTTTGGTCCACAAGCAACCCGTGTTATCCACAGGGGAATTGGCGTCTCTGTGGACAACTGGACTGCCTCAGCGTCCTGTTCAGGCAAACCGGGCCGCTTTTCAGTGCAGTTGAAGGTCCGTCCCTGAACCTCTCATCCCAGCGGCCTGATGCGCGCGAGGCGCCTCAACACCCCCGGCGCCACTCGCGACAACGCGTGCACAGCGCGCGCCTCGGGAGTCACCGAGACCACCGCGTCGTCCCGCAGCACCGCGCGCAGGATCGCCCGTGCGACCTTCTCCGGCGGGTAGTTGCGCAGCCCGTACGCGCGCCGGGACCGCTTCCGCCGACGCGCCTCCTCCGCGGCGTCGACGCCGACGAACCGCGCCGTGGACGTGATGCCGGTGTCGACCAGGCCGGGGCAGACCGCCGTGACACCGATGTCCCGACCGGCCAGTTCGGCGCGGAGGCACTCGCTCAGCATCAGGACGGCGGCCTTGGACGTGCTGTAGGCGGGCAGCACCCGTGAGGGCTGGAAGGCGGCGGCCGACGCGATGTTGACGATGTGGCCGCCCTGGCCGCGTTCGGTCATCTGCCGGCCGAAGAGACGACAGCCGTGGATGACGCCCCAGAGGTTGACGTCCAGGAGCTTGCGCCAGTCCTCGGGCGTGGTGTCGAAGAAGGAGCCCGACAGGCCGATCCCCGCGTTGTTCACCAGCACGTCCAACACGCCGTGCGTGGTGAGGACTTCGTCGGACAGCTTCTCCATCGCCCGTTCGTCGGCCACGTCGACCTGCTTGGCCCAGGCCTCCGGTGCGCCGGCCAGACGGGACGCCGCGGCGGTGCGGGCCGCGCCGTCCGCGTCCAGGTCCACGGCGATCACACGGGCGCCGGCCTCGGCGAACGCGAGGGCCGTGGCCCGTCCGATGCCGCTGCCCGCCCCGGTGACCAACACGAGCTGTCCGCCGAAGCGTTCGGCGAACGGGCCGTGGGCCCGCCCTGCGTGCACCGGGTCCGCAGCGCCGTGACCGATGTCGCCCTCCGCCTCCACCGCAGTCACGAACTCCGCGATCCAGGCCGAGACCTGATCCGGCCGGGTGCGCGGAACCCAGTGCCGCGCGGCCAGCGTCCGCCGTGTCAACCGGGGTACCCATTGATCCAGTTCGTCGTACAGCCACGCCGACAGATACGCGTCGTCGAGGGGCGTGATGAGCTGCACGGGCGCGTGCGCCTGCGCGTCGGGCCGGGGACGGCGCATCCGGGGCCGTACGTTGTCGCGGTACAACCAGGCGCCGTGGGCGGCGTCGTCGGGCAGGGAGGACGTCGGGTAGTCGCCGGCCGGGACCTTCTCCAGCCGTCGCAGAACGCCCGGCCAGAGCCTGCCGAGGGGTCCGCGCCAGGCGAGTTCGGGCAGGACGGGCGTGTGCAGCAGGTACACGTACCAGGACTTGGCGCCCTGGCCGAGGAGTTGCCCGACCCGGCGCGGAGTGGGCCGGCGCAGGCGCCGTTCGATCCAGTGGCCGAAGTGGTCCAGGGACGGGCCGGACATCGACGTGAAGGAGGCGATCCTGCCCCGGGTCCGCTCGGCCGTGACGAACTCCCAGCCCTGGACGGATCCCCAGTCGTGGCCCACCAGGTGGACCGGCCTGCCGGGGCTGACCGCGTCGACGACCGCCAGGAAGTCGTCGGTCAGCTTCTCCAGGGTGAAACCGCCCCGCAGCGGCGCGGGCGCGGTGGAACGGCCGTGGCCGCGGACGTCGTAGAGGACCACGTGGAAGCAGTCGGCCAGCCGGGACGCGACCTGCGACCACACCTCCTTGCTGTCCGGATAGCCGTGCACCAGGACGACCACCGGCCGTTCGGGGTCGCCGAGTTCGGCCACGCACAACTCGATCCCGCCGGTCGGCACCCGGCGCTCGCGCACACCCTCCGGCAGCGTCACTCCGCCTTCACCTCTCCCTCGCCCGGGCCTCCGTCACGTCCAGGGCCGGTGGCGGCCGGCGACGGCGCCGACGCGATCGGGCCGCCCGCGCCGCTCGCCACGCGCGGCCTGCCGCGCTACGTGGTGTCCGTAACGTGACCCCGCCGAATCTGGCACTTGTTAGAGGAGGCGTCAATAGCGTGGACACCCAGCAGTCGATCACCACCCCTCACCCTCAGGCAGGGGTTCCCCTACGGACCCGTACGTCTGAGGTCGGACGCGAGAACGGCTCTGAGGTCTGACGCGTCGCGTGGCGTACGTCACTACCTTCGACGGTGTGACTGTGATCGCGACCGAAAGCCTGAGCAAGCGGTTCCCCCGGGTGACCGCGCTCGACCGGCTGTCCGTGGACGTCGGACCCGGTGTGACCGGACTCGTCGGCGCCAACGGAGCCGGCAAGTCCACGCTCATCAAGATCCTGCTGGGTCTCTCGCCCGCCACGGAGGGCCGCGCCGCGGTGCTCGGCCTCGACGTCGCCACCGAGGGCGCAGCCATCCGTGAACGCGTCGGCTACATGCCGGAGCACGACTGCCTGCCACCCGACGTCTCGGCCACCGAGTTCGTCGTGCACATGGCACGGATGTCGGGCCTGCCGCCGACGGCCGCGCGCGAACGCACCGCGGACACGCTGCGCCACGTCGGCCTGTACGAGGAGCGCTACCGCCCCATCGGCGGCTACTCGACCGGAATGAAGCAGCGCGTCAAGCTGGCGCAGGCCCTCGTCCACGACCCCCAGCTGGTCTTCCTCGACGAGCCGACCAACGGCCTCGACCCGGTCGGCCGCGACGACATGCTCGGCCTCATCCGCCGTATCCACACCGATTTCGGCATCTCGGTCCTGGTCACCTCGCACCTGCTGGGCGAGCTGGAGCGCACCTGCGACCACGTCGTGGTCATCGACGGCGGCAAGCTCCTGCGCTCCAGCTCCACCACCGACTTCACCCAGACCACGACCACCCTCGCGATCGAGGTCACCGACACCGACGAGCACCCCGACGGCACCCGCGCGGTGCGCGAGGCGCTCCGCGAGCGGGGGGCCGACGTCCTCGACGGCCACAGCGGCCTGCCGGGCTCGGGCCACATCCTGCTGCTGACCGCACAGGGCGAGGAGACGTACGACCTGGTCCGGGACGTGGTCGCCGACCTGGGCCTCGGCCTGGTGCGCATGGAACAGCGCCGGCACCACATCGCGGAAGTCTTCAAGGACGCCGACAAGGACACCGACAAGGACGGCGACCAGGGCACCGGCACGGGCATCGGCAAGGACAGCGGCGAGCAGCGGAAGGAGGCCGTCGGCCATGGCGGTTGAACAGCACCCCGTCACCTCCCCGTCGGGTGACCAGAGCCGCATCCACGACATCGGCTACCGCGGGTACGACGGCCCGCGCCTGGGCCGTTCCTACGCCCGCCGCTCCCTCTACTCGCAGTCCCTGCGGGGCGCCTACGGCCTCGGCCGGTCGGTGAAGTCCAAGGTGCTGCCCATGCTGCTGTTCGTGGTGATGTGCGTGCCCGCGGCCATCATGGTCGCCGTCGCGGTCGCCACGAAGGCCGAGGAACTCCCCCTGGACTACACCCGGTACGCGATCGTCATGCAGGCCGTGATCAGCCTGTACGTCGCCTCCCAGGCACCCCAGTCCGTCTCGCGCGACCTGCGCTTCAAGACCGTGCCGCTGTACTTCTCCCGTCCGATCGAGACCGCCGACTACGTGGGCGCCAAGTTCGCCGCGCTCGCCTCGGCGCTGTTCGTCCTCACCGCCGCACCGCTGCTGGTGCTCTACGTGGGCGCCCTGCTGGCCAAGCTGGACTTCGCCGACCAGACCGAGGGATTCGCCCAGGGACTGGTGTCCGTGGCCCTGCTCTCCCTGCTCCTCGCCGGTATCGGACTGGTCATCGCCGCCGCCACCCCCCGCCGCGGCTTCGGCATCGCGGCCGTCATCGCCGTCCTGACCATCTCCTACGGCGCGGTCTCCACGCTCCAGGCCATCGCCGACGTCCAGGACAGCACCGGCGCCATCGCCTGGATCGGCCTGTTCTCGCCGATCACGCTCATCGGCGGGGTGCAGTCGGCCTTCCTCGGCGCGACCTCGGCGTTCCCCGGCGGGATCGGCCCCTCCAGCGGCGAGGGCGTGGTCTACGTCCTCGTCACCCTCGGCCTGATCGCCGCCTGCTACGGCCTGCTGCTGCGCCGCTACCGGAAGGTGGGACTGTGACCACGCTCTCCCTCGACCACGTCTCCCGCTGGTTCGGCAACGTGGTCGCCGTCAACGACATCACCATGACCATCGGGCCGGGCGTCACCGGCCTGCTCGGCCCGAACGGCGCCGGCAAGTCCACCCTCATCAACATGATGGGCGGCTTCCTCGCCCCCTCCACCGGCACCGTCACCCTCGACGGACAGCAGGTGTGGCGCAACGAGCAGATCTACCGGCACATCGGCATCGTCCCCGAACGCGAGGCGATGTACGACTTCCTCACCGGCCGCGAGTTCGTGGTCGCCAACGCCGAGCTGCACGGCCTGGGCGAGAAGGCCGCCCGGAAGGCGCTGGCCACCGTGGAGATGGAGTACGCCCAGGACCGGAAGATCCAGACGTACTCCAAGGGCATGCGTCAGCGCGTGAAGATGGCGAGCGCCCTCGTCCACGACCCGTCGCTGCTGCTGCTCGACGAACCCTTCAACGGCATGGACCCGCGCCAGCGCATGCACCTCATGGACCTGCTGCGGCGCATGGGCGACGAGGGCCGCACGGTGCTGTTCTCCTCGCACATCCTCGAAGAGGTCGAGCAGTTGGCCCGGCACATCGAGGTCGTCGTCGCCGGACGCCATGCGGCCAGCGGTGACTTCCGCAGGATCCGCCGCCTGATGACCGACCGCCCGCACCGGTACCTGGTGCGCTCCAGCGACGACCGTGCCCTCGCGGCCGCGCTGATCGCGGACCCGTCGACGTCCGGCATCGAGGTCGACCTCGCCGAGGGCGCGCTGCGCGTCCAGGCCGTCGACTTCGGCCGCTTCACGGCCCTGCTGCCGAAGGTGGCGCGCGACCACGGCATCCGCCTGCTCACGGTCTCGCCGTCCGACGAGTCTCTCGAGTCCGTCTTCTCGTATCTGGTCGCGGCGTAGGAGGCCGAAGATGTACGACCCCACCGTCGCCCGCCTCACCTACCGGGCCCTGCTCGGCCGTCGCCGGGCCCTCATCCTCGGCGCGCTGCCGCTGCTGCTGATCGCGATCTCCGTGGTCGTGCGCGCTCTCGCCGGAGCCGACGACCAGACGGCCTCCGACCTGCTCGGCGGGCTCGCGCTCGCCACCATGGTGCCGATCATCGGCGTGATCGCGGGCACCGGCGCGATCGGCCCGGAGATCGACGACGGCTCCGTGGTGTACCTGCTGTCCAAGCCGCTGAAGCGGCCCACGATCATCTTCACCAAGCTGATCGTGGCGATCGCGGTGACGATGGTCTTCTCGGCGCTGCCGACGCTGATCGCGGGCTTCGTCCTCAACGGCAACGGCCAGCAGATCGCCGTCGCCTACACGGTGGCCGCGCTGGTCTCCTCCATCGCCTACGCCGCGCTGTTCCTGCTGCTGGGCACGGTGTCCCGGCACGCGGTGGTCTTCGGCCTCGTCTACGCCCTCGTCTGGGAGGCCCTGTTCGGGTCCCTGGTGCCGGGCGCGCGCACGCTCAGCGTCCAGCAGTGGTCGCTGGCGGTCGCCGACAAGGTCGCCGGCGGGGACCTGATCGTCTCCGACGTCGGCCTGACGACGGCGACGGTCCTGCTGGTCACGGTGACCGTGCTGGCCACCTGGTACGCGGGCCAGAAGCTGCGGGCGCTGACGCTGGCGGGCGAGGAGTGAACGACGGGGGCGGCGCCTGCGGACACCGTGTGGCGCCGCCCGCGCCGTTTTATTCAGTGGCGCGCGGTGTGCCCGGACGGCACAGTGGTCGTGTCCGCGGGCGCCGGGACGGTACCGGCGCCACGTACGGGGAGAGGAGCGGGACGATGTCCCTGCACAGCAGTCCGTTCCGCTTCCGACAGGGCAGCCCCCAGCGGGCTCCGGAGTAGTTACCCCTCCGTCGAGCCCGCCCCACACGGGGGACTGCCCGGGGCGGCCGCTTCGAGCACGCGATGTCGCTCTCGCGTGAGGCCGCCCACCCGGAGGATTGGCCGAGTGGTAAGGCACCGGCTTGCTGAGCCGTGGTCGGGTCGGAAGGCCCGCGCACGTTCGATCCGTGCATCCTCCGCGAGACGTTGTCACTGGGACTGGGCCGGGGGTCGGTCGGCGGTACTGAGGGAAGGGTGGGGCGGGAGCGGGGAGTTCTTCGGGTGCGGGAGCGTCGTGGCTGGTCGCGCAGTTCCCCGCGCCCCTGATCGCCTGTGGCGATCGGGGGCGCGATTGGCCGGTGCTCCTGATCGCCTGGTCGCCTGTGGTGATCGGTGTTTTCGTGGGCCGTCAGACCAGCAGTCTTTCGATCACCCGTGCGATGCCGTCCTCCTCGTTGGAGGACGTCACCTCGTCGGCCACGGCGGTGAGTTGCGGGTGGGCGTTGGCCATGGCCACGCCCCGTGCGGCCCAGGCGAACATCGGGATGTCGTTGGGCATGTCGCCGAAGGCGATCGTGTCGGCGGCCTTCAGGCCCAGGCGCCGGGCGGCCAGGGAGAGACCGGTGGCCTTGGACAGGCCGAGGGGGAGCAGCTCCACGATGCCCGCGCCGGCCATCGCGACGTTGACGAAGCCGCCCGCTGCCCGCAGGGCCGCCTCCGCCAGCTCGTCGTCGGAGAGCCGGGGGTGCTGTATGTAGATCTTGTTGAGCGGCGCGGACCACAGGTCCGACGCGTCGGTGAACGGCGTCGCCGGGAGCTTGCCGGTGACCGCGTAGCCGGGGCCGACGAGCACCTCCCCGTCCAGTCCGTCGCGGCTCGCCGCCAGGTACAGCGGTCCGACCTCCGCCTCGATCTTGGCGAGGGCCACTCCGGCCAGCTGCCGGTCCAGGGTCACCGACGTCAGCAGACGGTGTGCGCCGGCGTCGTAGACCTGGGCGCCCTGGGCGCAGACCGCGAGGCCGTCGTAGCCGAGGCTGTCGAGGATGTGCCGCGTCCAGGGGGCGGCACGGCCGGTCACGACGATGTGGGCGGCCCCCGCCGCGGTGGCCGCGGCGAGGGCGTCACGGGTGCGCCGTGAGATCGACTCGTCGGAGCGCAGCAGCGTCCCGTCGAGGTCGGTCGCGATCAGTCGGTAGGGGAAGCCCGGTGCGGTGGCCTCGCTCACTTGGCCACCGGCTCCAGCACCTCTCGGCCGCCGAGGTACGGGCGCAGCACCTCGGGCACGCGCACGGAGCCGTCGGCCTGCTGGTGGTTCTCCAGGATCGCCACGATCGTGCGCGGAACGGCGCACAGCGTGCCGTTGAGCGTGGCCAGGGGGCGGATCTGCTTGCCCTCGCGGACCCGGATCTGGAGGCGGCGGGACTGGAACTCGGTGCAGTCCGACGTCGAGGTCAGCTCGCGGTACTTGCCCTGGGTCGGGATCCACGCCTCGCAGTCGAACTTGCGGGCGGCCGAGGAGCCCAGGTCACCGGTGGCGACGTCGATCACGCGGAACGGCAGTTCCAGGGAGGTCAGCCACTGCTTCTCCCACTCCAGCAGGCGCTGGTGCTCGGCCTGGGAGTCCTCCGGGGTGACGTACGTGAACATCTCGACCTTGTCGAACTGGTGCACGCGGAAGATGCCCCGGGTGTCCTTGCCGTGCGAGCCGGCCTCGCGGCGGAAGCAGGGGGAGAAGCCCGCGTAGCGCAGCGGCAGGCGCTCGGCGTCGATGATCTCGTCCATGTGGTACGCGGCGAGGGGGACCTCGGAGGTGCCGACGAGGTAGAGGTCGTCCTTGTCGAGGTGGTAGACGTCCTGGGCCGCCTGGCCGAGGAAGCCGGTGCCCGCCATGGACTGGGGGCGCACCAGCGCCGGGGTGAGCATGGGGGTGAAGCCGGCGGCCGTCGCCTGGGCGATCGCCGCGTTCACCAGCGCGAGCTCCAGCAGGGCGCCGACGCCGGTGAGGAAGTAGAAGCGGGAGCCGGAGACCTTCGCGCCGCGTTCGACGTCGATCGCGCCGAGGAGCTGGCCGAGCTCCAGGTGGTCCTTGGGCTCGAAGCCCTCGGCGGCGAAGTCGCGGAGCTCGCCGTGCGTCTCCAGGGTGACGAAGTCCTCCTCGCCGCCGACGGGCACGTCGGGGTGGACGAGGTTGCCGAGCCGCAGGAGCAGTTCCTGGGTCTCCTGGTCGGCCGCGTCACGTTCGGTGTCGGCCGCCTTGACGTCGGACTTGAGCTGCTCGGCGCGCTTGAGCAGCTCGGCCTTCTCGTCCGCGGAGGCCTTGGGGATGAGCTTGCCGAGCTGCTTCTGTTCGGCGCGCAGCTCGTCGAAGCGGACGCCGGACGACCTGCGCCGCTCGTCGGCAGACAGGAGAGCGTCGACGAGCGCGACGTCCTCTCCACGGGCGCGCTGGGACGCGCGCACACGGTCGGGGTCCTCACGGAGCAGGCGAAGGTCAATCACGTGCTCAAGGCTACCGGTGAGGAGTGACGGCTCACGACTCACTATTGCGGAACACGGCTTACAGAGCGATATGGGTCGATTGCCTGGTGTGCTTGCGTGGGTCGATCGGAGTGCTCCGTGCCCTGGAACGGAGCGGGCGTCCGGCGCCGGGTTGACCCGATCGCCTTGTGGAGAACGGGACTTGGGAGCCCGTTGTCCACAGGTATCCACACCCGAGGAGAGTTATCCACAGGCTGTGAGGAAAATCTGTGGACATCGGAATTGATCATTCCTGAGGCGGTTCGTGGACCGCGTAATTCCTTGGTCAAACCGATCCCCCGCCCGCTTTCGGGTGGAAATGGGTCACCTCAAAGGGGCGATCGAAGGAAACGGAGGGACGAAGGGTGATCTGTAGGGCCGGGACCGCCCTTGTGGCCAGAAGGGCGATTTGTCGACTGAAGGGCACTTCGTTGTCGACTTGTCCCCAGGTCGAGAAGCCGCCCTGTGGATAACTTCTGTGGACAACGAAGATATGCCGGTCGGACCGGCCCGAGGGCGGCGGTGTGGGGACGCGGGGGCCCGGAGGGAGCGCCCGGAGGGGACGCCCGGAGGGGACGCCCGGAGGGGGCGCGGCCCGTGAGGTCAGAAACGGCCGTCCTGGCAGCGCGCGACCCAGTCCGCCGCCGCCACGAACTCCTCGTCCGAGGTGCCGGGCAGCGGAGCCTGCACATCGGCCGCGGTGACGTTCGCGCGCGGGTACGAGCCGAGGAAGCGCACATCACGGCAGATCCGCTTCAGGCTCGTGAGCGCCTCGGCCATCCGCCGGTCGGTGATGTGGCCGGCGGCGTCGATGCAGAAGCAGTAGTTGCCGATGCCCGCGCCGGTCGGCCGGGACTGCAGCACCATCAGGTTGATGCCCCGGGTGGCGAACTCGCCCAGCAGGTCCCGCAGGGTGCCGGGGTGGTCGTCACGCTGCCACAGCACGACGGACGTCTTGTCGGCCCCCGTCGGCGCCGCGGGCCGGGCCGGACGGCCCACCAGCACGAACCGCGTCTGGGCGTTCTCCGCGTCGTGGATCTCGGTCTCCAGGGCCTCCAGGCCGTACCGGGCCGCCGCGAACTCGCCCGCGAAGGCCGCGTCGTAGCGGCCCTCCCGCACCAGACGGGCGCCGTCGGCGTTCGAGGCGGCCGACTCCCACACCACGTCCGGGAGGTTCGCCTTCAGCCAGTTGCGCACCTGAGGCTGCGCGGCCGGGTGCGCGGTGACCGTCTTGATGTCCGACAGCTCGGTGCCGGGCCGGACCAGCAGCGCGAAGGTAATCGACAGCAGCACCTCGCGGTAGATCATCAACGGCGCGCCGGCGACCAGCTCGTCGAGGGTGGTGGTGATCCCGCCCTCGACGGAGTTCTCGATCGGCACGAACGCGGCCTCGGCCTCTCCCGTGCGCACCGCGTCCAGGGCGGACTGTACGGAGACGTACGGGACCAGCTGTCGGGTCGCCGTTTCGGGCAGCGTGCGCAGGGCGACCTCCGTGAAGGTGCCCTCGGGGCCGAGGTACGCATAGCTCGCTGGCATGACCTCACCCTAATGGCGCTTGCGGAACAGGACGCACGTGTCTCACGACGGCCGTTCCCCCGAGTGAATCCGCGTGACCTCGACAGCTTCCGGAAACGGCTCTGGACACCGGCCGTACAAGGCTCTCGACAGCAGCCGCACAAGACTCTCGACACCGGCCGCACAAGGCTCTCGACAACTGCCGCCGTACAAGGCTCTCGACACAGTCTCGCGACGCCTCTCGGCGGGACTTGGGCGGCGGTCGCGTTCCCCCTCAGGCCTCCAGCAGCCGCTGCCCCACGTACTCCCCCTGCGCCGCCCCGCCCGGTACCGCGAAGAGACCGCTCGCCTCATGGCGGATGTACGCCGACAGGGCGTCCCCGCGGTCCAGCTTGCGCTGCACCGTGACGAAGCCGCGCAACGGGTCCGCCTGCCAGCAGATGAAGAGGAGCCCCGCGTCCGGCACCCCGTCCGCGTCGATGCCGTCGTGGTACGAGAACGGCCGCCGCAGCATGGCCGCGCCCCCGTTCTGGTCCGGCCGGGTGATCCGGGCGTGCGCGTTGAGCGGCACGACCAGGTCGCCGTCGGCGTCCGTCTTCTCCAGGTCCATCTCGGTGGTCTCGGTGCCTCCGGTCAGCGGCGCCCCGTCGGATTTGCGGCGCCCGATGACCTGCTCCTGGGCCTTGAGCGACAGCTTCTCCCAGTCGTCGAGAAGCATGCGGATACGGCGTACGACGACGTAGGAGCCGTGGGCCATCCAGGCGGGGTCGTCCGAGCCGGACGCCGGCACGAAGATCCGCTCGTCGAAGTCGGCGTCCGTCGAGCGGGGATTGCGGGTGCCGTCCATCTGGCCCATGAGGTTGCGTGTGGTCATGGGGTGGGCGGTGGCGCCCGGTGTGCGGTTGAAGCCGTTCATCTGCCAGCGGACGGTGGCGGCGCGGCCCGCCTCCTTCTGGATCGCGCGCAGGGCGTGGAAGGCCACCAGGGCGTCGTTCGCGCCGATCTGCACCCACAGATCACCGTTGCTGCGGGACTTGTCGAGCTGATCGGCGGAGAAGTCCGGCAGGGGGTCCAGCGCGACCGGACGCTGCTTCTCCAGACCGGTGCGGGTGAAGAAGCTGTGGCCGAAGCCGAAGGTGACGGTCAGCCCGGACGGACCGGCGTCCCGGGCCACGCCGGTGTCGTCGTGCGGTGCCTCCTCGCCCGCCATCAGGCGCCGAGCCGTCTCGGACCAGCGGCGCAGCAGCGCGGCGGCTTCCTTGCGGCCCGCTCCGGCGGCGAGGTCGAAGGCGACCAGGTGCCCGCGTGCCTGGAGGCCCTGGGTGATGCCGGGCTGATGTTTCACGTGGAACATCGCCTGCTCGGAGCCGATCGAGGACAGCGGGGTCGCCTCGGCGGGCGCGGCGGCGTACCCGGCGCCCGCGCCCGCGGCACCGAGCACCAGCCCGGTGGCACCGGCGGTGCCGAGCAGCTTGCGCCGGGACAGGCTTCCGGGAGCGGAGGCCCCCGCGGGGACTGCCTCGGGGGCCGTCCCGCCATCGGTCTGGGAGCCGGTCCGGGAACCGGCCTCGGGACTGCTCTTCGACCCGGTCTCGGAGCTGGCCTTGGCGTTGGTCGCGGAGCTGCTCTTGGCACTGGCCTTGGCGTTGGTCGCGGAGCTGCTCTTGGCGCTGGTCTTGGAGTTGGTCTTGCGGTCGGTTCCGGTGTCGGCGTCGGGCGTGCGGGCCGCCCTGGTGGACTGGTCGGGCATGGTGCGGTTCAGCCGATCTGCGCGTTCTTGGAGACGGTCACCTGGTCGATGTCGGAGGTCCGCACGGTCACGGCGATCTTCCATTCGCCGGCCACGGGGATCTGCACTCCGTCCGCCGACCAGTGGCCGGTGGTGATGTGGTCGGGCGCGACGGGCAGCGGCCCGATGTCCTTGGCCGCGAGCGTGAGGGCAATCTTCACCTCGGGGACGTCGAAGGCGCGGCCGTTGGGGCGGGTGACGTAGACGTGCATGACGTTGGCGCCGGTCCGCGCGGGGTCGAGGTTCACGCTGACCACGCCCTGGCCGTCGGCGCCGCCGGTGTCGAAGGACATGTCGAGGGTCAGGGCGCCGGAGCCGGCCGCCGGGGACGACGACGAGGCCGCCGTGGCCGCCCTGGCCTCCTGCTCCGTACGGCCGGGCTCGGTGGACGTCAGCGCGGTGGTGACGGCGAGCAGCACGACGGCGACACCCGCCTCGGCGAGCACCGAGCGGCGCAGGCCGAAGCGGTTCGGGTCGGCGTCGCGCTGCCGCTTCTGCCGTGCGGCCTCCACGGCGGCCCGCTGCCGGGCGAGCTGCGCGGTCCGCTCGTCGTCCTTGTCGCGGGCTCCGGTACCGGCTTTCCCGGCCCTGGTACCGGCTTTCCCCCCACCGGTTTTCCCGGCTCCGGCGGCGGCCTTCCCCCCACCGGCTTCCCCGGTACCGGCGGCGTTCTCCGCACCTGCGGCCTTCCCTGCACCTGCGGCCTTCCCGGCACCGGCCGTGCTCACCTTCGCGGAGGCGGGTTCCCGCGCCGCGGACCGTGCCGCGACGGACGTCTTCCCGGGGGCGGCCAAGGGTGCCGTCTCCGTCATCCGCGTCGTCCACCGCCGTGAGATCCAGGCGAGGCCGACCAGCAGCGCCACCAGCCCGATCTTGACGAGCAGGAGCTGCCCGTAGCGGGTGTCGGTGAAGGCCGACCAGGACCCGAGCTGGCGCCACGACTGGTAGACGCCGGTCACGACCAGGGCGAGGACGGAGGCGAAGGCGACCTGTGAGAACCGGCGGACGGCCGGCGCCCCGACCGGTGCGTCCGAGCGGTACAGCGCCACGAGGAGCGCGCACAGCCCGCCCAGCCAGACGGCGGCGGCCAGCAGGTGCAGGACGTCCGCGGGCATCGCGATGCCGGGCTGCACCCCGGTGGAGGCGTGCTCCGCCATCGCCCAGCTCGCCGCGAGCCCGGCGGCCACGACCGAGCCGCCGACGGCCAGCCCGAAGGTCAGATCCCGCTTCTCCTCGTCCTCCCGCTTGTCGTACGCGCCGAAGAGCACGGCGATGAACAGCGCGGCCGCGGCGAGCAGCAGCAGCCGGGAGACCAGCGCGGCGCCCGTCTTCGTCTGGAGGACCTGCCCGAGCAGGTCGAGGTCGAAGACGTCGGCGACCTTCCCGGTGCCGGTGTAGGAGCCGCGCAGGAGCAGCAGGAACAGGGTGGCCGCGGTGAGCGCGAGCCAGCCGGAGACCACGAGCCGCTGCACGGCCCGCACCCCCGTGCCGCGCGGCCAGCAGGCCAGCACGAACACGGCCCCGCCGACCATGACGAGGTACCCGGCGTAGGACACGTACCGTCCGAACCCGTACAGCCCGCCGACGAATCCGCCGCCGGCCTCCTGCGCGGAGACCGAGACGCTGGTCTTCGAGGGGGAGCCGATGGAGAACGTGTAGGCGCCGGCGACGGGGTGGCTGTCGGCGGACACCACCTGGTAGGTCACCGTGTACGTGCCGTCGGGCAGCCCCGAGTGCAGGGGCACGGCGTAGGTGGTGCCGCTGACGTTGGTGGGCTCGCCGGTGTCGGCGCGTGTGCCCTTGGGGTCGAGGACGCGCAGGGAGTCGCCGTTCATCGCGACCTGTTCGGAGAAGGTCAGCGACACCTGCGCGGGTGCCGTGTCGACCACCGCCCCCTGCGCGGGGTCGCTGCCGGTCAGCGCGGCGTGCGCGGACGCCGGTCCGGCGCCGGCGAGGAGCGCGCCGGCGACGGCGAGGAACAGCAGCACCAGGGTCCGCACCCCGGCCGCCGCGGCGGTGCCCGGCCTGCGGGTCCTGGGCGTGCCGTTCGGCCTCCGGGCACCGGGGGCGATGGTCTGGCTCACGGTGGTCCTTCCCTCAGTTCCCGGTCTTCGGGGTGTAGGTGGCCGCTTCCACCGGCATCTGGACCTCGACGGTTCCGGACTCGGCGAAGTGCAGTTCCACGGTCACCTTCTCGCCCTGGCTCGGCTTGCGCGTCAGCTTCTCGAACATCAGGTGGTTCCCGCCGCTGGAGAGAACGAGCCGGCCGTGCGCGGGCACGTCGAGGGAGTCGGCCTCCTCCATCGTCCCGTCGACCGTCTCGTGGACGGTGACGCTGCCGGCGACGTCACTGCTGACGGACGTCAGTTCGTCCTTCGTCCCGCCCTCGTTGGTGATCGTCAGGAATCCGGCCGCCATGGAGTCGGAGACGGGCTGCGGCATGTAGGCGCCGCTCACGGACAGGTCGGCCGCCGAGGCGTCGGAGCCGCAGCCCGCGAGGACCAGGCTCCCGGCCAGGACCGCGGTGGCGCAGGCGGTGGACCGCCTCACGGGTTCTGCCCCTTGAGGATCTTGGGCAGGTCCTCGGTGTAGTCGTCGACCGTGGCGTCCTCGCCGTAGAGGAGGTAGCCGGCGTCCGTCTTGGGGGAGAAGGCGATGACCTGGGTGCCGTGGGTGGAGACCGTCTTGCCGTTCTTGTCCTTGTGCGGCGCCTCGATGGAGATACCGAGGGTGCGGGCGGCGGTCTGGATGGTGGTGAAGTCACCGGTCAGTCCGACCACCTGCGGGTCGATGCCCTTCAGCCAGGCGCCGAGCGCGGCGGAGGTGTCGCGGTCCGGGTCGGTGGTGACGAACACGACGCGCAGCTCGTCCTGCTCGGCCTGGGACAGCTGCTTCTTCGCCACGGCGATGTTGCTCATCGTCAGCGGGCAGACGTCGGGGCAGTTGGTGTAGCCGAAGTACAGCAGCGTCGGGTGGCCGGCGGTCTCCTCGCGGAGGTCGTACTGCTTGCCCTGGGTGTCGGTCAGCACCAGGTCCGGCTTGGTGAAGGGCTGGTCGAGCACGGTCGCGGCCTGCTGCGAGCCGTCCTCGGCGACGGCTGCGACGGGGCTGGAGCCGCTGTCGTCGCTGCTGCCGCAGGCGGAGAGGGTGAGGGAGGCGGCGGCCAGCAGCGCGGCCGCGGCGAACGTCGTCTTGCGCATGGATGAAAAGTCCCAGATGTGATGGTTCCGGTGCGCGCCGGGGTCATGGCCCCGGCGCGCACCACGGACGGCCTGACGTCAGGAGGCGTCGCCGGTTCCGGTGGTCCGGCGACGCCCGGCGAGCACGCCGTACGCCACACCGGCGGCGCCGACGACGATGCCGACGACGCCCAGGACGCGGGCGGTGGTGTCGGAGTCGCCGGAGGAGTCGGAGGCCTCGGTCGTGGCGGCGGCGGCCTCGGCGTCGTCGTCCTCAGAGGCGGAGGCGGAGGCGGAGGCGTGGGCGTGGTCGTCGTCGGCCGCGTCGGACAGGGTGAGCACGGGAGCCGGGGTGTCGGGCTCCTCGGCGCCCTCCTCCTGCACCTCGATCCAGCGCACGACCTCGTTGTTGGAGTACGTCTGGATCGCCTTGAAGACGACTTCGTCGGTGTCCTCGGGCAGCGCGCCGACGGAGACCGGGAACTGCTGGATGAAGCCGGGCTGGATGCCCTTGTCCTCCGCGGTCCAGGTGACCTTGGAGACGGCCTCGGTCACCTGCTGTCCGTGCAGCTCCAGCGGCTTGGCCAGCTTGCTCTTGGTGACGACGATCTTCCAGCCGGGGACCGCCTGCGGCAGCACCGAGGCCAGCGGAGTGTCGGTCGGGAAGTTGACCTCCAGCTTGGTGGTCGAGGCGTTGTCACGCTCGTTGGGGACGCGGAAGTTCACGAGGGCGTACCCGCCCTTGGCGGCCGTTCCCTCCGGCTGCACGCTCACGTGCGCGAAGGCGGGAGCGGACAGCACCAGAACGGTGGAGCCGGCGACGGCAGCGGCGGCGGCGAGACGAGAGATCTTCATGACGGCGAAGCACTCCACTCCGAGTGAGGTCTGCGGTGAGGTGGGGCGTGGGCACGGAAAACGTGCGCACGCGCGCGTGCCGCACGACGGCGGCCCCTCCCGGTGTGTCGTGGAGTGACGGGTCGCGTCGCGTCAGGCAGCGAGGACGAGGAGCGCGGCGGCCGGCGGTCCTCGCCTGATCACCGTGTGCTGGAGTGCCTCGGCGGGCGGCTTGAGCGGCGTGGACGGGGCGGTGCGCGGGGTGCGCGGGTACCACGCGGGCGTCCCGGGCAGCCCCGCGAGCAGGGCGCGGACCAGCGCGAGCGCCCCGCGCAGGGCCCGTACGAGCGCGCCTTCGGCGACGCCGTGCGCCGACAGGTCCATCAGCCGCAGCAGGGCGGTGTCGCCGCGCCGCAGCAGCCATCCGGCGGCCACCGCGGCGAGGACGTGGCCGAGCAGCATCGGCAGGGACGGCAGCAGCGACACCGACGAGCCGGCCGTGGACAGGGCGTCCGCGGGATGGTGCATGGCACTCATGCCGACGTCACCGCTCCCGGTGCCGGCCGCGGTACCGGTGCCGTTCCCGTAGACCCGCGCCTCGACGAGGATCCGCTGCGCCTGGGCGGGGCTGAGTGCCGCGGCCGTCGTGCCGCACAGCAGCCGTGCGGCCTGCTCGACCAGTGCGGCGTCGGAGACGTCCGCCGTGGTCGACGCCGCGGCCGCGGTGCCGTGCTGACCCAGTCCGAACAGGGTGTGCAGTACGGTCTGCCCCACCGCGAGCAGCGCGGCGATGCCGGGAAGGGAACGCTCACGTCCGGCGAGCGGCACGACGACCGCGAGGGCCCCGGCGAACCCCGCCCCCAGCGTCCACAGCGGAACGGCGGCGCAAGCGGCCATCGAGTGCCCGGCCCCGGCCAGCACGACGCAGACCGCGGCGAACACCGCGGCCCGCAGCAGCCGGAGAGAACCTCCGGAGCGCGCCGGGCGCCGGTGGGGGTCAGTCATGGCGGCCTCATCATCCCACTGGCCTTACGGCGCCCACACGGCAGGTCCACAACATGCCGGTGGTCCGGAAGATCACCTTTTGGTCATCCCTGGGGCAAGTGCAGCCTGAGAGGGTGCGCGGCGGGACAAGTGGGGCCAGTGGGACCAGCGGGATCGGAGGGCTCGGAGGGCTCGGAGGGCTCGGAGGGCTCGGAGGGCTCGGTGAGACCGCCACTCCAGGGCCCCGCAAAGGCCCGCATACACCGATTCGGCGCCGTGGCGCATCCCCCATATGGGCGGCATCACGCGGAATCCGCGCTTACCGAAGGGCCCGGGCGGCAATACCTATCGGTATGTCGAGCCGCGGCCAGGAGGCTGGAGCATGAGCATCTGGTGGTCACTCCATCTGCGGCGCGACGCCGCGAGCGTGCCCCTCGCCCGGCGTCTGTTGCTCGGCACCATGGAGACGGCGGGTGTCGACCCGGACGTCTCCTACGACCTCTCCGTCGCCCTCAGCGAGGCCTGTGCCAACGCCGTCGAGCACGGCGGGGGCGCCACGCACGGCGGCTGTTCGGAGGCGTACCGCGTCACGGCCTACCTCGACGGCGAGAAGTGTCGCATCGAGGTCGCCGACTCCGGCCCGGGCTTCGCCGCCGAGCGGCAGGTGCGCCCGTTCCAGGCCTACGAGGTGTCCGGCGCCGACGACGAGACGGGCCGCGGCCTGTTCCTCATCCAGGAGCTCGCCGACCACGTCCACATCAGCAACAAGCCGGGGCGGACCGGGGCCGTGGTGAGCTTCGACAAGATGCTCAAGTGGCGCAAGGGCGCTCCGCTGATGGCCGTCTGACGGACTGTCTGACGGACTGTCTGACGGGTTGCCTGACGGGTTGCCTGACAGGCTGCGTGACGGGCTGTGTGACGAGATGGCCGACGCCGGCCGGCCGTCTTCAGGTTCCACAGCACTCACAGCTTGCTCACAGTCTCACCCCACCTCCCTGACGGGTGGCGTTCCTACGTTCGTCCGCATGACGGGAAACCACGAGAACAAGACGATCACCAGGCGCCGCGCCCTCGCGGTGACCGGCGGCACGGCCGCCGCCGGTGGGCTCGCCGTCGTCGGCTACCAGTCGGCGTTCGCCGACACGGCCGCGGAGGGCGAGGCGACCGCGTCGGCCTCGGCGTCGGCTTCGGCGACCTCGACCGGCAGCAGCTGCATGACGCTGATGACGAGCGTCACGGAGGGCCCCTACTACCTCGATGGTGCCTTGGTGCGCAAGGACATCACCGAGGGCAAGAGCGGCGTCCCGCTCACCCTGCGCCTGACCGTCGTCGACGCCACCGACGGCTGCACCCCGGTCCCGGGCGCGGCCGTGGAGATCTGGCACTGCGACGCCTGGGGCTACTACTCCGGCTACACCACCGCCAACCCCGGCGGCTCGGCCCCCGCCGAGAGCGAGGACGGCTCGACCGCCGACGACGACACCTACCTGCGCGGCTACCAGATCGCCAACGCCAACGGGGTCGTCAAGTTCGAGACGATCTTCCCCGGCTGGTACACGCCGCGCACCTGCCACATCCACCTCAAGGTGCACACCGGCGGCCAGAAGGAGGACGGCACCTACGAGGGCGGCAAGGTCAACTACACCGGCCAGCTCTTCTTCGACGACGACATCGCCCAGGAGATCTTCACCCTGGAGCCGTACTCGAAGCACTCCGGCACGTACACCAAGCTCGCCGACGACATGGTCTACGACGACGGGGGCGCCTCCAGCGGCCTGCTCACCCTCAAGGCCGTGAAGAAGGCCGACCCGTCCAAGGGGTACAAGGGGTTCCTGACCGTCGGCATCGACCCGGACGCCGAGAACACCGGCGCGGGCAGCGGCGGCGGTGGCGGCGAGGGCGGCACGCCGCCGGGCGACGCCCCGACCGGCGCCCCGCCGAGCGACGCCCCTTCGGGCTCGGCGTCGGCCTCGACGTCCTCCTCGTCGTCGTAGGACATGGCCGTGACGAGCCGTGAGGACGAGGCGCTCGCACAGGCCGCCGTGTCCGCGCTGACCGGGCAGCTCGCCCTGGCCCCCAAGCCCGGGTTGCCCGACCCGCGCGATCTCTCCGCCCGCGTCACCCGCGTCGACCACCGCGCCCTGCGCTGGTCGGCCAAGGCGTTGGCACCCGGCCTCGCGGCCATGGCCGCCGCCGCCCGCCGTACCGGCGAACCCACGCCCCGGCTCCGCGCCGAGCTGGGCGCGATCGGGCGGTGCACCGAGCACTCGGTGGGGCTGGCCGGCGGCGGGCACCGGGGCGCGCTGTGGACGCTGGGTCTGCTGGTCGCGGCGGCCGCCCTCGATCCCCGCGCGCGGGGCACCGAGGTCGCCGCCACCGCCAAACGCATCGCCGCCCACACCGACCGGGCCGCCCCTCGGCGCCCGTCGCGGGGCTCGACGGTCTCGGCGAAGTACGGCGCGGCCGGCGCCCGCGGCGAGGCCCGGGCCGGCTTCCCGCACGTCCGCCGGGCCCTGGACGCCCTGGGCAAGGCCCGCACCGCCGGCGCCGACGAGCCCCAGGCCCGCCTCGACGCGCTGCTCACCGTGATGTCCACCCTCCAGGACACCGAGCTCCTGCACACCGCCGGCCCGGCGGGCCTGCGGCACGTCCAGGCGGGCGCCCGTGCCGTCCTGGAAGCGGGCGGTACGGCGACGGCGGCCGGCCGCGAGGCCCTGTCGGCGTTCGACGCGGACCTGCACGCGCGCGCGTGGAGCCCGCGGGGGAGCGCGGGACTGCTGGCGGGGGCGCTGTTCGTGGACGCGCTGCCGGTGAACACCTCCGCACGGGCTGCCTGATCCCGCCCGGCGGGGACGCGCGGGAACGCGCCGGGACGTGCGGTCCTGCGAACGGGCCGCCCGCTCCCGCGTGTCCCGGCGCCCTCGCCGGGCGAGTGCCAGTGCTCGCCGAGGTGTCCGACCGCGAGGCCCTCCGCATCCGCCCGCGCCACCGGTCACGGCGCCGGCCGGACACGGCCCTGTCCGGGCACGGCGATGGCCGGGCACGGCGATGGCCGGGCACCTCAGCAGTACCCGGCCATCGTCCCCGTATCAGGCCCGGCGCGAAGCCGTCGTCCTGCGTCCCGTCGTCCCGCGTCCTGTCGTCCCGTCGTCAGGCCCGGAGCGACGCCATCCAGGTCTCGACCTCGTCGGAGCGCCGCGGCAGCCCGTCGGACAGGTTGCGGTTCCCGTCCTCCGTCACCAGGATGTCGTCCTCGATCCGGACGCCGATCCCGCGGTACTCCTCGGGCACGGTCAGGTCGTCGGCCTGGAAGTACAGTCCGGGCTCGACCGTCAGCACCATGCCGGGCTCCAGCACGCCGTCCACGTACGACTCGGTCCGCGCGGCGGCGCAGTCGTGGACGTCCAGGCCGAGCATGTGCCCGGTGCCGTGCAGCGTCCAGCGCCGCTGGAGACCGAGCTCGAGCACCCGCTCCACGGGGCCCTCGACGAGCCCCCACTCCACGAGCCGCTCGGCCAGCACCCGCTGGGCGGCGTCGTGGAAGTCCCGGTACTTCGCGCCGGGCTTGACCGCCGCGATCCCGGCCTCCTGGGCGTCGTAGACGGCGTCGTAGATCTTCTTCTGGATCTCGCTGTACCGGCCGTTGACCGGCAGCGTGCGCGTGACGTCGGCCGTGTAGTACGTGTGCGTCTCCACACCCGCGTCGAGCAGCAGCAGGTCGCCCGAGCGCACGGGCCCGTCGTTGCGCACCCAGTGCAGGGTGCAGGCGTGCGGGCCGGCCGCGGCGATGGTGCCGTAGCCGATGTCATTGCCCTCCACGCGCGCGCGGAGGAAGAACGTGCCCTCGATGTAACGCTCGGAGGTCGCCTCCGCCTTGTCGAGGACCTTGACCACGTCCTCGAAGCCGCGGACCGTCGAGTCGACGGCCTTCTGGAGCTCGCCGATCTCGAAGTCGTCCTTCACCAGACGGGCCTCGGAGAGGAAGACGCGCAGCTCCTGGTCGCGCTCGGCGGTGACCTTGTCGGTCAGCGCGGCCTCGATGCCGGCGTCGTGGCCGCGCACGACCCGCACCGGGCCGGTGGCCTCGCGGAGCCTGTCGGGCAGCTCGCGCACGTCCGCGGCCGGGAGGCCGTACAGCTTCTCCGCCTCGGTGAGGGAGTGGCGGCGGCCGACCCACAGTTCGCCCTGGCCGGAGAGCCAGAACTCGCCGTTCTCGCGGTCGGAGCGCGGCAGCAGGTAGATCGTCGCGCTGTGGCCCTCCCCCGTCGGCTCCAGGACGAGGACGCCGTCCTCGGTCTGGTTGCCGGTGAGGTACGCGTACTCGACGGAGGCGCGGAAGGCATACTCCGTGTCGTTCGAGCGGGTCTTCAGGTTGCCCGCGGGGATCACGAGGCGCTCGCCCGGGAAGCGCGCGGAGAGTGCGGCACGGCGGACGGCGGTCTCGGCGGCCTGGGGGATCGGCTCCAGGTCCCGCAGCTCCGTGTCGGCCCAGCCGGACTTCATGTTCTCGGCGAGCTCGTCGGACACGCCCGGGTACAGGCCGTTCTTGCGCTGCTTGATCGGCTGCTCGCCCGCGTCGGCGGCGGCATCGTCCAGAACAGCTTCCGGGGTCTCCGGAATGAGCTCTTCTGCCACGTTCATCCTCCTAGGTACGGCACTGGGCCCCCTCCATCGTACGGTCGTACAGAAGGGGGCCCAGGGCCCGAGTACCTGTTACCCCGGCGGTCCGGGTGCCTCGGCGGTGCGGTTGCTCCCGCTTCCCGCTGTCCGGCTGTCCCGCTGTCCGGCCGCTCCGGCTGGCAGGGGCCGGCCGGCGGCGCCCTACTCGAAGCGCGCCGCCAGCAGGACGACGTCCTCCGCGCCGCCCGTGGCGTCCTGCCCGTCGGGCAGCACCGTCCGCAGGACGTGGTCGGCGATGGCGCCGGGGTCGTGCCGAAGCGGCCTGGGGACGCCGGCGGCGGCCGCGTGCAGCCGGGCGAAGGCCCGGTCGACGGGGTCGCCGGTGCGGTGCAGCAGCCCGTCGGTGTAGAGCAGGACGGTCTCGCCGGCCTCCGTCTCCAGCTCCGAGCTCGGCGCCTCCCAGCAGGCGAGCATGCCGAGCGGCGCGGAGACGGAGGTCTCGACGAACTCCGTGCGCCGCGCGCCGACGAGCAGCGGCGGGCAGTGGCCGGCGCCGGCCAGGGTGATCCTGCGCAGCTCGGGCTCGCAGTAGGCGAAGAGGGCGGTGGCGGAACGGGCGGGCTCGGTCAGCCGCAGCAGCAGCTCCAGGTCGGACAGGACGGCGACCGGGTCCTCGCCCTCCATCACGGCGTACGCCCTCAGGGAGGCGCGCAGCCGGCCCATCGCCGCGACCGCGCTCGGCCCGGATCCGCTGACCGAGCCGACGGCGAGGCCCAGGGCCGCGTCCGGCAGCGGCAGCGCGTCGAACCAGTCGCCGCCCGCGCGCGGACCGGTGCGGTGCCGGGCGGCGAGCTGGACGCCGGCCACCCTCGGCAGCCGCGAGGGCAGCAGCTCGTCGACCATCGTCGCCATGGCCGCGCGCGTGCGCTCCACCTCGACGATCCGGGCGAGGTGCTCGGCGGCGTGACGGACGTACAGACGGGCCAGGTGGCGCCGGCGCTCGACCGGTTCGGCGGGCTCGTCGTACAGCCACACGGCGGCGCCCAGCCCGCCCGCGCTCCCGGCGGTGAGGGGCAGGGCGTAGCTGGCGGCGTAGCCGAGGCGGGCGGCGACCTCGCGGTGGCGGGGGTGCAGGCCGTCCTCGGCGAACAGGTCGGGCTGGACGATCCCGTCCTCGCCACCGGGCAGCCCGTCGAGGATCCGGCCGTAGGGCAGGGCGCTGCGCGGCACGGTCTCGATGTGACCGAGATCGGCGCGCCCCAGACCGAGGCCGATCGTGGTGTCCGGGCCGAGGCCGTCGCGGGGTTCCAGGACGACGAGTCCGCGCCGGGCCCCCACGAGGGCGGCTCCGGCGTGCAGCAGTTCCTGGAGGGCGTCGGTCAGGGTGTCCGTCCTGGCCAGGCGCTCGGTGAGTTCGTGGAGCGTGGTGAGGTCCGAGACCCAGCCGGCGAGGCGGTCCTGGATGAGCGCTCCCGCGGCGGGGGGAGCCGGTGGGGCGGCCGGGACGACGGGCGCGGGCGCGACAGTGTGTGCGGGAGAGGGAACCGTTGAGTCGATTCCAGCCACTTTCGAAGGGTGAGGGGCGTTCATGGCGTCCGGCTCTCGGACCGGTGCGTATTGCGCGAAAACATCGCAGACCCCCATGTCATTCTGCGCCGCTGGCGGTGTCTCCACATGTACACGCACTCGTGAGGGGATGTCCAGCATTGTCCTGCGGGGATCGCTGGTGTCCGTGGGACCGGTGGGGATGTCGCGCACGTTGGTCCGGCTCCCTTGCAAAAAAGCAAAGTTGGCTTAAAACTGCCTCGGGTAAACGGTTATTGCGGTCGACTGGCCTTGCTCCACGGAGCGTCACAGCGGTCGTGATGGGTACGTACTCGGTAAGGACCAGGGGTCGTCGGGAGCCACCCGGAACCTGGTGACCGACCCGGGCGTCTTAGCCATCGACGACCGTGCCCCATCCTCCCGCGGCGGAGGCGGAGAGAACCACGCGCACGGCAAAACGCCAGACTTCGCCACCCCACGCCATGCCCATGTTCGAGGTGGGCGCAGTATGGACGGAGTGGCCGCGGAAGCAGCGGACGATCGAACCCCAGGGGTTCCCCTTGTCCATGACAGGGGTGTGATGCGCCAACAGGTACGCACAGTGAAGTGATCGACCCATGGTGTGATGTGGCCCACGGTGTTGCCAGCGGTGCAACGGAAAGGAACGAGCGCTCATGCGCGAGATCCTCGGAAGGCGACGCAGGCTCCTGTCCCAGCGCAGCGACGGGGGGCCTGAGTTGATCGACGCGGCCCTGACCTTCGCGACGGAATGGCAGTGGCCCGTGCTCCCGGGTGTGACGGCGGACCCGCAGGGACGTTCCCGCTGCGGCTGCCCCGACCCGGAGTGCTCGGTGCCCGGCGCTCATCCCTTCGACCCCGGCCTCCTCGCGGCCACGACCGACGCCCGCATGGTGCGCTGGTGGTGGAGCAACCGCCCGACGGCGCCGATCGTCCTGGCCACCGGGGGCACGGCCCCCTGCGCGGTCAGCCTGCCCGCCCTCGCCGGCTCCCGCGCGCTCGTGGCGCTGGACCGGCAGGGCATGCGGCTCGGCCCGGTCGTCGCCTCGCCCACCCGCTGGGCGATCCTCGTCCGGCCCTACTCGATGGAGCAGCTGGGCGAGCTGCTGTACGCCAAGGACTTCGTGCCGGGCTCCCTGCGCTTCCACGGCGAGGGCGGCTATCTCGCCCTGCCCCCGTCCGAGACCGGCCAGGGGGAGATCCGCTGGGAGCGGGCCCCGCTGCCCGGCTCGGCCTCGCCCTGGGTGCCCGACGTGGAGGCCGTGGTGGACGCGGTCGTCGACGTCCTCACTCGTACGGGTGTGAGCGCGCCCGAGTTGTGAGGGTGTCGGGCGTGCGCGGAGGGGACGCCCGACTTCGCTCGTTATCTTCCGCTCCATGAATATTCGTCTGCTCGCCCTCGGGGGCGCTGTGGTGTGCGCGGTCGCACTTCCTCTGGCCATGGCGTCCGCGGGGTCCGTGGGGGACGGCGGGGGGCCGGCGGTGCGGCTGCCCGCGGTGACCGACCGCGGTGCGGTGACCGAGAGCCGTACGGGCGTCGAGAGCCGTACGGATGCCGAGAACCGTACGGGTGCCGGCGGCGGTACGGACGGCGACCCGGCCACGGACGGCGACCGGTCCACGGACGGCGACCGGGGCGTGGACATCGA
Source organism: Streptomyces sp. NPDC003248 (assembly GCF_055563235.1). Taxonomy (NCBI): domain Bacteria; kingdom Bacillati; phylum Actinomycetota; class Actinomycetes; order Kitasatosporales; family Streptomycetaceae; genus Streptomyces; species Streptomyces sp. NPDC003248. The sequence continues at coordinate 170,626 of NZ_JBVHDT010000002.1, read as the reverse complement.
CCGGGGGACGGACAGCGACCGGGGCAGGGATGGTGGTGACCACCGTGCGGACGGCGACGTCCGCGATGTGGACGGTGACCGTGGAATCGCAGCGGAGGGTCGAACGGGAGCGGAGGACGGGCGCCGTACGGAGGCGGACTCCCGCGCGGACGCCAAGGCGGCCCCCGCCGGTCCGTCCCGCTCTCCCCTGCTGCTCGGCCACGGCCTGGCCACCGCGGCCCGCTGCGGTCCCGAACTCAGCTCCCCCGACGGTGTCGAGGCACAGACCTGCGTGCTGGTCCAGGGCGAGGAGACATGGGCGCGCACGTACTACCGCAACGCGACCGGCCGGTTCCTGGACGCCGTTCTGAGCTTCATGGGACCCCAGGGGCGTACGGTGCGGATGCGTTGTGCGGTGGGCGCCGACGACGAGCCGGGGACCTGTGAGACGCCCCGCGAGCGACTCCGGGGCCGGCCGACGGATTACACCGCGGTCGCGGAGTTCGCCGCGGCGGCCGGCGCCGGGCCGCTGCTGTTGCGGTCCGGCAGCAACGCGGCGGGCGACGCGGCGGGCGACGCGTCCAGCCACTCGTTCGGCAACATGGCGGAGGCCAAGGGAAGTTGAGGCCGGGCGGCTGCCGTGACGGCGTGCGCGGGCATGCAAAGACCCGGTTGCTGGCGACGGGGGATGCACCAGCAACCGGGCTACTGGAACGGTAACAAGAGATCGGCCCCAGGCAAATTCGATCTCTTGTCTTCATTACCTTTCCGGACACCGGAAGATGGCCGCTTCCGGCCTCGACTCGCCCTGGTCGCCCGGTAGTTGTGAGCGGAGTCACGCCGGCCGGCCGTAGTGACGTGCTGACCGGTCGGTCAGCACGCCGGTGTCCGGGACCACGGTTCAGCTGAGCGTCACCTGTCGGTTGGTCAGACCGCCGCGCGCGCGGCGCTCGTCGGCGGTGAGCGGAGCGTCCGAGGCCAGGGCGGTGGCGAGACGCTCGGCGAACTCCGCGGCCGGCTTCTCCACGTCATCGGCCGAGACCCCGCTCGGCAGGTCCCAGACCGGCACCGTCAGGCCGTGCGCCCGGAAGGAGCCCACCAGACGGGTGCCCTCGCCGAGGCTCGAACGGCCCGCCGCGTGCAGCCGCGCGAGGGCGTCCAGAAGCCGCTCCTCCGCGTGCGGCATGACCCAGCGCAGGTGGTTCTTCTCCGGCGTCTCGCACCAGTAGGCGGCGTCCACGCCGGTCAGCTTCACGGTCGGGATCGCCGCCGCGTTGGCCCGCTCCAGGGAGGCGGACACCTCCGGCGTGGCGTTCTCCGGATCCGGCACCCAGAACTCGAAGCCGGCGTGCACAACTGGCTCGAACGCGCCTTCGGGGTCGAGCAGGTCCTGCATCCGCGGGCCGTCGGCCGGAGCGCGGCGGCCCTGCACGGGCGTGCCGGGCTGCGCCTCGAGGGCGCGCTGGAGCGTGTCGGCGAGGTCGCGGCTGAGGTCGCCCGACGCCGTGTCGTTCTGGAGACCGAGCAGGACGGAGCCGTCGTCGCGGCGCAGCGCGGGCCAGGCCATCGGCAGGACCGTGGCGAGCGTGACCGACGGGACGCCCTCGGGCAGTCCGTCCTTGAGCGTCAGCTCGACGGTGGCGGCCGGGACCAGTTCGCGCAGCGCCACCCAGTCGCACTCGCCCGGCAGGCCCTCGAACGGACGCTGCACCAGCTCGGTGACGGCGTGCGCGGCGGCCCGGCCGTGACAGGCCTTGTAGCGGCGGCCGCTGCCGCAGGGGCAGGGCTCCCGGGCACCGACGACCGGGATCTCCCCGTCGGTGATCTGCGGCCGGCCGGCCTTCGTCTGGGGTCGCTTCTTGGCCATCTGGGTGTCTCCCGGGTACGGCTCGTCTGGTACGGCGGGAGCCTAGCCGCTCGTCCGCTCCGTCACGGGAACCTGTGGACAACGGACGGGCTCGTGGACCCGGGAGAGTGCCCGGAGGTGACTGCGGATGGCCCTGAGACGGCCTCTGGGCCGGGCTGGCGGCCCATGCCGCCAGCCCATGCCGCCGGTCCATGCCGTCGGTCCGGGCCGTCAGTCCAGATCGTCGAACACGTCCGCGAAGTCCAGGCCGGGGATCGACACCACTGCGGGGGCCGTGATCCGGGAGGCGAAGTCGTCGCGTCGTCCGCCGGCGTCGGGGTCGTGCACGTCGTCGTGGACGACGACCCACACGGTGACCTCGCCCCGGGCGTCGTCGCGGACGCCCCAGTCGTCGGACAGTGCCGTGATGATGTTGAGTCCGCGGCCGCCGTGCGCGGTGACCGACGGGGTCGCCGGGGCCGGCCGGGTCGGACCGCCGCCGTCGGTCACCTCGACGACCAGGCGGCCGCCGGGATCCACGCGCCAGGCGGCCCGCACGTCACCGTCCCCGGCGAGGGCGTCGCCCAGGGGCCGGCCGTGCTTGCACGCGTTGCTCAGAAGCTCCGACAGGATCAGTACGGCGTCGTCGATGACCGCTTCCGGCACCCCGCCCCTGCGCAGTTGGTCGCGCATGCGGTGTCTCGCCTTCCCCACGCCCGCAGGGCCATGGGGTACGGCCATGCTTGACGACGTGGGCACCTCCTGTGCCACCACCAACGCCACCCCCGAGACCTCCTTCGCCCCACGCCACGGTGTGGATGCCCCATTGGCCTGTACCGGAAACCGGCCAATCCATGTGCTGTGGGGCACTCGCGACGATCGAATACGGACCGAACGCGCCGGAGCACTCCCCGTGACGGCACGGTCTGCGGTGGCTGGATTTTTTCGGTATGGCTGATAACGGAGGATCCTTCAGGTGGCCAGTGTGGTCAAGGGGTCTGAGAGGGACTTGTGCGACTTCTGTGGTTTCTCTCGGAGGTATTCCCCCGTCGCCGGGCCGCTCGTCTCAGCCCCTGTTCAGCCGGTGCAGCACCGCGCGCGGGCGGTTGGTGATGATGGCGTCGACACCCAGCTCGACGCAGAGGTCGACGTCCTCCGGTTCGTTCACCGTCCACACGTGCACCTGGTGGCCGGCCCGCTTCAGCCGCCGCACGTAGGCGGGGTGGCTGCGCACGATCCGGATCGACGGGCCCGCGATCCCCACGCCCGCGGGCAGCCGTCCGTCGCGCAGCCGGGGCGAGACGAACTGCATCAGGTAGACGGTCGGCAGCGTCGGCGCGGCGCTCCGCACGCGGTGCAAGGAGCGGGCCGAGAAGCTCATGACCCGCACCGGGGACTCGGCCGGCGTGGCCGGCGCGTCCAGGCCGAACCGCTTCAGCAGGAGCAGCAGCCGTTCCTCCACCTGTCCGGCCCAGCGGGTCGGGTGCTTGGTCTCGATGGCGAGCTCGACCCGCCGCCCCGCGTCGGCGACGAGCGCCAGCAGCCGCTCCAGGGTCAGTACGGAGGTCTCCTCGCGGTCCTCGGGCCGGACCTCCCAGTCGGGCTCCTCGCGCGCGTCCCGTGCTTTCCAGGAGCCGAAGTCGAGGGCCGCGAGGTCGGCGAGCTCCAGGGCGGAGACGGCGCCGCGGCCGTTGGACGTACGGTTGATCCGGCGGTCGTGCACACAGACCAGATGGCCGTCCGCGGTCAGCCGTACGTCGCATTCGAGGGCGTCCGCACCGTCCTCGATCGCTTTCCGGTAGGCGGCCAGAGTGTGCTCGGGGGCCTCTTCGGAGGCTCCTCGGTGGGCGACGACCTGGATCATGTGCTGCTGCCGTGCGTGGGTCACCGCGTCATGGTGCCACCGGGGCGGGGTACGCGTCCGGCGAAGGAATGCGGGCATCGGGGACCGGTCTTCTGAGAACCCTCTGAGAACCGCCTGAGATGTTCTGATGAAGTGCCCGAATTGCAGAATATTGCCCCATGTAAAGAATGGCCATGAACCCACAGCCACCGCTTATGGTGCTCTGACGGCCCGTGGGAAAAGCTGAGACGTACAAAAGCACATGCACAGCTGCAGCGCGCCGGGTCGACGAAAAGCGTGAACGAGCGTGACCGAGTGCGACCGAGGACAACAGCCGTGGATCGAGGAGAAGAGCTGTGAGCACCGAGAACGAGGGCACCAACGAGGGCACCACGGTTCCCCCGGCCCCGTCCGCACCCCCCGTGCCGGTGGATTCTCCCTCGGCCGCCCCCCAACCGCAGTCCCAGGCACAGCAGCCGCCGCAGGCGCAGCCGCCCGTGCCCGACACCGGCGCGCCGCGGGGTGACTGGCCTCCGCCCACGGTTCCCCAGGGTGCCGCCGCGCCCGGCTCGTCCGCGCCGGAGGCCCACTGGCCGCCGCCCCAGCCGCCGGCCACTCCGCCGTACGCCGACGGCCTCGGCGGGAATCCGGGGCAGCCCGGCCACCCCGAGCAGCCCGGCCACCCCGATCACGTCGCCCCCACCGCCCCCACCGGCCCCACCGCGCACTTCGACCACGCAGCCCCCTCCGACCACGCGGCCCACGCCGCCGGTGAGCCGGTCTGGGGTGCCGCCTACCAGCAGCCCGCTCCCCCCAAGGCCCGTCGCGGGCGCGGCGCGCTGGCCGCCGCGGTCCTGGTGGCCGCGCTGGTCGCCGGCGGCCTGGGCGGTGGTCTCGGCTACACCCTCGCCAAGAACGACGACGACTCCGGCTCCACCACCGTCTCCGCCTCCGACAGCGGCGGCTCGGTCAAGCGCGACCCCGGCACGGTCGCCGCGGTCGCCGCCACCGCGCTGCCCAGCACGGTCACCATCGAGGCCGAGTCCAGCAGCGGTGAGGGCGGCACCGGCACCGGCTTCGTCTTCGACACCCAGGGCCACATCGTCACCAACAACCACGTGGTGGCCGACGCGGTCGACGGCGGCAAGGTCACGGCCACCTTCCCGAGCGGCAAGAAGTACGACGCCGAGGTCGTCGGACACGCCCAGGGCTACGACGTGGCGGTCATCAAGCTCAAGAACGCCCCCTCGGACCTGAAGCCCCTGACGCTGGGCGACTCCGACAAGGTCGCCGTCGGCGACTCCACCATCGCGATCGGTGCGCCCTTCGGCCTGTCCAACACGGTGACGACGGGCATCATCAGCGCGAAGAACCGCCCGGTGGCGTCGTCCGACGGCACCGGCAGCTCCTCCTCCTACATGAGCGCCCTGCAGACGGACGCGTCCATCAACCCGGGCAACTCCGGCGGCCCGCTGCTGGACGCCAAGGGCAACGTCATCGGCATCAACTCCGCGATCCAGTCCACCGGCAGCGGCGGTATGGGCGGCACCAGCCAGTCCGGCTCGATCGGCCTGGGCTTCGCCATCCCGATCAACCAGGCCAAGTACGTCGCCCAGCAGCTGATCGAGACGGGCGAGCCCGTCTACGCCAAGATCGGCGCCTCCGTCTCCCTGGAGGACACCGCGGGCGGCGCGAAGATCACCGACGAGGGCCAGAGCGGCTCCGCCGCGGTCGAGTCGGGCGGCCCCGCCGACAAGGCCGGCCTCGAGCCCGGCGACGTCATCACCAAGCTCGACGACACGGTCATCGACAGCGGCCCGACCCTGATCGGCGAGATCTGGACCCACCAGCCCGGCGACAAGGTCACCATCACCTACGAGCGCGACGGCAAGTCCCACACCGTGGAACTCACCCTCGGCTCCCGCGAGGGCGACAGCTGATCCGGCCCACGCGCGCGTAGCTCCCCGGTCCGGCCACGACCGAACCACACGCGCACGTGCCCACCCGTTACTCTTGTCCCCGCGCCGCGGACCACCCACGGCGCGGGGAGGCGTGCCCGAGCGGCCGAAGGGAACGGTCTTGAAAACCGTCGTGGCAGCGATGTCACCGTGGGTTCAAATCCCACCGCCTCCGCGCAGGTAGAAGCGTCGCAGGTCAGAAGGGGTGCCTCTCACTGAGGGGCACCCCTTCTGCATGGAGCCTGTCTCACGTTGATCCGGCCGTGTCGCGTTCTGGATCAGTGCGTGTGGACCAGGCGTGGACCGGAAATCGGCTGACCGAGGCCGGGAACCCGCTGGTCAGCGGCCTAGTGCGGTCCAAAGCGTGGACCATGCCCAGGACAGCGAGAGGCGCGCCAGCCTCACCCTGGTAGGGGTGAGGCTGCTGGCGCCTTTGGTCGGAGTGCCGCCCGGTCTATTCGCCGTCGTCAGCCTCCAAGGCCCTCTCGATCTCTTCGTTCGCGCGCGCTGCTGATTGCGGTGGAGCGCGTTGGCGTAGAAGCGGAACAGGACTGCGATGCTGTGGCCAGCGCGTGGAACAAGTTCCTGTCCGATCGGCACGGTAGGGGCACGGAACCTTTGACGGCAGCGGGAGTCCATAGGATGACGGACGGGGCGGAGCCGTAGCGCAGAGGTCGTCGCGCGCGGTCTCCAAAATCGCGAGGACGCCGGTTCGAATCCGGCCGGTTCTGCCTTCCCGCCCGTCCTACCGTTGACGTGAGGTGCAATGCCGGAGGCTTGCGACTTTGCCGAGTTGCTGTGCTTCGGAGCCTTCTAGCCAGAGTGCCGATCCGGCCCGAGGCGTGCAACGTGTCGGTGGGGGAGCCGACCACGTGAACGATCCGGCGCTGGTATGCACTACCTACTCCGCCGCAGTCGGGCGGGGACGAGGCGGGCCTGCCCGAGTGGCCGAAGGGGTGTCTCTCTCCGGAGGGGCACCCCTTCCACGTGGGCCTGTCTCGCCGTGAGGTGGGTCCGTCGCGAAGGGGAAATCAGGGGCGCGGGCCTGTGGTGTACGAAATCATGGACCATGCGACCGGATGACTGGCACCTCACCGACGACGTGAACGACTTCCTCGCCCGAGCCGGGGACTTCCTGCGCTCACGGCCGGGCCCGCACGTCATGCAGCTGACGTGGGCCGAGAGAGTACGAGCGCGTGGGGCGGAGGCGTTCGGCACCGGAGCTCCTGTCTTCGGCGCGCTGGAGCGAGCGGGCGAGGTCCGCGCCACCTTCCACTACCTTCCGCCCCGCGGGGTGGGCCTCTCCCCTCTCTCACCCGATCAGGCCGACTCGCTCGCCGCTCGCCTGGCCGCCCTCGGCCACGTCCTTCCCTCCGTCGGCGCGGACCACAGCACCGCCACCGCTTTCGCCGAGGCGTGGCAGCGGCACACCGGGGCGACGCCCGAACTCCGTGACACGAGACTCCGTCTGTACCGCCTCGGCACGCTCACCCCACCCGAGCCGCTGCCGGCGGGCCGGGGCCGTGTCCTGGGCGAGCAGGACCTCGAACAAGTCATGTTCTGGTGCGGCGAGTTCGCCAAGGCCGTCGGGGAGGACGTCTCCATCGACGCCGACACGTGGGCCGACACGCGCTTCGCCGACAAGCGCTACACGCTCTGGGAGACCCCGGACGGCACGCCCGTCTCCATCGCGGGCATGAACCCGTTGATCGGTGGCCAGATCCAGGTGGACATCGTCTACACCCCGGCCCACCTGCGCGGTCGCGGCTACGCCGGCGCCGTGACGGCGGAGGTGAGCCGGGCCGCGCTGGCCGCGGGCGCGAGGGACGTCGTCCTCTTCGCGGACCAGGCCAACCCCACCAGCAACGCCCTCTACCAGCGCCTCGGTTATCGCACACTTAGCGACTGGGCGGCGTACGACTTCTCGTACACCGCACCGGACGTCGGTTGAGCGGGGCCGCCCACTCGGACCCCGTCAGCACCGTGAACGGGCCGCGCAGGCCGGTTCCGGTGCGGCGGGCGGGGGCGTGCCCAGCCCGCCGTGGGTAGGCTCCCGGCATGTATCCGGTCACCCGCTCCGGTGCACGGCTGAGCCTCCGTGAGTTCGCCGCCGACGACGTCGACGCGGTGCACGCCGTTTACGGCAGCCCCGAGGCGACCGCGCACCTGTCGTTCGAGCCGCGCACCCGTGACCAGGTCGCCCGGACCCTGAGCCGGTCCGTCGCCGCCGCGACCGCAGCCCCGCGCACCGAGTACGCGCTCGCCGTGGTCGAGCGGGCGACGGACCGGCTGATCGGCTTCGGGCGTCTGGCCACCGACCCGCACCAGCAGGGCGGAGCCACCCTCGGCTTCGCCCTGCGTCCGGACGCCTGGGGCGTGGGGTACGGCGTGGAGACGGTGCGGCTGCTGCTCGGCGTCGGGTTCGAGGACCTGGGCCTGCACCGCGTCTGGGGAGCGAGGTCGCCCCTCAACGAAGCCTCCGCCCGGACGATGGCGGCCGTCGGCATGGTCGAGGAGGGCGTGATCCGCGAGCACGTGCTGAAGGGCGGGGCCTGGCGGGACTCCGTCGTGCACGCGATCCTCGACCGCGAGTGGCGGTCCGCCGGCGGGAGGGCGGCGGGGGTGCGCTGACGCGGAGGGTGGCGGCAGAGCGCTGACGTGGACGGCGGCGGGGACGGGGGGCGAGGACGGGGGCGGGCGACGTCCCGTTTCCGGTCCCGTCAGGTCTCCCGTCCTCGCCCTGTCAGGCGTCGTGCCGAGGCCACCGTCGTGCGCGCCTCGCGCTCGGTCAGTCCGGTGCGTACGGCCGCGGCGACGAGAGGCTCGGCGAGGGCCGGGCCGATGCCGTCCTCGTAGGCCCGGCAGGCCGCCCAGAACAGCCGGGTGTTGCGCTGGCCCTCGTGGGCGGCGAGGACGAACCGGACCAGGCCGCGCCCGTGGGCACCGCCCGCCGTCGGGGGCGTGGAGGGGTGCGGACGGGGCGGGGGGAGCAGAAGCAGCAGGAGGGCGCGCGGGCAGCGCGCGGGGGCGAGGTGCGCGGTGCCGGGGGCGGTGGCGTACACGCCGTGTGCGGTGCGGGAGCCGGGGCCGACGAGGTAGCCGCCGGCGCCCCGGATGTCGATGCCGGGGGCGAGGCGGCCGGCCGAGTTGGGGACGGCGACGTCCGGTGGGCCGGTGAGCCAGAGGTGGCGGCCGCCGGACGGGGTGAGCACGACGACCGTGGGCGGGATCGTGAAGAGGTGGCGAAGGGCCAGTTCGCGCAAGGCGGCCGTGGAGTCCGCGCCGGGCTTGGTGTCCAGGTCGACGCCGATCAGGTGGTGCGGGGGCCGGCCGCAGGCGATGCCGTAGCCGGTGGCCCAGGGGGCGGCGGCGAACAGTGCGCGCAGGCGCGCCGGGTCGGTGGTGGCGTCGTACACGCCGTGGCCGGGGCGGCCGCACTCGCCGTGGCAGGGCGGGGCGGCCGGGTCGTCGCGGTGGGGGGAGCGCAGGGCCGGGAGTTTCGTCCGGGACAGGGGGATGACGGCCAGGCCGCGTTCGGCGGCCGCCAGGGCGTGGGCGAGGACCGGCGGGGTGGCCTGCCGGGAGTTCCGGTCGGTGGTGGCCATGGAATCATGTTCGTACGCGCATTCGAATTAGGGAAGAGGGGCGGGTGGCGACGCGCCGAAGGCGGCCCGCATCGGCCGGAAGGATGGCGGAACGCTTCACCTCTTGGGGGGCTTGGGGAGTGGGGTGTCCGGCTTGCCCGGGGTCGCGGTGTGCCGGGCAGGAAAAGGGGCGAAAGGGGTTTATCGACTTGTCATCACGCTTGCGTGCGAATGGTGCTGTCCGAGGTGGTTCGCCGGGACGCGGTGGGCAACTCTGGTCTCGCGACGTCGTCACAGCGCCGGGACGGTCGGCCAACTGCCTGGCGGAGAACCCTCATCCATGGTTTCCGGATTTCTGGAGGAACAGCATGGCAAGCATCCGTACCGCCCGCGTCATCGCCGCCGTCTCCGCCCTTCCGCTGGCCGTCGCCCTGTTCACCGGCGTCGCGGTGGCGGACAACGGCGGCTTCGCGGACGACGGATCGAACGCGGGTGTCGCCAGCGTCGTGGGCAGCGGCGTCGGTGACGACAACAACGGCAACTCCTCCACCACGCAGCAGAACGCGGTCGGGTGGGGGGCCTCGAACCAGAGCAACACCGCGCAGGTCGACGACTCCGCCTTCACCTCCGTCAACCAGGGCAACGGCAACGTGGTGCTCACCTTCGCCCCGCTGTGGCTGTGACCCGCATGACCTGAGGGGGCGGTGCCCGGCCCGCCGATCTCCGTGTCGGGTGTGCTTCGTGGGGTGAACGCGTTCCTGCGCGGCGGTGCTTCGGTACCGCCGCGCAGGCGCGTTCCGCCCCTTCCCGTGGCCGGCGCCCCCCAGGGGTGAACCCCGGTGCGCATCTCCCGCTCGTCCACCCTCAGGAGGTGGGGCGGGCCCCACTCCTACAACCTGAGGGGGACTCCGCTTCGGCACCTGCGGGCGATCCGCGGGGCCGGGGCGGCTCCTAGCGTGGAGGCATGACCACACCCGTCTGCACCAGCGCCTCGAAGGGCATGACGCGGCCCTCCCCGTACCCGTCCTTCTCGTCGTACGTCAGGGCCCGTCAGCCGGTGCTGCTGCGCACCGCCCGGTCGCTGACGGCGAACCCGAGCGACGCGGAGGACCTGTTGCAGACCGCGCTCGCCAAGACGTACGTCGCGTGGGAACGGATCGAGGACCACCGGGCGCTCGACGGCTACGTCCGCCGGGCCCTGCTGAACACGCGTACCTCGCAGTGGCGCAAGCGCAAGGTCGACGAGTTCGCCTGCGACGAGCTGCCGGAGCCGGAGCCGCAGCCCGGGGACGACGATCCGGCCGAGCGGCAGGCGCTGCACGACGCGATGTGGCGGGCGATCATGAAGCTGCCCTCCCGGCAGCGGGCGATGGTGGTCCTCCGGTACTACGAGGACCTCAGCGAGGCGCAGACCGCGGAGGTGCTCGGCGTCTCGGTGGGCACGGTGAAGTCGGCGGTGTCCCGCGCCCTCGGCAAGCTCCGCGAGGACCCCGAACTGGACGTCGCCCGGTGAGCCGGCCCGGCGCGGACGCTTCGCGCACCGCACCCCGAACGTGACCTGATCGATCGGCGCCCCCTAGTGACATACCGCGCGGTATGTGCGCAGAATCAGCGCAACCGTTACCACCGCGTAGGCAATGTCGCCGCACCTGGGAGGACGCCGTGCTGAGCACCATGCAGGACGTACCGCTGCTGATCTCGAGGATCCTGACCCACGGGTCGACGATCCACGGCACCTCGCAGGTGACCACCTGGACCGGCGAGGGCGCCCCGCAGCGCCGCTCCTACGCCGAGATCGGCGCCCGCGCGGCCCAGCTGGCGCACGCCCTGCGCGAGGACCTCGGGGTCGTCGACGACGACCGGGTCGCGACCTTGGCCTGGAACAACGCCGAGCACGTCGAGGCCTACTTCGCGATCCCCTCCATGGGCGCGGTCCTGCACACCCTGAATCTGCGCCTGCCTCCCGAGCAGCTCATCTGGATCGTCCACCACGCGGCCGACAAGGTCGTGATCGCCAACGGGTCGCTGCTGCCGCTGCTGGCCCCGCTGCTCCCGCACCTGAAGACGGTCGAGCACGTGGTCGTGACCGGCCCCGGCGACCGCTCCCTCCTCGCGGGCGCCAGCGCCCGGGTGCACGAGTACGAGGACCTCATCGCCGGCAAGCCGGCCTCCTACGACTGGCCCGAGCTGGACGAACGCCAGGCCGCCGCGATGTGCTACACCTCCGGCACGACCGGCGACCCCAAGGGCGTGGTCTACAGCCACCGTTCGATCTACCTGCACTCCATGCAGGTCAACATGGCCCAGTCGATGGGCCTGACCGACCAGGACACGACACTGGTCGTCGTGCCCCAGTTCCACGTCAACGCCTGGGGCCTGCCGCACGCCACCTTCATGACCGGCGTGAACATGCTGATGCCGGACCGTTTCCTCCAGCCCGCACCGCTCGCCGAGATGATCGAGTCGGAGAAGCCGACCCACGCCGCCGCCGTGCCCACCATCTGGCAGGGGCTGCTCGCGGAACTGACCGCCAGGCCCCGCGACGTCTCCTCCCTCACCCAGGTCACCATCGGCGGTTCGGCCTGTCCGCCCTCCCTGATGACGGCCTTCGACGGCCTCGGCATGCGCGTCTGCCACGCGTGGGGCATGACGGAGACCTCCCCGCTCGGCACCATCGCCCGCCCGCCGGCCCACGCGGTCGGCACCGACGAGGAGTTCGCCTACCGCCTCACCCAGGGCCGCTTCCCGGCCGGCGTCGAGGCCCGCCTCACCGGTCCCGGCGGCGAACGCCTCCCCTGGGACGGCGAGTCCGCCGGCGAACTGGAGGTCCGCGGTTCCTGGATCGCCGGCGCCTACTACAACGGCCCGGACGCCGACCCGCTGCGTCCCGCCGACAAGTTCAGCGAGGACGGCTGGCTGAAGACGGGCGACGTCGGCACCATCTCCCCCGACGGCTTCCTCACCCTCACCGACCGCGCCAAGGACGTCATCAAGTCCGGCGGCGAGTGGATCTCGTCCGTCGAGCTGGAGAACGCGCTGATGTCCCACCCGGACGTCACCGAGGCGGCCGTCGTCGCCGTCCCCGACGACAAGTGGGGCGAACGCCCGCTGGCCACGGTCGTACTGAAGGAGGGCTCCAGCGCCGACTTCGAGACCCTGCGCGCCTTCCTCGCCCAGGAGGGCAAGATCGCCAAGTGGCAGCTCCCGGAGCGCTGGACGATCATCGAGGCGGTCCCGAAGACGAGCGTGGGCAAGTTCGACAAGAAGGTGCTGCGCCGGCAGTACGCGGAGGGGGCGCTGGACGTCACGCGGCTCTGACGGCGCGCGGTCAGGGGTGGTGCGCGCAGCCATGAGCGGCGGCCATTGAATGGCGCGAGGCCATTGAATGGCGCGCGGCCACTGAAACGGCGCGCGGCCACTGAAACGGCGCGCGGCCACTGAAACGGCGCGCGGCCACTGAAACGGCGCGCGGCCACTGCACGACGCACAGCCACTGGGCGGGTCCTCGAAGGCCTGCCCAGTGGCCGCTGTGTGTCTCAGGGTGCCGTTGTCACGGCCCCACCGTCACCGCCGTACCGCGGTGCTCCCCCACCCCACCGCCAGCCACACCGCGGCCACCGCGACCACGCCGCTCCAGCCCCAGTGGGCGAAGGCGAGGCCGGCCAGGGCCGAGGCGGTGGCGCCGCCGGCGAAGCCCGCGACGACGTAGGCGCTGTTGGCGGTGGCCGGCTCGGAGGTGGTGGTGAGGGCGAGGGTCTGGTTGGCGACGTGGGAGGCGACGAGGGCCGCGTGGATGGCGATCGCGGCCAGGAAGAGCGCCGGCATCACCCGGCCGCCCAGCCAGAACAGCGGCACGGACACGGCGGCGAGCAGGTACGCGGTACGGACGACCCGGGCGGCGCCGAAGCGGTCGACCAGACCGCCGGCGAGCGGCGCGACGACGCTGGCGGCGAGGCCGAAGAGACCGAAGAGGCCGGCGGTCGCGGTGGACAGGCCGTAGGGGCGGCCGGTCAGCAGCAGCGCCAGCGACGTCCACAGGGCGCTCCAGGCGCCGTACATGCCGGCCTGCCGCACGCACGCCCGCCACAGGTCGGACGAGTGGCGCACCAGGCCCGGCATGTCGCGCAGGCCGGTGAAGAGGCCGCCCGCGCGGCGTCGGCCGCGTTCGGAGGGCAGGGCGGCGGCGGTCAGCAGGCCGAGCGCGGTGGTGAGGACGGCCGCGCCGGCGAACACCGCCCGCCAGCCGAAGGCCTGTCCGGCGAGTCCGCCGAGGACGCGGGCCGCGACGATGCCGGTGAACAGCCCGGCGACGACCGCGGCGACATGGCGGGCGCGGTGGTGGGCGGGGGCGCGTTCGGCGACCAGCGGGACGAGCAGCTGCGGGACGACGGTCGCCGCGGAGGCGATGAGCACGGCGGCGGCGAGCGCGGTGGTCCCCGCGGCCAGGGCGCCGGCGACCAGCGCGGCCGCGGCGACGAGGGACAGCACGGCGACCAGCGGGCGCCGGTTGACACGGTCCCCGAGCGGGGCGAAGAAGAGCAGGCCGGCGGCGTAGCCGAACTGGGCGACCGAGGCGATCCAGGCCACCGCCGACGACGTGGAGCCGAAGTCCCGGGCGATGAGGGGGAGCAGCGGGGCCGCGACGTAGATGTTGCCGGCCGTCACGGCGGTGCAGAGGGCGATGAGGGGGAGGAACAGGCGGCCGGAGAAGAGGCCGGTGTCCCGGGCGGGCGCCGGGGCCGGCCGGGCCGTGCGGCCCTGCTCGGTGTCCTGGACCCCCGGGGCCTGCGGGGCCTGTCGGATCTGCTGCGGGCTGGCGGACGGCATGGCGGCGGATGCTCCTTCGAGTCGGCGCTGAGTGCCGAGCACTAATAACCAACCAGTTGGTTGGACGAGAGGGGGAACAGTCTCGAACGGTCGTCCATTCCCTGTCAACCAACCAGTTGGTTGCCTGGCGTGGCTACCATGTCCCCATGGCAACGAGCAGCCCCCGCGGCACCACCCCTCGCGACCCCGAGGCCACCAAGGCGCGCATCTTCGAGGCCGCCGTCGCCGAGTTCGCCCGGTACGGCATCGCGGGCGCCCGCATCGACCGCATCGCCGCCGAGGCGAGGGCCAACAAGCAGCTCATCTACGCGTACTTCGGCAACAAGGCGGAGCTGTTCACCCAGGTCCTCGGCCGCTGCATGGTGGACCTCGCCGCCTCCGTCCCCGTCGACCCGGACGACGTCGAGGGCTGGATGGACCGGCTGATGGACTACCACGCCACCCACCCCGAACTCCTGCGCCTCCTCTACTGGGAGGGCATCGAGTACGGCACCGCCGACCTGCCCGACGAGACGGAACGGCAGGAGCACTACGCCCGCAAGGTCGCCGCCGTCCAGGACGGCCAGGACCGCGGGGTGATCAGCGACGCGATCCCGGCCCGCGACCTGATGTTCCTGCTGGTCGCCCTGGCGAACTGGGCCACCGCCGTACCGCAGATGAGCCGCATCCTGGTGGGCGGCGAGGACGACGACCGCGCCCGCCTGCGCGCCTCCGTGAAGGAGGCGGCCCGCAGGCTGGTCGCGCTCTAGGGCGCTTCTGACGGATCTCCGCGGCGTCGCGCCGCCGCTCAGTTGGTGCCGATCCGCGCGAGCAGGTCCACGATCCGGGACTGGACCTCCGCGCTGGTGGACCGCTCCGCGAGGAACAGCACCGTCTCGCCGGAGGCCAGCCGGGGCAGGTCCGCCTGGTCGACGGCGGCCGTGTAGACGACCAGCGGGGTGCGGTTGAGCTGCTGGTTCGCCCGCAGCCAGTCGACGATCCCGGCCCGGCCCCGGTGCACCTGCATCAGGTCCATCACCACCAGGTTCGGCCGCAGCTGCGAGGCGAGCGTGACCGCGTCCGCGTCGCTCGCCGCCCGCGCCACCTGCATCCCGCGCCGCTCCAGCGTCGCGGTCAGGGCCAGCGCTATCTCCGCGTGCTCCTCGATCAGCAGCACCCGCGGCGGATGCTGCTCACTGTCCCGCGGGGCGAGCGCCTTCAGCAGAACGGCGGGATCGGCGCCGTACGCCGCGTCGCGCGAGGCCTGTCCGAGCCCGGCCGTGACGAGCACCGGCACTTCGGCGGCCACCGCGGCCTGCCGCAGCGACTGCAACGCGGTCCGCGTGATCGGTCCGGTCAGCGGGTCCACGAACAGCGCGGCCGGGAAGGCGGCGATCTGCGCGTCGACCTCCTCGCGCGAGTGCACGATGACCGGCCGGTAGCCGCGGTCGCTGAGCGCCTGCTGGGTGCTCACGTCCGGAGCCGGCCACACCAGCAGCCGGCGCGGGTTGTCCAACGGCTCCGGCGGCAGCTCGTCGTCCATCGGCTGCGGCCGCGGCGGGTCCGCCACCTCGACGGCACCGCCCGGCCCGTCGAGCGGTTCGGGCCCCTCGGCGGCGTTCTCGTCCGGCGCTCCTATGGCGTACGAGCGGCCGACGCCCTCGGTCCCGGGCGCGGGCCGCGCCTGTCCGGCCGGCGCCTGCCCCGGCAGCGGCTGCCCCGCGAGGGACGGCTGCGGAGCGCCGGGCGCCACCGCCCCCTGGGGTCCGGCGGCCCGCGGCACGGACGCCCGGGGCTCGGACACCTGCGGCACGGGCGCCTTCGGCACACCGGGCTGCGGTACGGCGGGCTGCTCGGCCGACGGGTGCGGACGGGCCGCCTGTTCCGGTCGCGCGTCCGGGTCGGGCGGCGTGCCCAGCTTGCGCCGCCGCCCCGAACCGCCGGGCGAGTGCGGGGCCGGGGTGGCCGTGGACGGGGGCACCTGCGCCTGCGGGACCTGCGGGACCTGCGGGACCTGCGGGACCTGCGGGGCCTGGGCGGCCTGGCGGGTGAAGGGCACGCCCTGGCCGAGCGTACGGACGCTGATCGACCGGCCCTGCGTGGAGTTGGGGTCCACGCCCGCGGCTGCTGCGGCTGCTGCCGCGGCCGCTACGGATTCGGCGGGCAACGGCTGCGCGGCACGCGTCTGAGCCGACGTCTGTGCCGGTGCTTGCGCTTGTGCCTGTGCGACGGCCTCGGGCGGGAGCGGGGTGCCCGTGCTCGGGGTGTTGGTGCTCGACGGCGCGGTGCCCGGGGCGGGCGCACCGGGGATCTCGGCCGCGGCAGCCGGGGCCGCCTCGGCGGGCAGGGGCTGCCCCGGAGCGGGCGGCCGGCCCGCGGGAGCCTGCGCGCCGGGGGCCGGTACGGCCGGGGCCTGGACGGAGTCCTGCGCGGGCACGCCGACCTGCCCCGACGCCGGCGGCAGCGGAGCGCCCGCGGGCTGGGCGAGGGCGGCCGGCTGTCCGGGCACCGGCTGACCGGCGGCCGACGGCTCCGGCAGGGGCTGCGCGGGCACCGGCTGGCCGGGAACGGGCATCGATTGACCGGGGACCGGCACCGGCTGACCCTGCACGGGCACCGGCTGAGCGGGTACGGGCACGGCTTGCCCGCCTCCGGCCACACCACCCTGCGGACGAGCCGCCTCACCGGCCCCACCGGGCTGCTGTCCGACCGCGGCCCGCTGCCCCGGCACCGGCACCGCTCGACCGGCACCGTCCTGGACCTGCGCCTGCCCTTCCACCTGGGCCGCCTCCGCCGTCGGCGGGGACACCGCCCGGCGCCGACGGCCGGTCGGAGCGTTCGTCGGATGCGGCTGCGGCGGCGTGTGGTCGTCGTCCTGGCCGTGCGGTACGGCGTCGTGCCGGCCGTGGTCGTGCGACGCGTCCTCGGCCACACCCTGCACGGACGCCACGGCCTGCGACGGAACGGGCATCTGCCCCGGCACCGGCTGACTCTGCACGGGCACCGGCTGGCCGGGAACGGGCATCGATTGACCGGGGACCGGCACCGGCTGACCCTGTACGGGCACCGGCTGACCGGGAACGGGCACCGGCTGACTCTGCACGGGTACCGGCTGACCGGGAACCGGCACCGGCTGGCCGGGAATGGGAAGCGGCTGCCCGGCAAGGGGAACCGCGGTGCCCCCTGGGGGCACAGGAGAAACCCCTGGGGGCACGGGAGAGGCCCCGGGCGGCACGGCGGCCGGACCCTGCCCCACGGCGTGCCCCGCGGCCTGCCCCCCGGCCTGCGCCTCGACGGCACCGTCCGGTCCGTCGGATGCCCGGTCCGCCTCGGCCGGCGGCAGGGCGAACACCGTACGGGGCCCCGCCTCCTGCGCGGCGGCCCGTTCCGTCGCCGCGGCCAGGGCGCGCCGTCGGCGTCCCGTCGGCTCCGCGCCCTCCGCGGGATCCTGCGCCTCGCCGCCCGCGACCGCGGGCAGGGCGGCCGGCAGGGCCTGCGGTTCGTCCGCGGCCCGGCGCACGGCGGGCTGGGGCACTCCCTGCGGCGGAACGGTGCCGCCGAGGCCCGTACCCGACGCGGCGGTGCCCGCCGCGTGTTCGGCAGCCGTCACGACGGCCCCCTCGGCCACCCCGGTGCCGGCGCCGCCGCCCTGACCACCGCCCTGACCGGCAGGTTCGGCCGGCCGCCCACGCCGCCGCCCGGTTCCTCCGGAGCCACCGGTGGCTCCACCGGTGCCACCGGGAGCCTCCACGTCGTCCACCGGACCGGCGGCCGGCACCTCGTCGGCGGCCAGGGCGCGCCGGCGACGCCGTCCGGTCGGCGCGACGGACTCCGCCTCGGCGCTGTCGGCCGCACCGGCGCCCGCGCCCGCGACCTCGCTCTCCAGGAAGGCGTCGACGGACGACCGCCGGGCCCGCCGCCGCCCCGCGCCGGAACCGTGCCCGGCCTCGGCACCCTCCGCGGCGCCCGCTTCCGCCCTCTCGGACGTCATCGCCGGCACCTGGCCCTGGGCCGGTGCGTCGGACGCCGCCGCCGGCAGGGCGACCGCGCCGCCGCCCGCGGGGGTCTGTCCGGCGGCGACCGCCCCCGCGCCCCCGCCCAACGGCACTTCGAGGACGTACGCGTTGCCGCTCATCCCCGGCACCTCGTGCGTCTGGAGCACACCGCCGTGCGCCCGCACGATCCCGCGCACGATCGGCTCGTGCACCGGGTCGCCCCCGGTGTACGGCCCGCGTACCTCGATCCGGACCACCTCACCGCGCTGCGCGGCGGCGACCACGACCGTGTTGTCCATGTAACCGCCCGCCGAGACGGGCGCGTTGCCGGTGGCGTCGACGCCGGCGACATCGGCCACGAGGTGCGCGAGCGCGGTCGCGAGGAGCCGCGCGTCGACCTCGGCCTCGATGGGCGGCGCGTGCACGGCGAACTGCACCCGCCCCGGCCCGACGAGCTCGACGGCCCCGTCGACACCGGCGGCGACGACGGCGTCGAGCATCACCTTCGTACGGTGGATGCCCTCACTGCCGGCGTCGAGCCGCTGGTAGCCGAGGACGTTGTCGATGAGGGTGGTGATGCGCGCGTAGCCCGCCGAGAGGTGGTGCAGCACCTGGTTGGCCTCGGGCCACAGCTGCCCCGCGTCGTCCGCGGCGAGCGTGGACAGCTCGCGGCGCAGCTCGTCGAGGGGCCCGCGCAGCGACCGCCCCAGCAGGGTCAGCAACTGCTCGTGCCGGGCGGCGAGGGCCTCGTACCGGTCCTTCTCGCGCTCCCCCAGGGCGGCGTAGCGCTCCTCGCCGGCGGACAGCTCCTCCGCGTGCCGCTCGCGCAGTTCCTCGAGCTCGGTGACGTGCTGCTGGCGCAGGGCGGTGAGGTCGGAGGCGTGCTCCTCGGAGAGCGTTTCCAGCTCGTCGGCGTGCTTCTTCTCGAGGGCGTCCTTCTCCTCGGCGAGGGTGTCGAAGGGCCGCCGGTCGGTGAAGGTCATCACGGCGCCGACCAGCTGGTCGCCGTCCCGCACGGGCGCGGTCGTCAGATCGACGGAGACCTTGTCGCCCGACTTCGACCACACCACCTGCCCGCGCACCCGGTGCTTGCGCCCGGACCGCAGGGTGTCGGCGAGCGGCGACTCGTCGTACGGGAAGGGCGAGCCGTCGGCGCGCGAGTGCAGCATGAGCGTGTGGAGCTCCTTGCCGCCGAGATCGCTCGCCCGGTAGCCCAGGATCTGCGCGGCGGCCGGATTGACGAGCACGATCCGCCCGTCGGTGTCCGTCCCCACGACCCCCTCGGACGCGGCCCGCAGGATCATCTCGGTCTGCCGCTGGGAACGCGCCAGCTCCGCCTCGGTGTCGACGGTTCCCGACAGGTCGCGTACGACGAGCATGAGCAGCTCGTCGCTGGCGTAGCCGTAGCTGTCGTAGGCCTGCTGCCCGTTCTCCAGGTTCGCGCTGGTGACCTCGACGGGGAACTCGCTGCCGTCCGTCCGCCGTGCGACCATCCGCGTCGGCTTGGTCCGGCCGCGCGGATCCATGTGGTCGGGCCGCCGCATGGACCCAGGGATCAGCTTGGAGTCGAACTGCGGCAGCAGATCGAGGAGCCCCCGGCCGACGAGCGCGGTACCGGGCGCCTCGAACGCCTCCAACGCGATCGTGTTCGCGTTCACGACGGTCCCGTTGGCGTTGACCAGCAACAACGCGTCGGGAAGCGCGTCCAGTATGGCTGCGAGGCGAGCAGCGCCTCGGGATGGCCTGCTGCTCACGAGTCGCTTCCTCCCTGTTACCGCACCTTGCCGACCGCTCGGGCCATCTTGCCAACCGTCCCGCAGCGTGTCACGCGAGGGAGTCTAAGGGCTGGGGCGGTGCTCGGGGCGCCGGATGAGAGGGAGCTCGCACGACGAGGTGACACGGAACCCGTGACCACCCGCCCCGGCTTCGCGGCACCTTCGCGCGACGTTTACGGGACGGATGCCTCGGCCATGAGCGAGCTGTGCGAGCGGCGGCCGCGGCCACGGACGCGGCCACGGCGCCCTCACCCTCACGGTGTTCACCGTGCTCACCGCGCTCACCGCGCGACGGCCGGCCCCACGTCCGGCAGCAGCGGCACGAACCGGTCCCACCGCTCGATCGCGCACCCGTCGCGGCGGTCGTACGTCGCGTCGACGGTCCGCCCGGCCCACCGCCCGGTGACGCGTGCGGTGGCCGGCCCGCCGTACTGCATGGTGCACATGCTGCCGTCCGGCACCGGCGCGAAGACGTCCTCGCCCCACCGAGTGTTCCGGTCCACCGCCCGGCAGGCTCCGGGCGCGTCCGGGTGGCTTCCGCGGTCCGGACGGCAGTACACCTCGAACGTGCCGTCCAGCCCCCGCCCCGCTCCCCTCACGGCGACCGTGAGGTGATCACCTTCCCCCGGCGACGCGTGCGCCACGGCCGGCCCGGGGCCGACGGCCAGGGAGCCGAGGAGGACGGAAACGGCGGAGAGGGTGAGGCCGAGCCGACGGAACGGCGTGACCTGGACCGCGGTGTCGAGTGCGACGGGCAACATGCCCTGACTAACGCCTCGGCCACGACGACGTTCCGCCCCGCGAAGTCTTTGCCCTGCGGCCCGACTGCCTAGTACCGTAGAGGCCGATTGGTGACACGACGCTCGACTGTGTCATCATCTGCACGCACCACTCGCACACACGCGAGGGGATGTGCTGGAGGCGTCGCCTAGTCCGGTCTATGGCGCCGCACTGCTAATGCGGTTTGGGCCTTAAAGCCCATCGAGGGTTCAAATCCCTCCGCCTCCGCCCTCACCGAAGCCCCGGTCCTCCCGACCGGGGCTTCGTCGTTGCCCCGCCGGAACCCTCTGGAACCCCCCTCGTGGACGTTTCCGCAGGTCACAACGGGTGCGGGAATCGGATTTCACATGACGGCGGCAGTCATGTAATGTTCTTCCTGTCGCCGCAAGCGGGCCGGAAGGGCCGGGAGCGGAAAGACAAAAAAAGAAGAATGACAAGCACTCGTAGCTTAACGGATAGAGCATCTGACTACGGATCAGAAGGTTGCAGGTTCGAATCCTGCCGAGTGCACACAGGTCAAAGGCCCCGCCGGTTCGCCCGGCGGGGCCTTTGACATCAACGGGTGACGTCAACGTCTACGTCGGTCGCAGTGACGACGTCATCAAGGTCTCCGACTACAAGATCTCGTCTTCGGGATCGTCGCCCAACGCGTCGTCCATGCGATCAGTGGCGGCCTTGAGCGTCGTGCTCATCACGTGCGCGTAGGTGTCCAGTGTCATCGTGATCGTGCTGTGCCCGAGCGTCTCCATGATCGTGCGAGCGTCCACGCCCTGTGCGAGCAGGAGAGAGGCGCAGGTGTGCCGAAGATCGTGCACCCGCACGCGTCGCACGCCGGCGTCCCGGCACGGGATGGTGAGCATCCGGTTCAGACCGCGCGGGTCCGTGACGCGGCCGGTCGGCGTGGTGGAGATCAGCCCGTCGGGCTGTCCCGGCGCCGGCTGCCACTTCTTTCCCGCGACCATGCGTTCGCGCTCCTGCCGGGCTCGGTGCTCTGTGTGGGGTCCCGAAGATCAGCTCACGGCGGATGCGCTGGACGTTCCGGGCGGATGGGTGACGCTTGGAGCAGCGGCCCACGGCGCAGCACGACCGCTTGCCCTCGGGGCGCTCCGCGTCCGCACCCCGCAGGCAGCACAGGCGGGAGTCCGCGAACTCCGCGAGGAACCGGCGCACGTCCGACGGCGACAGCCGGTGCAGCCGCTTCTTGCCGAGGGCGGGGCGGATGTACAGGCGGGTCAGACCCTCGTAGCTGTTCAGGGTGGACGGCTTGAGCCGTGCGGGTGCGATGGTGGCGAGCCAGTAGGTGAGGTGGTCGCCGAACGCCATGGTGGACTCTGCCGCGGGAATGCCCTGGCGTGTCTTCTCCTGCAACTCCGTGAGTTTGTCGGCCACTTCCTTGCGGGTCTTGCCGTAGACGAACTTCCGGGTGCGGGGTGCGGGGTGCCGTCGGGGCGGTGGACGTAGGCGGCGGCGTGGTAGCGGCCGTCCGGTCTGGGGCGGATGACTGGTTGGCAAGTACATCTCAAAACTGACTGTGGGCTTATGTGAGATATCACCCGTGCAGGTGCCATCGGGAGGCGTGGCGTGTGGGCGTTTGGCGGCCCGGGCATGTACGCGGCAGGCCGTGCATATGCAAACGGCCCGGTCGGCGCAGCCGATCAACACGCCCCCCGATGACATGCCCGGCTTGGCTATGCCTGCCTGCCGTCAAGGGGAGTTGGCACCAGCCGATGTTCAAGCCCGAAGGGAGAAACCGATGCCCCACCAGGTAGTGCGAGGGAACGTCAGCAAAGAAGGCAAGCGCGAAGACGGCCGCGGCTTCAAGGTCCTCAAGACCGGCGCGGGCACCTACGCGATCCTCTTCAGCGAGGAGTTCCCGGAGACGCCCACCATCACCGTGACGATCCGCGGCGACTACAACCTCGTCGACAACGCTCACGTCGCCGAGGTGAGCACCGAGCAGGCCATCATCAAGACGGGCGACTACTACGGCGCCCTGAGCGACCGCGAGTTCGGGTTCATCGCACTCGACTGACACCGTCAACGGGCGGGTCCCCGGCAGGGTAAGTGCCGGGGACCCGCCACGTCGGCAGAGCATACGCGTGCCGCGCAGCGTCCGGGCGGCCGGCCAACCGGCTGCGAAGTGATCAGGCGGGCGTTGAGAACGGCTGATCCGCTTCTCACGGCTTGTCCTCCGTCGGCGGGGGCTGTGCGCCGGGCCGCTCCGTCTCCGGTCGCGTCCACTCCGCCCCGGTGCGCAGGCGGAACGCGGCGACGGCGGCCTCCACGGTGGGGAAGAAGTGGCCCGGGTCGATGGTGCGGGTCAGCTCATAACGTTCGATCTTGCGCCGGACGGGATCCTTGAGCTCGGCGAAGACCAGATGGACCCGTTCGGCGTTGAGGGCCTCGTCCAGCTCCTCCAGCGTGTCGGCGGCGGTGGTGTCCACGTCGGTCATGGGCTCGGCGGCGATGACGATCCACTCGGGCCGCGGCTCGGTGGCGGCCAGCCGCCGCACCTCGTCGCGGAAGGTCTTGGCGTTGGCGAAGAACAGCGGCGCGTCGAACCGGTAGATCACGAGTCCGGGCAGCCTCTGGGCCTGCGGGTAGGACCGTACGTCGTGGTACCCCTCCAGCCCGTCCACCTTCCCGAGCGCGGTGTTGTACGGCCACCAGGCCCGCCGGAAGACGTTGAGCACGGACAGGGCGACGGCGATGGCGATGCCTTGCAGGACGCCGAGCAGGGCCACCCCGAGGAACGCGGCGGCCGACAGCAGGAACTCGGTCCGGCGCTGCCGCCACAGCCGTACGCTGCCCGCCACGTCGGCCAGGGACAGCGAGGCGGTGACGACGATGGCGGCGAGGGCGGGCTGGGGGAGATCGCGGAACATCCCCGGGGCGAGCAGGAGCATGAGGACGATCAGCGCCGCTCCGACGACGCCGGTCAGCTGGCTCCTCGCCCCGGCACGCTCCGCCACGGCCGTCCGGGAGCCGCTGGTGCTGACGGGGAAGCCCTGGAAGAGACCGGCGGCCAGATTCGCGGCCCCCACCCCGGCCATCTCCTGGTTGCCGCGCACTTCCTGCCCGGTACGGGCCGCGAAGGCGGACGCGTTGGAGATCGTGTCGGCCAGCGACACGAGGGCGATGCCCAACGCACCGCCGAACAGCGGGGCCAGGTCGGACGCGCGGACGTCGGGGACCGTGAAGGGTGGGAAGCCCTGGGGAAGCTCGCCGACCAGGCTGACGCCGTGCCCGTCCAAGCCGAACACGGCGACCGAGGCGATCGCCAGGGCCACCATCACCAGCACGCCGGGGATCTTCGGCACCGTGCGCTGAAGCACCAGGATCAGCGCGATGCCGCCGACTCCGATCGCCGCCGAGGCCGGTACCACCGCCCCGTCGGCGATTTTCCGCATCAGCCCGACGCACTCACCGACCAGGTTGTCGGCCTCGACCTCGAACCCGAGCAGTTTGGGCAACTGCCCGATGAGGATCGTGAGCGCGAGGCCGTTCAGGTAGCCGATCATCGTCGGCTTGGAGATCAGGTCGGCGATGAAGCCCAACTTCGCCACCGAGGCCAGGATCATGATTCCCGCCACCATGAGGGCGAGCATCGAGGCCAGGGCCACGGCCCGGTCGGGGTCACCGTCCGAGGCCACCAGGGGCAGCACGACGGCGGCGATCATCGGCCCCAGCGAGGAGTCGGGGCCCAGGACCAGGATCCGGGACGGTCCGCAGACCGCGTAGCCGAGCAGGCAGAGGACGGTCGTGTACAGGCCGGTGATGGACGGCAGGCCCGCCAGCTCGGCGTACGCCATGCCCTGCGGCACCAGCAGGGTGGTGAGCACGACGCCGGCGACCACGTCCTTGGCCAGCCATGCGCGGCGGTAGGACGCCGCGGCGCGGACGCCGGGAACGGCACGCAGCCGGGACCGGAGCCCGTCGCCGCGGTGGCGGGCTGTCACGTAGGCCTGCCCGCCTTCGGCCGGCGGGCCGCGAGCTCGCCCGGCTCCTGGGCGAACAGAAGCCCGGGGGCGCGTAGTGGGAGCCGGCCGGGCTGCTCGGTGTCGATCGCGAACGCCCCCTTCAGGGACTGCTGCGGCATGCCGGCGGTGAGCCGCTGACGGGAGCCGTCGTGCCGACGCCGTCAGCGGGCTGACCGCCGTGGAGCGTGCCCCGGGGGTCGGCCCCGGTCGGGCGTGCGGCTACTTGAGGTCGGCGTCCGTGTAGTAGCCGCCCGCGATCAGGACGTAGTCGTAGTTGGTCTTGTCGACGCTCGTCGGTTGCAGCAGGTAGGCGGGGACGGCCTTGATGCCGTTGTTGTAGGCCCTGCGGTTGTTGATCTTCGGCGTCTTGTCGTTGAGGATGTCGTCGGCCATGTCCGCGGCGACCTCGGCGAGCAGGCGGGGGTCCTTGAAGACGGTCTGCGCCTGCTGGTCCGCCTTGATCGACTTCACCGAGGCCAGTTCGGCGTCCTGCCCGGTGATGATCGGGAGGGGCTTGTCGCCGGAGCCGTAGCCGTCCGCCTTCAGCGCGGACAGGATGCCGAGGGACATGCCGTCGTACGGGGAGAGGACCGCGTCGACCTGTCTGCTCCCGTAGGACTCGGCGAGGATGTCGGTCATGCGCTTCTGCGCGGTGGCCCCGTCCCAGCGCAGGGTGGTGACCTCGTCGAGCGCGGTCTGGCCGGACCGGACGACCAACTGGTCGCTGTCCAGGTACGGCTGCAAGAGGTGCATCGCGCCGTCGAAGAAGTACTTGGTGTTGTTGTCGTCGCTGGAGCCGGCGAACAGCTCGATGTTGAACGGGCCCTTGCCGTCCTCCAGGCCGAGCTGGTCGATGATGTAGCGGGCCTGGAGCCGGCCGACCTGCTCGTTGTCGAAGGAGACGTAGTAGTCGACGTTCTCGGTGCCGAGGATGAGCCGGTCGTAGGAGATCACCGGGATGTCCGCGGCGGCGGCCTGCTCGAGCACGTCGTTCAGCGACTTGTTGTCGATGGCCGCGATGATCAGCGCGTCGACGCCCTGCTTGATCAGGTTCTGGATCTGCGAGACCTGGGTCGCCGGGTCGTCCTCGCCGTAGACCAGCTTGGCCTTGTACCCCTTCGCCTTCAGATCGTCGACGACGCTCTTGCCGTCGATGATCCAGCGCTCGGAGGCCTGGGTCGGCATGGCGATGCCGATGGTGCCGCCCTCGGAGCTCGCCCCGACGTCCTGGCTGCCGCAGGCGGACAGGGTGAGGGCGAGGGACGTGGCTCCCGCGAGGGCGGCGAGGGCGGCTCTTCGGTTGCGCATGGTGATCGTTCCTGGTTCTTCTCGTCGTTGAGAGGATGACGGCGTATCAGACCGGTGCCGAGCGGTGGTGCGCGATGGAGCGGTGGAACGGGCCGGCGCGGGGTGGTGAGCAGGGGGCGTGCGGCGGGCGTGCGGCGGGCGCGCCGTGCTCGTTCCCGGGCGGTGTCCGGGGGCGGATGCCGTAGGGGTTCGTTACGGCTGGGTGCCGTGTGATCTGGACGGGTCGTCCGTCGGCTGGAGCGGTGTGCCGCGGCGGATCCGTCCGGCGGTCCTGCGATGCCGAGGTGATGGGGGGTCAGGTCGGCGGATTCGCCGCTCGAGCCGGTGCTCAGGGGGCGCGGTGTTCCGCGGAGCGCCGGTCGGTGTGTCGGCGTCCGTGCGGGCGGTGCGGGCGTCGGCGCCGGTACGGCCGGGCACCCGGGGCTCGCCGGCTCGTGTGGTCCCTCTGCCGGTGTGCGCCTGTACGTACGTCAGGCCGCATAACCGCGTCGCGGACACACGTGTGCTCTTTCCGGGGATGCGCAGGGCACTCGCCTTTCAACCGTTCGAAATACCGTCACGCAGTCGGGGATTGGGCGTGGCGTGTGACCCTAGGAGCGGGTGTGCAGGCTGTCAACGGAATGGACGGAAACTGTGTGAGGTAGGTGTTGGTGGAGTGGCTGATGGGGCGTGGGGGATCGCGTCGGTCTCCGGCGGAACCTCCTGTTGAGGCGCCTGGTGGCGGTCCGCTGCCGGCCGAGGGAGTGGGGGTGGGGAGTGGGCCGCCTCCGGTGCCCTCGTGGGCGCGGGGGCCCGGGACCGGGGGGCTGAGTTCTCCGACCTCGTGGGCACTTCAGCGGGCGGGGCGGGGCAGGCCGCCGGGTGTGCGGCGTCGCGAGGGGTGAGGGGTGCGGGCGCCGGAGCGAGGGGGCGTTGTCAGTGGTGGGGCCTACCGTGGTGGGTGATGGCACGGGTGTGGAGGTGCACGGGGCTGCGGTGGTCGGCGCAGGGGCCCGTGCTGATGTGGGACGGCGGGCGTCGCAGCCCGCTGTCCTGGGGGAAGCGGGTGGCCTTCGGGGTCGCGGAAGGGGGTGTGCGCGGATGCGTGGGGGCTCGGGGGCATCCGTGTCCGGTGCGGGCGGTCGTGCCGGGGAGGAGCGCGGGGGCCCGGTGCGAGGAGTGCGCGCGGCTGGACCGGGCGCACTCCGTCGCCGCCGACGGGATCGCCGACGATCCCCGGCCGTACCGGGTGTACCTCGCATGGTTCGGGCCCGGCCTGGTCAAGGTCGGGATCACGGCGGTCGAACGGGGGACGGCCCGGCTGCTGGAGCAGGGAGCCGTCTGCTTCAGCTGGCTCGGCACGGGCCCGCTGATGGCCGCCCGGCGTACGGAGGAGCTGCTGCGCGCTGCCCTGGGCGTGCCCGACCGGATCCCGTACGCCGAGAAGCGGGCGGTGCGGGCGGCGCTGCCGGAGGGCGAGGCGGAACGGGCCGTCGAGACGTCGGAGCTGCACGCGCGGGCCGCCGCGCTGGCCGGCTGGCCGGAGACGCTCGTCCGGGAGCCCTTCCGGGCCGTCGACCACCTCCACGCCTTCGGGCTCGCCGGGGCCCCGCCCGCCGTCGCGGAGGTGAGTGAGCTCGTCGCCGGGGCCGCGGTCGACGGGGAACTGGTGGCGGCCGCCGGACCGGATCTGCACCTGGCGACCGCGCGGGGGGTCGTCGTGCTCGACACCCGGTTGATGAGGGGCTGGGAGCTGGTGCCGGCGACGGCCGACGGCGGTGAGGGGGCACCACGGCTGCCCCTCCCCCTGCCCCTGCGGCGGCTCAGGGGAGAGGGGCGGCGGCTCCAGGACGGGCTGTTCTGACCCGGCGCAGAGCCGTTCTGACCCGGCGCAGATGAGAGCGGGCAGGCCCGGTGACAGCTTTTTTTAAGGACTTCGATCGAGTAATCAGGACATCCACCCCCTGGGAAGGGGTGGGCAAAGCGGTCGATAGATGAACAAAGGGAGTGCTTGTTAGGTCTTTCCTAAGAGCTGCCTGTGTGTTTCTCAGGAAAATCACAGACAGCGAAAAGCGTGCTCTCAGAGGACGGCGACATGGTGTCCTCCATGACCACGACCTCGCCCCAGGGGCGCACCGAACTGCTGAGGCCGGACGGGAGCCCCGTCCGGGTGCTTGTGGTGGACGACGAACTGTCGATCACCGAGCTGCTGTCCATGGCCCTTCGTTACGAGGGATGGCAGATCCGCAGTGCGGGGGACGGCACGGGCGCCATCCAGACCGCGCGCGAGTTCCGCCCCGACGCCGTCGTCCTGGACATGATGCTGCCCGACATGGACGGACTGACCGTCCTCGGCCGGCTGCGGCGCGAGCTGCCGGACGTCCCGGTGCTGTTCCTGACCGCCAAGGACGCGGTCGAGGACCGGATCGCGGGTCTGACCGCCGGCGGTGACGACTACGTCACCAAACCGTTCAGCCTGGAAGAGGTCGTCGCCCGGCTGCGCGGGCTCATCCGGCGCTCCGGCGCCGCCGACCGCCGCTCCGACTCCGTGCTGGTCGTCGGGGACCTCACCCTCGACGAGGACAGCCACGAGGTGTCGCGCGCCGGGGTGAACATCCACCTCACCGCCACCGAGTTCGAGCTGCTGCGCTTCCTGATGCGCAACCCGCGGCGCGTGCTCAGCAAGGCCCAGATCCTCGACCGTGTGTGGTCGTACGACTTCGGTGGCCAGGCCAATGTGGTCGAGCTCTACATCTCGTACCTGCGGCGCAAGATCGACGCGGGGCGTGAGCCGATGATCCACACCCGGCGTGGCGCCGGTTACCTGATCAAGCCCGCGGCGTCATGAGCGGGCGACGACGGCCGCGTCCGCAGAAGCGACGAGCGGGACAGCCGCGCACCCTGCGGACCCGGCTCGTCGTCGCGTCCGTGGCCCTCATCGCGGTCGTGTGCGCGGTGATCGGAACCGTGACCACCCTCGCGCTGCGGTCCCACCTGTACGAGCAGCTGGACAACTCGCTGCGCGAGGCCAGCATGCGGGTCTCCGGCGGACCGGTCGGGCTGGAGGGGGAGCAGAAGGGCGGCGGCAAGGACGGCAACGGCACCACGGTGCCCGAGCAGGCCAAGGCGACTGACCTCGCCGACTTCGTCACCCGCGCCCCGCAGCCGAGCGGCACCCTCGCGGCCAAGGTCGACAACGGATCGATCACCGACGCCAAGATCGGCGAGAAGTCCAACGACGACCAGAACATCCCGCGGCTGAACGACAAGGCCCTCACCGAGACGCAGATCAAGGCCCTCGGCACGGTCGCCCAGGACGAGAAGGAACACACCGTCGAGATCCCCGGTCTCGGCGACTACCGGGTCCGCTTCGTCCAGGGCAACAACGGCGACTACTACGTCGGCATCCCGACCCACGAAGTCGACAACACCATCACCACCCTCCTCCTCGCCGAGGTCTGCGTCACGGCGGCCGGTCTGGTCGCCGCCGCCATCGCCGGCTTCGTCCTCGTCAGCGTGGCCACCCGCCCGCTGCGCAAGGTCGCCGCCACCGCCACCCGTGTCTCCGAGCTGCCCCTGCACACCGGCGAGGTCCACCTCAGCGAACGCGTCCCGGAGTCCGAGACCGACCCGCACACCGAGGTCGGCCAGGTCGGCGCCGCGCTCAACCGGATGCTCGACCACGTCCACGGCGCCCTGCACGCCCGCCAGCAGAGCGAGATGCGGGTCCGGCAGTTCGTCGCCGACGCCAGCCACGAGCTGCGCACACCGCTCGCGTCCATCCGCGGGTACGCCGAGCTCACCCGGCGCGGCCGGGAGCAGGTCGGGCCGGACACCCGGCACGCCCTCGGCCGGATCGAGTCCGAGGCCGGCCGGATGACCCTGCTCGTCGAGGACCTCCTGCTGCTCGCCCGCCTCGACGCGGGCCGCCCGTTGCAGTTCGAGCAGACCGACCTGATCCCGCTGGTCGTGGACACCATCAGCGACGCCCGCGCCGCCGGCCGGGACCACGTCTGGCGGCTGGAGCTGCCCGACGAGCCGGCCCTCGTCTCCGCCGACGCCGCCCGCCTGCAACAGGTCCTCGTCAACCTGCTCGCCAACGCCCGCACGCACACCCCGCCCGGGACGACCGTCACCGCACGCGTGCAGCGGCGCGGCCCGTGGCTGTGCGTGGACGTCCAGGACAACGGCCAGGGCATCCCGCCGGACCTGCTCCCGCACGTCTTCGAACGCTTCGCCCGCGGCGACTCGGCGCGCTCCCGCTCCACCGGTTCGACCGGCCTCGGCCTGGCCATCGTGCAGGCCGTCGCCACGGCGCACGGCGGTGCCGTCACCGTGGACAGCGTGCCCGGACAGACCGTGTTCACCGTCTATTTGCCCGCACTTGCCCCGCCCGTTCCCCAGCCGGCCGCCGAAACGAACTGGCAACTTGACTCACAGGTACACCACAGTGCCACCACATGGGTGCAACAGGGCACTTGACGAAGGTCGTTGACATGCGAACCGACTCTTCTCCCGGCACCCTGCCGGCGCGGGAGCACCTCCCGGCCGACGCAGCCGGTACGCCTGTCCTGGACGTAGTGATCCCCGTCTACAACGAGGAGAAGGACCTCCAGCCGTGCGTCCTCAGACTGCACGACCACCTGGCGCGGACGTTCCCGTACCCGTTCCGCATCACCATCGCGGACAACGCGTCGACCGACACCACCCCCGACGTGGCGCGGCTGCTGGAGTCGCGCATCCCCGAGGTGACGTCCTTCCGGCTGGAGCAGAAGGGCCGCGGCCGTGCGCTGCGGACCGTCTGGTCCGCCTCGGAGGCCCCGATCCTCGCGTACATGGACGTGGACCTGTCCACCGATCTCAACGCGCTGCTGCCGCTGGTGGCGCCGCTGATCTCCGGCCACTCCGACCTGGCGATCGGCTCGCGGCTGTCCCGCAGCTCCCGCGTGGTCCGCGGCGCCAAGAGGGAGTTCATCTCCCGCTCGTACAACCTGATCCTGCGCGGCTCGCTCCAGGCGCGCTTCTCCGACGCGCAGTGCGGTTTCAAGGCGATCCGCCGGGACGTCGCGCAGATCCTGCTCCCCCTGGTGGAAGACACCGGCTGGTTCTTCGACACTGAGATGCTGGTCCTCGCCGAGCGCGCCGGTCTCCGTATCCACGAGGTGCCGGTCGACTGGGTCGACGACCCGAACTCCACGGTGCACATCGTGAAGACGGCGACCGACGATCTGAAGGGGGTATGGCGCGTGGGCCGGGCACTGGCCACCGGCTCCCTGCCGCTGGACCGGCTGACCAGGCCGTTCGGTGACGACCCCCGCGACCGCGAGATCATGGACGTACCCAAGGGACTGGCCCGGCAGCTCGTCGGGTTCTGTGTCGTCGGTGGCCTGTCCACCCTCTTCTACCTGCTGCTCTACAGCGGCTTCCGGCAGTTCACCGGTTCCCAGTTCGCCAACGCGCTCGCGCTGCTCGTCTCCGCGATCGCCAACACGGCGGCCAACCGCCGGCTCACCTTCGGGGTGCGCGGTCGCGCCGGCGCCGCCCGTCACCAGGCCCAGGGCCTGGTCGTCTTCGGCATCGGCCTCGCGCTGACCAGCGGCTCGCTCGTCGCCCTCAACGCGGCGACCTCCGACCCGGCGCACTCCACCGAACTGGCCGTCCTGATCGCCGCCAACCTCGCGGCGACCGTGCTGCGCTTCCTGCTCTTCCGGGTGTGGGTCTTCTCCGACCGGCGGGAGGGCGAGAGCCGGCCGACGCACGTCGTCGCCTCCTCCGTCCCGGTACCGACGGCGTACCCGGCCGCCGGCGCCCCGCAGGCACCGGCGGCACAGGCACCGGTGGCGCACGGCCACGGCACGGCCCAGGGCGCCTGCGCACCGCACGACACCACCCAGTTCCGCGCCGGCGAAGCCGCGGACGGCACCTGGAGGGACGCCACCATGCAGTTGCAGCCGGTGCGCCCCCACGACACCGATCCGAGGGACGCCCGATGACCACCGACCTCGACCGGCCGGACTCCTGGAGCCGGCCGGAGACCGTGACGCCCGCGGGACACGACCCGGCTGACCCGGCCCACCCGGCTGATCCGGCCCACCCGTCCGATCCGGCCGGCCCGACCCCCGAGGCGGGCGAGCCGAAGCAGCCCCTGGCGCGCCGGCTGTGGCGCGGCCGTCCCGAGGACCCGCGCTGGGTGCGCCCGGCCTTCCTCGGCCTGCTGCTCGCCACCCTCGTCCTCTACCTCTACAACCTCAGCGCCTCCGGCTACGCCAACTCCTTCTACTCGGCGGCCGTCCAGGCCGGCAGCCAGTCCTGGAAGGCGTTGTTCTTCGGCTCGCTGGACGCGGCCAACGCCATCACCGTCGACAAGCCCCCGGCCTCGCTGTGGCCGATGGCGCTGTCGGTGAAGATCTTCGGCCTGAACTCGTGGGCGATCCTCGCTCCCGAGGTCCTGATGGGCGTCGGCACGGTCGCCGTCGTCTACGCGGGCGTGCGCCGTCGGTTCAGCCCGGCCGCCGGTCTGATCGCGGGCGCGGTGCTCGCGCTCACCCCCGTCGCCGCGCTGATGTTCCGGTTCAACAACCCGGACGCGCTGCTGGCGCTGCTGATGGCCGTGGCCTGCTACTTCGTGACCCGTGCCCTGGAGGACGGCCGCACCAAGTGGCTGGTGTGGGCGGGTGTCGCGATCGGTTTCGCCTTCCTCGCCAAGACGCTCCAGGCCTTCCTGGTCCTGCCGCCGCTGGCCGTCGTGTACGCGGTCTGCGCGCCGGTGCCGCTGAAGAAGCGTTTCGGACAGCTGGCCGTGGCCACCGGGGCGCTGGTCGTCTCCGGCGGCTGGTGGGTCGCGATCGTCGAACTGTGGCCCGCCTCCTCCCGCCCGTACATCGGCGGCTCGCAGAACAACTCCTTCCTGGAGCTGACCTTCGGCTACAACGGTCTCGGCCGCCTCAACGGCGAGGAGACCGGCAGTGTCGGCGGCGGTGGCGGCGCCGGCGGCGGCACCGGCCAGTGGGGCGAGACCGGCTGGGACCGGATGTTCAACTCCGAGATCGGCGGCCAGATCTCCTGGCTGCTCCCGGCCGCGCTGATCCTGCTGGTCGCGGGCCTGGTGGCGACCCGCCGGGCGAAGCGGACCTCGGCGACCCGGGGCGCGTTCCTGGTCTGGGGCGGCTCGCTGCTGATCACCATGGTGGTCTTCAGCTACATGGCGGGCATCTTCCACCAGTACTACACGATCGCCCTCGCCCCCTATCTGGCGGCCGTGATCGGCATGGGCGCCGGCATCCTGTGGGAGAAGCGGTCCGAGCTCTGGGCGTCGATCACCCTCGCCGCCGCCTCCGTGGCGGCCGCGGTCTGGGGATACGTCCTGCTCAACCGCACCTCCGACTACCTGCCCTGGCTGAAGTGGCTGGTCCTGATCGGCGGCCTGGCCGGCGCGCTCGGCCTGGTCTTCGCGGGGCGGCTGTCCCGGCAGCTGGCCCTCGCGGCGGCGGCCGTGAGCGTGGTCGCGGCGCTGGCCGGACCGACGGCGTACACGCTGAGCACCGTGAACTCCGCGCACACCGGCTCGATCCCGACGGCCGGCCCGGCGGGCGCGTCGATGATGGGCGGCGGACGGGGCGGCGGTCCCGGCATGGGCGGCGGTGGCGGCATGGGCGGCGGCATGCCCGGCCAGCAGGGCCAGAATGGCCAGGGCCAGAACGGCGGTGGCTTCCCGGGCGGTGGCTTCCCCGGCGGCGGTATGCCCGGCCAGAACCAGCAGAACGGCAACGGCAACACCCAGAACCAGCAGGGCAACGGCTTCCCCGGCGGCCGGACCGGCGAGGGCGGGGGCATGGGCGGCGGCGGTGGCGTGGGCGGCCTGATCAACGGCGCCACGGTCACCGACGAGGCGAAGAAGCTGCTGGAGGCCGACTCCGACCAGTACACCTGGGCCGCGGCGGCGATCGGCGCCCAGAATGCGGCGAGCTACCAGCTGGCCACCGGCGAGCCGGTGATGGCGATCGGCGGCTTCAACGGCACCGACCCGTCCCCGACGCTGGCGCAGTTCAAGCAGTACGTCGCCGACGGCAAGATCCACTACTTCGTCAGCAGCGGCTCCGGCGGTGGCATGGGAGGCAGCGGCGACGGCACCTCGTCGCAGATCACCGAGTGGGTCGAGGCCAACTTCAAGCAGGTCACGGTCGGTTCGGCCACCTTCTACGACCTCACGCAGAAGGCGAGTGACTGACACAGGGGACAACGGTTCGCAGACGGGCGGTGGCCCGGGGTTTCGACCCCGGGCCACCGCCCTTTTCCGTCGGGGACGGTCGGCTTTCGGCCGGGCGCGGCCGGCTTTCCGTCGCGTACGGTCGGCGATCAGTGCTGTACGCCGTATAAGGCTTCCTCTACGGTGTACAGCATGCCCGCCTCCCGCCCCGCCCCCCGGCCCACCGCAGAGTCCCCCGAAGGCCACCCCCAGCGCTGGCTCATCCTCGGGGTGATCTGTCTGGCCCAGCTCACGGTGCTGCTCGACAACACCGTCCTGAACGTGGCGATCCCCTCGCTGACCCGTGAGATGGACGCGGCCACCTCCGACGTCCAGTGGATGATCAACGCCTACTCGCTGGTGCAGTCCGGTCTGCTGCTCACCGCGGGCAGCGCCGCCGACCGCTACGGCCGCAAGAAGATGCTGATCACGGGCCTGGCCCTGTTCGGCGCCGGGTCGCTGGTGGCCGGCCTCGCCGGGACCAGCGGCCAGTTGATCGCCGCGCGCGCCGGCATGGGCGTCGGCGGGGCGCTGCTGCTGACCACCACCCTCGCGGTGGCGATGCAGATCTTCACGCCCGCCGAGCAGCCCAAGGCGATCGGCATCTGGTCCGCGGTGAACGCGCTGGGCTTCGCCACCGGCCCGCTCATCGGCGGTTTCGTGCTCGACCACTTCTGGTGGGGCGCGATCTTCCTGATCAACCTGCCCGTCGCGGCCCTCGGCCTGGTCGCGGTCGTGGCCCTGGTCCCCGAGTCCAGGAACCCCCGGGGCGACCGCCCCGACCTGCCGGGCGCCCTGCTCTCCACGATCGGCATGACCGCGCTGGTGTACGCGATCATCTCCGGCCCCGAGCACGGCTGGACGTCGGGCCGGGTGACGGCCACGGCGGCCGTCGCGCTCCTCGTCCTGGCCCTCTTCGCGTACTGGGAGAGCAGGATCCCGTACCCCATGCTCGACCTGGGCTTCTTCCGGGACCGCCGGTTCACGGGAGCCGTGGCGGGCACGGTCCTCATCACCTTCGGCATGGGCGGCGCGCTCTTCCTGCTCACCCAGCACCTCCAGTTCGTGCTCGGCTACGGCCCGCTGGAGGCCGGCCTGCGCACCGCGCCGCTGGCGCTGGCGGTCGTCGCCCTCAACTTCACCGGTCTGTCCGCGCGGTGGACGGCGAGGCTGGGGACGCCGGCGTCGATCCTGCTGGGCATGGTGCTGATGTCCGGCGGGCTGGTGGCGATCGCCCTCCTCGCGGCGCGGGGCTACGCCGGCACGCTGCTCGGACTGGTCCTCATCGGCGTCGGCGCGGCGATCGCCAACCCGGTGATGGCGCACGCCGTCATGAGCGCGATCCCGCCCGCGAAGGCGGGAGTGGGGGCCGGGATCAACGGCACGCTCGCCGAGTTCGGCAACGGACTGGGCGTGGCGGTCCTCGGGGCCGTGCTCACCTCCCGCTTCGCGGCGCTGGTCGCGGTGGGCGCGTCGTCGCTGCCCACGGCGCTCGCCGCGGCGGACTCGCCCGGGGAGAAGGAGCGGATCACCGACGCGTTCTCCTCCGGGCTGGTGACCAGTCAGCTGGTCGGAGCGGTGGCCGTCCTGCTGGGCGGGGTGGTGGCGGCGGGGCTGCTGCGCAGGGCGGAGCGGACGGAGGCGGAAGCCCTGGCCGCGTGAAACGACGCCGACGGGCAACACACCTAGCATCGTCACCATCGTCACCGGTGACCGGACTCACCGGACCCACCGGACTCGGAGGAAGGTGCCCCATGGGACAGGCTGCTGCCGGCAAGGCCGCGCGGGCCAGCGTGTGGCTGGACGACAGGGCACGCCGACGCGGCCGCGGGGGCGGACAGCCGTCGGGCCTCGACCGGCGGCGGATCACCGAGGTCACCGTGCGGCTGCTGGACGCCGAGGGGCTCGACAGGTTCTCCATGCGGCGGCTGGCGGCCGAGCTGAACGTCACGGCGATGTCCGTCTACTGGTACGTCGACACCAAGGACGACCTCCTCGAACTCGCCCTGGACGCGGCCTACGGCGAGCTGGAGCTGCCCGACCCGTCGGCCGGCGACGCCAACTGGCGCGACCAGCTACGGGCGCTGGCCACGGCGTACCGCACGCTGCTGGTGCGCCACCGCTGGCTGTCGCCGCTCGCCGGGCGCTACCTCAACGTCGGCCCGAACTCCCTCGCGTTCTCCCGCACGGTCCAGCAGGTCGTCCGCCGCACCGGCCTGCCCGCGCACCGCATCACGAGCGCCATAGCCGCCGTGTTCCAGTTCGTGTACGGCTACGGCACGATCGAGGGCCACTTCTTCGGCCGGGTCGCGGACACGGGCATGACCGCGGACGAGTACTTCCAGCACGCCATGACCTCGGTGACCGAGGCCCCGCAGGCCGCCGAGGTCGTGGCGGAGTCCCGGGACCTCATGGCGGCGCGCGGCGGGGACACGGTCGCCGAGATGCTGGACCGGGACTTCATCTTCGCCCTCGACCTGCTGGTGGCGGGCATCGAGGTGATGGTGGAGCGGGGCTGACCGCTCCGGCCGCCGCGGTGACGGGCGTCCGGACCCTCACCCGGGACCTTCACCCGGGACCTTCACCCGGGACCCTCACCCGGGGCCCGCGCCCGATGCCCGCGCCCGATGCCCGCGCCCGATCCCTCGGGCGGCCTCTCGGGCGGCCCCTACGCCTGCGGAGCCAGCCGCGCCGGGAAGCCGCCCGTTGCCACCGGGCCCCACCGCTCCGGCGTGATCCGGATGATCGACTTCCCCTGCTTCACCATCGCCTCCCGGTACTCGTCCCAGTCCGGGTGCTCACCGGCGATGTTGCGGTAGTACTCCACCAGCGGCTCGACGGAGTCCGGCGCGTCGACGACCTCGGCCGTGCCGTCGACCTGCACCCACGGTCCGTTCCAGTCGTCGCTCAGGACGATCACGCTGACCCGCTCGTCCCGGCGGGCGTTGCGGGTCTTGGCGCGCTCCGGGTACGTGGACACCACGATCCGGCCCGAGTCGTCGACCCCGCAGGTCAGCGGCGAACCCTGGGGGCTGCCGTCGGCCCGCCGGGTGAGCAGGATCGCGCGGTGGCGGGGGCGTACGAAGTCCAGCAGCTCGTCGAGGGTGACGGAGGTGTTGGTCGCGATGTTCGGTGCCATGGAACCAGCGTAGGGGCGGGCCGGGCCGCCGTTCCCGACCCTGGCCGTCCTACGCCTGGGGGAGCCCCTCTCCCTGCACCGCCTGGATGTCCAGCTCCACCTTCAGCGTCGTGCCGATGGCGGCGATGCCCGCCTGGACGACCTGGTTGTAGTTCATGGCGAAGTCCTCGCGGTGCAGTTCCGCGGTCGCGCGGAAGGCGGCGCGGACGCCGCCCCACGGATCGGCGCCGGTGCCGAGGTAGGCGAGGTCCAGGTCGACCGGGCGGACGACGCCGCGCATCGCCAGCTCCCCGTGGACGGTCCACCGGTCGGGGCCCGCCGCCGTCAGCCCCGCCGAACGGAAGGTGATCTCCGGGTACGTCTCGACGTCGAGGAAGTCCGCGGAGCGCAGGTGGGTGTCGCGCATGCCGTTGCCGGTGTCGATGGAGGCGGCGCGGATGACCGCCTCCACCCGGGACTTGGTGACGTCGTCGGGGGCGATCTCGACGCTCGCCGAGAACTCCGTGAACCGTCCGCGCACGCTGGAGATGCCCAGGTGCTGGGCGACCGCGCCCACCGTGGAGTGGGCCGGGTCGACGGTCCACGGGCCGGGCGGCGGCAGTTCGGTGCCGCCCTGCCGGGCCAGCGTCACCGTGCCGACCTCGGCGCGTCCGCTCGCGGTGACGAGCGCGCTGGAGGCGGCGGGCGCGTAGCCCACGGCCGTGACGATCACGACGTACGCGCCCGGCGCCAGGGCCGTCGTGTCGCGGACGGCGCCCTCGGCGTCGGCCTCGGCGCGCAGCACCTGCGTGCCCGTCATGTCGGTGACGGTGACGACCGCGTGCGACACGGCCCATCCGTCCCGGGTGCGGATCCTGGCGGTCAGTGCCATCTCGGGTAACTCCTAGGAAGAGGACCGGCCCGTGGCGGACGCGCCTCCGCTCAGTGCGCGCCCGGCACGGGCCGGGGTTCAGTGCTGCCGGTGGTGCCGGCCGGTCACTCGCCGGGGTGGGCGAGCTGGATGTCGTGGCCGTCGACGCCGGTGCCGCCGACGGTCAGCGCGGTGGCCACCGGCGGGTAGCCGGTCGCGATGACGGTGTACTCGCCGCCGTCGAGGTCGGCGAAGGCGTACGCCCCGTCCGCGCCGGTCGTGGCCGTGCCGACCACGTTGCCCGCCGCGTCCACCAGGGTGACCCGCGCGTCGGCCAGCGGGCCGTGCGGCGCCCGGACGACACCCTTGAGCTGGGCGCCCGCGTCGAGGACGGCCTCGATCCGGGTCACACCGGTCGCGCCGATCTCCACGGGCAGCGCCCGCGGCCGGAACCCGGCGGCGTTCACCGCGACGGTCACGGCACCCGGCACCAGTTCCGCGAAGGAGAACGCGCCCTGTTCGTCGGAGGTTCCGGTGGCCAGCAGGTCGCCGCGCACATCGGTGACGATGACCATGGCGTCCTTGACGGGATCGCCGGACTGCGCCGCCCGTACGACACCGAGGAGTCCGCTGGTGCCGCTGAGCAGGATGTCGTAGGCGACCGGCTCGCCGTTCACCACGATCGTGGACGCCTGCGGCTGGAACCCGTCGGCGGAGGCGATCAGGACGTACGAGCCCGTGCCCGGCGCGTCCAGCACGTAGGAGCCGTCGGCCTGCGCGACCGACCGGCCGAGCTGCCGCCCCGCGAGGGAGATCAGGGTGACGGCGGCCTGCGGGACGGGCGTGTTCTCCGCGCCGCGGACGAAGCCGTGGACGGGGATGCCGCCGTTGCCGGTGGACGCCGTGGGCGCGTCGAGGGTGGCGACGGCCGCGAGCCGCTGTGTGCCCGAGGGGCCCGCTTCGGTGCCCGCGTCGGTGCCCGCCTCGGTGGCGGAGGCGACGACGAACCGGTCGGTGGACTGCTCTTCGGCGGCGGCCGGCGCCGCGGCGGCGGCCGGGGCCTCCTGGGCGGCCGTGGCCGCCTGCGCCATCGCGCCCGCGGTCCGCAGCGGGACCTCCTTGATGAACAGCGTGATGACGAAGGCGAGCAGCGCCATCCCCGACGCGATCAGGAAGACGTCCGCGATGCCGTGGCCGTACGCGCTCTCCATGACCGTGCGCAGCGGCGCGGGCAGCGTGTCCATGTCCGGGATCGAGCCGGTGGAGCCGGAGCCCGACGCGAGGGAGGCGTACTCCGGGCCGAGGCCGGCGATGCCGTCCTTGGCGTAGTCGGTGATCCGGTTGGCCATCACGGCGCCCAGCGCCGAGACGCCCATCGCACCGCCGAGGGAGCGGAAGAAGGTGACGGTCGAGCTGGCCGAGCCGAGGTCCTTCGGTTCCACCTGGTTCTGCGTGGAGAGCACCAGGTTCTGCATCATCATGCCGACGCCGAGGCCCAGCAGGGCCATGAAGACGGCGGTCTTCCAGTAGTCGGTGTCGTAGCGGATGGTGCCCAGCAGTCCGAGGCCGGCCGTGATGAGCACACCGCCGCTGACCAGCCAGGCCTTCCACTTGCCGGTGCGGGTGATGAACTGCCCGGAGACCGTGGAGGAGACGAACAGGCCGCCGATCATCGGGATGGTCAGCACACCCGACATGGTCGGGGACTCGTCGCGGGCCAGCTGGAAGTACTGGGCGAAGAAGACCGTGCCGGAGAACATCGCCACGCCCACGAACAGGGAGGCGATCGACGACAGGGTGATGGTCCGGTTGCGGAACAGCCGCAGCGGGATGATCGGCTCGCTCGCCCGGGACTCGACGAACACGAAGATCAGGGCGAGCACGACCGAGCCGGCCACCATCGTGTACGTCTGCCAGGACAGCCAGTCGTACTTGTCACCGGCGAAGGTGACCCAGAGCAGCAGCAGCGAGACGGCGGCGGAGATGAAGAGCGCGCCGGCCCAGTCGACCTTCACGTCGCGCTTCACGACGGGCAGGTGCAGGGTCTTCTGGAGCACGATCAGGGCGATGACGGCGAAGGGCACGCCGACGTAGAAGCACCAGCGCCAGCCCAGCCACTCGGTGTCGGTGATGACACCGCCGAGCAGCGGACCGCCGACGGTCGCGACCGCGAACGTGGCGCCGAGGTAGCCGGAGTAACGGCCGCGCTCGCGCGGGGAGATCATCGCCGCCATCACGATCTGGGCGAGGGCGGAGAGACCGCCGACGCCGATGCCCTGCACCACGCGGCAGGCGATCAGCATGCCGGCGTTCTGCGACAGGCCGGCGGCCATCGAGCCCAGGACGTAGATGACCAGGGCTATCTGGACGAGCGCCTTCTTGTTGTAGAGGTCGGCGAGCTTGCCCCACAGGGGCGTGGCCGCCGTCATCGCCAACAGGGTCGAGGTGACGACCCAGGTGTAGGCGGACTGGCCGCCGCCGAGGTCGCCGATGATCTCGGGGAGGGCGTTGGAGACGATCGTGGACGACAGGATCGCCACGAACATGCCGAGCAGCAGCCCGGACAGGGCCTCCATGATCTGCCGGTGTGTCATCGGCGCGTCGCCGGAGCGCCCGGAGGAGCCTCCCCCGTGCTTGGCGTGGGCCCGCACACCGGCTGGTGTGGTCGTTGCCATGGGCTTCCTTCTCTTACGTAGCTTGTGCGGGTGTACGGGTGGTCGATTCGCGTACGGGAACGTGGGGCGGGGGCTGGGCCCGGTGCGGGGCCGAGCGGCAGTCGCCGAAACTGGCGCGCAGCCGGGTCATCAGCCGGATCAGCTGTCCGACCTCGTCCTCGGTCCAGTCGCCCAGCCGCTCCGCCAGCAGGTCGGTGCTGCGGCGGGAGAGTTCGGCGAGCATCGCCCGGCCGTCGGGGGTGAGGCGCAGGATGCGGGAGCGCTTGTCCGCCGGGTCGGGGGACCGGTCGATCCAGCCCCGCTCCGCGAGGTGCGCGGCGTGCCGACTGGTCACCGACATGTCCACGGAGAGCAGCTCGGACAGGGCGCTCATGCGGAGGTCGCCGTGGCGGCCGAGCAGCGTCAGCACCGCCGCCGAGCCCGCCGAGCAGTCGGGCGGCAGGATCCGCCCGAGGTCTCGCTTCACGGCCCCGACGGCGCTGAGCTGACGCACCAGTTCCTCGTACTGCTCGTACTGCGCCTGCCCGGCCATCACACCTCCCACGTTTGTTGCTTAGGGCAACCATAGAAGAGCTTGGTTGCTACAGGCAAATAAAACGGCCGTGAGCCTCGCAAAAAGTTGGCAAAGGCAAGTATTGCGGGAGTAAATGCGCTGGTGGGACGGGGTGACGCGGGCGGCGCACCGTGGGGCGGGGGGAACGGGGTTGTGGCGACCCCCACTTGGGCCGTCCCCGCCGTTTTCGCTAGTGTCTCGGGGCATGGCTAACACGCAGGGCCCCCAGGGCACCCACGACCCCGCAGGCAGCACCCAGATGTTCCGCGCGTTCGTCGACGATGGCGCCCCTCAGTCCTCCCGCCAGGCCCCCGCGCCGGCCGGTCCCCGCATCGGTCTGATCGCGGGCGTCGTCGTCGCGGTGGTGGTCGTGGCGGTGGTGGCCTGGCTGGCGCTGAAGTAGCACACCGGCGGCGAGCCGGGCTCGCCGCTCCTCCCCCCCGCCGCACCGGCACGTCCCCGCCCCACCGCACGACGAAGGCCGCCGGCGCGCCCGGTACGGCGCGTCGGCGGCCCTTTTCGTGCCGTCCGTCCCGGCGGAGCTCTCCCGGGCTCCGCGGCGGAGGTTCTCCTCGGCGTCCTGCCGCCGGGGGCTTCTCCTCGGTGGCCTGTCGGCCTGTCGGCCTGTCGGCCTGTCGGCGGAGGTTCCGCCGCTGTCGCCGGCGGTTCCGTCGTCTAGTCGGAGATCAGGCCCTCGCGGAGCTGGGCCAGCGTGCGGGTCAGCAGCCGGGAGACGTGCATCTGGGAGATGCCGACCTCCTCGCCGATCTGCGACTGGGTCATGTTGGCGAAGAAGCGCAGCATGATGATGCGGCGCTCACGGGGCGGGAGCTTGGCCAGCAGCGGCTTCAGCGACTCCCGGTACTCGACGCCCTCCAGGGCGGTGTCCTCGTAGCCGAGACGGTCGGCCAGGGAGCCCTCGCCGCCGTCGTCCTCGGGGGCCGGGGAGTCCAGGGACGAGGCCGTGTAGGCGTTGCCGACGGCGAGGCCGTCCACCACGTCCTCCTCCGACACGCCCAGCACCGCGGCGAGTTCGGCGACCGTCGGGGAGCGGTCCAGCTTCTGGGAGAGCTCGTCGCTGGCCTTCGTCAGGGCCAGGCGGAGCTCCTGGAGGCGGCGCGGCACGCGCACCGACCACGAGGTGTCGCGGAAGAACCGCTTGATCTCGCCCACGACCGTCGGCATCGCGAACGTCGGGAACTCCACGCCCCGTTCGCAGTCGAAGCGGTCGATCGCCTTGATCAGGCCGATGGTGCCGACCTGGACGATGTCCTCCATCGGCTCGTTGCGCGAGCGGAACCGGGCCGCGGCGTAGCGCACGAGCGGGAGGTTGAGCTCGATGAGCGTGTCCCGGACGTAGGCGCGCTCGGGGCTGTCCTCGTCGAGGGCGGCGAGCCGCAGGAACAGGGAGCGGGACAGGGTGCGGGTGTCGATGGCCCCCGTGGTGGCCGGGAGGGCCGGGGCCGGCGCGGCCTCGAGGGCCGTGACGTCGTCGAGCAGGTCGGGCTCGACGGGCGTGACGGGCTCGGCGGGCGCGGACTCGCTCTTCGTGAGCGTGAGCACCTTCGAGCTGCCCTGGTCTGCGGACATGCCACCCCCTTTGGGTCGCGGGACGGTCGCGGCGGACTCTCCCTGGGGAGGAAGGTCAGCCTTCACCTGAATACCGGAGCCGAAGCCTCGGCAAACGCGCTTCCGGCAGAATGTCACATGTCGGCAACACGCTGTAGTGACATGTCGACATCCAGGTCATGAATCGGCCCTGGAAAAAGGGGGTGTGACGGTGTTTCAGCGCGGATCTGTCGGGATCCGCCGAGGTGAGCGATTCGCCCGCACAGGTGATCGCTCGATCCGGCGTTCGGTTACGGATCGCCACCCGGACGGAGCACGCGCCGCGGCCGTCGGCCGGTCAGGCGTCGATCCGGTTCGCCGAGCGCAGCCGCTGGAAGCTGCGCGCCAGGAGCCGTGAGACGTGCATCTGGGAGACGCCGAGCTCCGCGCTGATCTGTGACTGGGTCAGGTTGCTGTAGTAGCGCAGCAGCAGGATGCGCTGTTCCCGTTCCGGGAGCTGGACCAGCAGGTGGCGGACCAGGTCGCGGTGCTCCACCCCGTCCAGCGCCGGGTCCTCGTAGCCGAGGCGGTCCAGCAGGCCGGGCAGCCCGTCGCCCTCCTGCGCGGCCTCCAGGGAGGTGGCGTGGTACGACCGGCCCGCCTCGATGCAGGAGAGCACCTCCTCCTCGCTGATCCGCAGCCGCTCGGCGATCTCGGCGGTGGTCGGGGTGCGGCCGAAGCAGGTGGTGAGGTCCTCGGTCGCGCTGTTGACCTGCACCCACAGTTCGTGCAGCCGGCGCGGTACGTGGACCGTGCGGACGTTGTCGCGGAAGTACCGCTTGATCTCGCCGACGACGGTCGGCATCGCGAACGTCGGGAACTGCACGCCCCGGTCCGGGTCGAAGCGGTCGATGGCGTTGATCAGGCCGATCGTGCCGACCTGGACGACGTCCTCCATCGGCTCGTTGCGGGAGCGGAAGCGGGCGGCCGCGTAGCGCACGAGCGGGAGGTTGGCCTCGATGAGCGCCCCGCGCACCCGGTCGTGCTCCGGCGTGCCCGGCTGGAGCTCCTTGAGCTGGGCGAAGAGCACCTGGGTCAGCGCCCGGGTGTCCGCGCCGCGACGCTTCTCCGGGACGGGGGCAGGCGCGGGTGCCTCCTCCTGGGGCGGCGCAGTACTGGCCGACACGGTCAACGCCACCTCTTCATCGGTCCTCATCGGTCTTTGTCGGGCTGCATCGAACGTCGTCGGCCCACTCATCCATCAAAAGCGGTCATAGCATCACAAGACATGTGCACTGTGTGCAAGCACCCCATAAGTCCGTGTTGAGGGACCAAGTTGGGGGGTGGGTGGGGAGGTGGACGGAGGGGCTGGAGGGATGAAGGGGGCGCGAGGGGCGAAAGGGGTGGGAGCGGCCTCAGGGGGCGGAGGGGCGCGGAGGAGGGTGGGCAGGCGAGAGCCCCCCGCCGTTTGCGGCGGAGGGCTCGGGGCGCGCCCTGAGGGGCGCTGAGAGGGCGTTGGGTGGCGGCACGGTCGCGCCGGGGGCGCGCCCCCCGGGCGGGCGGCGCGTGAGCGGGCGGCGCGTGGGCGGTGCGGTGCGGTGCCGTGCGGTGGCGTGTGGCGCCGTGCGGTGGCGTGTGGTGCCGTGCGGTGGCGTGTGGTGCCGTGCGGTCTAGAACTCGTAGTCGGCGACCACCCAGGTGGCGAACTCGCGCCAGAGGGCGACGCCCGCCTGGTGGGCCGGGTGCTCGAGGTACCGCTTCAGGGCGTCGGCGTCGTCGACCGCCGAGTTGATCGCGAAGTCGTAGGCGATGGGGCGCTCGCTGATGTTCCAGCCCAGCTCCCAGAAGCGCAGCTCCTCGATCCGGTCGCCCAGGGCCCGGAAGGCCGCCTCGCCCTGCACGACCCGGGGGTCGTCGCGCTCGACGCCCTCGTTGAGCTTGAAGAGGACCAGGTGGCGGATCATGGGCACTCCCAGCGTTGTGCGACGGCCGCGGCCGCCCCTTCCGCTACTGCGCCCCGTCGGCGAGCCAGGTGAAGAAGTCGCCGATGGCCTTCGCGGCGTCCGATATGCCCTCGAAGCCTATCTGGACGTAGTCCGCGGCCTTGGCCGGGTCGGTGATGATCACGTAG
The DNA here is from genome assembly GCF_055563235.1 of Streptomyces sp. NPDC003248. Taxonomy (NCBI): domain Bacteria; kingdom Bacillati; phylum Actinomycetota; class Actinomycetes; order Kitasatosporales; family Streptomycetaceae; genus Streptomyces; species Streptomyces sp. NPDC003248. Next base: position 125,652 of record NZ_JBVHDT010000002.1, on the reverse strand, counting down.
AGCACGAAGACCACGAGTAGGTAGACGGCGATCTTCTTTGCGTTCACCGCCACCGCGGCCTCCCCTGTGAGTACTGCCTGCGGGGCGTGCGTGCTGCGCTGCGGGCCCCCTGTCGCCGGGCGCGAGTGTAACCGTCATGTCGCCCGAAGACGATGAAGGGCCCGGTCCAATGGACCGGGCCCTTCATTTGAGCGGTAGCGGAGGGATTTGAACCCTCGGTGACTTGCGCCACACTCGCTTTCGAGGCGAGCTCCTTCGGCCGCTCGGACACGCTACCGAGGGAGACCTTACAGTACGGCGGGCACTGCTTCGAAATCGGTTCTCAGCGGGAGCGGAAGAACTCGGTGAGCAGCCCCGCGCACGCGTCCGCGAGGACGCCCTCGATCACTTCGGGCCGGTGGTTGAGCCGGCGGTCGCGGACGACGTCCCAGAGGGAGCCGGCCGCGCCCGCCTTGTCGTCGCGGGCGCCGTAGACGACCCGGTCCACGCGGGACTGGACGAGGGCGCCCGCGCACATCGTGCAGGGTTCCAGCGTGACGACGAGGGTGCAGCCGGTCAGGCGCCACTCGCCCACGCGCGCGGCGGCCCGCCGCAGGGCGAGGACCTCGGCGTGGGCCGTCGGGTCGCCGCCGGCCTCCCGCTCGTTGTGGCCGGTCGCGAGGACGGTCGTGCCGTCGGCGGCCAGCACGACGGCACCGACGGGAACGTCACCGCCCCGGCCGGCCCGGACGGCCTCCTCCAGGGCGAGCCGCATCGCGGCCCGCCAGGGGTCGCGCACGGGGTCGGGGACGGGGGCGCGCACAGGATCGGGGACGGGGGCACGTCCCTGTCCGGTGTCGCGTGCCGGGTCACCGGCGTGTGCCGGACCGGGGTCCCGTACGAGGTCGGCGTCGCGTACGGGACCGGAGGCCACGGAGGTCTCGTCGGCCTCGGTGGCCCTGTCGGCCTCGGCTCCCCGGCGCGGGTCGGGTGCGGTCAGCGGACGGTCTCCAGCACCTCCGAGGCGCCCAGGGCCTCGGCGATCTCGGTGAGCGCGTCCTCCGACAGCGACTTCAGCTCCTTCTCGCTGACGCCGAGGTCGTCGAGGACGGCGGCGTCGCCGACCGGGCCGTGCGGTACGGCCTCGGCGGCGGAACCGTCGTCCTCGCCGTCGTCGTCCTCGCCGTCCTCGGTGCCGTCGAGGTCGAGGGAGTCGAGGTCGTCACCGGAGTCCGCGTCCCGGCCGAGCAGTTCGTCGGTGAGCAGGATCTCGCCGTACGAGCTGCGGGCGGCAGCCGCGGCGTCGGAGACGTAGATGCGAGGGTCGTCCTCGCCGTCGATGCGGACGACCCCGAACCACGAGTCCTCCTGCTCGATGAGCACGAGCACCGTGTCCTCGTCGGGAGAGGCTTCCCGAGCCAGGTCGGCCAGATCCGACAGGGTCTCCACATCGTCGAGCTCTGTGTCGCTCGCTTCCCACCCGTCTTCGGTGCGCGCGAGCAGTGCGGCGAAGTACACCGTGACTCTCCCACTGGTCATAGGCGTGCCGGTTGGGGGTCCCCCCGGCGGAGGTTACGGGCGGAGAGAGCTGTGCTCCGAGCCCCACCCACTCGGAATCGTGGCAGAAACAAGGCGTCCAGGGGACGTCTTCGGCTCCCTGTGTCCGGCTGTTTTGATCGCGGGCCGGCGCGTACGTCGGTGCGCACGTCCGCAAGCAACCACCAGCGCACTCGTTGCCGCCACGTGCGGATCGTACGCGGCTTTCGGATGCGTCCACGCACGCCCACCCCCGCAACGCCCACGGCGTCGGCGATCTTTCCCGTGCGGGCAACGGGCGGGCGGCTACCAGCGGAACGTTCGCATGCGCATCGCGTGTCGCAGGCGGGCGGTCTTGGCACGGCGGGGCTGGACCCGGTCGCGCAGCGCGCGGGCCTCGGCGAGTTCGCGCAGGAACCGGGCGCGTCGTCGGCGGCGCTCGGCGTCCGTCTCCGGCGGCTCGCCCGCGTCGTGCGCCGCGTGGTCTGGCAGGTCAGGCATAGGTCCACCACCCTGGTCCGTCCCCACCACCTTCCCCCGCTCGGGGGGAATGATGCCGACGAACGGCCCCATCAGGGGGGAGAGGGTCACCGTGCGTGCGGCCGCCGGGCCGGTGGGGCCCGGTTAATGTTGTGGACATGCGTCTCCACGTCGTCGACCACCCCCTGGTCGCCCACAAGCTCACCACGCTGCGCGACCAGCGCACGGACTCCGCGACCTTCCGCCGTCTCGCCGACGAGCTGGTCACCCTGCTCGCCTACGAGGCCACCCGCGACGTGCGGACCGAGCAGGTCGACATCACCACCCCGGTCGCCACGACCACCGGCGTCAAGCTCTCCCACCCGCGTCCGCTGGTCGTACCGATCCTGCGGGCCGGCCTCGGCATGCTGGACGGCATGGTCCGGCTGCTGCCGACCGCCGAGGTGGGCTTCCTGGGCATGATCCGCAACGAGGAGACGCTGGAGGCGTCCACGTACGCCACGCGCATGCCGGAGGATCTCTCCGGCCGCCAGGTGTACGTCCTGGACCCGATGCTGGCCACCGGCGGCACGCTGGTCGCGGCGATCCGCGAGCTGATCCGGCGCGGCGCCGACGACGTCACCGCCGTGGTGCTGCTGGCCGCGCCGGAGGGCGTGGAGCTGATGGAGCGCGAGCTGGCGGGCGCCCCGGTCACCGTCGTCACGGCGGCCGTCGACGACCACCTCAACGAGCTCGGCTACATCGTCCCCGGTCTGGGCGACGCGGGGGACCGGCTGTACGGGGCCGCGGAGTAGTTCCGGCTGCGGGGCGTCTTGCAGCCGCGGGGCGAGCTTGCGGCCCCGGAGCGAGTGTGCGGCCCCGGAGTAGCTTCCGGCCGCGGGGGCAGCTTCCGGCCGGGGTGGCAGCTTCCGGCCGGTGTGGCCAAGGACTGCCGGAGACGGCCAAGGGCGGCCAAGGGTAGCCGGGGACGGCCAAGGGCGGCCCCGGGGGCGGCCGGGGATCGGTCCGTCCGGTGGGCGGCAGCGCGTCGGCAGGGGGGCCTCCGTGTCGGCAGCGCCTCCGCGTCAGCAGTGCTTGTCCGGGGTCGCCGTGGGCTGCGGCGAGGTCAGGGCGGTCAGCGCCCGGGCGGCCTGCGCCTGGCCGGTCAGGGCCTTGAACCCGTTGCCCAGGATCAGATCGATCGCGGTGCCCGTGCGGGCGGCGTCGGTGCGGCGCTCGGCGGTCGTGAGCTGGGTGGCGAGGACGGGCAGCGAGGTGTTCAGGGAGGACGCCGGGCCGAGCAGTACGCCGGTGCCGGCGACCTTCTTGTCGTACTCCTTGCCGGCGTTGCCGACCTCGCCGATGACGAAGCCGCGCTTCTTCAGTTCGTCGGCGGTGGTCTTGGCGAGGCCGCTGCGGGTGGTGGCGTTGAAGACGTTCACGGTGATCTGCGCGGGCCGGGGCAGTGCGGCGGGGGAAGCGGTGGCCGTGGGCCCGGACTTGACCGAGCAGGCGGTGCCCGAGCCGGCCGCCGAGGCCTCGCCGCCGCCGGAGAAGACGTCGATGAGCTGCACCGTGCCCCACCCGGCCACGCCGAGCACGGCCCCGCAGCCGACGACCACGCCGACCAGCCGCCCGCGCCGCCGGTGGGGCCGCATCCTGGGGTACTTGTCCCCCGTGATCCGGTACTTGCCGCCCATGCCGGGGGGAGTCAGCATGCTCATGAGCGCAGCGTAGTGGGCCTGGACGGCCGTGCCTACTAGATGATCATTCGACACCGCGCAGGACGACCCGAAAGGGCCAACCGGGAAACGGCTGAGGGCCGCCCGGGAGCCGGCCGGGGACCGGCTGAGGGTTCCCTGGGCGTGGGCTGAGGTGGGGCGGCCGGAGGCTCAGTCCAGTTCGAGGACGCGCGCGTGCAGCACCTGGCGCTGCTGGAGGGCGGCGCGCACCGCGCGGTGCAGGCCGTCCTCGAGGTAGAGGTCGCCCTGCCACTTCACGACGTGGGCGAAGAGGTCGCCGTAGAACGTCGAGTCCTCGGCGAGGAGCGTCTCCAGGTCGAGCTGCTGCTTGGTGGTCACCAGCTGATCGAGGCGGACCGGGCGCGGCGCGACGTCCGCCCACTGGCGGGTGCTTTCCCGGCCGTGGTCGGGGTACGGCCGGCCGTTTCCGATGCGCTTGAAGATCACACGGAAAGCCTACCGGGCCCGACGTTCCGGGCGCAGCCATGGCGACCGAGTGCGACGCTGGAAAAGATGTGGCGAACGGGTCAAAAGGGAACGAGGGGTTCTTGATGCACGCGCCGACCGGTGCCGCCGGGATCGCCGCCGGGTACGCCTTCGCCGGCCCGGCCCTCGAACTGGGCGCCCTGCTGTGGGACGGGGTGTGCGAGCCCGGCGCGCGCGTCCGCGTGCCCCTGCCGCTGCTCAACCGGCACGGCCTGGTCGCGGGCGCCACCGGCACCGGCAAGACCAAGACGCTCCAGCTCCTCGCCGAGCAGCTCTCCGCGCACGGCGTGCCCGTCTTCCTCGCGGACGTCAAGGGCGACCTGTCGGGCATCTCGGCGCCGGGCGCCCCGAACGCCAAGGTCGCCTCCCGCTGCGCCGAGGTCGGCCAGGAGTGGCGTCCGACCGGCTTCCCGGCCGAGTTCTACGCCCTCGGCGGCCTCGGCGACGGCGTCCCCGTCCGGGCCACGATCACCGGTTTCGGTCCGCTCCTGCTGTCCAAGGTGCTCCAGCTCAACCGGACCCAGGAGCAGTCCCTCGCCCTGGTCTTCCACTACGCGGACCGGAAGGGGCTGGAGCTGGTCGACCTCAAGGACCTGCGGTCGGTCGTCGTCTTCCTCACCTCCGACGAGGGCAAGGGGGAGCTGGAGGGCATCGGCGGCCTGTCGTCGGCCACGGCCGGGGTGATCCTCCGTTCCCTCACCGCCTTCGAGGCGCAGGGCATGGCCGGGTTCTTCGGCGAACCGGAGTTCGACACGAGCGAGCTGCTGCGTACGGCGGACGACGGGCGCGGCATCGTCTCCGTCCTCGAACTCCCCGCCGTCCAGGACCGGCCGCAGCTCTTCTCGACCTTCCTGATGTGGCTCCTCGCCGACCTCTTCCACGACCTGCCCGAGATCGGCGACGCCGACCGGCCCCGGCTGGTCTTCTTCTTCGACGAGGCGCACCTGCTGTTCGACGGTGCCTCGAAGGCGTTCCTGGAGTCCGTCACCCGCACCGTCCGCCTCATTCGCTCGAAGGGGATCGGCGTGTTCTTCGTCACGCAGTCCCCCGAGGACGTGCCCGCCGACGTCCTCGGCCAGCTCGGCAACCGCGTCCAGCACGCCCTGCGCGCCTTCACCCCGGACGACCGGACGGCGCTCCGGGCCACGGTGAGGACCTTCCCGGACTCGGCCTACGACCTGGAGGAACTCCTCACCGGCCTGGGCACCGGCGAGGCCGTCGTCACCGTCCTCGGCGAGAACGGCGCCCCGACCCCCGTCGCCGCGACCCGGCTGCGCGCCCCCGAGTCCCTGATGGGCCCGGTCGACGGGGCGGCCCTCGACCGGGCGGTGCGGGAGTCCCCGCTGTACGGGCGGTATGCACAGGCTGTGGACAGAGAGTCGGCGTACGAGAGGCTGGCGGCGCGCGCCCGCGCCCGCATCTCCGAGCCGAAGCCGGAGCCGGAGCCGGAGCCGAAGCCGAAGCCGGAGCCGGAGCCGGGGTCGCGGTCGGGGCCGGGGTCGCGATCGGCGTCCGAGCGGGACGAGCCGTCCGTCGTCGAACAGGTCGTCGGCAGCGGCGTGTTCCGGTCGCTCGCGCGGTCCATCGGCACGCAGATCGGCCGGGAGATCACCCGCTCGCTCTTCGGCACCGCGCGGCGGAGGCGGTAGCCCGCCTCCGCCGGAGTGTCAGCGGCCCCGGTCGCTCTTCGGGGCCTGCTGCGGCTTCTCCTGGTCGGTGACCTTCAGCTGCGGCTTCGGCGTACTGCGCACGGCCTCGGCGCGCAGCAGGGCGCGCAGGACCGCGTAGGGGTCGGTGGGCATGGCTGGTTCCCTCGCATGTTCCTCGCGGAGTGCTGGCTGGTCCCTGCCCGGCCGGGTGGCGGGCGGAGGCCGGTCAGCAGCGCAGGACCACGGTGCGCAGGGCGTCCAGGGCGTCCAGGGTGTCCGGGGCGTACGGCGCCCCGTGCGGCGGGGGGACGCGGCGGCCCGAGGGGACGGCGGGTGCCGGCGTCCGTCCGGGCGTGGGGCGCGGCGGCGGGGCGACCGTGCGGTGGGGGCCGCCCGCGGTGGGGCGCAGCGCCGTGTCCGGGGCGTCGAACTCGAAGGTCTCCGCGGCGGCCACGGGCGGTGCCGCGGCCGTCCCGGTGGGGGTGCCCGGCACCAGGACGACGAGCAGCAGCACGACGACCCGTAGCCAGGCGGGGCCGAACGGGAGGCTTCGTGTGCTGCTCATGGGAGGTGGTCTCCCCGCGACACGCCGACCGTTCAGCATGGTGGGGGCGAGAACCACCCGTTCGGCGCCTGGCCGGCGTCAGCCGCCCGAGGCCTGCTTCCTCGCCTTGGCCGCCGCCTTCATCTCCTGCTTGTGCGACCGCACCTTGGCCAGCGACTCCGGTCCGGTGATGTCGGCGACGGAGCGGAAGGAGCCGGACTCGCCGTAGGCGCCGGCCGCCTCCCGCCAGCCCGTCGGCCGCACGCCGAGCTGCTTGCCGAGGAGCGCGAGGAAGATCTGGGCCTTCTGCTTGCCGAAGCCGGGCAGTTCCTCCAGCCGTGCGAGCAGCTCCGTGCCGGTGCCGATGCCCTCCCAGACGGCGCTCGCGTCACCGTCGTAGTGTTCGACGAGGTACTGGCACAGCTGCTGGATGCGCTTGGCCATGGAGCCCGGGTAGCGGTGCACCGCCGGCTTCTCGGAGAGCAGGGCGGCGAAGGCCTCCGGGTCCCGGGCGGCGATCTCGTGCGCGTCGAGATCGTCGGCGCCGAGCCGGTCGGCGATGGTCCGGGGCCCCTTGAACGCCCACTCCATGGGCACTTGCTGGTCCAGCAGCATCCCGACCAGCGCGGCGAGCGGCGAACGCCCGAGCAGCGCGTCGGCCTCGGGGTCCTGGGCGAGGTGAAGAGTGACGTCCATGGTCCGATCATCCCGCGCGCACGGGCGGCGCGCCCACCGGCGCCTCGGTGGCGGGGCAGGTGGGCTTGGCGGGCCTCCCCGCATCATCTTGAGGACCGCGCCTTCCCGACCCCGCCCCTGCGTCATGGCGTCTTCACCCCTCACGTACGATTTCTCCACGAATTGTTAGGTAAGGCTTACCTAAAGATGTGAGGAGCTGCAGGGTGACGAGCGAGACCGACGTGCCTGACGGCGTCTTCCGGGACCCCTGGGGCATTCCGCACCTGCGTGCCGGCAGCGCCCGGGACCTCGCCCGCCTCCAGGGACGGGTGACCGCGCGCGACCGCGCCTGGCAGCTGGAGGTCGAACGCCACCGCGCCCGCGGCACCTCGGCGTCCTTCCTGGGCCCCGAGGCCCTCTCCTGGGACCGTTTCGTGCGCCGTGCCCGCCTCGACGACACGGCCCGGCGCTGCTTCACCACCCTGGAGGAGCGGGACCCGGAGACCGCCGACTGGGTGCGCGCCTACGTCGACGGCGTCAACGAAGGCCTCGACGGTGTCCGCGCAGCCCTGGACGGTGTCTGCCCAGCCCTGGACGGCGTCAACGAAGGCCTCGACGGTGTCCGCGCAGCCCTGGACGGTGTCCGCCCAGCCCTGGACGGTGTCGGCGGAGGCCCCGACGGTGTCCGCGCAGCCCTCGACGGCGTCGGCGCAGGCCCGGACCGTGCCGGCGGCGGCCCGGCGCCCGAGTTCGCGCGCGTCGGCCTCGCCCCCGGCCGCTGGGAGCCGTGGACCCCGCTCGCCGTCTGGCTCTCCACCCACATCCTCTTCGCCGGCTTCCCGGCCAAGCTCTGGCGCGAGGAGGCCGTCCGCCACCTCGGCCCGGACGCCGTCGGCCTGTTCGCCACCGACGGACCCGGCACCTCCGGGAGCAACGGCTGGCTGGTCGCCGGCGAGCGCACCCGCACCGGACAGGCCGTCATCGCCGGCGACCCGCACCGCTTCATCGAGGATCCCGGCGTCTACCAGCAGATCCGGCTGGCCTGCGACGAGTTCGACGTCGTAGGGCTCGCCGTGCCGGGCGTCCCCGGCATCGCCCACTTCGGGCACACCGGCACGGTCGCCTGGGCCATCACCAACGCCATGGCCGACTACCAGGACCTCTACCGCGAACGGCTGCGCCGCACCGGCGCCGGCGTCGAGGCCCTCGGCCCGGACGGCGTCTGGCGGCGCGTCGCCCGGCACACCGAACTGGTCCGCGTGGCGGGCGAGGAGACCGTCGAGGTGGAGGTCCTGGAGACCGAGCGCGGCCCGGTGATCGCCGGCGGCCCGGAGGGCCTCGACGACGGCACCCCGCTCGCCCTCGCCCTGCGCTACCCGCCCCGCGTCACCGGCGACCTGGGCTTCGGCGCCCTGCTGCCCCTGCTGCGCGCCCGCCGGGTCGCCGACGTGGACCGCGCCTTCGACGTCTGGGCGGAGCCCGTCAACGTCGTCCAGGCCGCCGACACCGAGGGCGGGCTCCTGCACAGGGTCGCGGGCCGCGTCCCGGTCCGCTCCCAGGCCAACCGCACCCGGCTAGTGGCCGCCTGGGAACCCGGCCACGAGTGGACCGGCTGGCACGAGACCCCCCGCGCCGGTCTCACCGACGGCATCGCCGTCATGGCCAACCAGCGCGGCCCCGCCGGCCCGCTCGGCGTCGAGTTCGCCCCGCCCCACCGCGCCGACCGCATCCGGGAACTGCTGGACCGGCGCCGCGACTGGTCCGCGGCCGACATGCCCGTGATCCACACGGACACCCACCTGGCGTCCGCGGCCCCCCTGCTGGACCGGCTCGCCGCCCTCGACGGCCTGACCGGCCCGGCGGCCGACCTGCGCGAGCGCCTCCTGCGCTGGGACCGCCGCATGGACGCCGGCAGCCAGGACGCCGCACGGTTCGCGGCCTTGCGCAGCGTGCTCGTCCGCCGCCTCGCCACCCAGCCGGCCTTCGCCCCGCTGACCGCCCCGCCCGCCTACCCCGAGGTCTTCCTGCCCTGGCTGGCCCTGCTCCCCCGGGTCGGCTTCGCCCTCGAACACCTCCTGCGCGCCGAGGAGCTGTACGGCATCGACCGCACCGCCCTGCTCCGGGAGGCCGTCGAGGAGGTCGCCGGTCAGCCGGCCGCCCGCTGGGGCGACACGCACCGCCTCGCGCCCTGGCGGGCCCTGCCGGACCCCGCGCAGGAGGCCCCGGCCCTCTCCGGCGACCACGACTGCGTGCTGTGCACCTCCGCCGTGCCCGGCTGGACCGACCTCGCCGCCCGCGGCCCGGCCGCCCGCTACGTCTGGGACCTGGCCCGGCGTGAGGACAGCTCCTGGGTCGTGCCCTACGGTGCCGACGGCCACCCCGACAGCCCCCACCACCACGACCAGCTGCCCCTCTGGCTCACGGGCGAGCTGGCCCCGGTCGTCACCGACTGGGCGCAGCTGAAGAAGGAGAGCGATGTCTGACCACCCCGGGTCCGGGACCACACCCGAACAGCAGCCCGAACGCCTGTCCGGACGCTCGTCAGGACAGTCCACGTCCGAACGCTCGTCAGAGCAGACCACGTCCGAGCACCCGCCCGCCTACCTGTTCGAGCGGACGGCCGACGGCTTCGGCACCGTCGGCATCCGGCCCCTCGACGCCGAGGCCGACGCGGACGTCGTCCACGGCTGGGTGCGCGAGGAGCGGGCCGCGTTCTGGGGCATGACCGGCCTGACGCGCGACCAGGTCGCCGAGATCTACGCCCACATGGCCGGCCTGGACACCCACCACGCCTTCCTCGTCGAGCTGGACGGCACCCCGGTGGCCCTGCTCCAGACGTACGAGCCCACGGAGGACCGGGTCAGCGAGTGCTACGACGTCGAGCCCGGGGACATCGGCATCCACCTGCTCCTCGCGCCGGCCGGCGGCGACGGCCCGCGGCCGGGCTGGACGTCGGCGCTGCTGGACGCCTTCACGGCGTACGCGCTGCTCGGGCTGGACCGTCGGCGGATCGTGGTGGACCCCGACGTGCGCAACGAGAAGGCGGTCGGCCGTTTCCTGCGGCACGGATTCGAGGCCGGGCCGCTCGTCACGCTGCCGGAGATCGATCTGCCGGACGTGTACCTGCCGGAGAAGAAGGCGCAACTGGCCTTCCTCCGCCGGGAGGTAGCCTTCCCCGGGTGACCTCCCCAGGCCCGGTGACCCCCGAAGACCTCGTCGCCCACTACGGGATGGAGCCGATCCCCCGTGAGGGGGGACTGTTCCGCCGTACCTGGACGGGCCCCGAGGGGCCGGACGGCCGGACCGCCGGTTCCGCGATCGTCGCCCTGCTCACCGCGGACGACTTCTCGGCCCTGCACCGCCTGCCCGCCGACGAGGTCTGGCACCACTACCTGGGCGACCCGCTGGAGCTGCTGCTCCTCGCCCCCGACGGCACCTCCCGGACGGCCGTGCTCGGCCCGGACGTCCTCGGCGGCCAGCATCCGCAGTTCACCGTCCCCGCGCGCACCTGGATGGGCGCGCGGGTCACGGCGGGCGGCGCCTGGACGTTCTTCGGCTGCACCATGGCCCCCGGGTTCACCTACGGGGACTACGAGCACGGCGACGCGGCCGGCCTCATGGCGCGCCACCCGGACCGGGCGGCCCTGATCGCGCGACTCTGCCGTCCATGACGTTGCTGACGGGCCGTCTGGCCCTGGTCACGGGAGCGAGCGGCGGACTCGGCCGGGGGATCGCGCTGCGGTTCGCCGAGGAGGGCGCGGACGTGGCGCTCCACTGCCACCGGGGCGTGGAGGCGGCGCGTGACGTCGCCCGCGCGGTCGCCGGGACGGGCCGCCGGGCGGTCGTCCTCCAGGCCGACCTGTCCCGCCCCGAGGAGTGCCGACGGCTCGTGCGGGAGGCCGCCGAGTGGGGCGGGGGACGGCTGACCGACCTGGTCAACAACGCGGGCGTACAACCCGTCCAGGCGCTGGCGGACATGTCCGCCGCCGACTGGCGGGCCGTCCTCGACACCAACCTGACCAGTGTCTTCTCCTGCACCCGGGCCGCCGCCGAGGTCATGCGCGGACAGGACGGCGGCGGCACCGTCACGCACATCGCCTCGGTGGAGGCCGGACGGCCCGCCGAGCACCACGCCCACTACGCCACCTCCAAGGCGGCGGTCGTGATGCACGCCCGCGCGGCGGCACGGGAGTACGGCTCCTGGGGCATCCGCGTCAACACCGTCTCGCCCGGCCTGATCGAACGGGAGGGCCTCGCCGAGGCCTGGCCCGAGGGCGTGCGGCGGTGGCGCGAGGCGGTCGCCGTCGGCCGGCTGGGCCGCCCGGAGGACGTCGGCGACGCCTGCGTCTTCCTCGCGTCCCCGCTCGCCTCCTGGATCACCGGCCACGACCTGGTGGTGGACGGAGGCGTCTCGGCCCGCCCGTCGTGGTGAGCAGGACCGCCCCGCCGTCCGTACGTATCCCCGAGCACACGAGTCCGAGGTACGGAGCGGTTGCGTGAGCGAAGGGCACGACGACGGACGACGGGACGGGACGACGGCGACCTCGGGAGCCCCGGGAGCCTCGGGAGCCCCGGGAGCCCCGGGAGCCCCGGGAACCCGAGAAGCAGCCCCAGGAGCCGCACGGACGACCGGCGAGCGCCGGTCCGGAGGCGGCCGGAGCGGCCCGGAGACCGGGGCGGCGGGACCACGAGGCCAATGGGGTGCACGGGACCGACGGGGTCCAGGGGGCCGACGGCTTCAGGGGCTGGTGCTGCTGGGCGCCCTGCTGGTCCTGCTCCTCCTCCCGGGCGCGGGCCGGGCGTCCGCCCACGCCGCCCTCCGCGACGCCGACCCCGCCGACGGCTCCGTCGTCCGGTCCGCGCCCCGCGCCGTCACCCTGACCTTCACCGAGTCCGTCGGCCTGCTCGACGACTCCTTCCGTGTCCTCGACCCCGACAACCGGCGCGTCGACACGGGCCCGGCACGGCACGCGCGGGGACGGGCCGACACCGCGCGGATCACCCTGCCCGCCACGCTCGGCAACGGCACCTACACGGTGGTCTGGCGAGTGGTGTCCGCCGACAGCCACCCGATCGGCGGCGCCTTCACCTTCTCCGTCGGCGCACCGTCCGCGACCCGCGCCACCCCGCCCGCCGGCCCCACCGAGGACCCGGCCACCGCCGGCCTCTTCAAGATCGGCCGCTATCTGGCGTACGGCGCGGCGGCCGTCCTCATCGGTACGGCGGCGTTCCTCGCCGTCTGCCGCCCGCCGGACCCCCGTCCCCTGGGCCGACTTCTGCTGGCGGGCTGGGCCGTCCTCACCGGCTCGACGGTCCTGCTGCTCCTGCTGCGCGCCCCCTACGAGACGGGCGCGGGCCCGGCGCGGGCCCTGGATCCGTCCGGCCTGACCCGTACCCTGACCGGCCGCCCCGGCCTCGCCCTGGCGGTACGGCTGGCCCTGCTGGCCGTGGCCGCCGTCCTGTTCGTACGGCGGCGCGGGCGCGCCCGGATCCCCCGGACGACCCTCGCCGCCGGCGCCGTCCTCGCCGTGGCCCTGGCCCTGACCTGGGCGGCCGCCGAACACGCGTCGGCCGGCATCCAGGTCCCGGCGGCGATGGCGTCGTCGGTGCTGCACCTGCTGGCGACGGCGGCCTGGCTCGGTGGCCTGACGGCGCTGCTCACCCTGCTCCGCCGGGACGCCCTCCCGGCCCGCGTGGCGGCCCGCTTCTCCCGACTGGCCGCCGCCTCGGTCGCCGTCCTGGCGGTCACCGGCGTCTACCAGTCCTGGCGCGGCCTCGGCTCCCTCGGCGCGCTCACGGACTCCGCCTACGGCCGTCTCCTGCTCGCCAAGCTGGCCGCGGTGGCACTGCTCCTCACGGCGGGCGCACTGTCCCGACGATGGACCGCACGGCTGGCGGAGGCGGAGGCGGAGGCGAACGTGGAGACGGAGGCGGCGGAGACCGACACGCCGTCGACGGACCGGAGGACGGCACCGGCGGAGACGGCGAGGCATGCGGAGACGGAGGACGGGACGAGGATGCGGCCGAAGGCACTGGCGACCGCGGCGACGTCGGCAACGGCGGCGACGGCGAAGGCACCGGCGACGGCCACGGCGGCAGCGCACGCCGCCACGAGCCCCCGGACACAGGTGCGGGACCGCATTCCGCAGCCCGCCGGCGGCCCCCCCTCGGGCACCCGGCTCTCCCCGCCGGACCCACTCCCGCCGGTCGAGCCGCCGCCCCCGCCGGTCGAGCCGCCGCCCCCGCCGGTCGAGCCGCCGCTCACGCCGGTCGAGGACGCCCACCGGCGTGCCCTGCGCCGTTCCGTCCTGGCCGAGGTCGTCGTCTCCGTGGTGGTGCTCGGGCTCACCACGGTGCTGACGGGCACCCTGCCGGCCCGCGCGGAGGCGGAGGCGGCCACCGCGGGGCGGTCCACCGGCCTGCCCGTCGCCTCCGTCACCACCGTTCCCTTCGACGCCGGAGCCACCGGCGGCCGCGGCACGGTCCAGCTCACCCTCGATCCCGGCCGTGTCGGCAGCAACTCCGTCCAAGCCGTGGTCTACGGCCCCGACGGCGGCTTCGCGGCCGTCCCCGAACTCCGCGTCTCGTTCACCCTGCCCGATCAGGACGTCGGCCCCCTCGACGCCAGGCTCACCGACCGCGGCGGCTACTGGACCGCGCCGTCCTTCACCCTGCCCGCCCCCGGCACCTGGGAGATGAAGGTGACGGTACGGACGTCGGAGACCGACCAGGTGAGCGAGACGGCGAGGGTGCGGATCGTACGGTGAAGGGACCGCCCGCCCGGACGCCGCGCGCCGACGGACCCCGTACGGGTCAGGAGGCGCCGACCGGCGTGTGGTCCTCCACGAACACCTTCAGCGCCCCGCGGTGCTCCTCGGCGTGGGCCGTGGCCGTACCGCCCAGCTCCCGGACCCGGAGCAGGGTGCGGTCGAAGAAGTCCCGGCCGGCGGGCACGAGGACGGACAGTTCCAGGTCCTCGTAGAACGCGGTGAGCGTGTCGCCCTCGGCCCGGAGGGTGAGGGGAAGGCCTTCCGGTCGGTCCGGCGGAGCAGTTCGTCGCGAGCGCCCTCGCGGTACGACGCCCAGTGGCCGGTGAACGGCAGGATCAGCTCCGGCCGGATCCTCCGCGCGTACGCGACCGCCATGGCCTGGAGGTCCTCCCACCAGGGCAGCCGCAGCCGCAGGGAGTCCACCGAGTACGTCCGCCCGGCACTCCGGACCCGCAGGACGTGACCGGACTCGTCCTCCCGCTGCTCCTGTCCGTACCGTCGATCGTGGTCGTCGACCTCGTCGACCTCGTCGACCTCGACGATCCCGTGGCAGCCGACCGGCCGGTCGCCGAGGGCGGCCAGAGCCCGGACGGGGCCCCCGAGCGACACCAGGTTCCGCTCGTACAGGTAGCCCATGTGCCGTTCGTGGTCCGTCCCGCCCAGCGCCGAGGGAGCGGCCACACTGATCGCCGCGGGGTTGTAGTCGTTGTCCGGCCGGGGGACGAGCTGCACCAGCACGGGCAGCAGCGTCTGCCGGTGGCCCCGCCCGGCGACGGACGCCCGGAAGACGTCCTTCTCCCAGCCCTCCGTGAGCCTGCCGCGAAGGAACGACCGGTACACGGCGTCCGTGTCGTCCCACAGCGCCACCCCGATGGAGAACGTGGCCTCGGCGGCGGGGATCAGCACCATCCCGCTCCCGGGGTCCTCGGCTATCGAGCCGCCCTTCACATCCACTGCGCCCGCCGTCCTGTCGTACTTGTTCGCTGCCCCCTCCCACCCCTGCTGACCAGGGAGAACGGGCGGCAGCGACGCTACCGGACGGCCTGACGGCCGCGGCGACGGGCCGGGTCCGAACGCCAACCGCCTCCGCGGCCGCGCGGTACTCCACCCTCAACTCGCCGTACGGGCGGCTGAGACGGGCCCTCGGTGATCACCATGTCCAGGAGGGCGCCGGGGCGGGGCCCGCACGGTCATCGGCCGTCACGCGGGGGACGACCGGCGGGCGGTTGCCCAGGGGCGCGGCGGCGACTGCGGCTGCGGCCGGGCCGCGGCCCGGTGCGTTCACCCGTGTCCGACCCGGTCGCCGTCGTGACTGGGGGCCAGGGGTACGAAGGGCAGCTCCGAAATCCCGAGCTCCTGGCGCATGGCGGCCGCCGTGTCCTGGACGGCCACGAAGTACGTGTGCTGCGCGGTCTGGAAGGGGCCGCCCGTCACCTGCTCGCCGTCCGCCAGCAGGTCCCGCATCGTGCGGACCGTGCGGAACGCCTCGACGCCCAGCTCGACCACGCGGGGTGGAGCGAGCATCGTCAGCGCGAAGCGCTGCTCGAACAGACCGGACTCGGAGAACGCCGCACGGACCGCGCGCCTGCGCTCCTCGGCCGTCTCGTAGGTGGCCTCCGCGGCGAAGCGCATGCCTTCGGTCGCACGGGCCAGGTGGGCGAGGTAGGTCACGAACGCCTCCCGCAGAACGGTCTGCGCCTCCGCCTTCTGCGCCCGCCTCCAGCGGTCCCGGTCCACGACGAACGTGGCGACGATGCCGGCGAGCGCACCGGCCATGGCGCTGAGCGGCGCGGTCCAGTCCATGCCGGGACTGTAGGCGGTACGCGCCGGCCGGCACACACCACCCACCGTGACGGCGCCCACCGCTCCCGTGCGTGAACCGATCGGAGGGTCTCGTGCGATGAGGGAGTGAACGCCGCTCCGGGACGGAGCCGAGTCCGAGCAAGGAGAAGACGGATGCTGCACATGATGGACCTGCCGACCCTCGTGCTGATCGCCCTCGCGGCCGCCCTCTCGCTGTGGGCGCTGATCGACTGCGTCCGCACCCCCACCGACCGCGTCCGCTTCGTACCGAAGCTGCTGTGGCTGCTCTTCCTGCTCAACGGCTCACTCTTCGCCGTCCTCGCCTGGGCCTACTTCGGCAAGAAGCCGATAGCGGACACGTCGAAGGGCCCCACCGCGAACGGTGGGACCCTTCGATAACGTGCGCCTGGGCTTCGGCGACGCTCAGCGGCGTCCTGACCTGCGGCGGAGTGGGCTCACCTCGGGTTCGGAGCAGGTGCCCGAGGGCGAGTTCGGCACACTCGACGCGCTGCGGAAGGAAGCCGAGTGAACCCGAGCGGCCTATTTGCCGCTCTCCGGGCCGTACCACTGGAGAGCCTGGCCGGTCACTGCCGCGATGCGGGCGAAGTCGTGGTCGCGGTGCAGGAGGGTGAGCCCTTGCAGCTCAGCCGTCGCGGCGACGACGAGATCGACCGCACCCGCACTGCGATGCTTTCCCTGTCTGGTGAGAGCTTCCTGGACCTGCCAGGCGCGGTCGTAGGCGCGGTCGTCGACGGGAACCCAACCGAAGATCAGTCGCATGTCCTCGATGCCGCGCGCCCTGTCGGCGGCCGACCGGGCGCTGTAGAAGAACTCCAGCTCGGTGATCGGGCAGGTGGCGATGAGCCCGGCGGCCGCCGCCTGGTCCCAGCCGTACTGCTCCGCGTCCTCGCGCATGAACCGAGCGAGCGCGCTGGTGTCGATCAGGAACTGGGCCGCGTTCACCGGCGGTAGTTCCCCTTGCTCTCGAACAGATCCAGATCGAATGCGCCGTCTCCGGCCGCGGCTCGCAGCCGGGCGAGAGCCAGGGCGCGACGCCGACTCTCCAGCACCTCGCGAAGAGCGGTGTTGACTGTCTCCTTCTTGGTGCTCGTCCCGAGGGCTTTGGCCACGTCCGCGACCAGCTCGTCGTCCAGGTCGATAACCGTCCGACTCACGAGTGCCTCCCTGATATCAAGTGTGGGGTCAAGTATATCTCGCGAGGTGTATGCAAGCCGCGCACACTGGGCACCCGGGCACCCGGCCTTCGCCGCCGAGTCCTACGCGGGCATCACGCCATGGATGCGGGAGAGAGTGAAGACGCGTTCCGCTTCGCGCAGGTGGCACCACGCGTCGAGGTAGGGCGGGTCGAGTTCCAGGTCGCTGAGGGTCCGTACGGTCCGGTTGCCCGAGGTGGCGACGTACTCGATCGTGACGGCCGCACCGGTGTCGATGGCATGGGCGACCTGGCGGACGTCGCTGTACGACAGGTTCTTCGCGTATCCGGCGACGATCTCCTCGGTGTCAGTCGCGAAAGGCACCCCGCTGCCGAACGGGTCGGGTTCCGGTGCCGTCGGCGGGGCCTTGAGCAGCCGGTCGGCCAGGACGTCCATCCCGGTGTCGGTGGGCATGTCCGAGGCGCGGGTCGCGGTGGTCCGGGGGCCGCGCCGCCCGTCGTTCCCTCGCGGGGGCGGGACGACGGCGGCCCTCTGCGGCAGGCGCTTCTCGATGCGTACCGTTCCCCCGGCGGTCTCGGCGACCGGGGCGTAGCCCGCGGCACGGAGCGTGGCGAGAGTCGTCGCGGGTGGGCTGCCGCTGACCAGGACCGTCGGGGCGAGCTGCCGCAGGGCGAGCGTGGACAGTGCGCGGTGGGCGGCGAGTTCAGCCAGGAGCGCGGGTTCGTCGCCGTGGATGACACAGGCCGCGGGGGCGATGCGCACCCGTCCATGACCTCGCGCGGTGTCGGCGATGAGATAGGTCAGCGGCTGTGGCAGGGCCGTGGCGGAGCCGGCGGCCAGGTCGGCTGTGATGTCGTCCGGGGTGCGGCCGGCGTCCAGGGCCCGGCGGACACTGCCGGCACTGAAGCGCCATACCGACGCCGTGCCACTGGTCTCCCGGTCGGCCATCGAATCCAGCAGCGCCGCGAGTCGCGCGGACGGGATGCCGGTGACGACGGCGGTGAGGTCGGCGCCGATCCGGGCCGTCGTGGTCGCGGGGGGCAGCAGCCGCCGGGCCGTGATGTCGAGCTCTTCGTCGGCGTGGGCCGCCAGGTGGGCACCGAGCGGGGACAGCGCACCCCGTGCCAGCACGCCCAGCAGTTCGCCTTCGCGGATCACGGTGCTGAACGGTGCCGTGTCCTCGGGCGAGGCATCGTCGGCGAGCGGACGGTGCCAGGCCACGAGCGGCCCCAGCTCCGAAGCGGCCTTCACACCCCGTCCTGCCGGGAGCCCCGCCGCCGCGGTGAGCAGCCCGTGGCGGGCTTGCAGACAGCCGCCGCAGTCAGGCGCACCGGCGAGCGCGGGAAGCGCCTTGCTGTCTTCGTCGCGCGCCCGGGTGGGGGTGAGCGGCAGGTCCCGCCATGCCCGGAGCAGTACGGCGAGTTGTTCTGCGGGCTCCTTCTCGGCCCAGGTGTCGTACGCCTCGGTGGGAGGTACGCGATCGCCGTCGCGGGCCAGCAGCCCGGCGGCGTACGCGGTCTCCAGGGCGATACGTACGACGGCGTCGTCCGCTTGGGCTGCCTTGCCGATGCGGGCCAGTTCACGCGCGCCGATCCCGCCCGACTTCAGCCGGGTCGGTGGAGCGGTCGCGCACGCCGACAGGACGGAGGCGGCATGGGCCGCGAACGCGGTGGCGGCCACCGCGGCCTCCCGCTCCACCTCCGAGGAGGTGACCGGCACCAACTCTGTGACGGGCGGTACAGGTTCGAACGGAGCATGCCAATCGGGCCCCCGCAGAGCCAAGGCCACCTCGACCGGCATCCGGACGGGCCCGTACCGGTGACGGTCCTGGAGCAGAAGCCCGCGGTCGAGTGCCCAACGAGCGCCCGGCTGGAGGTCGCGGTCAGGAGCCCCGAACACGACGAACGGTGACTGACGTGGCGTGGACCTGGCGCTCTGCTCAAGCAACGTCCGTGTGGCCGCCGGTGCCTGCGCCACCAACGCGGCGACCCGTTCCGCGTCGCTGTGATGCTCCACCAGAGCCGCGAGTCGCTGCTGCTTGGTGCCGGGTGGCTTGATACCCAGGACCGCCAGCATGCCGCGCAGTTCCTCCGAGGTGGTGCCGGTCAGCAGCTCCTCCAGCGGGGCGTCAAGTCCCAGGGGCGTGCTCCACGCCTGCCGCAAGGGCGTAGACATGCGCAGTGCCTCGCTGCCGTCGTGCCACACGAGCGCCCGATCCGACAGCGCCTCCAGGGTCGCGTCCAGCGCGTGCACCGCCGCAGGGGATGTCGAGCCGAGCAACTCCGCGAGACTGTCGCGGGTCGCTCGTGCTCCCAGGGCTGCCAGCGCCTCGGCGGCCTGCAAGCACGGCAGCGTGAGTCGCGGCAGGACGAGTGCCACGGACCCCGGACGTTGGAGACGGTCCGCCAGTTCCCCCACCGAGCGTGGTTCCGGAGAGGAGGCCGCGTCCTTCCGCATGGCGAGTACGCGTGCCAGGCGGGAACGGTCGAGTTCGCTCAGCCAGGTCGCAAGCGTCGATCGGGACTTCATAAGGGTGCACCTCGACTGACAGGAAACGTCGCAGGTGGGCCGAAGCCGCTTCGGCGCCAAGGTCAAGGATGGCGCAATTCCATGATCCGCGGATGCCGTACGAAGACAGAGCCCGGGGCACCTTCCTGCCGCAGGCCCGGCTCGACGAGACGAGCCGACGGCAGGAGAAGATCCGGCTGCCCGCTCACCGAAATATTCGCAATGGGCGGATACAAGTGCAACCAACTGCAACCAGCGCACAACGAAGAGCCGAGCCGCGATCGCGGCTCGGCTCTTCGTTTCGCCTGTTCAGGCGGCTGCGGAGGATACGAGATTCGAACTCGTGAGGGGTTGCCCCCAACACGCTTTCCAACTGTTCGTGTGGCCGTCCGGCAGGGTCCGTCGGTGTCCTGACCTGCGACTGAGTGGGCCCAGCAGGGCGCGCCGAACGGGCCTGAACGAGGCTGAATGCAACCCAAACTGCAACCCTCGTCGAGGTCCGTCAGGAGCCCAGACTCTTGCGACGCACACGCATGTAGTTCCCTGATCCGGTACTCCCGCCCCACTCACTAACTTGTGGCGATGTCGAGGAAGGTCACCGTCTCGTCGAGCGGGGCGCGATCCACGCGGATGCACGGTCCGGCCGGATCCGCATGGCCCACCGACACACCGCAGAAGAGGACGAGCGACTCGGCGGGGGAGACGACCTCGGCGACCGTGCGGTGGTAGATCGACCATGCCATCTGCGGGCAGCTGTGCAGTCCCTCGGCCCGCAGCAGCAGCATGATGGTCTGCAGGTACATGCCGACATCGGCCCACTGGGCCGGTCCCATGTCCTGGTCGATGTACGAGAAGAGGGCGGTAGGCGCGCCGAAGCAGTGCCAGTTCGCGATGACCGCCTTGCGCCGTGCGGCTCGGTCGTCGCGGGGGATGCCGAGAGCGCCGTACCGTTTCTCGGCGGCGGTCCTACGACGCTCCCGGTAGGGGGGCTTGAGATCGCGTGGGTACATCGCGTACTGAGGCTCGTCTCCTGGATCCCCCGCTGCAGCCCGCGCGACAGCCTGTTTCTTGAGATGCTCCAGCCGCTGACCGGTCAGGACATAGGTGTGCCACGGTTGCAGATTCGCCCCGGACGGTGCTCTGGACGCAGCCGAGAGCACTCTCTCAAGCACTTCCTTCGGGACGTGATCAGAGGTGAATCCCCGCACCGCCCGACGAGTGGACACCGCGTCGTAGACATCCAACGGCCGCACCCTCCTGTATCGCCTCACCGCCGTCGGGCTGCTCTCTGTGCCGGGCAGCCCCACCCTTCTCAACGGTTCGAAACGATCGGAGGTGACATCCGGGCGGTGAAATCACGCCTTACCCGCCCACGACGTAGCGGTCCGACGTGCGGACGTAGTCCGCGGCGCCCATGCGCCCGACCGATCCCAGCCGGTCCAGGTCGATGTGGAAGTCGGTGTCGTCGATCAGCCCCTCGTCCGCAGTGACATGGACCACTTCCCCGATGACGACGAAGTGGTCGCCGACCGGGACCACCGCGGACGTCCGGCACTCGAAGGCGATGGGGGAACCGTCGATGCGCGGGGAGCGGACTCTCCGGCCGGGCAGTGGCCGCAGTCCCGCCGGTTCGTACTCCGACTGCCCGTACGGCAGCGGTTTCGCCGAGGCGGTGGCGGCCTCCGCATGCTTTTCGATCAGCACGTTGATGGTGAACTCCCCCGTCCCTCCTTCGGCCGGCACCCTGACGTTGCGGCACGAGTCCTTCTCGGTGCCGTCGGCCCGTCGGCCGACGCAGAACAGCAGGGCCATCGGGGAATATCCCACCGCCGTGTAGTAGGAGAAGGGGGCCAGGTTGATCGCTCCGTGCGGGGAAACTGTGCTCACCATGGCCACCGGCCGGGGGACCACGCTCCACAACAGCAGCCGCTCGCGCTGCCGCACGGTCATGTCCGCGACGTCGATGTCCGTCATGGATCAGCAGTTTCCATCGACGATGGGCCGTACCGAGCTGGAATCTCGAAGGCTGTGGGGTCGTAGGTCCTTCCACTCGCGGTCGATGTAGGAGAGGCACTCGTCCAGCGCGCTGGCGACCCCGACGGGCGACCAGCCCGCCGGGATGACTTGGCCCGCGGGCCAGACCGAGTATTGCCGCTCAAGGTTGATGACGACGTGATGGAGGCCGGTGGTGTTGTCCGCTGTCATGGAAAGCCCGCCTTCGTCTCGTGGAGGGGTGAGGGTCCTGTGCCGTGCGTCTCACGCGGGGCTGGGGGCGAGTTCCTCCAAGTGCAGGGCGCCGCGCAGACGCCGCAGCTCGGGGAAGGGGAGAGTGATCCGGCGCATGAGGAACTCCTCCCCAGACGTTCCTCCGGTGCCCTGCTGGCCTCCGACCATCTTCGACATCAGGCCGAGGTGTGCCACCTTCCAGCGCCAGTAGCCGTTGCCGATGTCGAGTAGCGCCTCTGCCACCTGGTGCAGGCCACCGCCGGCGATCCCGAGGCGGCAGACATCGGCCACCGTGCGGCCCTGACGGCTGGCGCTCGCTGTGAACGCCCGGTACAGCTCCCCCTCCCCTTCGCCATCTCCGAGCAGTCCGCTGAGCTCCATGAACTGCTCCGACTGTGCCCCACTGGCCGTTCCGAGGTAGGGCCGGAACTGGACGAAATGGCGCAGTGGGAGGCGTTCCAGGACGAGCACCTGTTCGTGCAGGACACGGAGCAGTTCGGCCGCGCGCTGGAGGACTTCCACGCTGGTGTCCACCCCTTCGGCCGACCCGCCGGCGGAGGACAGCAGGTCCCTGGCCAGGCTCAGATCCGCCACGACCTGCTTCAGCCACAGCTCGCAGGACTGGTGGGCGACGATGAAGAAGTGCTCGGCCAGGACCACACTCCGGTCGGCCGACTCGGGTATCTGCGTCTTCTGGAGAGACAGCAGTACGTCTGTCTGGAGATAGGAGGAGTAGTTCAACTCGGCCATGATCAGCTCCGCGTCAGTGAGTCCGGGTGGAGTGCGGTGTCGAGGAAGGCGGTGATGTCGGCGAGGAGGTGCCCGGCGTTCTGGAAAAGATGGAAGTGGTGCCCTTCCTGTTCGAGCAGGCTGAACGGCCCAGTGGTCACCGAAGCCCAGCCGGCCAGCAAGACGGCGTCCACAAGGGGGTCACTGATGCCGTGGTAGCAACGAACGGGGCAGGGCAGAGGGGTGGTCCCTGGCTCCGGCCGGTACTCCTCGTGCGCCGTGATGTCCGCACGCAGTACCCGCAGCAACACATCCATCAGTTCCGGCTCGTCGACGACGTCGGGGTCAACGCCGCCCAGGGAGCCGATGAGGTGCCACAGTTCACCGTCGGAGAGCTGTCCGGCCCGGACCTGGCCCGCCGCGCCGGGGGGTGGGCAGCTCGAAGTCAGCAGACCAAGGGGTCCTCTGCCCAGCGTGCTGAGAGTCAGAGAGGTCTCGTAGGCGACGAGGGCACCCAGGCTGTGCCCGAACAGTACGGTGGGGAGCGGCGGCAGGCGCAGCAGCTCGGAGGAGAGTTCCGAACTCAGCGCGCGTACGTCGGCCGACAGCGGCTCGCCGAAGCGGTCGCCGTGCCCCGGGTACTGCACCGCGAGAAGTTCCACAGCTGTTGGGAGCGCGGCGGCCCATGCCCCGTATCCCGCTGCGGTGCCTCCGGAGTGTGGGAGGCAGACCAGCCTCGCCATGGGTGCGTGTGCTTGAACCAGCGTCCGCAGGCAGTGATCCCGGCGTGTACGAAGCATGAGGTGCTCCTCCGGTTCGGATGTACTCCTCCGGTTCGGATGTGTTCGTAAGTTCTCACGGCGCATCGGGCCGGCGGGGCAATCTTTCGGCTCTCCGTCACTTCCCTGCCGACGGCGAAAGACTTCTGACACAACTGGGGCGAGCCGTTCGGCCGTCTGTGATGATCCGCTTACCGGAGCCGGTGCCGGGCACTGCGAGCAGTGCGTTTCCCGTCTTCAGTGGGGATTGCGGACGATGAGCCGAACAGCGGTCGCCTCGCTCGATCTGACCGACTCACGCACATTCATGGAGCACGATCCATTCGAGTTCTTCGCCGAGGTGAGGGCGAGCAAGCCCGTTTACTGGCACGCCTCCTCGGACGGCAGACCCGGCTTCTGGGTGGTGGCCGGGTACACCGACGTCGTCTCCTGTTACGGCGCTTCCGAAGACCTGGCTTCGGGCAGGGGCACCGTGCTCGACGTGCTGTTGCGCGGCGACGA
Source organism: Streptomyces sp. NPDC003248 (assembly GCF_055563235.1). NCBI lineage: Bacteria > Bacillati > Actinomycetota > Actinomycetes > Kitasatosporales > Streptomycetaceae > Streptomyces > Streptomyces sp. NPDC003248. Next base: position 102,091 of record NZ_JBVHDT010000002.1, on the reverse strand, counting down.
CTCCGCCGGCGGGAGGATGCTGGCCGTCACCGACCGGCCGCGCCACCGGGAACTGAGGGCCCTGATGTGGCGCGCCCTGTCACCGAAGGTGCTCGGCAGGGTCGCTCTGAAGATCGAGGAGCGTACGGCCGCGCTCGTCGAGGACACCCTCGGCCCGGAGCCCTTCGATTTCGCCACCCAGGTCGCGGAACACGTGCCGATGAACACGATCTGCGATCTGCTGTCGATCCCCGAGGCCGAACGGCCCGATCTGCTGCGGTGGAGCAAAGGGGCGCTGACCGGCGCCGACGAACTTGACTCCCTGGAATCACGCAACGAACTCGTCCTGTACTTCATGGACCTGGCCCAGCGGCGGCGCCACGCCCCTGGTGACGACGTGATCAGCACGATCGCCACCGGGCTGATCCAGGGCGAACCGCTGAGCCTCGAAGAGGTCGCGCTCAACTGCTACAGCCTGATCATCGGCGGCGACGAGTCCTCACGGGTCTCCGCCATCAGCACCGTGAAGGCCCTCGCCGAGCATCCTGCGCAGTGGCGGGCACTGAGGGCAGGCGACATCGATCTGGACACGGCCGTGGAAGAAGCACTGCGCTGGGCGACGCCCTCGTTCCACTTCGCTCGTACCGCCACCCGCGACCAGGTCATCGGGTGTCGGCAGATACGGGCGGGGGACATTGTGACGCTGTGGAACATCTCCGCCAACAACGACGAGCGGGCGTTCGTCGAACCGCGCACTCTCGACCTGTCTCGCTCCCCGAACAAGCACGTCGCTCTGGGCCACGGTCCGCACTACTGCCTCGGAGCCTTTCTCGGCCGGGCCGAACTGCGCGCCCTGCTGAGTGTCCTCGCCAGGACCGTTCGGGACGTGGAAATCGCCGGGCCAGCCACTCGGATTGAGTCCAACTTCCTCAACGGCTACAGCTCGCTGCCGGTGCGCTTTCTCCCGAGGTGACGGCACGGACAAGGGGACGGAAATGCGAACCGAGAAGAGGAACGACATGCATGTGACGGTCGACCAGGAGCGCTGCATCGGCTCGGGAATGTGCGTCCTCGCCGTGGGCGAGGTGTTCGACCAGCGGGAGGAGGATGGTGCCGTCCGCCTGCTGCGGGAGGACGTACCGAATACGCTCCGAGACCGGGTGCGCCGTGCCGCTGAGGTCTGCCCCTCACGGGCGATCACTGTTCAGCAGGACGCGGAGGCTTAGGCAGGGTGCCGGACGTCATAGCCCCGCCGCTTGGCGGGCACGCGCTGCTGGTTCTACTGGTCCAGGCGTCCTTGCTGCTCGCCGCCGCACTGCTGCTCGGGCGGCTCGCGGCACTGTGGAAACTTCCGGCTGTGTCAGGTGAGTTGGCTGCTGGCATCCTACTCGGCCCTTCAGGAGTCGGTCGGGTGGCCCCCGGTTTTCTCCATTGGCTCCAGATGTCGCAGCCGTCCCAGGTACATCTCCTGGACGCGGTAGGTCAGTTCGGTGTCATCCTTCTCGTGGGGACGACCGCCCTGGAGATCGACCTCACTCTGGTGCGGCGTACCGGCCGGACGTCCCTCACCGTGGGCGCCTTCGGCCTCTTGATCCCTCTGGCACTCGGCTGCGCTTGGGCCTTACTGGCGCCGTCCGCCCTGCTGCCGGCCAGCCGCGACCGCGGCCTGTTCGTCTTCTTCATCGGCGTGGCCATGTGCGTCAGCGCCCTGCCGGTGATCGCCAAGATGCTGTCGGACATGCGGCTGCTGCACCGGGACATCGCCCAGCTGACCATTGCGGTGGGTGTGGTCGACGACGTCGCCGGCTGGATGCTGCTGTCCGCGGCTTCGGCCGCGGCAGCGAGCGCGTTTACGTTCGGATCGGTCGCCGTGCCACTGATCCGGCTGGTGCTGATCACAGCCTGTGCCGTGCTGCTCGGCCGCCCGGTGGTCCGATGGCTGATGACCAGGGCGCATGACCCGCACACCGTGATAGCTACGGCGACCCTGCTGATCGTCGGGTGTGCGGCGGCCACGCAGGCTATGGACATGGAGGCGTCCTTCGGGGCTCTCATCGGCGGCCTGCTGGCCGGTGCCGCCGGGCCGGAGACGACGAGGGCACTGATGCCCCTGCGCGCCGTCACGCTCTCGGTCCTCGCCCCTCTCTACTTTGCTGAGGCCGGCTTGCGGATGAACTTGTTCGCCCTCGGTACACCGATGATCGCGCTCGCCGCACTGGGCGCGCTCGGCGTGGCGACTGTGGGCAAGTTCGCCGGGGCGCTGCTTGGCGCCCGTGTCGTCGGCCTCGACCGCCATGCGGCCCTGGTGCTCGGGGCCGGGATGAATGCGCGCGGAGTCATCCAGATCATCGTGGCCGGAATCGGTCTGCGGATGGGCGTTCTGAACACCGCCTCCTACACCATCGTGGTACTGATCGCGGTCGGCACCTCGTTGATGGCACCGCTGGTGCTGCGTCGGGCCGTTCGTCACATCGCGCTCAATGATGACGAGCGGGCGCGTCTACAGCGGGAACGGGAACTGGCGGGCGCCTCCTGAGGAGACGCTCGGCCTACGTTCTATGCCGTGAATGCGGCGAAGTCGATCGCGGCGAGGCGCTCCGGGTCGAGCAGGATCTGAATCTGCGTGATCCGGTCCTGGCGGACGGCGAAGCCCATCACCGACACCGGTGCGCCGTCCCGATGGACCAGGGCGCCGGGGGAGCCGTTGACGAGAACCGCGGTCACCGTCACGCCAGGCTGACGGAACAGTGCGGCTCGCTCCGCCACGAAGCGGGGGCCACGGATCGCGGCCGTGGCAGAAGCGAGCGCCAAGCCGCCGTCCGCGCGGAGTTCGATGTCCGGGTCCAGTACGGTCACCAGCCCGTCGAGGTCGCCGTCGCGTGCCGCGGCGAAGAACGCGTCCACCAGCATGCGCCGGGTGGCGAAGTCACCGCCTGAGTCCGTCTCCTGGGCGCCTTTCACTCTGCTTCGCGCCCGGCTGGCGAGCTTCCGGGTCGCCACCGTCGTCCGCCCGATGACGGCCGCGATCTCGTCGAACGTGAGATGGAACATGTCGTGCAGCACGAAGGCGACCCGCTCCGCGGGGGCAAGCGTGTCCAGCACGATCAGTAGCGCGAGGCTGACCGAGTCGTTCAACAGTGCCTCGTCCTCGGGACTCTGGGACGGCTCGTGCCCAATGACCGGGTCCGGCAGGTGCACGCCGACCGGATCCTCCGGCCGCGCAGCGCGTGACCTCAGGGTGTTCAGGCAGATCCGGCTGATCACCGTGGTCAGCCAGGCGCGGAGGTTGTCCACCTCGTCCGCGTTGCTGCGGCTGAGTCTGATCCAGCCCTCCTGTACGGCGTCCTCGGCCTCGGCATGCGAGCCCAGCATCCGGTACGCGACATTCCTCAGGTGCGGCCGGAAGCCCTCGAACTGCTCCGCCAGCCGATCGTCGTCGTGCACGGTCACACTCCTCGGTCGCCAGGGGTCGTCACTAGTGGGCGGTTAGCCGACCCGATGCATGTGGACCCGACTTGGAGCACGGATGATCACTTCTTCATTGCATATCACACGGACTTCGAGGAGGGGGTTGACATGAGCCTTTCTCTCACCGAGCCGCGGCGGCGCCGGCTGACCCTGTTCGCGATGTGCATGGCCACGTTCATGACCTCACTCGACCTGACCATCGTGAACGTGGCACTGCCGTCGATGCAGAGTGAACTGCACATGAGTGCTGCAGAGCTGGAGTGGGTGATCAGCGCGTACTCACTGAGCTTGGCCGCGATCATCCCGGCCAGCGGAGCGCTCGGCGACCGATACGGCCGCAAACGGGTCTTCCTGACTGGCATGGTCGTCTTCCTGGCCGGTGTGATCGCCTGCGCCGTGGCCTGGAACGCGGCCTCCCTCATCGCATTCCGTGCCGTGCAGGGCGTAGGTGGGGCCGCGATGCTCGCCCTGGGGCTCTCGATCATCACGGAGACCTATCCGCAGGAGCAGCGGGCCGGCGCCATCGGGGCCTGGGCAGCCATCGGCGGCACCGGCTTCGGCGCCGGACCCGTCGGCGGCGGAATCCTGCTCACCTACTTCGGCTGGCCGTCGGTGTTCTGGATCAACCTGCCCTTCGCGGCCCTGGGCATTGCCTGCACGGCTGTCGCGGTCCGCGAGTCGCGCAATCCCCAGGCCCGCAGGCTGGACCTGCCGGGGATGGTGTTCAGCTCCCTCGGACTGGTCTTCCTCACGCTCGGCTTCGTCGAATCGTCCGACCGGCCCTGGGGCGCGGCGCTGGTGGCGGTGCCCCTGGCTGTTGGGGCGGTCTTGCTGGTCGCCTTCTTCTGGTGGGAGCGTCGCACGCCGCACGCCATGCTGCCGCCGGCCCTGCTGCAGGCACGCAGCTTCGTAAGTGCCTCGGGCATCTACATGTTGACCTATGGCGGGATGAGCGGCGCGCTCTTCTGGGTGACGCTGTACTTCCAGAACGTCGCGGGCTGGTCGGTGCTGCGCACGGGACTGTCGTGGCTGTTCATGAACATTCCGTTCCTGACCATGGCGCAGTTCGGCGGGCGGCTGGACTCCCGCTTCCGGTCATCGGTGGTGGCCACTGGGGGGACTCTGGTAGCCGCTGTTGGTGTGTTTCTGCTCAGCCGGGCGGGAACCACCCCCTTTGCTGTAAGCGCCCTCGGATACGCGCTGTACGGCGGTGGCTTCGGCACGTTCGTGCCCGCCGTGACCCATGTGGCGATGCGCGACGTGCCCTCCGGTGTCTCGGGCGCGGCCTCCGGGGTGCTGAACGCGTCACGGCAGGTCGGTTCATCGGTGTGCCTCGCGGTGCTCGGCACTGTGGGCGTGAACGCGGCTTCCTCCGCCTGGCGGGGCAAGGTGTCCGGGCTGGACGGCGCGCGTCGCGACGCGGCACTCGGTCAGGGGCACAACGTGGGCGGCGGCCGGGTGCACATAGTGGTGGACACGCTTGGCAGCTCGTTCCGGCAGACCACCGTCGACTCCTTCCTACACGGTTACCAGCTGGCCGTGGGGATCGCAGCGGCCTGCACCGCCGTAGCAGCAGGACTCGCCTGGACGGGATTCCGGCATCGGACCCGGCAGCCGGGCGGTGTCACGAGCCCGAAGGCGACGGCCCAGGAACATGAGGCCACGATGACCGGGAATGGACCCCACCGGCAGAGTCGGTGATCCACATCACGATGGATCGGTGGTCCGCGAGGGCAGGATGGGAGGTGATCCATCCGCCAGGGCGGGGGGGGGGGGGGGGGGGGGGGGGGGGGGGGGGGGGCGGGGCGGGGGGGGGGGGGGGGGGCGGGGGGCGGGGGGGGGGGGCGGGGGGCCGCGCGCCGCGCGGGGGGGGGGCCCCCGGCGGGCGGCCCCCCCCCCCCCCCCCCCCCCGCCCTGGGCCTGGCTTGACAACTGCGTCAGTGAAAGTGCGCGACCGGTCCCCGAACCATGCCGCCTGCGGACGCCGGTGGGTCCGCCACCGGCCGCATTGCCATGACAGTTCCGGATCTGGGCGCATCCTTCGCCGAATCAACAAGGTCAAATCGCAAGATTGCCTGTTAGCTGCGGGGAGACATTCTTGAGCAAAGGTGTCAAGTTAATACGCTGACCCATAGAAGCCGACGCGCGGAATTACTGCAGAAGAGCCGGAATTCCCCGGCTGCTGGTGGTGGAGGCAGGCAACGACGCGCCTGTCTGCGTCGACCCCACGGAGGACTGGATCCGAGCACCGGCCCCCCGCGGTGACGTCGAGGCACGGATCCAGGCGCTGACTCAGCGTGTCTACGGGCGGAAGAAACCCACAGTCGATTCCACCGGAATCCTGTATTTCGGCACGGATTCGGTGGCCATCTCCAGTACGCAGATCGGCATCATGGAGCATTTCGTTGCCCACTACGCCGAAATGGTCTACCGGGCGGAGCTCGAACAGCACGTGTCGAAGGCTAACGGGAAGATCTCCAGAAATGCCCTGGACCTGCAGATCATGAGGCTGCGCCGCCGCATAGTGTCGGTCGGTCTCAGTATCCGCACTGTCTGGGGTCGGGGTTACATTCTCGAAGCTGCAGCCGACTGACGCATCGCGCCTTGGTGGCAGCAGCCGATCGCTCCGGTGCGCCCTCTGCCCGCAGGTCGCGCGGGCAGAGGGCTGTCCATATCAGGGCCCCGCTGGTCAGGAGTCCGAGAGCGAGGCTTGGATGTCCAGGGTGATCCGTACACTCTCACCCACGACAGCAGCGGGGATGTGCTGGGCGAGACCGAAGTCGGCCCGGCTGACCGTCATCGAGGCGCTGACACCGAGCACCGGCACCTTGCGCACCGGGTCGGTACCGAATCCACCCGGCTCGGCCACCAGGGTGACGGACTTGGTCACTCCCCGCATGGTCAGCTCGCCATCAATGAGGAGCCGGTCCTCGTGCCGGCGTACGAGTGTGGAGCGGAACACGAGTTCCTTGTGCTGGTCGGCCGCCAGAACGTCCTCGCCGCGGATGTAGCCGTCCCGGGCGGCGTAGCCGGTGTCGATGCTGCCCGCCTCGATGCGGGCGGTCACCGAGGCGTCCTCGGCGCTCTCCCCGGTGCAAATCGTGCCGTCGAAAGCATTGAAACGACCGTGTACCCGGGTCACCCCCAGATGGCGAACGCTGAACCGGACTTCGGAGTCGGAAGTGTCGATGGTCCAGGTCCCTGCGGTGTATCCAGGGATGTTCTCGGAAACGGTTTCGGTCATGCCGCCTTCTCCTTACCGGTTGTGCGTCACACAGCCCGCGATTCACGGGTCATGAGTACGACGGACTGTGAACCGGAAAGGTGACCGATGGACGCGCGCCAATCCTTGGCAGATTTCTTCGAGGAGAACCGCAGGGACCTGCTCGGACTCTCGTACCGCATGCTCGGCTCCCACGAGGAGGCGGAAGACGCGGTGCAGGAGACCTGGCTGCGCCTGGAACGCGCCGACACGACGGCGGTGCGGAACTTGCCAGGCTGGCTGCGCACCGTCACGTCCCGCGTCTGCCTCGACATGATGCGCAGTCGGCACGGGGGGCGCGAGGAGCGCTGGGACGATGGCCTGGCGTCGGCCACCGTGGCCACGGGCGAGGGCGACCCCGAGCACGAGGTACTCGAAGCCGAATCCGTCGGTCTCGCGCTGCTCGTCGTACTCAACACCCTCAGCCCCGCCGAGCGAGTGGCGTTCGTGCTGCATGACATGTTCGGCGTGCCGTTCGACGAGATCGGCGGAATCCTGGACCGCACCCAGGCGACCGCCAAGAAGCTGGCCAGCCGCGCCCGGCACAAGGTACGCGCCCCGCGTGAGCGGCATCTGGTGGAGGTGGACCAGCACCGGGAGGTCGTGGCCGCCTTTCAGGCCGCGGCCTGCACCGGGGACACCGGGATCATCGCCGCCCGCCTCGCACCGGATGTGGTGCGGCGCGCCGACGCGGCGGCTCTGCCGCCGGACCGCCCGGCCAGGGTGCAGGGCGTCGGCCCGGTCGCTCATGAGATCAGCCAGTTCGGGGGCGCGGCCCGGCACTCGGAACCCGCCCTGATAGACGGTCGGACCGGTCTGCTCGTGGCGCCCGGAGGCCGGCTTCGCCTCGCCATGTGCTTCCGCATCGAGAACGGCTTGGTGAAGGAGTACGAGCTGGTGGCGGACCCCGCCCGGCTCAGGCGGCTGTGCATCAGGCTGTTTCCCGAACCGTGAGCGCGGCCTCCGGGGGCTCGCCCGGTCGGCCTGGCGGAGGACGTTCTTTCGTAAATCTTTTTCTGCCGGACGGTCCTGCTCCGGCCCGTGCGAAAGTCTGCGTGCAACGTCCAAGGATCTGACCGCACCACCAGGACGGAAATCATGATCAAGGACATAGTGATCGTCGGCGGCGGTACAGCCGGCTGGATGACAGCCACGTACCTGAAGGCGAGTTTCGGCGACCGACTGGCCGTCACGCTCGTGGAGTCGAAGGCCGTTTCCACGATCGGCGTCGGCGAGGCCACCTTCAGCACGGTGCGGAACTTCTTCCGGCATCTCGGGCTGAGCGAGCCCGAGTGGATGCCCCGCTGCCACGCGTCGTACAAGCTGGCCATTCGCTTCGAGAACTGGAGGGAGAAAGGTCATCGCTTCTACCACCCCTTCGAGCGCCCGCGCGTAGTCGACGGTTTCTCGCTCGCCGACTGGTGGCTGCACGAGGGCCCGAGCGAGCGCTTCGACCAGGACTGCTCGGTCCTGGCCGCGCTGTGTGACGCCAAGCGCTCGCCCCGCCATCTCGGCGGTGGCCTGTTCGAGGAGGTCTTCGAGGCCGGGGAGGCGCGGGACATGGCCCGCGCGATCCCGGAGGGCCATGGAACCCAGTTCCCGTACGCCTACCACTTCGACGCCACCCTGCTCGCCCAGTTCCTCAGCGAGTACGGGGCGGAACGCGGCGTACGGCACATCCGGGACGACGTCCTCGATGTGCGCCTCGACGAGGACGGCTTCATCTCGGATGTGCTGACGAGGGACCACGGGGAGATCACCGGCGACCTGTTCGTCGACTGCACCGGCTTCCGCGGGCTGCTGCTGAACAAGGCTCTGGGCGTGCCGTTCGTCTCGTACCAGGAGTCCCTGCCCAACGACAGCGCGGTGGCTCTGCGCGTGCCCGTGGACGTCGCCACCCGAGGCATGCGCCCGTGTACGACCGCCACGGCCCAGGAGGCCGGTTGGATCTGGACCATCCCCCTGCTCGACCGGATCGGCACCGGCTACGTCTACTCCAGCGCCTACACCACGCCCGAGGAGGCGGAACGGACGCTGCGCGCGTTCGTCGGGCCGGAGGCTGCCGGTCTGGACGCCAACCACATCAAGATGCGGATCGGCCGCAGCGCCGAGTCCTGGGTGAAGAACTGTGTGGCCATAGGCTTGTCCAGCGGTTTCGTCGAGCCGCTGGAGTCAACCGGGATCTTCTTCATCCAGAACGCGGTCGAGCAACTGGTCAAACGGTTCCCCGGCACCCGTGACGACGAACTGCTGCGCCGCTCCTACAACCGCCAGGTCGGCGACGTCATGGACGGCGTCCGGGAGTTCCTCTTCCTGCACTACTACGCCGCTGCCCGCTCGGACAACGCGTACTGGCGGGACGCGAAGACCCGCACCATGCCCGACGGCCTGGCCGAACGCCTCGAACAGTGGCGTTCCACGCTGCCCGACGAGAACTCCGTCTTCCCGCGCTTCCACGGCTTCGAGCCGTACTCGTATACGGCCATGATCCTCGGCCTCGGCGGACTCGATCTGCGGCCATTGCCCGCGCTCGGTCGGCTGGACGCGACCGCGGCCCGCCACGAGTTCCAGCGCGTGCGCAGCCAGGCCGCGGCACTGATCGACCGGCTGCCCGGTCAGTACGAGTACCTCGTCCACCAGGCCGCCGGATTCGACGACACCATGACCGGGCGCCTCGTCCCAAGTGCCTGACGGCGTGCCAGGAGGTGCCTTCGCCATGCCTGTGTCCAAGGCAGATTCCGCCGGCCGCACTGCGGCCAAACCGGTCTCCGCAACCGCGTACAGAAAACTGATGGCGGCCTTCCCGGCCGGCGTCGCGGTGGTCACCGCCGCCGACGAGGACGGACAGCAGTTCGGGATGACCTGCACTGCCGTCTCCAGCGTGTCGGTCAGTCCGCCCACGCTGTTGGTCTGCATCCAGCACTCCAGCCGCACCCTCGCGGTCCTCAGTAGAACCGGGCGTTTCGCCGTGAACCTGCTGGACGATCGGGCCCGCACGGTTGCCGAACTGTTCGCCAGCCGGGGTCCGGACCGCTTCGAGCACGTGGCGTGGACCGCCGGACCGGGGTGCGGCGGACCACACCTCGCCCACGACGCACACTCCGTCGCCGACTGCCGGGTCACCGGCTCGGTGCCCGTCGCCGATCATGTCGTCGTCTTCGGTGAGGTCTTCAGGGTCACCACCGGGAGCGGCGCACGGCCGCGCCCGCTGGTCTACGGGATGCGCGAGTACTGGTCCCTGGCCCACACGGGCGCCGCGCCGCACCTCGCCCCGCTGCCGGGATACCCCTCGAACTCGGACCCCGAGAGGAAGAAATGACGAGCTACGGGATATCGCTGTTGCCGGACACCCTCCCGGAGCAGCGCAGTGCCCAGGAGTACTACGCGAACCTGCTGGCAGTGTCCGAGCTGTCCGAGGACCTCGGGCTCGACTACGTCAAGATGACCGAGCACTACCTGCACTCCTACGGCGGGTACTGCCCCGATCCGCTTGCCTTCCTGTCGGCTGTCGCGGCACGCACCAGCAGAATCCGGTTGATGACAGGGGGCATCCAGGCTTCCTTCCACCACCCGATCCAGCTCGCGGCACGCACCGCCCAGCTCGACGCGCTCAGCGGCGGCCGGCTGGACGTCGGCTTCGCGCGTGCTTTCCTGCCCTACGAGTTCGACTCCTTCGGCATCGAGATGGACGGCAGCACGGAGCGCTTCCGTGCCACCGTCGACGCCGTCGTCCGGCTGTGGACCGAAACTGGCGTGAGCGAGGACACGCCGTACTTCCGCTACCAGAAGGCCAACTCCCTGCCGCTGCCGACCCAGGACCCGCACCCTCCCGTGTGGGCCGCCGCGCTCCTCACCCGTGCCAGCTTCGAGTGGATCGGCGACTCCGGCTACAACCTCCTGATCGCCTCGGCGCCCAGCCGGGAACAGGTGCACCAGGTGCGCGAGATGATCGAGGTGTACCGCAGCAGGTTCAGCAAGGCACGGAAGAACGCCGGCAAGCAGCCCCGGGTCGCGATCAGCGTCGCGCTGTACCTGGCCGACTCGGACGAGGAAGCGGTCGAGCAGGGCACCGCGGCGCTACGTCGGCACTGGGACACCTTCGGCTCGGCCGCCGCCTCATGGCGCAGCCGTACTTCCACGTCGTACCAGGGCTACCGCGAGGCTGTGGTGGACAAGCACCAGACCGGCCCGAGCGAGGCCGCAGGACTCGCGGTCATCGGCTCGCCCGACAGGGCGGTCGAGCAGCTGCGGCAGATCGAGAGTGAACTCGGGACGGACATCGTTCTGTTCCAGCTCGACTACGGTCAGCAGCCCCTGGAGACGATGGAACGCAGCCTGAAGCTGTTTGCGTCCGAGGTCCGCCCCCACCTGGGCGGGACGCGGTGACCGCGAGGCCCGTCGGCCGCACGATGCCCGAACTGTTCGAGATACAGGCGGCGAGCACCCCAGACGCTCCGGCCGTCCTGTACAAGGACACCTTGCTCACCTACCGCGCGCTCAACCAGCGCGCCAACCAGCTGGCCCGGCTGCTGATCGACCGGGGCGTTGGCCCGGACCGCCTGGTCGCGCTGGCCGTCCCACGCTCCCCCGAGCTGGTCGTGGCACTGCTGGCGATCCTCAAGGCAGGCGGCGCCTACCTCCCCCTCGATCCCCGCTACCCGGCCGCCCGCAAGGCGTTCATGGTCCGAGACGCCGCCCCGACCCTGCTCGTGCGTGCCGGAGCGGGCTCGGCCGAAGGGGTGGAGCTGGACGAGGTCGTGCTCGACTCCGAGGCGTGCGCCGAAGCCTGCTCCCGGTACAGCGCCTCGGACGTGCGCCAGGCCGAACGCCCCGAGCCGCTGTCGGACCTGCACCTCATGTACGTGATCTACACCTCCGGTTCGACCGGGACACCGAAGGGCGTCGCGGTCACCCATGAGGGCGTCGCAGATCTGGTCGCCACCCAGGCGGACCGCTTTCGGCCGGCTCCCGGCGAGCGTGTCCTGGCCTGGGCCTCGGTCAGCTTCGACGCGGGATTCTGGGACATCGCGCTCGCCCTGTTGCACGGGGGCACCCTGGTGGTGGCCGACGATGAGGACTTGCTGCCGGGCGACGCCCTGCACGAGACCCTGGTCAAATACCAGATCGACCACGCGGTACTGCCGCCGGCCGCTCTGAGCGTCACCGACAGCCGGGGAGTGCTTCCCCAGGGCACGATCATGTCCACGGGCGACGCCTGCACCCCCGCGCTGCTGCGGACCTGGGCAGCGGGGCGTCGCATGTTCAACGGCTACGGCCCCACCGAGGTGACGGTCGGCTGCACCATCGCCGGCCCGATCACCGAGGCGGACGGCGTGGGCATCGGCGTCCCCTGGGCCGGGGCCCGGGTCTATGTGCTCGACGAGCACCTACGGCCCGTGGCCGACGGCGAAGAGGGCGAACTGTACCTGGCGGGCTCCGGGCTGGCCCGCGGTTATGTGGGCCGTCCAGGGCTGACCGCCGCGCGGTTCCTGCCCGACCCCTTCGGGCCGCCAGGCAGCCGCATGTACCGCTCCGGTGACCGCGGCCGAAGGGATACCGACGGCCGGTTCCACTTTGCTGGCCGGGTCGACGGCCAGGTGAAACTGCGGGGATTCCGCATCGAACTGGGCGAGATCGAAGCCCTCCTCACCGATCAGCCGGACATCGATCTGGCCGCAGTGGTCGTCGAGGGAGCACTCGCCGACGCCCGGCTCGTCGCGTACGCCACCGCCCGCCCCGGCGCCGCCGTCGATCCCGCCGATCTACGCGTCCGGCTCGCCGGCGCCCTTCCGGAGTTCATGGTGCCGACCCGCATCGAGGTGCTCGACGCCTTTCCCACCCTGCCCAACGGAAAGATCGACCGAGGCGCCCTGACGGGTCGGCGCGGCACCGCCGCCCCGCAGCCGACCGGCACCTCCCAGGAGGCGCGATCGCCGGAGGACCGGCTGTACGACACGGTCGCCCGACTGCTCGGCCTGCCGGAGGCCGCCCCCGAGGCGAACTTCTTCGACCTGGGCGGCAACTCCCTGCTCGCCGGGCGGCTGATCGGCTCGCTACGCGAGGAGCTGGGCGTGCGCGTGCCCATCCGGGTGGTGCTCGGGGCGCGCGACCTGAGGGAGATCGCCCAGTCCCTGAACGGGTGACACACCAAGGACGGCCGTACCGGGGCCGTGGCCCCGGTACGGCGAGGAATGGAGAGTTCTGTGACGCAGAAACTGGCCCAGTTCCCGATCCTGAAGGAGCCGGCCTGCCCCTTCGACCCGCCGTCCACCATGCGCGCGCTCGACGACCCGGTGCAGGTCAGGCTCTGGGACGGCAGCACCCCCTGGCTGATCACCGGATACGACCTCGGACGTAAGCTCCTGGTCGACCCCCGGGTCAGTGCCGACTCGACCAAGCCCGGCTATCCGCACTTCGACCTGGGCAGCCGAGAGCGCCGCAAGGACGGACGCTCGTTCGTGGCCATGGACGATCCTGAGCATGCCCGGCAACGCCGCATGGTCTCCTCACCGTTCGCCATCCGCAACATCGAGGCGCTCAGGGGCGATGTCACCGCCATCGTCAACGGGCTCATCGACGACCTGCTCGCCGGGCCCAACCCGGCCGACCTCGTCAGCCGGTTCGCTTTCCCAACCTCCACCCAGGTGATCTGCCGGATGCTCGGAGTGCCGTACGCCGACCATGAGTTCTTCCAGGAACAGAGCACTCTGATGCTGCACCGGGACAGCTCGCCCGACATGGTGGTGGGTGCCCAGGAGGCGCTGCGCGGCTATCTCAGGGAACTGATAGACCGGCAGACCAAGGAGCCGGCCGATGGCCTGATCTCCTCGGTGATCGAGACCCAGGTACGCACCGGCGCCCTGAGCCCCGAGCAACTGTCGTACATCTCTATGACGCTGCTGGTCGCCGGGCTGGAGACCACCGGGAACATGATCGCCCTGGGCACGCTGGCCCTGCTGCGCAACCCCGACCAGCTGGCGCTCCTGCGGGAGACCGAGGACCAGACGTTGATCAACCGCGCGGTCGACGAACTGATCCGCTACCTCAACATCTCTCATTCCGGCCGCCGGCGCGTGGCCCTGGAGGACATCACTATCGGAGACACCACCATCCGCGCCGGAGAGGGGATCATCCTCGCCAGTGAGCTGGCCAACCGGGACCCGGAGAACTTCCCCCATCCCGACCGCCTGGACATCACCCGCGACGCTGCGCACCACCTGGCCTTCGGCTTCGGCCCCCACCACTGCCTCGGCCGCCCGCTCGCCACCCTCGAACTCCAGGTGGTGTACGGCACGCTCTATCGGCGCATCCCCACCCTGCGGCTCGCCATCGACTTCGCCGACGTCCCGTTCAAGTACGACGGTGTGGCCTACGGCGTCCGCGAGCTTCCGGTGGCCTGGTAGCCGGCCGGGCCCTGTGCCGACCCGTCTCAGGAGGAGCCCAACATGCACGACCCGCGTACGGACGCACCGGCGACGAGGAGCGGCATCGTGGTGGTCGGGGCCGGGCTGGCCGGTCCGGTCGCCGCGATCTACCTGGCCCGCCGGTTCGGCCGGGTCACCGTGCTGGAACGGAATGCCGACCCCCGTCACATCCCGGCCGGGCAGGGCCGGTCCCTCATGGTGATCCTGTCGCACCGAGGATGGCGCGTGCTGCGCGAACTCGGCCTGGAGGACGCCGTACGCCGGATCTGTGTGCCGCTCACGGCCCGCTGCGGTCATCTGCCGGACGGCAGCACCGTGGTCACCGCCTACAGCCGTGACGGAGCACCGATCTGGGCCATCGAACGGCATCGGCTGCACCGCCTCCTCCTGGACGCGGCTGAGGCCGAGCCGGGAGTCGGTCTCCACTTCGAGCGCCCGGTCCGCGCCGTCGATCTTCAGACACCAGCGTTGCTGGTACGAGCCGGCACCGCCGAGCGGTGGATCCAGTGCCGGCACGTCATCGGCTGCGACGGCGTCCACTCCGCGGTCCGTGCAGCCCTGGTCGAGCAGGGCGCTCACGAGCAGGTGAGCACCCTGGAGCTGGCCTACCAGGAGATCGTGCTCGACCTCCCTTCCTGCGATCGAGGGCTCATGCACTACTGGCCGGCCGGTGACGCCCTCTTCGGAGCGTTCCCTCTGGCCTCCTCCGAACTGTTCGCGGGTTCGGTGTTCTTCCGGAATGACGGCCCCGCGCCCTCCTACACCGCCGCGGTCGGCGGCCCCGCGCTGGCCCGGCAGTTCGCCGACGTCTTCCCCGGCCTGGCCGCCGGCATTCCGGACCTGGATCGGCAGTTGGCTACCAAGCCGGTCTCCACCGTGCGGCTCACCCGCTGCGACACATGGACCTCAGGCGGCCGGGCCGTACTCGTCGGCGACTCCTGCCATGCCATGGCCCCTTTCATGGGACAGGGCATGAACTGTGCTTTCGAGGACGTCCGCACACTCGTGAGCTGCCTGGACCGGGAGGGCGACTGGCAGCGGGCGTTCACGGCCTACGAGCGGTCCCGGAAAAACGACGGCGACGCAATAGCCGACATCTCCTACCAGCACTACAGAACGATGTCCCGGCTGCCCGATCCCCGGCACGAGGCCGAAGAGGCCGTGGCCCGGCGGCTGGTGGCCCTGATGCCGGACCGGTTCGTGCCGCTCTACGAGCGCTGCGCGTTCAGCGAGGAGAGCTACAGCACCGCGCGCGCCGAGGACAGGAAGCTGCGGGAGCTGGCCCGGCGGATACTCAGCCGACACGGCTCCACCGCCGCCGACCTGCCCGATATGCAGCTACGCGCGTCCGTCCCCGCCCAATGAGCTGGCACCGCGCGTCAAGCACGTTCATCCAAGAAGGAATTGCCGGGAGGGCACAGTGATTCTGGTCGTCTTCAGGTCGCGTTTCTCGGAGCAGGTCGACGACGCGTACGGAACAACGGAAGAGTACCTGGCGAAGAAGGTCCGGGAGATGGCCGGCGACGACCTGGTCCATCTCAAGAACTATGTCGCCGAGGACGGGGAGCGCCTGGCCCTGGTGTGGTGGCGGAACCCCGAGACCCTGGAGAAGTGGCGCAACGACCCCGAGCACCAGGACGCCCAGCAGCTTGGCCGGGACAAGTGGTACAAGTTCTTCGAACTCAGCGTCGCCGAGATCGTCCGCACCAGCTCCAGCGCGGACCCCGAGGAGTACCCAGCGCCCTGAGCGCAGGTACCGCCCGTCACAGCGAGGCGAGCACCGCGCGGGTCACCTGCTCCGTACTCAGCGAGCCCCCCAGGTCAGAGGTGACCCGCCCGGCCGCGATCGATCCGGTGACTGCGGCGTCGATCGCGGCCGCTTCGGCCTCGCGTCCCAGATGCCGGAGCAGCAGTGCCGTGGTGAGCAGGCACGCGAAGGGGTTGGCCTCGCCCTTTCCCGCGATGTCGGGAGCCGAGCCGTGTACCGGCTCGAACAAGCCGAAACCGGTCTCGGGGTTCAGACTCGCCGACGGCGCCAGACCAATTCCCCCGGCCAGCGCAGCCGCCAGATCGCTGAGGATGTCGCCGTAGGAGTTGCTCGCCACGATCACGTCGAAGCGGTCCGGCTCGGTGACGAGCTTCATCGCGGCGGCATCGATGTAGAGGTGCCTGGTGGCCGTCCCGGGATGCTGTTCCGCCGCGCGTCGCCAGCACGCCTGCCACAGACGGCCACCGGCTCGCACGGCGTTGGCCTTGTCCACGAGACAGACTTCGCGGCGCGTGGTGGAGAACGCGAAGTCCAGGATCCTGGAGACGCCGTGCCAGGTGTTGACGTCCGCGTCGATGGCCACCTCCTGGGGGGAGGACACACGGAGGTTGCCTCCGATGCCGCTGTAGAGCCCCTCGGTGTTCTCGCGGACGATCACACAGTCGATCGCGCGGCACGCCGGATCCCGCAGTGGGCTGAGCCGATCGTGCAACAGTCGGACCGGCCGGCAGTTCGCATACAGGTCGAAGCTGTGCCGTAGACGCAGCAGAACACCGCGTACATAGTCGGTCTCTTCCACATCGGGCCGTCCGATGGCCCCCAGCAGGACAGCGGAACTCGCGGATATCCGCGACAGATCCGCCTCACTCAGAGCCTGGCCCTCACGGCGGTAACGATCCGCGTCGACGTGATCGAGGACATCGATCGACAGGCCGGTATCAAGCGCATCCAGCACCTTGAGCGCACACTCGACCACCTCAGGACCGATGCCGTCGCCAGGGATGACAGTGATGGAATCCAACGGTCACCCTTTCTGGAGTTGGGAAAGGGAGCATCCGCCGACCGCTCGACGACCTGGGCACGGCGTAGGGTCAGGCTAGGTGGCTCCTATCCCCGACTGTTCGCTTCTGTCATGGATCATTCATCCCGGTGAGGTTCCCCCGAGATGCGGGGAGGGCGGCTGGTGGTACTGGTGGTGACCGCCGAAGGACTCGACTCATCGCTTCTCATGACCGAGGTGGCGGTGACCTTCCGATAGCGCTCACCGCCTGGCCCGAGCACCGCCACCTCCGGCAAGCCGGCCGCTCGCGTGCCGTGGCGCACCCTTCCCCGCCCCTACTGGCGAGTGCTGGCCGTCCTGACCTGCTTCAACGTGGTCAACTTCTCTGACGCCCTGCTCCGGCTGCGCGCCCACGACCTCGGCCTGTCCACCGCCGGAGTCGTCGGGGCCTACGCCGTCTACAACCTCGCCTACGCCGCCCTCTCCTACCCGGCCGGGGCACTTTCCGACCGGCTGCCCCGCCCGCTCGTGTTCGCCGCCGGGCTACTGTTCTTCGCCACCGGCTACCTCGGCCTCGGCCTCATCCACGCCCCCTGGCTGGTGTTCGTGGTGCTGCCGCTGTACGGCGGCTTCAACGCCTGCACCGACGGCGTCGGCAAAGCCTGGATCTCCACCCTCGTCCCCGACCAGGCACAAGGCAGCGCCCAAGGGCTCTACCAGGGCGCGATCGGCGCCGCCGTCCTCCTCGCCGGCCTGTGGGCCGGACTGGCCTGGGGCACCAACGGGCACATACCCCTGCTGGTCTCCGGCACTGCGGCGCTCGTCCTGGCTGCCGCTCTTCCCGTGCTCGGCCGCGCCAGCAGGGCCTCTCGATGACTGCCCGCGCAGCAGAGCCGAGAACGCTGCCGACTATCTCCAACCGTCAAGTGATACCTGGGGACCATTACTGAGGTAGCTGCGGAGAGCGCTGGCAGTCGTATCGACGAATTCTGCGGGGATCGCGTCAGCGTCGACCCAGCAGACCTGAGCGTGCTTCCGCGGCTCGCGGTTCTCGGGTTCGCCGGTCCATTCGTGGGCGGCGAAGACCACGGTGAGGAAGCCGTTGGGAGCCTCCACGCCCCAGGCGCCGTGGATGATGTGGGCGACCTGCAGGGACTCCGGCTTCACGGTCAGGCCGGTCTCTTCGTACAGCTCGCGCACCGCGGTCTCGGTGATCGGCTCGCCGGGCTCGCTCTTGCCGACGGGGAGGTCCCACATGCCCTGGGCGAACTTGGCGTTTTGGCTGCGCTGGAGGAGGACGACGCGGTTGGCGGCCTTGTCGTGGACGATGACGGCGGCGACCAGCAGGGTCATGGATTCGAGGGCGGGCGGGAGGGCTTTGGGCTGGTCGTCGGTGTTCGGCTGAACCACGGTTGGTGTCCCTTCGTCGGCCGGTTAGTGGGCAGCTTAGGCCAGCGCTTCGCGGGCGCGGCGGGCCAGTTCGGCCGACCCGGGCACCCTGCGGCGCTGGTACACGGCGAGGGTGTAGCGAAGCGAACTGATCGCCTTGCGGGTGCGGTCGGAGGCCATGCCCTCCATGAGCGTCAGGGCCTGGGACCAGGCGGCGACGGCCTCGTCGGCTCGGGCCTGGGCGGCAAGGCTGTCGCCCAGGTCGGCGTAGGTGAGGGCGTGGACGCGCCTGTACTTCTGCGGATCCCAGCGGACCAAGGCGTCGCGGTGCTGCTGCTCGGTACCGACGTGATCGGCTAGGTCGGTCAGTGTGCGGGCGGTGTGGCTGGCCACAGTGCCGGCGGCCGGGCCGCTGACGCGGGAGTAGCTCGGCTGTGGGCCGTCTTCGCGTAGGAGGGCATCTTCGGCGGCGAGCAGGGCGCGGGCCGCTGCTGGCTTCTCGCCCACAGCGGCGTACGCGCGGGCATGGGTGATGTGGAGCAGGGCCTCGGTCTGGCCGTCGACGCGGCCCAGGCCGCGGGTCAGTGCGCCCTCGACGAGGTCGACGCAGTGGTGGGGCTGCTTGAGACTGAGGGCCTGGTGGGCGAGGGCGCGCATCATCCAGGCGGCGTGGCCGTGCGGGTCGGCTTCGCAGGCGAGTTGGTAGCCGACCTGGTAGTAGCGCTGGGCGGCGCCTTCCTGACCGAGGTCGTGGTGCTTCCAGCCTGCGAGGTAGGCGAGTTCTGCGACCGCTCCGAAGGCTGCCTGACGTAAGGCTTCGTTCGGGAACCGCCCTCGGAGCATGGGGGCTGCGGTGTCGGCGAGATACGCGGTAACGGTGGTGAGCCCATGGCCGCCACCGAGACGCTCGTCGGCAGCACTGAAAGCCGCGGTGATCTGGCGTACGACGTCCACGTCCTCCGTACCGACCAGGGAGCTACCGGTGCGGGCCCGGAGCATGCGAGCAGTGGCTTCGTGGTCATACGCAAGGGGCATGGCGACGCCGGCTGCGGTGAAGGCGGCCACGGCCAGGAAGCGCCGGCGTTCGACGTCGGCGCGGCCCAGGTCGGTTGCGGCGAGGACGGGATCGGCTTGCTCGGTCGGTGCCTCGCCTCCGCGGAGACCGATCTCCGTCTCAGTGACCGTGCGGCCTGCTCGCCGGGACAGTGCCTCGGCGAGGTATCGGGCGGTCCGGCCGGTCGGCTGGCGGTTGCCGTTCACCCAATGGGAGACAGCCGACTTGTTGGTCTGGAGGGTCTCTCCGTTCTCGGCAGCGATGCGTCGGATGTCCTTCGCCAGAGCCTCGTAGGTGCAGCCCGTCGCCTCGATGGTCTCGCGCAGGCGGGAGTTGGGTTCTCTCTGCGCTGCCACGATCGCCTCCGCTCCGGAGCTGTAAACCGCGTATACCGCCTCGACTGCCTCTCACCGTACCCACTGTGCGTGACGGCGTGTTCACTGAATATCAGCCGCCCGGCACGGTCCGACACCGTGACCAGGCTCCCCCCTTCGGCCGGGCAGCTCCCCGAAGTTCCGTACGCCCTCTCCGGGTTCAGGCATGCCTGTGCCCGAACCCGGCCGATCAGAGACGGAGACACGGTGACCACCATCGACACCACGACCATCACGGCCCAGCTGCCCCACGCGTTCGACGAGCGCTGGAGCCGACTGCCGGGCATCCAGGTCGACGGCCGGCGCATCACGATCGACCCGGCCGAGTACTTCTTCCGCTTCGAGTCCAACACATGGCTCGTCGCCGACTGGGAGCTGGTCAAGTCCCAGCTCCTGGACGTAGAGGAGACCACCGAGAGCGCGGTCGCGCAGCTCGCGTTGGACTTCATCAAGGCCCACGCCGAGTCCACCTCGGACGCCGCCCGCGTGCTGGCCACCGCCTACGAGGTGTACGCGTATCTGTTCCGCGACGAGCACCTCGCCGGCCTCGGTCTGCCGCAGATCACCGCCGAGCACCTGCGAATGCTGCGCGAGGCGGCCACCCTGATGGCACTCAACAAGGTGGAGCTGGACGGGCACATCTCCAACGTCGGCCCGTACTGGTTCTTCCCCGCTGCCACCTCGGTCGTCTTCGACCTGGATGACGAGATGGGCGGGATGCTCGACGAGATCTACCACGGCGGCTGGTTCAACGAGCACCGGCGCATCGAGTCCATCAAGGCTCACGCCGCCCTGGGCGGCAGGCTCGTGCACGGCTGCCAGTCCGTGCCGGACCAGGCCGGCGGCGTAGTCGCCCCCTACGGTGCCTCGATGACCGTCTTCCGCGACGACCTCACGGCCTTCAAGGCCGGCTGGATCGAGCAGGTCTACGCCCACCGCGTCAGCCCTGCCGCGTAGCAGTACGACACACACCAGGCTCCGGGGCGGGCAGGCACTTCTCGCCCGCCCCGGACGCCACCACCGCACTGGAGAGCCCTTCATGGACGCGACCCTCAACGCCGAGCTCCTGGACAACCTGCTGACTCTCGCCAACCAGACCTGCGCATCGAGTGAACAGGTGCGCGTCTGGTCCATGTCCGGTGTCGAGCGCCTGACCTTCACCGACGGCAGCACCGCAATCTTCAAGTACGCCATGAGGCCCTTCGACAAGGAGGACCAGGCACTCCGGCTGGCAAAAACGCTCGGCGTCCCCGTACCTTCCGTTCACGCCTCGGCAGTCCTGGACGGCTGGCTCGGGATGCTGCTGGAAGACCTCGGCGCTCCCATCCGCGAAGCCGACGACCTCGACGGCGCCGCCGCAGCCGTGGTTCTGCACCGCACCCGCACGGCCGCCGCCCTGCCCGTCCTCGATCAGGAAGGTCTGCGCGGCCTCCCGGCGCGAGCCTTGGAACACCTCGGCCACCTGCGCAAAGCCGACCGGTGGGAGGACACCCACGACATCGAGGACGCTCTCGACCGCATCACCGAAGCCGCCGAAGCACGCTCGGCCGGCGCCACGGCCGGCCCGTTCGGCTGGGTGCACTCCGAGTTCCACCCCACCAGCCTCCACATCGGCCGACGCGGCTGGCGCCTGCTGGACTTCGCCCGTGCCTTCACCGGCCCCGGCCTGCTCGACCTCGCCAGCTGGCACGGCACCCTCGACGCCCCCGACCCCGTACGTCTGCGCGTCTTCCTGGAGACGTACGTCACCGAGGGCGGCACCCCCGACGCCCTCGCCGAGCGGGGCGGGCTTCCGGCGGAGAAGTGGGCGCTGGGCTGGCACCGCGTCTGGGCCGTCGAGTGGTTCATGGAGCAGTCCACCCGCTGGATCAACGACCCGGCCACCGACCCCGCCTACATCAAGGCCGTACGCCGACACCTCACCGACGTCCTCCACCTCCTGGAGGTCTGACGTGCTCGCCCAGGCGTCCCCCTGGTACGTCCACGCCCTCCAGCGCACCACGGCCACCCCCGCCGAGCCCCTGTCCGTCCCCGCGCGGATGGAATGGACCACACGGCCCGGCAGAGGACCCGGCGCCGAAATCCTCGGACCGGATCTGCGCCGCAAGCGACTGCTGGAACTCGGCTGCGGCCCCGGCCACAACGCCGCCCACCTCGCCACCCGCTACGGCGCCCACGTCACCGGCGTGGACCTCGTCGGCCTTCAGGTCCGCCGCGCCCGCTCCCACTACGGCCGACTGAACAACCTGACCTTCGTCGCCGGCCACGCCCTGCACTACCTGCAAGCCTCCGACGAGCACTTCGACGCGATCTACTCCGTCTTCGGAGCGATCGGCCTCGTCGCCCCTGAGCTTCTGCTCCCGGCCATCGCCCAGCACCTCAAACCCGGGTGCACTCTCGCCTTCTCCGTCCCCCACCCTCAGCGAGGCGGCAGGCGCCCTTCCACCGACGACCGGCCCAGCCGGGACTACGTCACCCTCCCCGACCGCACGCGCCTGCCCATCGCCCGCTGGGAGTTCGACGCGGAACGCTGGGAGAAGCACCTCGGACGAGCGCGCCTCTGGCTCGCCGCAGCCCAGGAATTCAACGACGCCCGCCACGGCCTCTGGCCCACCACCCTGCTGATCACCGCGCGCAAGCTCTGACCCCAGCCCCCGGCCCCCTGGGAGAACCCGATGCGCCCGCCCTACCTGCTCCTCGACGTCGACGGCGTCCTCATCCCCTTCCCGGACTCGGAAGGAGCCGGCCCCGCCACCCACGCCCGCCACGACGTCGTACCCGCCGGCCGGACCGCCGACAACCCGGTCACCATCTGGCTCAACCCCACGCACGGCCCCCTGCTCATGCACGTGATCCGGACCGGCCTGGTTACCCCTGTCTGGTGCACCAGTTGGCGCCAGGACGCGACCACGCTCATCGGCCCGCTGCTCGGCCTCCCGCCCCTGCCGCACGTCGACCTCCCGCGCCCGCAGATCACGACCAGCCACCCCAACGGCTACCTGTGGAAACGCGACCACGTCGACGACTGGCTCGGCGACGCGCCCGCCATCTGGATCGACGACGACTTCACCAACCTCGACCACGAGTGGGCCAGGGAGCGCACCGCCCGTGGCCATGTCACCGCCCTAATCCAGCCGGACCCGCACGTCGGGCTCCTGGCCGAGCACCTGGTCGAGGTCCTGGCTTGTGCCGCCCTGTTGCCCGTCGCGCGGGCTGATGCGGGGGCCTTTTCAGGAAACGCGGGCCGTGTCTCCTGAGTGGACACGACCCGTGTTTCCTGAGTGGACACTGGACCCGGCTGTTGTTCCTTTTCGGAAGGGGCTGTTTGTTCAGTCTCTGAACGGGCTTTGGCGGAGATCATCGGTCCGCGGCCCGGGGCCTGGCGAGTGCGGACATGGCTCGGCGTCGGCGTTTGCGCTAACGCTTGCGGCGCATGGTGTCGTCGAGCTGCTGGATGGTGGCTGGTGTGGGGGTGGGCCTGGGACTGGTGTTGATGGCAGTCGATTGGCGGGTGCGGGTGGTGGCCGCGCGAGTACGAGCGTTTGTCTGGTCGGCGGTGCTGTTGCGGAGTCGCCAGACGAGGACTTCGGCGGGCCGGTCGGCGCTGTCCAGTTCGCGTCGCCCAGCCGCAGCTGCGAGCGCCTGCCGGGGTGGGATGCCTGCTGATTCGGCTTGGGCCAGGGCCGTGGCGAGGGCGGGCCAGGCCGGGTCAGCGAGGATTCGCCCGGCGTGGTCGGGTACGGCCGCTTGGACAACTGCTGCGAGGCGTCGGGTCTCGTCGGGTCCGGGGGCTCGTTCGCTGAGGCGTGCGAGTACGGGGCGGGCGGTGTGCTGGTAGGCGGCTTGCAGGTGTGTGAGGGACTGCTGGGCGGCGGCGGCCTGCTGTTCGTGGCCGTGCCGTTGGTGCCAGTGGTCCAGGGCGATCAGTATGTAGACCGCGGTGGCCAGCAGGGCTACCACGGCGGAGCCGTCCTCGCCGCCGACGGCGCGCATCAGTTCCTTGCCTGCCTGCCGTAGAGCGTATGCGCTCTGGTGTTCGGCGTGGATCGCTGAGCGGTTCGCGCGGTCGAACGCGGCTGCTGCGGCATGCAGTTCGGCTCGGGCTCCCTTCGGGGCGGTGGCGGCGGTGTTGTGGAGCAGTTCGGCGAACGCTGCCGCCTGGGCCTGTACCTGCCTGTCGAACGCCTCTTGGTCATGTCCGTCTTCCGGTCCGAGCAGGAAGGTATGGGTGGTGCGCAGTTCGGTCTCCGCGCGCCTCCATGCGTCGGCCTTCGTGCTCCGGCCGTTCACGCGGACCGATGCCCTGACCGTGGTGTCGGCGGGGGCTGGGATGAAGCGTTCACGCAGGCGGTTGAGGGACAGGTCGGGGGCGAGGGTGGAGCCGGCGTAGTAGATCGGCTCGTCGTTGGCGTCGGTGTCGCCGGGGGCGGCGAGGCTGTAGCCGGTGGTCTCACCGGTCTCCGGGCCGATCCGTGTCTGGACCTTGATGCCCAGGGCGGTGAGTACGGCGAAGTACTCGTGTTCATCGCGCGCGGCTGCTGCTGCGGCGTATGCGTGCTCGCGCAGCCATTGCCGCGTGGTCGTCTTCTGGCCCTGGCGCTCGGCCTTGGCCACCTCGGCCCCGGTGGGTGTCTTCGGGGCGGTGCCGTCGCCGGACTTCAGGCGCCGAAGCCCGAGTTCGATCTCGATCTTGCGGCACTCGGCCTGGGCGCGCTGGCCGTCGCGCTTGTTGCGGGGGCGGCGGCCGTCCTCGCGCACGCTGGTGGCCAGGATGTGGATGTGGTCCTCGGCGTGCCGCACCGCGATCCACCGGCAGCTCGCATCATCGCCGTGCGGGGCGATGCCGGTGGCGTGGACGACGCGGCGGGCGACCTCGGCCCATTCGGCGTCGGTGAGGTAGCGGTCACCAGGGGCTGTGCGGACAGGGCAGTGCCATACGTGCTGCGGCACCTTCTTCCCGGTGCGCTGTCGGCGCAGTTCGACCGGCTGGTCGAGGTACTGCGCGAGCTCGGAGAGCGCGGCCTGGTGCTCTTCGAGGGGGACGCGTCCGGGATCGGTGATACCGGGCATGGCGAAGGCGGCGACGATGTGCGGGTCGGTGTGCTCGTTGCGGCGGCCCGGTCCGAAGAGGTAGGAGAGGAGGCCGCGTGTGCGGTCCCCGGTGGAGACGTCAGGCACCACGGTGACCACCACCCTCCAGGACCTGGTCCAGCGCGCGACGCGCCAGCCGCGCGGCCTGGTGCAGTTCGTCGAGTACCTGTTCGGCCCGGTCGGGCAGGTCACCGCTGTGGATCGCGCGGACGATCTGGTTGAGGTTCGAGCCGATCCGGTGGAACTCCCGCAGCAGCCTGCCGAACAGGACCATCAGCTCCTGGGTCGCCTGCGGCGAGGGCAGCGCGGGGACGGCGGCGGGACGCTGGTCGGGCAGGTAGGCGTGGGCGAACGTCAGTGCCGCGTCCATTAGGTAGGCCGAGCGGGAGCGCTTCGCCTCCTGTGCGGCGCGGTCGATGAAGTCGCGCTCCGCCGTTTCGGCCGAGCACGTCAGTTGCACAGTGCGCTTGATCCCGGATCGCGGCCGGTACAGCACTTCGCTCAGCCGCCGGCGACGTGCGGAGCCGGGCGATGTGTCGTCATCTGCGGGGGCGGGGACGTCGTACGCGGCGATGCCGCGGTGCACGAACGCGTCGGCGGTGACGGTCGGTGCGAAGCGCGCGACAGCGTCGGCGGGCTCGATCGGATCGGCGCGGTCGACGGTGGGCTGGTCCGGGTGGAGGTCGCGCTCGGCCTCCACCCTCCCGTGGTCCGTGCCCCGCTGGGCACGGGCTTCGTCCGCCGCCCTCGGGGTGGATCCGAGCGCGAAGTCCGCATCGCCACCGGCGATGTGGACTTCGCCCCAGCTCGCTCCGCTGTTGCTTGGGGTGCTGTCCGATGTGTCGTCGCGGTGCGTGGCCGCAGTCTGCTGGCGGTTTCCGGGGCGCGTGCGGCGGGCTTTCCGGGAGAAGGGGTTGGGGCTCATGAGCGGTGGGTGCTCCAGTGCGGGATCGGGCGGGGTGCTGCTCGGGAGGTCAATGTGGGCAGGTAAGGCGGTTTGGCCGGGCCGGGCTTCTCGGGTAGACGCAGGGAAGGAGGGCGCCGCCCGGAGCCAGTTCGGCTCTGGGCGGTGGCCCTTTGTGAGGCGTCTCAGCCGGTGGGATGCGGGAGTGCCTGCGTGCGCTGGCGGGCCAGGGCAATGGCTTCGGCCAAGCGGCCGGTTGCGGCCCCGAGTCCGGCGTTCTCGACCGCCTCTCGGGCGCTGTCGCGGGTCAGCCCGGAGCCGTCGGGGTATGCAGCGCTGATGACGTCGGCGAGCTGGGTGATGGACGCCAGAGGGGGCCGTCCTCCTTTGGGGACGGGCTGAAGAACTGCACCCTCCTCCGGCTCCTGTCCGGATGCCTCCTCTGCATCGTCCGGATCATCTGCGCCACCGGGTACGGCCTGGACCACGCTTCCGGCTTCTGAGGTTTCGACGTCCTCGTCCGGTGGGCTGACGGCGAGGCTCTCCTCGCGTGGGTTGTCCGCTGAGGTCAGCGGTGCGGGGTCGGCGTCCGGAACCTCTACGGGGTTCGGGGGCACCGGTTGCGTACCGTCCGGAACCGGTACCGGAGTTCCGGACGGGGGCGCGGTGGTGGATGCCGGCGTGGTGCCGTAGCGGGTGATGAGGATGTGGAGGTGGGTGGCGCCGGCGAGGGCGAGCGGGGCAATGGCGGACAGCACGGCGACGGTGACGTCATCCAGGTGGAGGGTTTCGGAGCCCGGCTGGTTGAGGTCCAGGGCGTGCAGGCCGTTGGCCCAGATGCTCGCGCAGGTGGCCGCGATGAACAGCGTCCACGCGTAGAGGCGCGCCGGTCGCGGAGCCTCTCGCAGGACGAGCAGCGCGCGTACGCCGTAGGCGATGAACCCGTCGATGACGACGGGGAAGAGGTAGGTGAGCTGGTGGCGGACGTGGACGGCGGTGGCCATCTGCCGCAGCGCGTCGAACGACAGGGCGCATCCGGCGACGCCGAGCAGGACGATGGCCAGTCGGTCCCACGAGGTCGCGCGGTGGCGGACTGTCGGAGCGGTGGGTATGGCGGAGTCGGGCATGGTGTGGGGGCCTCGCATATGGGGGCGTGGGTGGTGTCTGTGGGATCCGTCTTGGCCGTCTTGGCGTTGACGCTGCAGGTCAGGCCGGTGCGGCAGGGCTCTGCCGTGGCGTCTTCGCGCGCTGCGCCGCGCGTCTTTCTGCCATGCGGGCTCACCGGACAGGGGGCATTCCTGAGCCGGCGAGCTGTCACCGTGAGGGCGGCCAGCGACCTGGCCTCCGGTGCCAAGACGCATTGATATCCGTCTTGGGACGCTGTGCCGTCTTGGACAGATGGCCTTTGACCTGCTGTTTTGCGGCTGGGACGGCAAGGACGGCACGAGACGGCGCAGGCCGGGGTCGGCCTGCCGTGGCCGTCGAGGTGAGGTGCTCTGCCGGTCGCTGCCCGGTCGGGCTGGGGCAGCGCCGGCAGGGCAGGGTCAGCTCGGCTGTGTGCCGGGAGCCGCGTTCGGGGCGTCGAGGGGGTGGACGGTGGGGCAGTAGCGCTTCCAGGCGTCCGTGAACTTGGCGCGCGCGTAGCCCTTGCGCTGGGTGTGGTCGGGCATACGCACGTTGCCGGACTTGATACCGAACTCGCGAAGCATCGCTGACAAGGCGCGTGGTGTGAGTCCGCCGCGCGCCGAATCGGCCCAGGGTGCCTCGGGGTCGCTGTTGAGCGCGTAGAGGAGGGCGTCCGTCGACACGCTCTCCGGCTCTCCTGCGGCGACGAAGGCGCGGCGGATGTCGGCGAGGATGCGAGCGTTGCTCGGGCTGTCCTCCTCGGCCTCGACCTCGGCCGCGACCATCTGCGCGCACGCGGCGCGGGCACGCTCGGGCCACGTGCCGCCCGCGAGGTCGGCGACGATCACCAGGGGCTCCCAGGTATCGGCCGCGCGATCCGCGACCGGCATGTCCGGCTCCAGGTGCAGGGCTCGCTCCGCAAGCGGCTTGGCCCAGCGGGCGAGCCGGGTGCGCAGCTCGTGCAGCATCCGGCTGTCGCGCTTGGTTCGGTAGGGGCTCACGCGCTCGCCTTCGGCTCGGCGGCGCATCCGGATGACCACGGAGCGGTCCATGATCGTGCCAGGGAGGTCGCCGATACCCGCGATGGCCGCCATGGCGAAGGTGGCGAAGCGGTGCGGAGCGTGCTCCTTGCCCACCACACGCAGGACCGGTCGGCCGCGCTGGTGCCCGGCGTTGAGCAGCCCGCGCAGATCCTCGTTCTTCTCAGCCTGCTTGGGGCTGCCGAAGATGGTGTCGGCCTCGTCGACCAGCAGGGTCGGCGGCTCCTCGGTAATGGAGCGGAAGATTGCCGCCGCTGTGGAGTTCACCGTGATGACCGGGTTGTGGACGGTCTCGGTGAGCACGTCGAGCAGGCGGGACTTGCCGCAGCGCTTCGCAGGCCCCACCACGGCCAGGCGCGGCGCATGCTGCCACGAGGTCTGCAGATGGGTTGCCGCGACCCACAACACGACCGCGTCCAGGGCCTCTTCGCTGGGCAGGATCACGAACTTGGCGATCGCTGCCTTGAGCTCGTCCAGCAGGGCCGAGCCTTCCGTTGCCGGGGCTTTGGGTGGTGCGGGCAGCGGGGATATGGCTGCGTCATGGGTGTTGGGGGTTGTACTCTCGTTCAAAGGAGATCCTTACTCGGCGGCTGCGGGGGGCAACCCGTTCCGCCGGGGGTGACTGTCCTGGGATGGGCGGTAGCGAGGTTTCCGAACGACCCCCGGTGTTCGTAGCGCCGGGGGTTTCGTGTCTCTCGGGCGAGAATCGCTCTCCCTAACCCTCGTGGGGTTGGAATCCTGATGCTTCCATGGAATTTTATACCCTCTCTTGCTGGGCCATGTCAACCTCCTGCCGGTTGGAACATTCAGAACGTAGAGGCATAGTGCCTGTTCAGTGCGGCGTGTTGCATGGGTCACGTTGATCGATATTCCCTTGCGGGTTGGCCTGACCATGCTGCTATGGTTTAAGGGTCATCGGCTGAGTCCGCGTCCATAGGGAGGGAGGTTGAAGATGGACGACCCCAAGCCGCAGCGCTGGAGCCCGCCGGAGGGTGAGGCGTTGGTGGCCCACAATCTGAAGATCATCCGGAAGGCCGCGCGACTGTCCCAGGGGGACGTCGCCGAGCGCATGAGGCAGCTTGGCTTCAAGCTCCATCAGACCCAGATCGCCAAGATCGAGAACGGCAGCCGCTCCATCACCTTCAACGAGGTGATCGGCCTGGCCAAGGTGCTGAGCGTTCCGGCAGAACACTTCATGACCGTGCCTGTGGCTGGCCCCGACGATCCGAACTACGAACTCCAGGAAGCGTCCTTCGCCATCCAGGCCGCCGAGCAGGAGTGGAGAGTCGCGCAGGATCTGGCTGACGCTGCCAAGGCCCGGCTCGATGAGGCCGAGCGCACATACGACGAGGTCGCCGAACGCCTTGGCGTCGACGCCCAGGAGCAGTCGGCAGAACTCGTCTGGTACCCGGCTCCGAACTCGCCCGGAGACCCGTTCCGCGAGGACGCCGGCCCTTCGGCCGAATAGCCGTCCGCCCGCCGCCCCTCGGTGCTACGAACGCCGAGGGACGGACGTCGGGCCATTTCACCGCCCATCCCATGCAGTCACCCCAGCGGTCGCGTTGCCCCGCGACCGCCGAAAGGCATCCCTTCATGTCTTCTTTGCTTGCCCGTTTCGCCGACCTGCTCGGCGTCACTCAGCAGGAGCTTCTCGACGCCGTGCAGGAGCACACCGCGCCTCAGCAGGACTCCACGCGAGTCGCCCTCACGGTGGAGGAGGCGGCCCGCCGTCTCGGTGTGGGCCGCACCACGATGTACGCGCTCGTCGCCTCCGGTGAGGTGCAGTCCGTCCAGATCGGCCGACTTCGTCGCGTCCCCGTTCAGGCGCTCGACAGCTACCTCGCCGCCCGTACGCAGGCTTCGGCGTCGACCGTCGCCCTCGCGGCTTGAGGGGGCTGGCATGGCAAAGTCCCGACAGCCCAACGGCGCTTCTTCGATCTACCTCGGCAAGGACGGGAAGTGGCACGGCTACGTCACCGTCGGCGTCAAGGACGACGGCAAGCCCGACCGCCGCCACATCAAGCGCAAGACCCGTGCCGACGCGACCAAGGCCGTTCGCGACCTGGAGAAGCAGCGCGACGCCGGCAACGTCCGCAAGGCCGGACAGACCTGGACCCTCGCGGCATGGCTGACCCACTGGGTCGAGAACATCGCCGCGCTGCACGTCTCCGAGAACACCATCGACGGCTACCGCGTGGCGGTCTACCACCACCTCATACCCGGCCTCGGCGCACACAGGCTGGAGAAGCTGGAGCCCGAACACCTGGAGCGCTTCTACAAGCGGATGCAGGACAACGGCAGCTCGGCCGGAACCGCGCACCAGGTCCACCGGACCGTACGCGCCGCCCTCAACGAGGCGGTACGGCGACGCCACCTCACCCTGAACCCGGTCTCCATCGCCAAGGCCCCGCGCCTGGAAGAGGAGGAGGTCGAGCCGTACACCGTCGAGGAGGTGCAACGGCTCCTGGACGAGGCCAACCGGCAGCGGCATGCGGCGCGGTGGGTCATCGCCTTGGCGCTCGGGCTGCGGCAGGGCGAGGTGCTCGGCCTGAAGTGGACCGACATCGATTTCGACCTCGGCGTGCTCATCGTCCGCCGTGGCCGACTCCGGCCGCGCTACCAGCACGGCTGCGGCGACCGCTGCGGACGCAAGCCTGGCTACTGCCCGCAGAAGATCAACACGCGGCGGGAGACAAAGGACACCAAGTCCCGTGCGGGGCGGCGGTCCATCGGGGTTCCCAAGCCGTTGCTCGACCTGCTCGCGCGGCACCGGTCGGAGCAGGAGCGGGAGCGGCAGGCCGCCGCCGACCTCTGGGTGGAGAAGGGCTACGTCTTCACCACACCCACGGGCGAGCCGCTCAGCCCGAACACTGATCACCATCAGTGGAAGGCCCTGCTCAAGGCGGCAGGCATCCGTGACGGCCGACTCCATGACGCTCGTCACACCGCAGGAACCGTGCTGCTCATCCTCGGGGTTCCGGACACCGTCGTGGACGTGATCATGGGATGGGAGCCCGGCCAGTCCGCCCGCATGCGCCGGCGGTACCAGCACCTGACGGCTCGGGTGCTGAAGGACACCGCCGACAAGATCGGCGGCCTCCTCTGGGACGAGCGCGACGAGTCGCCTGCCGCCTGATCGCGGCAACTGCAACCCAAACTGCAACCCTCCAACGACGAAGGACCCGACCGCTCAGCGGTCGGGTCCTTCGTTTGCCCTGGTGGGCAAAGGCGGAGGATACGAGATTCGAACTCGTGAGGGGTTGCCCCCAACACGCTTTCCAAGCGTGCGCCCTAGGCCTCTAGGCGAATCCTCCGGTGGGAACATTACATGACCGAGAGGAGTGCTCGCGAACTCGTTCCCCGCCCCTGACATCAGGTAGCCTTGGCGCAGCCCCTCACGCGGCGCTATCTGACTGAACTCCCCCAGGGCCGGAAGGCAGCAAGGGTAGGTCGGCTCTGGCGGGTGCGTGGGGGGCGCTTGCTTTCCCCGGGTTGTCCCAGGTTCTCCCGGACTTTCGCGTCCGCTGTGAGCTTCCACTGGGTGGGTGGTGTCCCCGGCGAGCCGTGCTGAGGCCATGGAGCTCGGGCGAGTCCGGTTGTCGGTGGGCGCCTATAACCTCGTAGGCGTGTCGTCTCTCGCGTTGTACCGCCGCTACCGCCCGGAGTCCTTCGCCGAGGTCATCGGGCAGGAGCATGTCACCGACCCGCTGCAGCAGGCGCTGCGGAACAACCGGGTCAATCACGCGTACCTGTTCAGCGGGCCGCGCGGATGTGGCAAGACGACCAGCGCGCGCATCCTGGCCCGGTGCCTGAACTGCGAGCAGGGGCCCACGCCGACTCCCTGCGGGGAGTGCCAGTCGTGCCGGGACCTAGCGCGGAACGGACCGGGGTCCATCGACGTCATCGAGATCGACGCCGCCTCGCACGGCGGTGTGGACGACGCCCGTGACCTGCGGGAGAAGGCCTTCTTCGGGCCCGCGGGCAGTCGCTACAAGATCTACATCATCGACGAGGCCCACATGGTCACGTCGGCCGGCTTCAACGCGCTGCTCAAGGTCGTCGAGGAGCCGCCGGAGCACCTGAAGTTCATCTTCGCCACCACCGAACCCGAGAAGGTCATCGGGACGATCCGTTCGCGGACCCACCACTACCCCTTCCGCCTGGTCCCCCCGGGCACCCTGCGGGAGTACCTCGGCGAGGTGTGCCAGAAGGAGGACATCCCCGTCGAGGACGGGGTGCTGCCGCTCGTCGTGCGCGCGGGCGCGGGGTCCGTGCGTGACTCCATGTCCGTCATGGACCAGCTGCTCGCCGGCGCGGGCGCCGACGGTGTGACGTACGCCATGGCCACCTCGCTGCTCGGGTACACGGACGGCTCGCTGCTCGACTCCGTCGTCGAGGCCTTCGCCACGGGCGACGGGGCCGCCGCCTTCGAGGTCGTGGACCGTGTCATCGAGGGCGGCAACGACCCACGGCGCTTCGTCACCGACCTCCTGGAGCGGTTGCGGGACCTGGTGATCCTCGCCGCCGTCCCGGACGCGGCGGAGAAGGGCCTCATCGACGCCCCCGCCGATGTCATCGAGCGGATGCAGGCCCAGGCCGGCGTCTTCGGCGCCGCCGAACTCAGCCGCGCCGCCGACCTCGTCAACGAGGGCCTCACCGAGATGCGCGGGGCGACCTCGCCCCGCCTCCAGCTCGAGCTGATCTGCGCGCGCGTCCTGCTGCCCGCCGCCTACGGCGACGAGCGGTCCGTCATGGCCCGCCTCGACCGCATCGAGCGCGGGGTGAACTTCTCCGCGAGCGGCGCCACCGGGATGCCGGCCATGGGGTACGTGCCCGGTCCCGAGGGGCACGGGGGAGCGGCCGGGGTCCCCGCCGCCGCACCGATCCCGCCGGGTGGCGGCGCGGCGGCCGCCCGCGCGGCGGTACGCGGTCCAGGAGCCCAGCCGCAGTCCCAGCCGCAGTCCCAGCCTCAGCCCCAGCCCCAGGCCACCACCCCGCCTCCCGTTCCGTCCGCGCCCCAGCCCGCGGCACCGGCCGCCGCACCCGCACCCGCACCCGCACCCGTCTCCGCTCCCCCTTCCGCCCCTGCCGCCGCCCCGGCACCCGCTCCCGCTCCGGCCCCCTCGGCCCCCGCCCCGGGTGCCTGGCCCACGGCCGCTCCCGCAGGCGGCGGACGCCGCCCCGGCGGCTGGCCCACGGCCGCTCCCGCGGGCGGTGGAGTCCGTCCTTCTGCGCCCCCCGCGGCCCCGCCCGCCGGCTCCCCGGCCACCGCGACCCCGGCCGGCCCCGCGCCCGCTGCCTACACGCCCCCGGCGGGTGGCCTCGACCCCCGCACGCTCTGGCCGAACATCCTGGAGGCGGTCAAGAACCGCCGCCGCTTCACCTGGATCCTCCTCAGCCAGAACGCCCAGATCACCGGCTTCGACGGCACCACACTCCAGCTCGGCTTCGCCAGCGCGGGCGCCCGCGACAACTTCGCGAGCAGCGGCAGCGAGGACGTGCTGCGCCAGGCCCTGGGCGAGCAGTTCAACGTCCAATGGAAGATCGAGGCGATCGTCGAGACCGCAGGCGGCTCAGGCGGTTCAGGCGGCTACGGAGGACCTGCCTCTCCGGCCGGCGGTCTCGGCGGCTACGGCGGTGCCGGTGGCCCGTCCGGTCCCGGTGGTCCCGGCGGCTTCTCCGGCTCCGGCGGCCCCTCCGCCTTCGGCGGCGGTGGCGGCGCCCCGGGCGGCGGTCAGGGCACGCCCGGCGGCTACGGCTCATCGGGTGGCTACGGCGGTGGCGGCGGCGCTCCCCAGTCCGCCTCCCCGGCCGCGTCCACCGGCCTGAGCACCGCCCCGGCCCGGTCCGCGACCCCGGCGGCCCCCGCCCCTGCGGCACCCCGCCCGCAGCCCTCGTCCGCCCCGGAGCCCGTGGCCCTCGAGGACGACATCCCCGAGGACGACGACCCCGACCTCAACGAGTCCGCCCTCTCCGGCCACGAACTGATCGTGCGGGAGCTGGGAGCGACGGTCGTGGAGGAGTTCACGAACGAGTAGCGGGCCCGCACACCCGCCGGGGCAGCCCGATCCGCCGGGACAGCGCCCCCGGCCTCACGGCACACCCGCCCGGACAACGCACCCGGCGGGACGGCAGCACCGGACCGCCCGGCGTGACGTCAAGCGTGGCGTCACGTGGAGGGACGGAACGGAAGGGCCGAGAAGCGGGACGCCACCACGGCACGGCCGGCGCCACGGAACCGGCCGTACGCCGAGCGCCAGCGGGCCGCCGGCACGGGAACCGCCCGCCCGCCGAGCGCCAGCGGGCCGGTGGCACGGGAACCACCCGCCCACCGAGCGCCAGCGCACCGGCGACACCGAACCGCCCGCCCACCGAGCGCCAGCGGACCGGCGCCAAGCAACCGCCCGCCCGCCGAGCGCCGCCGACGCGCCTCCCCTCGGAGGAACCTACGAAGGATCCGCCCCGCTCCCTTCAGAAGCCCGCACAAACCGCTCCCCCCGACGCCCGTTAGGCTGGCCCCGTGAACGTCCTCGTCATCGGCAGCGGCGCCCGCGAACACGCCCTGTGCCGCTCACTGTCCCTCGACCCCGCCGTCACCGCGCTGCACTGCGCCCCCGGCAACGCCGGCATCGCCGAGGTCGCCGAGCTGCACCAGGTCGACGCCCTGGACGGCAAGGCCGTGTCCGAGCTCGCCACCGAGCTCGGCGCCGACCTCGTGGTAGTGGGTCCCGAGGCCCCGCTCGTCGCCGGGGTCGCCGACGCCGTGCGCGCGGCGGGCATCCCGGTCTTCGGTCCCTCCGGGGAGGCCGCTCAGCTGGAGGGCTCCAAGGCGTTCGCCAAGGACGTGATGGCCGCGGCCGGCGTGCCGACCGCCCGGTCCTACGTCTGCACCACGCCCGACGAGGTGGCCGAGGCCCTCGACGCCTTCGGCGCCCCGTACGTCGTCAAGGACGACGGCCTGGCCGCCGGCAAGGGCGTCGTGGTGACCGACGACCTCGAGGCCGCGAAGGCGCACGCGGCGGGATGCGAGCGGGTCGTCATCGAGGAGTTCCTCGACGGCCCGGAGGTCTCCCTCTTCGCGATCACCGACGGCGACACGGTCGTCCCGCTCCAGCCCGCCCAGGACTTCAAGCGCGCGCTCGACGGCGACGAGGGCCCCAACACCGGCGGCATGGGCGCGTACTCCCCGCTGCCCTGGGCCGACCCGGCGCTGGTCGACGAGGTCAGGCGGACCGTGCTCCAGCCGACCGTCGACGAGATGCGGCGCCG
Organism: Streptomyces sp. NPDC003248; assembly: GCF_055563235.1. NCBI lineage: Bacteria > Bacillati > Actinomycetota > Actinomycetes > Kitasatosporales > Streptomycetaceae > Streptomyces > Streptomyces sp. NPDC003248. The sequence continues at coordinate 66,944 of NZ_JBVHDT010000002.1, read as the reverse complement.
CGGCACCCCCTTCTCCGGCCTGCTCTACGCCGGCCTCGCGATCACCAGCCGCGGTGTGCGGGTGATCGAGTTCAACGCCCGGTTCGGCGACCCCGAGACCCAGGTCGTCCTGGCCCGGCTGAAGACCCCGCTCGCCGGCGTCCTCATGGCCGCCGCCACCGGTACCCTCGGCGACCTCGCGCCGCTGCGCTGGAGCGAGGAGGCGGCCGTCACGGTGGTCGTCGCCTCCCACAACTACCCCGGCACCCCGCGCACCGGTGACCCGATCACCGGCCTCGCCGAGGTCGCCGCCGAGGACGCCCCGTACGCCTACGTGCTGCACGCCGGCACGCGGCGCGACGGCGACGCCGTGGTGAGCGCGGGCGGCCGGGTCCTGTCCGTCACCGCCACGGGCGAGGACCTCACCCAGGCCCGCGAGCGGGCGTACCGGTCGGTCGCGCGGATCGGTCTCGACGGCTCCCAGCACCGCACCGACATCGCGGCGAAGGCCGCGGCGGAGGCGGCGGCGAAGGCGTAACAGGCCGGCCAGCAGGCACTTTCGGGCCCCGGTTCCAGCAGGTGAACACCTCTGGAATCCGGGGCCTTTTCGTTGCCCTCCGTCATACACCTTTCCCCAAAGCCATTCCATCGAGTGAGCGCTGCCGTATCCGGCTGACGGGGGCCGGAGGGCCAACTAGGGTGCGGCGCAAGCTCTCCGGCACTTGGCCCATCGGCATTGCGATGTCGGTCGCGGGTGCCACAGTGGGGGAGTGAGCGAAACGCAGCGGGCTGGGCCGGACAGGACAGCCGGGATCGAGGGGAGGGGGTGAGGTCCGGCCGTGACCGGTATGGGAAGGGAAGCGGGCGCGCAGGCCGCCAGGGCCCGGGCGCTGGCCGTACTGCGCATCCGCGGCTGGGCGCTGGCGGTGGCGCTGCTGCCGGCGGCGGCCGCCGCGATCCTGCTGGCCGGTGCCTCCTCCGGGCACCTGGTGGGCCCCGGCTGGGACGTCGCCCGCGGGGTCGTGTCCGCGCTCGCGCTCGTCGTGCTGACCGCCGCCGGTGTCGTCGCCCTGGTCGTCGCGCGGGCCCGCCCCGCCGTCAGCCCCACGGTCGCGATCGCCGAGAGCGCGGCTCCCGACCTGTACCGGCTGGTGCGCGACCTCGCCGAGCGGCTCGACGTCCCCGCGCCGTCGGCCATAGCGCTCACCCCGGACTGCGACAGCTGGCTGGAGGACCGGACCCACCCGGCCCACGGCCCGCCCGCGCCGCGCGACCCGGACGAGATAGCCGGGCCGGGCCGGAACCTTCACCGCCGTACACCGACCGCGCCCGTCCTCGTCATCGGCTCGCCCTTCCTGTGGTGGATGCGGGTGGCCGAGCTGCGGGCCGTCCTCGCCCCGGTCGTCGCCGGCACGGGACCCTCGGCGCACCCCGACATAGCGGCCGCCCGGCGCTTCGTGCGGGGGCTGGACGCCGCGGTGGCCGTCTCCTCGGACCGCGGCGGCCGCTGTCCCGGCGTACGCCTGGTCTGCGCGGGCGTCGGCCGGGTCGCGCGGCTGCTGCTGCGCGGCTGTCAGGTCCACGCGGCGGAGATGGAGCGGGGGGTGGCCGCGGCGGCGGCCGAGCGCGCGCAGACCGTGGACTACGGCCTGCGGATCGTCGCGCAGGAACAGGTGGGGCTGGCGTACGCGGGCTGGGACCGGCTCCTCACCCGGGTGGCGCTGCCCGCCTGGCGGATGGGCCGGTGGCCGTCCCGGTTGGACGCGGGCGTCGTCGCCGCCCTGACCGAACTGTCCCGGCGGGACCGCCTCGCCGAGGGCTTCGCCTCCCGGCTCGGGGAGCGTCCCGCCTGCGACCTGCTGGAGGAGCCCGGCGCGGTCGACGAGGCCGCGTCCCTGCTGGCCGCCCGTCTCTTCCACGGCGGCCCGGCGGAACCCGGTCCGGACTGGTCCCCGGTGGGCTGGCAGGACTATCCGGACGAGGTCGTGGACCGCAAGTGGCGCACCGACGCGGCCCGTCTGCACCGCGTCCTGGACGCCCTGGGCGTCCGCCGCGTCCCCGACCGGCTGACGGGGGCTTCCTCCGACGGCCCCACGCTGGCCCGGGTCCTGGACCACCTGACGGGCGCGGAACACGCGCTCCCCGGCCCGGGGGACACCGCGGCCCCACACCCGACCCCCGCGCCCGCTGTCCCGCCCGGCACCCCCGCGTCCGCCGCCACGCCCGCCACCTCCACGCCCGCCATCGCGCCCGGCACCCCCCTGCCCGCCGCCGCACCCGCCGCCGCGCCCGTCTCCGCGGCCGTCTCCGCGGCCGGCGAGGACGACGAGAGCCTGCCCGCCCCCAACCCCCGCAGCGCAGCCCTCGCCGCCCGCCTCGGCGCCGAGCTGGCCCGGGAGGAGACCGACACCGAGCCGTCCGCGGCCGCCCTGGGACTCCCCGCGCCCGGACCGGGCCCCGACCCGGCCGCCCTCTGGGACGGCGGCACGCTGCCGCTCTTCCCCCTCCAGCCCCCGCGCACCGACCGCGAGCTCCTCACCGACCACGTCACCGCGATGGTCTGCTGCGCCGCGATGGACACGGTGGGGGCCACCCCGGGCCTGGACTGGCTGGACGGCCCGTCCCTGCTGGTCGACGGCGAACGCGTGACCGATCTGGCCCCCCGCGTGCTCAGCCTGGTGGAGGAAGGCGACGCGGCCCCGCTGCGCAGCTGGCTGGTGGAGCTGGGGATACGCCCGGAGAAGCCGGTACGCCTCGGCTGACGCAGCCCGACGCCACCCGGGCGCCACGGCGGCTCCACCCCGCACCGCCCGGGACCACTGACGGAGCGGTACATTCCACTTCCAGCCGATTCCCGCCGAATAGTGACTGTCTGAGCGCGTTATGTGATGTGCTGGGACCGAACGAGCCCATGGCATGGGCACGCGACATAGGACAAACGGACAACCGCGTCAACCATCGGGCAACAGCCACCGACACCGGCACCACGCCGTCACGCGGGCCACCACCCCGCCGCCACGGCGTGCCACCCCGCCACCAAGGCGGACCGCCGCACCACCACCTGCCACGACCACCACCTGCCACGACCACCACGGGGGCCAAAGGGAGGGGAGCACCATGGGACAGGACCACATCCGTCGGTGGGAGTCGGGAGCGCTGGCGCACGCCGTGACGGACCCGTTCGGACAGGGCCCCCTCCCCTGGCTGCGCGGCAGCGAGACCTACTTCGACGACACCGGCCAGGTCGTCCCCTGGTACGTCGACCCGGCCCCCGCCCCGGGCCACGCCCGGGACGCCGCTCCCCGCATCCCGTCCCCCCGCGCCTCCGGCGGCCCGCGCTCCGCCGACGACGTACGCCGCCAGATCAAGGGTTTCGTCTCGACCGGCGCGGTCGCCCCCGGTGACGCCCTCGACTTCCACGTCACCGTCGACCCGCCCCAGGAATTCGCCGTCGACATCTACCGCATCGGCCACTACGACGGCGACGGCGCGGCGAAGATCACCACCAGCCCGCGGCTGTCCGGCATCGTCCAGCCCCCGCCGCTGACCGCCGACCGCACGGTCTCCTGCCACCACTGGTGGCTCTCCTGGCGGCTACAGGTCCCGTCGTACTGGAACATCGGGGCATACGTCGCCGTCCTCACCACCGCCGACGGCCACCGTTCCCACATCCCCTTCACCGTCCGCGACAGCCGCCCCGCCGACCTGCTCCTGCTGCTCCCCGACATCACCTGGCAGGCGTACAACCTCTACCCGGAGGACGGCCGCACCGGCGCCAGCCTCTACCACGCCTGGGACGAGCAGGGCCGCCTGCTGGGCGAGGCGGACGCCGCCACGACCGTCTCCTTCGACCGCCCCTACGCCGGCGCGGGCCTCCCGCTCCACGTCGGCCACGCCTACGACGTCATCCGCTGGGCCGAACGCTACGGCTACGACCTCGCCTACGCCGACGCCCGCGACCTGCACGTCGGCCACATCGACGCCACCCGCTACCGCGGCCTGATCTTCCCGGGCCACGACGAGTACTGGTCGCAGACCATGCGCCGCACCGTGGAACGCGCCCGCGACAGCGGCACCTCGCTGGTCTTCCTCTCCGCCAACACCCTGTACTGGCAGGTGGAGCTGGGCCCGTCCCCGTCGGGTGTCCCCGGCCGCCTGCTCACCTGCCGCAAGCGCAAGGGCCCCGGCCGCTCCGTCCTGTGGCGCGAGATCGACCGGGCCGAGCAGCAGTTGCTCGGCATCCAGTACGCGGGCCGGGTCCCGGAACCCCGCCCGCTGATCGTCCGCAACGCCGGCCACTGGCTGTGGGAGGCGACCGGCACCCACGAGGGCGAGGGGATCCAGGGCCTGGTCGCCGGCGAGGCCGACCGCTACTTCCCCCGCACCCCGCTCCCGGACCACGAGGAGCGCACCCTCCTCGCCCACTCGCCGTACACCGACACGGCGGGCGTCCTGCGCCACCAGGAGACCTCCCTGTACCGGGCCCGCTCGGGCGCCCTGGTCTTCGCCTCCGGCACCTTCGCCTGGTCGCCGGCCCTGGACCGCCCCGGCCATGTGGACCCCCGCGTCCAGCGCGCCACCGCGAACCTCCTGGACCGCATCTGCAAGCGCGACTGAACCCCCGCCCCGACCACCCGACCCTCTGTCCTGATCGATCCCGGTCTAAGGGAGAATCAAGTCATTGGACAGAACCACGGGGAGGAACCGTGTCCGGATTCGTAGAAAAGCCCGAGCCCCTTCAGGTGCCGGGCCTGGTGCACCTCCACACCGGCAAGGTGCGTGAGCTGTACCGCAACGAGGCGGGCGACCTCGTGATGGTCGCCAGCGACCGTACGTCCGCCTTCGACTGGGTGCTGCCGACCGAGATCCCCGACAAGGGCCGCATCCTCACCCAGCTCTCCCTGTGGTGGTTCGACCAGCTGGCCGACCTGGTCCCCAACCACGTCCTCAGCACCGAGCTCCCGGCCGGTGCCCCCGCCGACTGGGCCGGCCGCACCCTGGTCTGCAAGTCGCTGCGGATGGTCCCGGTGGAGTGCGTGGCCCGCGGCTACCTCACCGGCTCGGGCCTCGCCGAGTACAAGGAGTCCCGTACGGTGTGCGGCCTGGCCCTGCCCGAGGGCCTGGTCGACGGCAGCGAACTCCCCGCTCCGATCTTCACCCCGGCCACCAAGGCCGCGGTCGGCGAGCACGACGAGAACGTCTCCTACGAGGAGGTCGCCCGCCAGGTCGGCGCCGACACCGCCGCCCAGCTGCGCCAGGCGACCCTCGCCGTCTACGGCCGGGCCCGCGCCATCGCCCGCGACCGGGGCATCGTCCTCGCCGACACCAAGTTCGAGTTCGGCCACGAGGGAGACACCCTCGTCATCGCCGACGAGGTCCTCACCCCGGACTCCTCCCGCTTCTGGCCGGCCGACCAGTGGCAGCCGGGCCGCGCGCAGCCGTCGTACGACAAGCAGTTCGTGCGCGACTGGCTGACCTCGTCCGCCTCGGGCTGGGACCGGGCGAGCGAGCAGCCGCCGCCGGAGCTGCCCCAGGAGATCGTGGACGCCACGCGCGCGAAGTACGTGGAGGCGTACGAACGCCTCACCGGCACGAGCTGGTCGTAGGGCCGACCAGGGCGTGGCCCCGATCCGGGTCACGCCCTCGCCCCCTCCCCGTCCCGCCCCACGGAGCAGGCGCCGAAGAGCGCGAAGAAGGCGCGAAAGAACGAGGCCGCGAGAAGGTGCGAAGGCGCGAAAAAGCCCCCCGACAGAAGCCGGGGGGCTTTTCTCCGCGAGCGGACGACGAGGCTCGAACTCGCGACCTCAACCTTGGCAAGGTTGCGCTCTACCAACTGAGCTACGTCCGCGTTGCGCCGTGGCGCGAGAGCAACTATACCCAACCCCGCTCGCGTGCGAGCCGCACCGCCGCATGCCGGTTCTCCGCCCCGAGTTTGGAGACGGCCGACGAGAGGTAGTTCCGCACGGTTCCCGGCGACAGCGCGGCCCGCTCGGCGATCTCCGCGACGGGCGCCCCGTCGGCGGCGAGTTCCAGCACCTCGGCCTCGCGCGAGGTCAGCGGCGAGTCCCCGGCGGCGATGGCGTCGGCGGCCAACTCGGGGTCGACGTACCGGTTCCCGGCGTGCACGGTCCGGATGATCTCGGCGAGCCGCTGCGCGCTCACCGTCTTCGGGACGAACCCGCGCACACCCGCCGCGAGCGCCCGCTTCAGATGCCCCGGCCGGCCGTGGCTGGTGACGATCAGCGTCTGGCACGCGGGCAGTTCCGCCCGCAGCGATGTGGCGACCTTCACACCGTCCGCGCCGGGCATCTGGAGGTCCAGGACGGCCACGTCCGGCGCGTGCGCCCGCGCCATGGCCAGCGCCTCCGGGCCGGTGGCCGCCTCGGCGACGATCACCAGGTCGTCCTCCAGCGAGAGCAGCGCGGCCAGCGCGCCCCGGATCAGATGCTCGTCGTCGGCGAGCAGCACCCGCACGGTCACGCGGTGACCTCCCGTACCGCGGCCGTCTCCCGCAGGGGCACCTCGGCCACCACCCGGAACCGCCCGGCGCCGGCGAACCCGGCCTCCAGCGTGCCGCCCACCTCCGCGAGCCGCTCCCGCAGCCCGGCGAGCCCCGACCCACCCCGGCCGCCTCCCACCGCACCCCCCGCGCCCCCGGAGGAATCCGCGCCGCCGCCGACGGACCCCGCTCCACCACGGACCGACTCCGCGCCGCCGCCGACGGACCCCGCTCCACCACGGACCGACTCCGCGCCACCGCCGACGGACCCCGCTCCACCGCCGACGGGCTCCACCCCGTCGTTCTCCACCGTCAGCACCACATGTCCCTCCGTCACCCGCAGTCTCACAGAACACCGTGTGGCGTCCCCGTGCCGCAGCACGTTCGTGGTCGCCTCCCGCACCACCCACCCGAGCGCCGACTGCACCCCGGCGGGCAGCCGGTCGGCCGCCCCGGCCGGGGCCCGCACCTCGCACTCGATCCCGGCGGCCGTCAACACGCCGTGCGCGCCGGTGAGTTCCACGCCCAGATCGGCCTCCCGGTAGCCCCGTACGACGTCGCGCACCTCGCGCTGCGACTCCTGCGCGATCCGCTGCACCTCGATCATCTGCTCGACCGCCTCCGGCCGGTCCCGCCGGGCCAGTTGGACCGCCAGCTCGCTCTTCAGGGCGATGACCGCCAGGTTGCGCCCCAGCACGTCGTGCAGGTCCCGCCCGAACCTCAGCCGTTCCTCCGCGACGGCGAGCCGGGTGCGGGTCTCGCGGGCCTCGTCGAGTTCGTAGACGGCGTTGAGGAGCCAGACGGAGAAGACCGACGTGAAGGCGAGGAAGCCGGAACCGAGGAGCACCGCGAGCGACGTGGCCAGCACCTCCGTCCCGGCGGCGCCGAACGCCGGCGCCAGGGCGGCGGCCCCCGCGCCGAACCCGGCGACCAGGTACAGCACCCGGCTGCGCCGCCGGATGCCGAGCGCGATCGTGCCGGCGCCGAAGACGAGCACCCCCACGAATATCCCGCCGAGTGCGGAGACCGCGTCCGTGTGCTCGTCCCGCCCGTCGGTGACGGCGAGCGCCAGCAGGGCCGGCGCGCCGGTGACGGCGGCCAGCGCGCACATCAGGCGCACCGGCTGCTCGCGGCGCCCGCGTACCCAGTCCAGCGCCCGCAGGGCGGTCACCGTGGCGAGCACCGCGTGGGCGAGCAACAGGACGAACAGCCAGCCGCCCGCCGGTGCGCCGACCCCGCCGAGGACCGGCGGACCGAAGGTCCCGACCTCGATCGCGGGGAAGACGAGGTACGACCACCGCGTGTACGTCTCCACCTTCGCGGGCGTGCTCTTCCGCCGCCACCAGCCCCCCGTCCCGCGCACCGGCACGACCTCCCCCGTTCTCCGCTGTCCTCTGCCGTTCCCCGCCGTTCCCCGCCGTCCCCCCGTGGTTCTCCGCGGTCTCCGCAGCGTCACCGTCGCACCGCTCCGGCCGCCGCCCGCGAGACCACCCCGGAGGACCGAGGCCCCGGCGCGCCCGGTCCCCTCCCGGTGCCCCGGACCCCCGGCCCTGCCGTCCTGCCGTCTGGCCGTCCGGCCCTCCAGCCGTCAGCCCAGACGGATGGCCGCCCATACGGATGGCCGTCCATACGGATGGCCGGTCGGCCGCTCAGCGCCGCGGCTCCCACCGGAACCACCGCCGTACAGCAAACACCGCCACCACCGTCCAGGCCAGCGCGGTGGCCAGGGCGGCCAGCGTTCCGGACGCCGAGAGGTCGCCGGTCCAGCCGCCGCGGACGAGGGTGACGACCGGGCTCAGCGGCAGCAGTCCGCACCCGGAGGCGACCCGGTCGGGCAGCAGTTCGAGCGGTATGGTCACCCCGGAGGCGACCATCGACACCAGCACGAACGGCATCGTCGTGACCTGCGCGCTCTCCACGGTCCGGGTCAGACCCGCCGTGACCGCCGCCAGCGCCGCGCACATCACAACCCCCACTAGCACCCCCAGCACCGCCAGATGGGGGGGCTCGGGGGCGGGCACGTCGAGGAAGGCCGTACAGGCCGCGGCCAGCACCAGGCACTGCACGAGCCCGGTGGCGAGCACCGGCAGCGCGGAACCCGCGAGCACCTCCGCATCCCGCAGTTCCCCGGTGCGCAGCCGCTTCAGCACGAGTTCCTCGCGCCGGGCGGTGTAGATCCCGGTCAGTGCCCCGTACACGCCGAACAGCAGCGAGAACCCGATCGAGGCGGGCAGCAGCACCAGCCCGACGGTGAGGCCGGCCTCGCCGACGTCCATCTCGTCGACCACCGACCGCAGGCTGAACGGCAGTGCGAGCGGCAGCAGTACGGCGGTCACGAGGGTGGCCCGGCTCCGCCCGAGCAGCACCAGCTCGGCCCGCGCGAGGGCGGCCATCCGGCGCACCGGCGTGGTCCCCGCACCCCTGCCCGCGCCCACCGCGCTGCTCCTGGATCCCCTCGTCACCGGACCCCCGTCGGCCGTGGCGCCGCTCATGCCGCGACCTCCCCGTCCTCGGCCCCGGCGGCGCGTGCGATGCCGAGGAACGCCTCCTCCAGCGACGCGGACCGCACGTCCAGCTCCCGCAGTTCGACGCCGGTCCGCTCGGCCCACACCAGCAGCCCGGTGGCCGCCCGCTGCACCTGACGGGTCCGCAGCCGCACGAGGCGTCCGTCCGTCTCGTGGCCGCACACCCCCAGTTCGGCCAGCGGCGGCAGATCGCCGGCGAAGTACCCCTCGGGCAGGCGGAAGGAGATCCGGGACGGCTGTGCGGCGGTCACCTCGGCGGGCGTCCCGGCGGCCGCGACGCGCCCGGCGTGCAGGATGGCCAGCCGGTCGGCGAGTCCTTCCGCCTCCTCCAGGTAGTGCGTGGTCAGCAGCACCGTCGTCCCGGCGTCGCGCAGGGTTCTGACCAGGTCCCAGGTGTCCTGGCGTCCCTCGGCGTCCAGGCCGGTCGTCGGTTCGTCGAGGAACAGCACCTCCGGTTCCCCGAGCAGCGCCAGCGCCAGGTCGAGCCGCCGCCGTTCGCCCCCGGAGAGCTGTTTGACCCGTACCCGGGCCTTGCCGGGCAGTCCGACCAGGGCGAGCGCCTCCGCGACCGGGCGGGCCCCGCTCACGCACCCGGCCCACATCCGCGCGGTCTCCGCCACGGTCAGCTCGGAGGGGAAGCCGCCCTCCTGGAGCATCACCCCCGTCCGTGGCCGTACGGCGGCGCGCTCGGCGTGCGGGTCGTGGCCGAGGACCCTGACCCGCCCGCCGTCGGGCCGTTCGAGCCCTTCCAGCAGTTCGACCGTCGACGTCTTCCCGGCGCCGTTGGTGCCCAGCAGCGCGAAGATCTCTCCCCGGTCGACGTGGAAGGAGATCCCGCGCACCGCCTCGAACCGGCCCCCGTACACCCGACGGAGGTCGGTGACCTCGATCACATGCTCTGCCCCGCCCCCGGTTTCCCCGGCCGGCCCGGCTGTCCTGGCTGCTTCCCCGATGTCCATGACGTCAGCGTCGCGGCCGTCGGGCGCGGGCGGCAGTGCGCGACGTCATCACTCCGCATGACAAATGTCAGAAGGCGCGGAGGAAAAAAGAGACGGAGGAGGAGCCGGTGGCACACGAAAAGACCCCGGTCCAGAGGACCGGGGTCTCATTCCCGAGCGGACGACGAGGCTCGAACTCGCGACCTCAACCTTGGCAAGGTTGCGCTCTACCAACTGAGCTACGTCCGCATTGCCTCCGATCGGCTCTCACCGACCGGCGCGAGCACCAGCCTACCTGATCCACCGAGGTGGTCGGGACGGCGATGCAGAGCGGGTGACAGGAATCGCACACTGCGCCTTCCCCCTGGAAGGGGGATGTTCTGCTACTGAACTACACCCGCATGGCCTCCGTGAGCTGGGCTTTTCGGCCCTGCCCGGCGGCGTGCTCCAGACATTAGCCGACCATGTGGGGGGTAGCGCAAGTCGGTTGTCCCCGGGGGCCGCTGACGGGCCCCGGGAACCTGCCGGGGAACGGCTCACTGCGCCTCGGCGAACGCCTCGTAGACCTTCTTGGGGATCCGGCCGCGGGCGGGTACGTCCATCTTGTTCGCCTGGGCCCAGGCGCGGACGGCCGCCGGGTCGGGGGCGACCTCCGTCTGCTGGTACGCCCTGCCGGACCTGGACCGCTTGCGGCCGGCCTCCACGTACGGCGCGAGCGCCTTACGCAGTTTCTCGGCATTGGTTTCATTCAGGTCGATCTCGTACGACTTGCCGTCGAGTCCGAAGGCGATCGTTTCCGCCGCTTCCGAGCCGTCGATGTCGTCAAAGAGAGTGACCACGACCTTCTGCGCCACGAATATCGGTCCCTTCGTGTGGCACGGCATACAGCTCATCTGCGATGGCGTGCCGAGTATCGGCTATTGCCAATTCATTTGTACAGTGCCGGCAATGCATTGGGAAGCCCGACTAAATCTCCCCGCGTGTCCGGGCGCAATACCCCTCGTCCGCCAATCCAGGATCTTTCCCTGAACTTTTCGCCGGAGTGGGCTCCCGAGACCTGATCGTGATGACCCTCACGTAGATTCCTACAACTCTACTCGCGTAGAAATTTTGTGCGGGTAGTCTGAAGACACCTGTTGGAGACACCATCAGGAACCTGCTCAGCACCACACCACCGGGAGTGCCAGTGGCACGCGTCGTAGTCGACGTCATGCTCAAGCCGGAGATCCTCGACCCCCAGGGCCAGGCGGTGCAGCGCGCACTGCCGCGGCTGGGTTTCGAAGGCATCTCCGACGTACGTCAGGGAAAGCGATTCGAACTGGAAGTTGAGGGCCCGGTCGACGAGGCCGCGCTCGCCCGCATCCACGATCTTGCGGAATCCTTCCTCGCCAACACCGTCATCGAGGACTTCACCGTCAAGGTCGAGTCCGAGGACGCTGTCGCGGAGGCCGTGAAGTGACCGCTCGTATTGGCGTCGTCACTTTCCCGGGCAGCCTCGACGACCGGGACACCCAGCGCGCGATCCGGCTCGCCGGCGCCGAGCCGGTCGCCCTCTGGCACAAGGACAAGGACCTCCACCAGGTCGACGCCGTGGTGCTGTGCGGCGGCTTCTCCTACGGCGACTACCTGCGCGCCGGTGCCATCGCCCGCTTCTCGCCGGTGATGGAGACCCTCATCGAGCAGGCGAAGGCCGGTCTGCCGGTCCTCGGCATCTGCAACGGGTTCCAGATCCTCACCGAGGCCCACCTGCTTCCCGGCGGGATGCTCGGCAACGACCACCTCCACTTCATCTGCCGCGACCAGAAGCTGCGGGTGGAGAACGCGGACACCGTCTGGACGACCGACTACACGGCCGGCCAGGAGATCCACATCCCGCTGAAGAACATGGACGGCCGCTACGTGGCCGACCGGTACACGCTGGACGAGCTGGAGGCCGAGGGCCGGGTCGCGTTCCGGTACCTCGACTTCAACCCCAACGGCTCGCTCAACGACATCGCCGGCATCACCAACGCGGCCGGCAACGTCGTCGGCCTGATGCCGCACCCGGAGCACGCCGTGGAGCCGCTCATCGGCACCGGCCGCACCGACGGCCTCCCCTTCTTCACCTCGATCCTCAAGAAGCTGGTCAACGTATGAGCCGGACGCCTCTGGACACGGTCGAGCACGCGGCCGCGACCCCCGACGTCGAGCTGCCCTGGGCCGAACTCGGCCTGAAGAAGGACGAGTACGAGCGGGTGGTGGAGATCCTCGGCCGCCGCCCGACCGGCGCCGAGCTCGCCATGTACTCCGTCATGTGGTCCGAGCACTGCTCGTACAAGTCGTCGAAGGTGCACCTGCGCCAGTTCGGCGAGAAGGCCCCGCAGTCCGACGCGCTCCTCGTCGGCATCGGCGAGAACGCCGGCGTCGTCGACGTCGGCCAGGGCTACGCGGTCACCTTCAAGGTCGAGTCGCACAACCACCCCTCCTACGTCGAGCCCTACCAGGGCGCGGCCACGGGCGTGGGCGGCATCGTCCGCGACATCATCGCGATGGGCGCCCGCCCGGTCGCCGTCGTCGACCCGCTCCGCTTCGGCGCGGCCGACCACCCCGACACCAAGCGCGTCCTGCCGGGCGTGGTCGCCGGCATCGGCGGCTACGGCAACTGCCTCGGCCTGCCCAACATCGGCGGCGAGGTCGTCTTCGACGCCTGCTACCAGGGCAACCCGCTGGTCAACGCCGGTGCCATCGGCGTCATGCGGCACGAGGACATCCACCTCGCGAAGGCCTCCGGCGCCGGCAACAAGGTCATCCTGTACGGGGCCCGCACCGGAGGCGACGGCATCGGCGGCGCGTCGATCCTCGCCTCCGAGACCTTCGACGACGCCAAGCCCTCCAAGCGCCCCGCCGTCCAGGTCGGCGACCCCTTCCAGGAGAAGCTCCTCATCGAGTGCACCCTGGAGGCGTTCAAGGAGAAGCTGGTCGTCGGCATCCAGGACCTCGGCGCGGCCGGCCTGTCCTGCGCCACCTCCGAGCTCGCCTCCAACGGCTCCGGCGGCATGCGCGTCACCCTGGACGACGTACCGCTGCGCGACTCCACGCTCTCGCCCGAGGAGATCCTCATGAGCGAGTCGCAGGAACGCATGTGCGCCGTGGTCGAGCCGGAGAAGGTCGACCGCTTCCTGGAGATCTGCGACAAGTGGGACGTCATCGCCACCGTCATCGGTGAGGTGACCGACGGCGACCGCCTGGAGATCTTCTGGCACGGCGGCAAGATCGTCGACGTCGACCCGCGCACGGTCGCCCACGACGGCCCGGTCTACGAGCGCCCGTACGCCCGCCCCGAGTGGCAGGACGCCCTCCAGGCGGACGACGCGAACAAGCTGCCCAGGCCCGCCTCCTCACAGGAGCTGAAGGACCAGGTCCTGAAGCTGGTCGGCTCGCCCAACCAGGCCTCGAAGAAGTGGATCACCTCGCAGTACGACCACTTCGTGCAGGGCAACACCGTCCTCGCCCAGCCCGAGGACTCCGGCATGATCCGCATCGACGAGGAGACCGGCCTCGGCGTCGCCATCGCCACCGACGGCAACGGCCGGTACGCCAAGCTGGACCCGTACCACGGCGCCCAGCTCGCCCTCGCCGAGGCGTACCGCAACGTCGCCACCACCGGCGCCAAGCCGCTCGCCGTCTCCGACTGCCTGAACTTCGGCTCGCCCGAGGACCCGGCCGTCATGTGGCAGTTCGCGGAGGCCATCCGCGGTCTGGCCGACGCCTGCCGGCAGCTCGGCACCCCGGTGACCGGCGGCAACGTCTCGCTCTACAACCAGACGGGCGACGCCGCCATCCACCCGACGCCGGTGGTCGCGGTCCTCGGCGTCATCGACGACGTGGCCCGGCGCACACCGGTCGCCTTCCAGGAGGAGGGCCAGCTGCTCTACCTCCTCGGCGACACGCACGAGGAGTTCGGCGGCTCGGCCTGGTCGCAGGTGGTCCACGACCACCTCGGCGGTCTGCCCCCGAAGGTCGACCTGGAGCGCGAGCGCCTGCTGGCCGAGATCCTGATCTCCGCCTCCCGCGACGGCATGATCGACTCCGCGCACGACCTGTCCGACGGCGGTCTGGTCCAGGCGGTCGTCGAGTCGGCCCTGCTCGGCGGCAAGGGCGCCCGTCTGATCGTCCCCGACGGTCTGGACGCCTTCACCCTCCTCTTCTCCGAGTCGGCCGGCCGCGCGATCGTCGCCGTGCCGCGCTCCGAGGAGGTCCGCTTCAACGACATGTGCGGCGCCCGCGGCCTCCCGGCCACCCGCGTCGGTGTCGTCGACGGCGACACGGTCGAGCTCCAGGGCGAGTTCTCGCTCTCCCTGGCGCAGCTGCGCGAGGTCCACGAGGCCACCATCCCGGCGCTGCTCGCGTAGCAGGTTCCGCCGCCCGGCCCGTACGCCACCCAGGGCCGCCGTCCAGGTACCACCCCCGCACCTGGCCGGCGGCCCTCGGCCTGCCCACCACCACGCCGGCTCGATGCGGCCTGCCGCCCCCTCGGTCGCGACTCGCTGAAGCTTGCCCGCCCCCGGTCGTGGCTCGCTGTGGCCCGCCACCTCCCGGTCGCGGCTCGGTCCGGGCCGCGGTCTCCCGATCGCGGCGCTCGGGGACCGCTGCTCCCCGCGGGCGGCGCGCTGCGGCCCGCGTCCTCCGGGCGCAGCCCGTGGCCGCCCCCCGGGGGGCGCGGCCCGTCGCCCTCCGGGGGGCGGCGCGCTGCCGCCCGTCACCCCTGGGCGCAGCCCGCTGTGGTCCGCCACCCCCCGGGTCGCGGCCCGTCGTCCTCCGCGGGCGGCGCGCGCGACCCGTCACCCCCGGTCGCGGCCCGCGCCCCCCCCGCCGCGGCCTCCCTCCCCGGCAAGGGGAACCGATCACCCCACCCGCCCCGTCGAACCGACATGTCCAGGAAGCAGCAGCGACTGATCCTGACCGCCGCGGCGGCTCTCGTCCCGCTCCTGGCGGCCTGTGGAAGCGAGACGGCCGGCGGCAGCGGCTCCGTCGGCGTGGGGGAGCGGGTGACCGGCGTCTATTGGAAGGTCGCCGAGGTCACCGTCGGGGGCACGACCCACGAGGCACCCGCGGGCGCCACCGTCCGGATCGACGACGACGGCCGGGCGCAGGGCAGCTACGGATGCAACCGTTTCAGCGCGCGCGCCGACTTCGACGGCGACCGGCTCCGGCTCAGCGACACCGCGGCGACCGAGATGGCCTGCGAGGGCCGGTCCACGGCGGTCGAGACGGCCCTCGCCCGCACGCTCGCCGACGGCACCCTCACCGCGACCGTCGAGGACGGCCGGCTGACCCTCACCACCGACGGCGGCGACACCGTCCGGCTCACCGAGGAACCGGCCGCCCCGCTGTACGGCACGCGCTGGGAGGTCACCGCATTCGGTGCCGCGGACGGCGCGGCCGAGTCCCTCCCCGCCGGCGCCGGACCCCACCTCACCTTCGACAAGAACGGCAAGGTCGGCGGCAGCCTCGGCTGCAACACCGTGCACGCCTCGGCGACCGTCCGCGACGGCCGGATCGCCCTGGGCGCCCCGTCCACCACCCGGAAGCTGTGTCCCGGCCCGCTCATGGACACCGAACGCCGCCTGCTGAACCTCTTCGACGGCACCGTCGCCTACCGCCTGGACCACCGCACCCTCACCCTGACCGGCGCGGACGGCGACACCGTGACGGCGGTCGCGGCCGATCCCGGACCCTGAACCCGCCCCCGCCCCCGGCCCGTCCCTCGACCGCCCGTTCGGAGAAGTCCCCAACGCTCCTGCCGCCGGCGCATAAGCTCACCGCCATGCCCCCGGCCAAGAAGCGCACCAGGACCTACGATCCGGCCAGAACCCGCACCGCCGTACTGGCCCAGCTCGGCGCCGTGCGGCAGGCGGCCGGCACCCTCACGCCCGAACAGCTCGCGCTGCCGACCCGGCTCGGCGACTGGACCGTACGGGAGCTGGTCGCGCACATCGGGATGGCGGTCACGGCCGTGCACCGGGCGCTCGACAAGCCCGAACCCGCACGGCAGGACGCCGTGCTCCTCGACTGGCCGTTCGCCACCGCCGTCAACGCCCCGGCCATCGACGACTTCACCCGGGGCGTCGCCGAGAGCCACCCCGACCTCGTCGCCTACCTGACCGACGTCGACCGGCGCCTGCGCGAGCTGCTCGACGCCCACCCGGCGGGCCGGCTGCTCCGGACCAACGCCGGCGCCCTCCCGCTGGCCGACTACCTGGTCACCCGCACCGTCGAACTCGTCGTCCACACCGACGACCTCAACGCCGCCGTGCCCGGCCTGGACGTCCCGTTCGACCGGCAGGCGCTCGCCGCGGCCACCCGGCTCCTCACCGACGCCCTCGCCGTCAAGGCGCCCGGCGGTGCGACGGAGGTGCGCGTCCCGCCGTACGCCGTCGTGCAGTGCGTCGAGGGCCCCCGGCACACCCGGGGCACCCCGCCCAACGTCGTCGAGACCGACCCGCTGACCTGGCTGCGGCTGGCGACCGGGCGGCTGACCTGGAAGGACGCCGTCGAGGAGGCGCGGGTGAGGGCGAGCGGGGAGCGGTCGGACCTCACGGCGCTGCTGCCGCTGATGTCCTGACGCGCGAGCGGCCGATTGATGTGCGACACCTCACTCGCATCACGGGAACAAGTCCCCGTCCGGCCACCTCGGGAGCGCTCCCGGAACCTGAACCGATCGCCGCCACGCCGACCTGACCTGCGTAAATGAAGCGGTCTCGGAGCGGGGCTCCAAGTCGTGATCGAGTTACTGGCAAGTATCCCCAATTCGGACCAGTGGTCGATCTCGCCTACACTCGAAGACGTGCCACGTGGTGACGGTCGACTCAATCACGATCTGCTCCCCGGTGAGAAAGGCCCCCAGGACGCGTGTGGCGTCTTCGGTGTCTGGGCTCCGGGCGAAGAGGTCGCAAAGCTCACGTACTTCGGGCTCTACGCCCTCCAGCATCGGGGCCAGGAATCCGCGGGAATCGCGGTCAGCAACGGCTCCCAGATCCTCGTCTTCAAGGACATGGGCCTCGTGTCCCAGGTCTTCGACGAAACCTCGCTCGGTTCGCTCCAGGGTCACATCGCGGTCGGACACGCCCGCTACTCGACCACCGGCGCCTCCGTGTGGGAGAACGCCCAGCCGACGTTCCGCGCCACCGCGCACGGCTCGATCGCGCTCGGCCACAACGGCAACCTCGTCAACACCGCCCAGCTCGCCGAGATGGTGGCCGACCTGCCCAAGCAGGAGGGCCGCACCCCGCGCGTCGCGGCGACCAACGACACCGACCTGCTCACCGCGCTCCTCGCGGCCCAGGTCGACGAGAACGGCAAGCCGCTGACCATCGAGGAGGCCGCCCACCAGATCCTCCCGCAGGTCAAGGGCGCCTTCTCGCTCGTCTTCATGGACGAGCACACCCTCTACGCCGGCCGCGACCCGCAGGGCATCCGCCCGCTGGTCCTGGGCCGCCTGGAGCGCGGCTGGGTCGTCGCCTCCGAGTCCGCCGCCCTCGACATCTGCGGCGCCAGCTACGTCCGCGAGATCGAGCCGGGCGAGTTCGTCGCCATCGACGAGAACGGCCTGCGCACCTCCCGGTTCGCGGAAGCGAAGCCCAAGGGCTGCGTCTTCGAGTACGTGTACCTGGCCCGCCCCGACACCGACATCGCCGGCCGGAACGTGTACCTCTCCCGCGTGGAGATGGGCCGCCGCCTGGCGAAGGAGGCCCCGGTCGAGGCCGACCTGGTCATAGCCACCCCGGAGTCCGGCACCCCGGCCGCCATCGGCTACGCCGAGGCCTCCGGCATCCCCTTCGGCGCGGGCCTGGTCAAGAACGCCTACGTCGGCCGGACCTTCATCCAGCCCTCGCAGACCATCCGCCAGCTCGGCATCCGCCTGAAGCTGAACCCGCTGAAGGAAGTCATCAAGGGCAAGCGCCTGGTCGTCGTCGACGACTCGATCGTCCGCGGCAACACCCAGCGCGCCCTGGTCCGCATGCTCCGCGAGGCCGGCGCCGCCGAGGTCCACATCCGGATCTCCTCGCCGCCCGTGAAGTGGCCCTGCTTCTTCGGCATCGACTTCGCCACCCGCGCCGAGCTCATCGCCAACGGCATGTCGATCGACGAGATCGGCACCTCCCTGGGCGCCGACTCCCTGGCGTACATCTCCATCGACGGCATGATCGAGGCGACCACCATCGCCAAGCCGAACCTGTGCCGCGCCTGCTTCGACGGCGAGTACCCGATGGAGCTCCCCGACCCCGAGCTGCTGGGCAAGCAGCTCCTGGAGACGGAGCTGGCCGCGGGCCCGGCCGCCACGGCCGCGTCCGACGCGATCCGCCGCCCGTAGGCCTCGTACGTATCACCAACCCGAAAGATCCCAGGCAATGTCTGAGACCCGTACCGGTGTTCCCGGTGCTTCCTACGCGGCTGCCGGCGTCGACATCGAGGCGGGCGACCGCGCGGTCGAACTGATGAAGGAGTGGGTGAAGAAGACGCAGCGCCCCGAGGTCCTCGGCGGCCTCGGCGGTTTCGCCGGCCTCTTCGACGCCTCCGCCCTCAAGCACTACGAGCGCCCCCTGCTCGCCTCCGCCACGGACGGCGTCGGCACCAAGGTCGACGTGGCCCGCCAGCTCGGCGTCTACGACACCATCGGCCACGACCTGGTCGCCATGGTCATGGACGACATCGTGGTGTGCGGCGCCGAGCCGCTGTTCATGACCGACTACATCTGCGTCGGCAAGGTCCACCCCGAGCGCGTCGCCGCCATCGTCAAGGGCATCGCCGCGGGCTGTGTGCTGGCCGGCTGCGCCCTGGTCGGCGGCGAGACGGCCGAGCACCCGGGCCTGCTGGGCGAGGACGACTTCGACGTCGCCGGCGCCGGTACGGGCGTCGTGGAGGCCGACCGCCTGCTGGGCGCCGATCGCATCCGCACGGGTGACACGGTGATCGCCATGGCGTCCTCCGGCCTTCACTCCAACGGGTACTCCCTCGTCCGCCACGTCCTGCTGAAGCAGGCCGGCCTCTCCCTCGACGCGCACGTCGAGGACTTGGGCCGGACCCTCGGCGAGGAACTGCTGGAGCCGACGAAGATCTACTCGCTGGACTGCCTGGCCCTCACCCGCACCACCGAGGTCCACGCCTTCAGCCATGTCACCGGCGGCGGGCTCGCGGCCAACCTCGCCCGGGTCGTCCCGGACGGACTGCACGCGACCGTCGACCGCTCCACCTGGACGCCCGCCCCCGTCTTCGACCTCGTCGGCCGGACCGGGAACGTCGAACGGCTGGAGCTGGAGAAGACCCTGAACATGGGCGTCGGCATGCTGGCGATCGTCCCGCCGGAGTCGACGGACGTGGCCCTGGCGACCCTCGCCGACCGCGGGGTCGACGCCTGGGTCGCGGGCGAGATCACCGAGCGCGGCGACCACACCACCGGCGCCACCCTGGTCGGGGACTACGCCGGCTGACCCTCACGGAACCCGCGGGCCCGGGGGAGCCCGCGGAACCGTGCGGACAGCACAAGACCCGGTCAATGACCGAAGTCACCGACCGGGTGGGTGCTCAGTACAAGGTCAAGCGCCGCGACGGTGTTGTTGCGAGGAGTCCTCGTCCTCGTCGTCGTCCTCGTACAGGTCGGCGTACCGGCTGTAGAGGTCGTCGTCCTGCTCATCGTCCTCGAACGGCTCGCCATTCGGCGGAATGTTCGGAGACGATGCGCCCAGCTCTTCGGCCAGGCGTGAGAGATCCGTCCCGCCGCTGTTGTACTTCAGCTGGCGGGCGACCTTCGCTTGCTTGGCCTTGGCCCGGCCGCGCCCCATGGCTCGACCCCCTCAACGACGGGGCTCGACGGCCCCAGAGTCTTGACACGCGTTCATGAACCGGAACGGACTCTCCGCAGAGAGGCCGGTCCGTAGGGCTTCCACGGTACCTGAGCCCGCACCCATACGGTACGTCGCCCGTGGCACGCGCGTGTGCACAGAACCTTCGAGGCGCCCCGTCCTCGCTGGTCAGTGGCGATTTTAACCACTTATCGGCGGGCGACCCGCCGGGAAGAGTGAGAGTTCTCTCTAACTTTCCGCCGGCAGGTACCGGCAAACCGGGGGCGAGGGCGGGGACGGTGCGCCCCGGGCCGTCAGCGGAACCCTTCCCTCCGCCTCACCGCCCGCCCGCCCGGGCCGCGTCGTGCATCCGCTGCTCGGCGATCCGGTCGGCCGCCGCGGCCGGCGGAATCCCATCCGCCTTCGCACGTGCGAATATGGCGAGCGTGGTGTCGAAGATCCTCGCCGCCTTCGCCCTGCACCGCTCGAAGTCAAAGCCGTGCAGCTCGTCGGCGACCTGGATGACCCCGCCGGCGTTCACCACGTAGTCCGGCGCGTAGAGGATCCCGCGGTCGGCGAGGTCCTTCTCCACGCCCGGATGGGCGAGCTGGTTGTTGGCCGCGCCGCAGACCACCCCGGCCGTGAGCACCGCCACCGAGTGGTCGTCCAGCGCCCCGCCCAGCGCGCAGGGGGCGTAGACGTCGAGGCCGTCGGTCCGGATCAGCGCCTCGGTGTCCGCGACGGCCCTCACCCCCTCGGGATGCCGGTCCAGGACGCGGCGCACGGCGTCCTCGCGCACGTCCGTGACGACGACCTCGGCGCCCTCCTGGCGCAGGTGGTCCACCAGGTGGTGGCCGACCTTGCCGACGCCCGCCACACCGATCCTGCGGCCGCGCAGCGACGGGTCGCCCCACAGGTGCTGGGCGGAGGCCCGCATGCCCTGGTAGACGCCGAAGGCGGTCAGGACCGACGAGTCGCCCGCCCCGCCGTGCTGCGGCGACCGGCCGGTCGTCCAGCGGCACGCGCGGGCCACGACGTCCATGTCGGCCACGTACGTGCCGACGTCGCAGGCGGTCACGTACCGGCCGCCGAGCGAGGCCACGAAACGGCCGTAGGCGAGCAGCAACTCCTCGGTCTTGATCACCTCGGGGTCGCCGATGATCACGGCCTTGCCGCCGCCGTGGTCCAGCCCGGCCATGGCGTTCTTGTACGACATCCCGCGCGCGAGGTTCAGCGCGTCGGCGACGGCCTCCCCCTCGGTCGCGTACGGGTAGAAGCGCGTACCGCCGAGCGCGGGGCCCAGGGCGGTGGAGTGGAGGGCGATGACGGCCTTGAGGCCGCTGGCCCGGTCCTGGCAGAGCACGACCTGCTCATGACCTCCCTGATCCGAGTGGAACAGGGTGTGCAGGACATCGGAAGAGGCGCCGGATACGTCGGTCACGGTGGTGACTCCTGGGTAACTAGCGGCGGTCGGGACAAGGGCTCCCGTACGGGTGGCGGGGCCTGTGGGACGAGCGTAGAGCCTGGGCGGGCCGCCGCACGCGTGGTGTTCCGGATCACCTTCTAGCGGAGTAAGGCCGTGGGACGATTTGCATGTTTTCCGGCCCCCTGCCGAGCGGGCCGGAAGGTTTCCCGCACGGCCGGAGGGGGAGGGAGGAGGCGTGCCCCAGGTGTCCTCGGTGATCGTCCCGTACGCCGTCTATCTGCGCGTCTACGAGCCGCTGGCCGCCTTCCCGGAACCGGAGCGCGGCCACTGGGCGCGCTACGCCCGCCGCCCCGACCGTCCCACGTACCAGGACGAGCTGCGCCGCTCGCTGTCCGACCTGCTGCCCACCCCGCCGGTCGCGGTCCCGGTGCACGAGAGCGGGGACGCCTTCGTGCTCGACGTGGACGGCGTGGTCTGCGTCTGCCCCTGGCGCACCCGGCTGCGCGGCTGGCAGGCCCTGGGGGAGCTGGGCGACGAACTGCCCGGGCCGGTCCTGGACGCGGTGCTGCCCCCCGTCGTCCGCCTCCAGGCCGCCCAGGACTACGAGCGCTGGCTGGCCCGCAACCCCGACGCCCGCCCCTGGATCCGCACGGCGGCCTGGCAGATCCCGCTGCACTGGTTCGTGCTCGTCTCCGACGAGGAGCGCGAGTGGGACAAGGGGACGGCGGAGCTGCCGCCGGTGCTGCGCTACCGCACCCCGATGGTGCAGGCCCGCCGCCGGGTGGCCCGGGGACTCCGCGCCCTCAGGGACGCCATGGACGAGGGGCCGCTCATCGACGGGCTGGTGGACGTCGGGCGCTGGCTGGAGGAGTTCCATCCGCGCTCGCTGGTCGAGCTGGACTACGGCGGCCTGGTGCACGCCCTGCCGGCCGGCGACCTGGAGAACGACCACTCGGCCGCCGACGTCGCCGCGGGGATCGACGCCCTGCGGCGGGGGGACGGCGCGGCGGCGGGCGAGGCGTACGCCCGGCTCGTGGAGCGGTGGCGGTCGGTGCGGGACCGGCGCTCGGCGAACTGACGGTGTGACAGATACGACATGCGGCTTCCGAGTGACGTGCGTCACGGCCGCCAGGGCTTCGAACAGCGTACGGTCGACCGCACCTCACGGAACTGACGGCATGTCGGGCCCGATCCGGGCACCGGCCCCGATCCGGGCGTATAGCCGCAAGAACCGCCAAGGGTGATGGACCGCACGTACGCGGCCCTTGCGCCGCTTGCCCCTCCTCGTGCCAAAATAGGACAAGGAGTCCGGGGAGGGCTCCTCCGTCCGCTTGTGTTCCGGCGTGGGCGGGATCTCAGCATTGCACGCTTTGGGGGGTCTGGTGACTCCTGATCGCCGTGTGACTGATCGTCACACTGGCGTGACTGTCCGCTATGGCACGGTCCATCGGCTTCCGTCGCCGATGAACACCTGGGGGGCAATTCCATCGGTTTGGCCGACGCGGCTGGACAGATGGTGTAGTTGTAGTGCCGAGGACAAGCCGTTCGTCCTATAACCGACTCGACTCGCGTCCGCCATTTCGGGCAACGCGGGTCAAGGTGCAGAATTTAGAGGAAAGAACCGAGAAGGTTCGGTTCTCCCGAGGAGGCCGCTCATGACCGCTCGCACCCCTGATGCTGAGCCGCTGCTGACCCCGGCTGAGGTCGCCACCATGTTCCGCGTGGACCCGAAGACGGTCACGCGCTGGGCGAAGGCCGGCAAGCTCACGTCGATCCGCACGCTCGGCGGGCACCGCCGCTACCGCGAGGCCGAGGTCCGCGCCCTGCTGGCGGGCATCCCGCAGCAGCGCAGCGAGGCCTGAACAACTGAATAACCGGGCAGCACGCCAGGTCCCCCAACCTGCCGGAACGCCCGAACCACCTGCTCCACACGACGTGGGCCTGCCCCAACAGGCCCCTCGCCCACACGGTACGTCGTCGATCGCGCTGGACTCCGCCGGGTCCAGCGCGATCTTTTTTGTGCGCCGGCGGCCTGTCTAGCAGGTGGCTCTGTGAGTGGCCTTGTCCGAGTCTGGGGAGTCTCTGGGAGGTTGCGCGAGGGTTGTGGGCAGCATCCTCCACAGTGGTGCAATTGCACATATTAAATTGACCGGTTGTAGGAGGCGGGTAAGAACCCGGTTTTCGGAAACTCATGCGGTGACACCCGTCACATGCCACTGGCCTTGTCGACGTCGCCGCGTCTGCGCTAGAGGAACCGCCTGCTCCGCCTCACGCCCCAGCAGCCCACGCCCGTAAGGGCGTTGGGCGCCGACGGTCCCGAACGCGACCTCCGCGCGGTCTCACTCCCGATGGGTCGCGGGACGGTTACGTCGACGGGGCGCCGTCCCCCTCGACGGCCTCCCGGGGGTCCTGGGCGGCCCGCGGAGCGCCGTCCATCGCCAGCCGCAGCAGGCGGTGGCAGATCGGGCAGTGACGGGTCCGATGTCGGTAGGACGACGCGGCCGACAGATGCGCGCGGAGCAACGCCCGCGTCTCGTGCCTGGCCGATGCCGCCATACGCCACCTCCGAGAGGTCCACGCGGGGAACAGAGCCCTGAACTCTGGGGTACCGGGCGAATGTGACGCCGTCAAGGGAGCGCGGCGCGTGCACGGCGACGACGAGCCCGTACGGGACCCCTCACGCCGGCCGGAACAGCCCCGCGCCGCGACCACCGACAGGCGCGGCCCTGCCTTCACCGACCGGCCGCAGCCCCGGAGCAGGTCCCGGCCCGGGACCCGGCCCGGGACCCGGGCGCGCACCCGGAACACACGAAAGCCCGGATCCGAAGACCCGGGCTCTCGATACTGCGGTCCTGACGGGATTTGAACCCGCGGCCTCCACCTTGACAGGGTGGCGAGCACTCCAAACTGCTCCACAGGACCAGGTTTCGCGGCACTTGGTGTTGCGTTGTGCTGCGAGAAGGACTGTACAGGAGGGTGAGCCCCTTGGTCGAACTCACCCTCCGCACCGGGACCGTCACGGCACCGCCGCGTCGATCGCCTTCACGATCCGCTTGTCGGAGACCGGGTACGCCGTGCCCAGCGCGTGAGCGAAATAGCTGACCCGGAGCTCCTCGATCATCCAGCGGATGTCCAGGACGGCGGACGGGACCGGGCGGCCCTGCGGCAACTGCTCCAGCAGCCACGCGTACTCGTCCTGCATCTCGTGGACCTTCTCCATACGGGTGGTGTCCCGCTGGACGTTGGTCGGCATCTGCTGGAGACGCCGGTCCACGGCCACCAGGTACCGCATCAGGTCCGGCAGCCGGCGCAGCCCCGCCTGCTTCACGAAGCCCGGCCGCACGAGCGCGTCCAGCTGCTTGCGCACGTCCGTCAGGTTCGCCAGCAGCACGGGGCTGGACACGGCCTTCAGACGCCGCTCACAGGCCTGCCAGGCGGCCAGCACCTGCTGCACCTGGCCGACCGTACGTACGGTCACGTCCACGATCTCGGCCCGCACCTTGTCGTAGAGCTTCCGGTACGACTCCTCGTCCCACACCGGGCCACCGAAGTCGCCGATCAGCCGGTCCGCCGCCGCCATCGCGCAGTCGTCGAACAACGCCCGGACCGAACCGTGCGGATTCGCCGACAACGCGAGCTTCTGAGCATTGCTCAGGCGATCGCTCGCGAATTTCGCCGGATTGACCGGAATGTTGCGCAGGATCAGCCGGCGCGTGCCCTTCCACATCGCCTCCGCCTGCTCCGCCTCCGTGTCGAAGAGACGCACGGACACGGTGTCGCCGTCGTCCACCAGCGCCGGGTACGCCTTCACCGGCTGACCGGCCCGGCGAGTCTCGAAGACGCGGCTGAGCGAACCGATCGTCCAGTCCGACAGACCCGAACGCTCCAAGGACTCACCACCCCGCCGCTCGGCGGTCGCCGCGGCGGCCTGGGAGAGGGCCTGGCGGGCCTTCGGCTTCAACCGCAGCCGCAGAACCTCCAGGTCCTTGTCCTCGGCCAGCTTGCGCCGCCGCTCGTCGACGATCCGGAAAGTGACCTTCAGATGATCCGGAACCCTGGACCAGTCGAAATCGTCCGCCTCGAACGGGACACCGACCATCCGCTTCAGCTCACGCGCCATCGCCGTGGTCAGCGGCTCCTGAAGAGGCACCGCCCGGTCCAGGAACCGCTTGGCGAAGTTCGGCGCCGGCACGTAATTGCGGCGGACCGGCTTCGGCAGGGAGCGGATCAGCTCGGTGACGACTTCTTCCCGCAGGCCGGGGATCTGCCAGTCGAAGCCCTCGTCCGTGACCTGGTTGAGCACCTGGAGCGGAATGTGCACGGTCACACCGTCCGCGTCCGCGCCCGGCTCGAACTGATACGTGACCCGGAACGTCAGCTGCCCCTGCCGCCACGTGTCCGGGTAGTCCGCCTTGGTGACCGCCTCCGCCGACTCCCGGATGAGCATCTCCCGCTCGAAATCCAGGAAGTCCGGCTGCTCATGCCGCTTGCGCTTCCACCAGGAGTCGAAGTGCGCGCCGGACACCACGTGCTCGGGCACCCGCTGGTCGTAGAAGTCGAACAACGTCTCGTCGTCGACCACGATGTCCCGGCGCCGCGCCCGGTTCTCCAGCTCCTCGACCTCACTGAGCAGCTTGCGGTTGTCGGCGAAGAACTTGTGGTGAGTGCGCCAGTCACCCTCCACCAGCGCGTTGCGGAGGAACAGCTCCCGCGACACCTCGGGCTCGATCCGCCCGTAGTTCACCTTGCGCTGCGCGACGATCGGCACGCCGTACAACGTGACCTTCTCGTACGCCATCACCGCCGCCTGGTCCTTCTCCCAGTGCGGCTCGCTGTACGTCCGCTTCAGCAGATGCCCGGCGAGCGGCTCCACCCACTCCGGCTCGATCTTCGCGTTCACGCGGGCCCACAGCCGGCTCGTCTCCACCAGCTCCGCCGACATCACGAACCGCGGCTGCTTCTTGAACAGCGCCGAACCAGGGAAGATCGCGAACTTGGCGTTGCGGGCGCCGAGATACTCGTTCTTGTTGCCGTCCTTCACGTCCTTCATCCCGATGTGGGACAGCAGGCCGGCGAGGAGGGAGACGTGGACGCTGTCGCCGGAGGCGTCCTGCTCGTTGAGGTGGATCCCCATCTGCTTGGCCACCGTACGGAGCTGCGTGTAGATGTCCTGCCACTCCCGGATACGCAGGAAGTTGAGGAACTCCTGGCGGCACATGCGGCGGAAGGACGACGAGCCACGCTCCCGCTGCTGCTCGCGGACGTACCGCCACAGGTTGAGGTAGGCGAGGAAATCGCTCGTCTCGTCCCGGAAGCGGGCATGCTGCTGGTCGGCCTGGGTCTGCTTGTCCGCCGGGCGCTCCCGCGGGTCCTGGATGGAGAGCGCGGCGGCTATCACCATGACCTCGCGGGCACAGCCGTTCTTCTCGGCCTCCAGCACCATCCGCGCCAACCGCGGATCGACAGGCAGCTGAGCCAGCTTCCGGCCCGTCTGGGTGAGCCGCTTGCGCGGATCCTTCTGCTCCGGGTCGAGCGCGCCCAGCTCCTGGAGCAACTGCACGCCGTCACGGATGTTGCGGTGGTCCGGCGGGTCGATGAACGGGAACTTGCCGATGTCACCGAGACCGGCCGCGGTCATCTGGAGGATGACGGAGGCCAGGTTGGTGCGCAGGATCTCCGCGTCCGTGAACTCCGGACGCGCGGCGAAATCGTCCTCGGAGTACAACCGGATGCAGATACCGTCACTGGTCCGCCCGCAGCGACCCTTGCGCTGATTGGCGCTGGCCTGCGAAACCGGCTCGATGGGCAGCCGCTGCACCTTGGTGCGGTGGCTGTACCGGCTGATCCGGGCGAAACCGGGATCGATCACGTACTTGATGCCCGGCACGGTCAGCGAGGTCTCGGCGACGTTCGTCGCCAGAACGATCCTGCGCCCGGTGTGCGGCTGGAAGACACGATGCTGCTCGGCATGCGACAACCGGGCGTACAACGGCAGCACCTCGGTGAACCGGTACTTCTTCTTCTCCAGCGCGTCCGCCGTGTCCCGGATCTCCCGCTCACCGGAGAGGAAGACGAGGATGTCACCCCGCCCCTCCCCCATCAGCTCCTCCACGGCCTCGGTGATCGCGGTGATCTGGTCCCGATCGGCGTCCTCGGAGTCCTCCTCCAGAAGCGGCCGATAACGCACCTCCACGGGATACGTCCGAC
This sequence comes from Streptomyces sp. NPDC003248, assembly GCF_055563235.1. NCBI lineage: Bacteria > Bacillati > Actinomycetota > Actinomycetes > Kitasatosporales > Streptomycetaceae > Streptomyces > Streptomyces sp. NPDC003248. The sequence goes on along the minus strand of NZ_JBVHDT010000002.1, from coordinate 39,549 downwards.
CGCTGACCTCGATGATCGGCGCATCCCCGAAGTGCCGCGAGAACCGCTCCGGATCGATGGTCGCCGACGTGATGACGACCTTCAGATCGGGCCTGCGCGGCAGCAACTGGGCCAGGTAGCCCAACAGGAAGTCGATGTTGAGGGACCGTTCATGGGCCTCATCGATGATGATCGTGTCGTAGGCGCGCAGCTCCCGGTCGGTCTGGATCTCCGCGAGCAGGATGCCGTCCGTCATCAGCTTCACGAAAGTGGCGTCCGGGTTCACCTGATCCGTGAACCGCACCTTCCACCCGACGGCCTCCCCGAGCGGCGTCCGCAGCTCCTCGGCCACCCGCTCGGCGACGGTCCGCGCGGCGATCCGACGGGGCTGCGTGTGCCCGATCATCCCGCGCACACCCCGCCCCAGCTCCAGACAGATCTTCGGAATCTGAGTCGTCTTGCCGGACCCCGTCTCACCGGCGACGATGACGACCTGATGATCGCGGATGGCGTCCGCGATCGCGTCCTTCCGCTGACTGACGGGGAGCTGCTCCGGATAGGTCACGGCGGGCACACGGGCGCGCCGTGCTCCCATCCGCTCCTCGGCCTGGGCGACCTCCGCCTCGATCTCGGCGAGAACGGCGGCCCGGGCCTCCGGCTTGCGGATCTTGCGCGCGCCTTCGAGCCTGCGCCCGAGCCGGTGCGCATCACGCAGGGACAGCTCGGCCAGGCGGGGGGCGAGGGCGCCCAGGGCGGGGGCAGGGTGCGTAGACATACGCGATCCAGGATCTCATCCCGGAGAAAAACGTGGCGAACGCTTTTGCCTCCGACGGCGTGACATGGATCGTACGTTCGAGTGATCACTCTTCCCGGGCATCTGCGTCGAATCCCCGGACCGAACCCACGGCGCACCCTAGATTCCCTGTTCGTGAAGACGGTGGTGCAGGTGAAACTGCTGCCGACACCCGAACAGGCGTCGGCACTCGAAGCGACCCTCCACGCCTGCAACCAAGCCGCCAACCACGTCTCCGCCCTCGCCCACACGACCGGGACCAGGAACAACCGCGCACTCCGCGCCAAGACCTACACCCACGTCAAGAACAACTGGGGCCTGGGCGCCCAGGCCGCCCAGCACGTCATCAAGAAGACCTGCGACGCCTACGCGGCACTCAGCGGCAACCTCAAGGCCGGAAACCTCGGCCGACCGGGATCGAAACGCCGGCGGGCAGCCACCGCCAAGCCCCTCACCTTCCGCCCCACGGCCGCCCAGCCCTACGACGACCGCATGCTGTCCTGGCAGACGGACCGGCGCACCGTGTCCATCTGGACCACGGCGGGCCGCCTCAAACACCTGCCCATCACCGGCAGCGAGCACCACCTCCGGCTGCTCGCCCAGTACCGCCGAGGCGAATCGGACCTGGTGACCCGAGGCGGCCAGTGGTACCTCCTGGCCACCCTCGACCTGCCCGAACCGCCACAGAACACCGACCCGAGCGGATTCATCGGCGTCGACCTCGGCATCGTCAACATCGCCACCACCTCCACAGGACACCGGCACAGCGGCAGAAGGCTGAACCGCACCCGCGAGAACGACCGGAAACTCCGCACCCGACTCCAACGGAAGGGCACCCGCTCCGCGAAACGACGGGCCAGGCGCCACGCCGGCAAGGAAGCCCGGCGCACCCGCGACATCAACCACAAGATCAGCAAGCACATCGTGGCGGAGGCTCAACGCACCGGACGTGGGATCGCCCTGGAAGACCTGGGCGGTATCCGCGAGCGGGCACGGCTGAGGAAGCCCCAACGCGTCACGATGAACTCCTGGGCCTTCGGCCAGCTCGCCGCGTTCATCGCCTACAAGGCCCGGCGAGCCGGGGTCCCCCTGGTGTACGTGGATCCGGCGTTCACCAGCCAGGAGTGCTCGCGGTGTCACCACGTCGACCGACGCAACCGGCCGAGCCAGGCCGTCTTCACCTGCCGGTCCTGCGGCTTCGTTGAGCACGCGGACCTGAACGCGTCCCACGTCGTCGGCCTCCGTGGCTGGCGGACGTGGGTCCGCGGGGCCGAGTCACAGGCCCCTGCCCTCACGCTGACCGCGTAGGGCTGGATGCGCCGCTCCGCCGAAGCCATCGGCGAGTGCGAGCTGCAAGCCGGAGCACCTGTCTTCGGTAGCGGACGCGGACGCTCGTACCAGCAGAGCGATCCACGGGACGTACGAAAAGGCCCCGATCCGAAGATCGGGGCCTTGACTGTGGCTGGGGCCGGGGTCGAACCGGCGACCTATCGCTTTTCAGGCGATCGCTCGTACCAACTGAGCTACCCAGCCACGAGATTCCCAAGGGAATCTCAGCGGTCCTGACGGGATTTGAACCCGCGGCCTCCACCTTGACAGGGTGGCGAGCACTCCAAACTGCTCCACAGGACCAAGCTGTTGTGTACGACAGTGTCGCACACGGTGTTGCGTGCCCCCAACGGGATTCGAACCCGTGCTACCGCCTTGAAAGGGCGGCGTCCTAGGCCGCTAGACGATGAGGGCTATCGGCCCGCCTGGGCGCTTCTCAGCGCGTCGGGGACGTGAGAAGCATATGGGATGGCGGGAGGTATCGCCAAAACGGTTTACGGAGCGGTGCCGGAGGGCGTGGGGGACGGGGTGGCGGCGGACGTGGGGGAAGGGGTGGGCGAGGGGGTGGCTCCCGGCTGGTTCTCCTTGGGGAGGTGGCGGCTGACCTCGGCCGTGGTCAGGCCCAGGCCGCCCAGCTTGATCGCGTCCCAGGCCTGGAGGCGGCGGGTGTCGCGGTCGAAGTAGAGGATCGACGCCTCGATGGGGTCGGGGTACTTCCCCTCGACGGCGCGCAGGCCGCTGCCGCCCGTGGAGCCCTCCGTGCGCAGCCGGGTGCCCTTCTTCAGGATCTCCATGTCCGCGTGGTGGAGGTGGCCGGCCAGGGCGAGGGGGACCTCGCCGTCGGTTCGGCGGGCGGCGGAGGGTTCGTGGGCTACGGCCACGTCGACGGGGGTGCCCGCGGCGCGCTGGGCGCGCAGTGCGTCCGCGAGGCGGTCGCCGGCCGCTTCCTGGACGTCCTCGCCGCCCGGGGCGGTGGAGCGGTCGGGGGTGAACTGGGGGTCGCCGATGCCGGCGAAGCGCAGGCCCGCGAGGGTGACCGCGCGGCCGTCGTCGAGGACGTGGACGTTCTTCATGCCGTCGAGGTAGCGCTGGGTGAGGGCCGAGTCGTGGTTGCCGCGCACCCAGACGTAGGGCGCGCCGAGGTCGGCGATGGGGTCGAGGAAGCCGTTCTCGGCCGTGGTGCCGTGGTCCATGGTGTCGCCGGAGTCGACGATGACGTCGACCTTGTACTGCTCCACGAGCGAGGCGATGATCTTCCAGCTCGCGGGGTTGAGGTGGATGTCCGAGACGTGCAGGACGCGGACCGTGGTGGGGTCGGGCTGGTAGACGGGGAGGGTGGAGGTCACGTCGTAGAGCTTGGTGACGTTGGTGACGAGGCGGGCGAGTTCGCGCTGGTAGACGTCGAACTCGGTGACGATGCTGCGGGCGCTGCCGACGAGGGACGGGGCGGAGGAGAGCAGGCCCGAGAAGCGGGGTTCGAGGACGGACTTGGGGTTCCAGGTGGCGTATGCGGTGGCGCCGGAGGCGGCGAGGAGGGCGAGGGCGAGGCCGCCGGCGGCGAGGGCGCGGCGGGGGCGGCGGTAGACGGCGAGGCCGAGGGCGGTCGCGCCGGTGACGACGGCGACGCAGGAGCGGGCGGCGAGGTCGAGGGTGCCGTGGCCGACGTCGCGGGCGATCTCGTCCTGGAGTCCGGAGAGGCGTTCGGGGTGGTCCACGAGGGCCTGGGCGCGGGCGGGGTCGAGCTGGTCGACGTTGACGTCGAGGCGGACGGGGGCGGTGTGGCTGTCGAGGTGGAGGGCGCCGAGGGGGGATACGTTGATCTTGGTGCCGCCGGTGAGGGAGGGGCGGAGGGTCATGGTCGTGTTCATGGGGCCGACGGGTGCGCGGACGTCGCCGACGACCAGGAGGCCGAGCCAGGCGCCGAGGAGGACGACGGTGGTGAGTCCGAGGGCGCGGGTCCAGGGGCGGGGGTGTCCGGCGAGTTCGGGGGTCGTGCGGGGGGAGCGGCGGTGGTTGCGGTGGTGCGGGTGGTTCGCGGGGTGCGGGGCGGTGGGGAGGCGGGCGCGGGCCATTGGTCCCGTATGCCCAGGTGCGCGCCCGGATATGCGGGCCGTTCGTGTGGCTCGTACGGCGGTGTCGTGCCGGAGAATGAGGCTGTGCTGGAGATGACGCGCGAGGAGTTCGAGGAACTGGTCGCCGAGGCGCTGGACCGGATTCCGCCGGAGTTGACGCGGCTGATGGACAACGTCGCCGTGTTCGTGGAGGACGAGCCGCCGGCGGACGATCCCGAGTTGCTCGGGCTCTATGAGGGGACTCCGCTGACGGATCGGGGTGAGTGGTACGCGGGTGTGCTGCCCGACCGGATCACGATCTACCGGGGGCCCACGCTCAGGATGTGCGAGACGCGTGAGGAGGTCGTCGAGGAGACGGAGGTGACCGTCGTGCACGAGATCGCGCATCACTTCGGGATCGACGACGCCCGGCTGCACGCGCTGGGGTACGGCTGAGCCGTCGGCGTGCGGGGCGCGTGTCCTCCTGTGGGCGGCGGGAGTTGGGGAGGTCGACTCCTGTTTCTGCTTCCGGAGGTGGCCCGTGCGCCGCTTGTACGTACCCGTTCGACTGGCCGCCACGGTCATGGCCGTCGCCGCGGCCGCCGGTTGCATGAGCGTGGGGGACGGGGAGGGGGCCCGGACCGAGCCGTCGCGTTCGGCGGGGCAGCGGGGTGGTGAGGCGGCGGGCGGTGGGCCTGCCGGGCCGGTCGGCGGCGGCGGGTTCGGCGCGGCCGGCGGTGACGGTCGGCGTGAGCAGGGCAGGGGCGGCGGGAAGGGTGGGCGGGACGGATCGGCGGCTCCCTCGGTTTCGTCCGCGTCGCCGGGTGTGAGCGCCGTGGCTTCGCCGGGGGTGCGGCCGGGGCGCAGTGAGAGGCCGGGGGTGCCGGAGCCGTCGAAGGAGCAGCCCACGCCTTCGCGGTCGGCCGTTCCGGAGCCGCCGTCGTCGCCCGAGCCGCCACCGCCGCCGGCGTCGCCGGTGCCCGAGCCGACGGTGGCGGAGCCGTCGTCGTCGGCCCACGAGGAGCCGTTGCCGCAGTTGGTGGAGCGGGAGCCGGCGCCGGAGGCGGGGGCGCCGGTCTAGGGGGGTCTGTGTGACCTACGTCTACGGGGTTCGGTTTGCCTTCGGGGGTGGTGGGTGCGTATGGTGGTAGATCGTTTGATCCCATTTGCCCGGCGCCACCGCAGAGCGCGCCGTGTGGCGCGTACTCTCCCTTGCCGTGGCTGACCGCATTGAGGCGGTCGTATTGCGAACACGGAGTTGACGGGCGCGTGCCGACGAGACTCCGGAAGGTTTCGCATACGCATGTCCATTTCCCCTGTTGATCACGTCGTCGTGCCCGAGAACGACGAGGCCGCGGAGGCGGTCGAGACCGCCCAGGCCGTCTCGACCGCCGAGGCCGCCGAGGTCGTCGAGGCCGACGCCGACGAGGCGCCCCAGGTGACCTTCGCGGACCTGGGTCTGCCCGAGGGCGTCGTGCGCAAGCTCGCGCAGAACGGCGTGACCACCCCCTTCCCGATCCAGGCGGCGACCATCCCGGACGCCCTGGCCGGCAAGGACATCCTCGGCCGTGGCCGCACCGGCTCCGGCAAGACCCTCTCCTTCGGACTGCCGACCCTGGCCACGCTGGCCGGCGGGCGCACCGAGAAGCACAGGCCGCGTGCGGTCATCCTGACCCCGACGCGCGAGCTGGCGATGCAGGTCGCCGACGCGCTCCAGCCGTACGGTGACGTGCTCGGCCTGCGGATGAAGGTCGTCTGCGGCGGTACGTCGATGGGCAACCAGATCTACGCCCTGGAGCGCGGCGTCGACATCCTGGTCGCCACGCCGGGCCGTCTGCGCGACATCATCAACCGGGGCGCCTGTTCCCTGGAGGACGTGCGGATCGCCGTTCTCGACGAGGCCGACCAGATGTCCGACCTGGGCTTCCTGCCCGAGGTGACGGAGCTGCTGGACCAGGTTCCGGCGGGCGGCCAGCGGATGCTGTTCTCCGCGACGATGGAGAACGAGATCAAGACCCTCGTCGACCGGTACCTGAAGGACCCGGTCAGCCACGAGGTCGACGCCGCCCAGGGCGCCGTCACGACGATGTCGCACCACATCCTGATCGTGAAGCCGAAGGACAAGGCGCCGGTCACGGCCGCGATCGCGTCCCGCAAGGGCCGCACGATCATCTTCGTCCGCACCCAGCTGGGCGCCGACCGGGTCGCCGAGCAGCTGCGCGACTCGGGCGTGAAGGCGGACGCGCTGCACGGCGGCATGACCCAGGGCGCGCGCACCCGCACGCTGGCCGACTTCAAGGACGGTTACGTCAACGTCCTGGTCGCCACGGACGTCGCCGCGCGCGGTATCCACGTCGACGGCATCGACCTGGTCCTGAACGTGGACCCGGCCGGTGATCACAAGGATTACCTGCACCGCGCCGGCCGTACGGCGCGCGCCGGGCGGACGGGCACGGTCGTCTCGCTGTCCCTGCCGCACCAGCGCCGCCAGATCTTCCGCCTGATGGAGGACGCCGGCGTCGACGCCGGGCGGCACATCATCCAGGGTGGTGCGGCTTTCGATCCGGAGGTCGCCGAGATCACCGGCGCCCGGTCGATGACCGAGGTGCAGGCCGAGTCGGCGGGCAACGCCGCGCAGCAGGCCGAGCGTGAGGTCGCCCAGCTCACCAAGCAGCTGGAGCGTGCGCAGCGTCGTGCGGCCGAGCTGCGGGAGGAGGCCGACCGGCTGGTCGCCCGGGTCGCCCGTGAGCGGGGCGAGGACCCCGAGGTGGCGGTGGCCGAGGCGCAGGCGGCTGCCGTGGAGGCCGTCGAGGCGTCGCCGGTGGCCGAGGTCTCCGTGCCGGAGCAGCCGGCCGCGCGGGACATCGACCGGAGCGACCGGAGCGACCGGGGTGACCGGGGCGGCCGTGAGGAGCGGGCGGCGGCTTCGTCGTCGTACGAGCGGCGGGAGCGGCGGCCCTTCGAGCGGGACCGTGAGCGTTCCTTCGAGCGTCGTGACGACCGGGGCGGGTTCCGCCGGGACGACCGCGGTGACCGCGGTGACCGTGGTGGCTTCAACCGTGACCGCGACCGTGACCGCGACCGTGGTTTCGGCCGGGACCGTGACGACCGGGGCGGTCGTGGCTTCGAGCGTCGTGACGAGCGTCGTCCGTTCGACCGGGACCGGGACCGTGAGCGCGGTTTCAACCGTGACGACCGTGGCGGCCGTTCGTTCGAGCGCCGTGACGACCGGGGCGGCCGTGGCTTCGAGCGTCGTGACGACCGTCGTCCGTTCGACCGGGACCGGGACCGTGAGCGCGGTTTCAACCGTGACGACCGCGGTGGCCGTTCGTTCGAGCGCCGTGACGACCGCGGTGGCTTCCGCGGCCGTGACGAGCGCGGCGGGCACCGGGGCAGCGACCGTCCGTTCAACCGTGACCGCCGTGACGACCGCCCGGGTTTCCTCCCCCACTCTCGACGTCCGTCGAGCGGGGGGACCCCCGTCGCCGGCCACGACCGCCCCAACGGCCGTCGTGACGACCACCGCGGTGGCGGTTCCTTCGGGCGCCGCGAGGACAAGCCGCGCTGGAAGCGCAACGGCTGACCGCGCAGGTCTGTGTGAGTGAACGCCGTGGCCCCCACCGTCTCTTCGGTGGGGGCCACGGCGTTTCCGACGGCGCGGCTTTTCCCTGCCCCGAAGCTGTGAAACGACTGTAAGATCAGTTGACTTGTGAGACGGATGTGAAGGCCGGGGGGCCGGAGGCGCCGTAGCGGCGCCCAGACCCGTCTCCGTGTTCCCGGGGAGGGACTCTCGTGGCCCGTCATGGCTCCGTACGTCTGTGTCTCGTCGCCGCCTCCGCCGTGCTGGCGGCCGGCCTGGTTCCGTCGCTGCCGTCCACCGCCGTGGCGGACGGGGCGCAGGAGACGGTGGTGCCGGCGGCGCTGCGCGACACGTACACCTCCGGCGCGCTCTACGGCGCGTCGTCGTACTCCGGCCGCGACGGTGCGGGCGCCGAGGGCGTGTTCCACAGCCTGGAGGGCTCCGGGCTGGTGTGGACGCGCTACTCGGACGGCGGGTCCGTGAAGGTCGTCCACCCTGAGGGCTACTCCAGTTACAGCGTGACCGGCGGCGACGTCCTGGCGTACACCTACGACGACGAGGGCCGGGTCGACCTGTGGAACGCGGCCGACGGGACCACCCGCAGCGTCCAGGTGCCCGACGAGCTGTCACTGCTCGCCGTCTATAGCGACCTGGTCGTCGCCTACCGCACGGTCGAGGACGAGAGCGGGAGCAGCTGGCGGGAGACGCACCTGCTGTCCCCGGCGGCCGACGGCGGCACGCGCGACGTGACGGTGGGCGGGGTGCCCGAGGGCGTGGTCCTCGGGGCGCCGGTGGGCGGGGACGCCGACGGGCTGCTGTTCCAGGCCGGGACGGGTGCGCAGGGGTACCGGTCGGTCATGGTCGACCGCAGGACCGGGCAGGTCACGGACTCGACCCCGGTGCGGTCCGAGGTCTACCTCAAGGCACAGGTCACCGGCGATCATGTGGTGCTGTTCGACCTGGACGAGGCGACCGTGCTGGTGTTCGACCGCGCCGACCTGTCGGCCGCTCCGGCCGAGGTCACCCTGACGGGCGGCGGGGTGGACCCGGCGCGGGACCTCGCGGTGGTCGGCGACTGGCTGGTGCACCGGGCCGGTTCCGGTACGGCGCTGTACGCGCAGCCGATCGCGGGCGGTCCCGAGGTCACCCTGCTGGCGGCGTCGAACACCGGCAGCTCCGCCGTGTCCGACGGCACCGCCGTCGCCGTCGGCCGCACCTCCGCGGCCACCGACGACTGGGGCGTCCAGCGCATTCAGCCCGGTCCGGACGGCAGCCCGGTCGTCACGCAGGTGAAGGCGCTGCCCAAGCCGCCGTTGAAGATCCAGGGCCTGTCGCTGGACCACGGGCTGCTGGTGGTGGCGGACCAGCAGAGCAGCGTCGCGGGCGGCGGGATACGGACCACGCGGCTGCGCACGGTCGCCCCGGCCGGCACCCCCGCCTTCGGCCCGTCCTCCACTTTCCTGAGCGCCGGCGCCGTGGGCAACTGCGCCGTCGACGACGTCGCCTGCGCTCCGATCCGGGGTGCGGCCGACGGGCAGCTCGTCTGGCTGGATCACGACGCGGCGACGGGCAAGGACCAGCTCAGGAACTGGGGGCCGGGCTATCTGGCCAAGGAACGGAGCGTGCCCGCGGGCGGGCGGGTCACCGACGTCTCCGGCCGCTACGTGATCCACACGACCGCCACCCAGCAGTCCGTCCACCGCCTCACCAGTCCCGTCACCAGCGGCCCGGTCCTCACCCGCGCCCCGGGCCCGGCCGCCCTCGACGGCGACACGCTGTGGACCCCGGGCACGGCTCCGGGCAGCGTCACGGCGTACGACCTGAGCGCGAAGAAGACCACCGGGACCCTCGCCACCGACGCGGGCTGCACCCCCACCGACCTCCAGGCGCTGGGCCGTTGGCTGTACTGGACGTGCGACGGGCGGGCCGGTGTCTACGACCGTACGGCGAAGAGGTCCGTCGAGGTGCCGGCGGGCGAGGCGAAGCTCGGTGACGGGTACGTCGTGACGCACGACCGGCAGGCCGGGAAGCTCATGCTCACCACCGTCGCGGACGGTACGGCCGTGGGCCGGGTCATCGGCGAGCTGCCCGACACCGGGGTCTCGCAGCGCGACGTGCGCTGGACCGTCGACGAGTCCGGGGCCAACGCGGCCTGGGTCGACGAGCAGGAGCGGGTGCACCTGGTGCCCTCGGGTGTGCCGCAGCAGCCCCTGCGGCTGCTGGAGGCCGCTCAGAGCCCGGCCCAGATCTCCCCCGGCGGCCTCCTCACGTCCGTCCTGCTGTCCAAGCCGGCCGCCGGCTGGACGCTGGAGGTCCGCAGCGGGGCGACGGGCAAGCGCGTCGACGGCACGGACGGCGGGGCCGTGCGCGGTGCGCTGAACGTCGCCTGGGACGGCCGCGACGCGACCGGCAAGCTCCTGCCCAACGGCTCCTACGACTGGACGCTGACGCTGACGCCCACGGACGGGACCGGCGCCCCGCTCCAGGTGCGGGGCACGGTCCGGTTGGCGGGCGGCGCCGCCGTGTTCCACGACTACGTGGGCGCGGGGGCGAAGCCGGACGGCGTGGGCGACCTGCTGACCATGCCGTACGCGGGCACCCTGACCTACCAGCAGGGCACGGGCCGGGGCACGTTCTCCGGGCAGGTCAGCGGCGGTGGCTGGCCGAGCGGCATCAAGGCGGTGCCGATCGGCGACCTGAGCGGCGACCGCTGCAACGACGTCCTCGTCAGGCTGAGCAGCGGCGCTCTGCGGCTGTACCGGACCGGCTGCGGCGGCGCGGTGCGGCCCACGTCGCCGTACACCACGCTGGGCACCAGCGGCTGGAACCAGTTCGACGTGATCACCTCGCCGGGCGACGTGACGAAGGACGGCCTGCCCGATGTGATCGCGCGCAACCCGTCGACGGGCAGGGTCTACCTGTACAAGGGCACGGCCGCCGGCAAGCTGGCCGCCCCGGTGAAGCTGTACGACGACTGGAGGACGTACAAGAAGATCGTCGGCGTCGGTGACCTCAACGGGGACGGCGTCGGGGACCTGATCGCCCAGGACAAGGCGAACAACCTGTACCGGTACATCGGGACCGGCAAGGGGACCTTCGGCGCGCGGGGGAAGCTGTTCGCGAACTGGGGCGCCTCGTACAACGCGGTCGTCGGGGCCGGTGACATCACCGGCGACGGGAAGGCCGACCTCGTCGTGCGGGACACGGCGGGCGGGCTGTACCGGCTCGACGGCACCGGTACCGGCACGTTCGGGGCGCGGACGAAGATCGGCGCCGGATGGCAGAACTACAAGGGCCTTTTCTAGTCACGTTGTGGCGTGTGTCACGCCCCCGGTGAGGGAATTGCTGGGGGCATGACAGATGATGCCAGAGCGGGCGGGCCGTCCGACGAGGAACGGCTGGCCCAGCTCGGTTACACGCAGGTCCTCGCCCGCCGCATGTCGGCGTTCTCCAACTACGCGGTCTCGTTCACGATCATCTCCGTTCTGTCCGGCTGCCTGACGCTGTACCTGTTCGGCATGAACACCGGCGGCCCGGCGGTGATCACCTGGGGCTGGATCGCCGTCGGCCTGATGACCCTCTTCGTCGGGATGTCGATGGCCGAGATCTGCTCGGCGTACCCGACCTCGGCCGGCCTGTACTTCTGGGCCCACCGCCTGGCTCCGGCGCGGACGGCCGCGGCCTGGGCCTGGTTCACGGGCTGGTTCAACGTGCTCGGCCAGGTGGCCGTGACGGCCGGCATCGACTTCGGGGCCGCCTCCTTCCTCGGCGCCTACCTGAACCTCCAGTTCGGCTTCGAGGTGACGCCCGGCCGGACGATCCTGCTCTTCGCGGGCATCCTGGTGCTGCACGGTCTGCTCAACACCTTCGGCGTGCGCATCGTCGCCCTGCTGAACAGCGTGAGCGTGTGGTGGCACGTGATCGGCGTGGCGGTCATCGTCGGCGCGCTCGACGTCGTCCCCGACCGGCACCGGCCGGCGTCCTTCGTCTTCGGCGAGTTCGTCAACCACACGGGCTGGGGCAGCGGGGCGTACGTCGTCCTGCTCGGCCTGCTCATGGCCCAGTACACCTTCACCGGCTACGACGCCTCCGCCCACATGACGGAGGAGACCCGCGACGCGTCCACGGCCGGCCCGAAGGGCATCGTCCGGTCCATCTGGACGTCGTGGATCGCCGGCTTCGTCCTCCTCCTCGGCTTCACCTTCGCGATCCAGTCCTACGACGGTGCCCTCACCTCCCCGACCGGCGCCCCGCCCGCCCAGATCCTCCTGGACGCGCTCGGCGCGACGGCGGGCAAACTGCTGCTGCTCGTCGTGATCGGCGCGCAGCTCTTCTGCGGCATGGCCTCCGTGACGGCCAACAGCCGCATGATCTACGCCTTCTCCCGCGACGGCGCCCTGCCCTTCTCCCGGGTCTGGCGCACCGTCGACCCCGTCTCCCGCACGCCCGTCGCGGCGGTCTGGCTGGCGGCCGGCGGCGCCCTGCTCCTCGGCCTGCCGTACCTGATCAACGTCACGGCGTACGCGGCGGTCACCTCGATCGCGGTGATCGGCCTCTACATCGCCTACGTCATCCCCACACTGCTGCGGCTGCGCAAGGGCGACGGCTTCGACCGGGGGCCCTGGCACCTCGGCCGGTGGTCCCGGGCCGTGGGGGTGGTGTCGGTGGCCTGGGTGGCCGTCATCACCGTCCTGTTCATGCTGCCCCAGGTCTCCCCGGTCACCTGGGAGACCTTCAACTACGCCCCCGTGGCCGTCCTCGTCGTCCTGGGCTTCGCCGCCGCCTGGTGGATCGTCTCCGCCCGGCACTGGTTCCTGCGGCCCGCCCTCGCCGGCACGACCACCGGTACGACCGCCGGGGAGGCCACCGGCGAGGCCGCCGGGGCGCGGCCGGCGGTCGAAACGACGGATCCATGACCTTTGCCCGCCCCTGACGGGGCCGTGTCCCCGATACCCGATCGGAGACACGGCCTCCTCCGGCTATGCTCAGGGTGGCAACATCGCCTGGGCCCTTAGCTCAATTGGCAGAGCAGTGGACTTTTAATCCATTGGTTGTGGGTTCGAGTCCCACAGGGCCTACCGGAACGCCCCCGGCTCAGGAGTACTTGAGCTGGGGGCGCTGCCGTCTCTCAGGTTTGCGGATCGCTGTCTTCGGGCTGGTCCGGCATCCCGATGACGTACGTCCCCTTCGCGGGCAGTGTCGCGACGAGCCCACGCTTCCGGAGTTCGACGACGGCGCGACGCACGGTGCCGATGCTCACGCCGTACAGGTCCGTCATGGCCCGCTCGCCCGGCAGGGCTGCCCCCTGCGGCAACTTGCCTGACGCGATGTCTGACGCGATCGCGTCAGCGAGTTTCACGTACTCGTAGCGCGGAAGCTCACTCATCTCCCCACCGTGCCGCAGCCCGACGCACCACGCAGGTGTGGAACGCGTCCCGACGCGGCGGGACGCAGTATGCCGCAGTAGGGTGCAGGGGGACGCAGTTGTCGGTATGGTCGAAAGGCGAGACCCCGGCGAGGTGTGAGAGACCTCCCGGGGCACGGCCAACGCTGAACAAGGAGCGTCGACATGCACGACCTTATCCGCCGCGCCCTCGAAGGGCTGCGCCTTCTCTTCGCCCCGGGTGCGGGCAAACGGCGCCGAGCCGGCGGCCGGTTCGCCCCTCAGCCCCATTCCACCCCCGCACCCCTGCCCCGCCACCGCTCCCCCTACGGACTCGTCACCCGCCTCGACGCCGCCGACTCCGCTCTCGTACGGCCCTTCCTCGCCGCTGCCGACCTCGACCGGCATCTGATCGGCGCACAGGAGGTGGCCGCCTGATGGAGCACACGACCGGCCCCGCGACCGCCTCCACCGCGCCCCGCCTGCTGCCCTGGCGGTCCCCCGACGGCAAGCCCTGCTACCTGGTCGCAGGCGGCGGTGGCGGATATGTGTCCCGCCTCGCCGACGAGATGGAGGCCACGCAGCTCGCCATGGGGGCCGACGTGCTCGGCCTCGCCCGCAGGGTGCTGGACGACCCGCTCTCGCCGTACACCGAGGTGCGGTACGCCGGTCTCCGGCTCGCCGAGTGCCTGGTCGACGCCCTGCGGGTCGCGGAGTCCCGGGGGATGCGCCTCCCGGTGCCGGACGGCGAGGACCGTCTGCCATGAGGCACGACCTGAACAGGTGAATGTTCATTCGCACATCCACATGGTAGAAATACCCGCATGGGTGTAGCCAACCGTCTCGACCTGACCCTCCGCCTCGTCCAGGGCGCCGAAGGCCGCGTCTCCGTCGCCGAGCTCGCGCAGCGGCTCGGGGTGTCCGAGATGACCGTGCGCCGGGATCTCGACGCGCTGGAGAAGCAGGGGCTCGTGCGCCGGGTGCACGGCGGGGCCGTTGCCGATCGGGCGCGGGAGGAGGGGGGCGGGTTCGAGGCGCGGGCGGGGTGGCAGACCGCCACCAAGGACCGGCTCGGGGCGGCCGTCGCCGATCTGGTGGAGCCGGGCGCGCGGGTGCTGCTCGACGCCGGGACCACCACCGTGCACGTCGCCGAACACCTCGCCGCACGCGGGCCGTTGACGGTCGCCGTGCTCAGTGTGCAGGCGGCGGTGCGGCTCGCCGACCGGCCGGGGATCGAGCTGCTGGTCGTCGGCGGGCGGTCACGGCCGGGGGAGCGGTCCTTCGTGGGGCCGCTGGCGCTGCGCACACTGGAGTCGCTGGCGTTCGACGTGTTCGTGATGTCCATCGGCGGGGTGCACGCCGCGCACGGCTGGTCCGAGTTCTCCCTGGACGACGCGGCCGTGAAGCAGGCGGGGCTCGGCCAGGCCGGCCGCACGGTCGCCGTGGCCGACGCGACCAAGCTGGGCGTCCGCGCGTTCAGCCAGGTCGCCCCGCTCGACGCCGTGCACACCTTCGTCACCGACGCCGCCGCGGCCGACCCCGCCACCCACCCCGGCGGCCCGCAGACCCTGGACGCCCTGCGGGAGGCGGGCGTCGAGACGCTGCTCGTGTGAGCCCTCGAAGACCCCCAGCCCTCCGAAGGAGGTCCCGTTGACGTCCCTGATGATCCTCGTCGCCGGCCCGTACCGCTCGGGCACCGGCGACGACCCCGCCAAGCTCGCCGCGAACGTACGGGCCATGAACGAGGCCGCCCTCACCCTCTACCGCGCCGGGCACCTGCCCGTCACCGGTGAGGCGCTCGCGCTGCCGCTCCTGGAGACGGCCGGCAGCACCGGCCCCGACGACCCGCTCTTCGCGGAGCTGTTCCACCCCGTCGCCGAACGCCTCCTCGACCGCTGCGACGCCGTCCTGCGCATCGGCGGGCCCTCCGAGGGCGCCGACCGGATGGTGGCCCGGGCCCGTGCGCAGGGCAAGGAGGTCTACACGGAGATCGCCGACCTCACCGGCGTACCGGCGGAGGCCGGCCGGTGAGCGCCGGGAACGGGAACCCCGCCCGCCCGGGCATCGACGTCCCCGACCCCCGGGGCCGGACCGGACTCGACCGCCACGGCCGCGACCTGACCGGCAACCCCCGCGTCCGCGTCCTCGACGTCGAGGTCCTCGCCTGCGACTGGTCGGTGCTGCGCCGCACCACCTTCGACTACCGGCACGGCGACGGCCACTGGAGCCGCGAGCGGCGCGAGACCTACGACCGGGGCGACGGCGCGACGATCCTCCTCTACGACCCCGAACGCCGTACGGTCCTGCTGACCCGTCAGTTCCGGCTGCCCGCCTACGTCAACGGGCACCCCGACGGCATGCTGCTGGAGACCGCGGCCGGGCTGCTGGACGGCGACGAGCCGCGGGAGGCGATCCGCCGGGAGGCGCAGGAGGAGACCGGGCGGACCGTCCACGAGGTCGAGCACGTCTTCGACGCCTACATGAGCCCCGGCTCCGTCACCGAACGCCTGAGTTTCTTCGCCGCGCCCTACGACGGGTCGACGCCCGGCGCGGACACCGCCGGGGTGGCCGAGGAGGGCGAGGACATCACCGTCGTGGAGCTGCCCTTCGGCGAGGCGCTCGACCTGATCCGCACCGGCGCCGTCGCCGACGCCAAGACCATCATGCTGCTCCAGTGGGCCGCGCTCGACGGTCCCTTCGCCCGCCGGTGAGAACGGGCGCACGGGGGCCGGGGCGCGTACGGCGGCTCAAGGCGGGCGCGCCTCAGCCGACGCCGCGTCCCGTGAGGTCCGCCAGCGGCAGTGTGTGCTGCGTCTGGAGCACCTTCGCGCGCAGGTAGCGGACGTTGTGCGGGGTGGTGAAGACGCCCGTCGGCACGCGGTCGTGCACGTCGATGCCGAGCGCCCGCAACTGGCCGGCCTTGTCGGGGTTGTTGGACAGCAGGTCGAGGGCCGTGATGTCCAGGGCCCGCAGCATCTGGGCGGCGGCCGTGTAGTCCCGGGCGTCCTCCGGCAGGCCCAGCGCGGCGTTCGCCTCGTAGGTGTCCAGGCCCTGGTCCTGGAGGGCGTAGGCGTCGAGCTTGTTGTACAGGCCGATGCCGCGGCCCTCCTGGCGGAGGTAGAGCAGGACGCCTCCCCGCTCGGCTATGCGTTCGACCGCCTCGCGCAGCTGGGGGCCGCAGTCGCAGCGGGCCGAGCCGAGGACGTCGCCGGTCAGGCACTCGGAGTGCAGCCGGACGAGCGGGCGGGGGCCGGGCTCGCCGAGGACGACGGCCACGTGTTCCCGGCCGTCGGCCAGACCGTGGAAGGTGACCAGGTCGGCGTCGACCGAGAAGCCGTCGTGGAAGCGCAGCGGTACCCGGACGCGGGCACGCGGGGTGGCGGCGGGGGTGTCGGGCATGCGGGTTCTCCGGGTCAGGGGGCGGGGGCGGGGCCGGGCGGGGTCGGTGCGCGGGGCGCGGGGCGCGGGCGGTGCGCGGGGCAGCGCGCGGTTCCCCGCCGTGCCCGCCCTGCCCTCCATCTGCTTCAGGTTTGAAGCAGTTGGATGATCGGGACCCTACCTCATGCTTGAAAGTTGAAGCAATGGGTCCGGGGGCGGCTCAGCGGCCGCCGGTACAGGGCGACGAGCGCCGCCGCCACGGCACATCCTCGGGCGCGGCCTCGCCGCCACCCTCCTGGAGCCCCTTCGCCACCTGCGTGAAGATCGCCTCCAGCTGTCCCACCTGCTCCGGCGTGAGCCGGTCGAAGAGGGAGGCGCGCACCGTGCCGACGTGGCCCGGCGCCGTCCGCTCCAGCACCGTCATGCCCTCCTGGGTGAGGGCCGCGACGCTCCCGCGCTTGTCCCCGGGGCAGTCCTCGCGCCGTACCAGACCGTCCTTCTCCAGCCGTGCCACCGCGTACGTCAGCCTGCTCCGCGTGATCTTCAGCTTCTCCGCCAGACAGGTCATGCGCAGCCGCCGCCGCGGCGCCTCGGAGAGGTGGGCGAGGATCGAGTAGTACAGGTGGGGCATGCCGGCCTCCTGCTGGAGCTGCCGGTCGATCGCGTCCTCCAGGAGGAGGTATCCGGCGACGTACGCGCGCCAGGCGCGCTGCTCCTCGGAGGTGAGCCAGCGGGTCGTCATGCTCCCAGTGTAGGTTTGTTTCAAACTTGAACCAAGAGTTCCCAAGAGTCGCGGACCTCCTGCCGCCGACCCCCGCCGCGCCAGGACCCCGTGCACACCCCATGACCCCGTCGACCGTCCCCGGAGAGGCCGCGCCGATGCCGTACCCGTACGTCCTGCTGTCCGCAGCCGTCTCCCTCGACGGCTACCTCGACGACACCGGCCCCGACCGCCTGCTGCTCTCCGGCCCGGCCGACTTCGACCGGGTCGACGAGGTGCGGGCCTCCGTGGACGCCATCCTGATCGGCGCCGGCACCCTCCGCGCCGACAACCCCCGCCTCCTGGTCAACGCGCCCGAGCGCCGGGCCGCGCGCCGGGCGGCCGGACGGCCGGAGTACCCCCTCAAGGTCCTGGTCAGCGGCTCCGGCGAGCTGGACCCGGCGGCGCGGTTCTGGCACACCGGCGGCGAGAAGGCCGTGTACACCACCGACCCGGGCGCCGAGCGCGCCCGCTCGCTCGGCCTCGCCGCCGACGTCGTCCCCCTCGGCCCCCACCTCGACTGGCGCCGGCTCCTGGAACACCTCCACGACGTCCGGGGCGTGCGCCGGCTCATGGTGGAGGGCGGCGGCACCATCCACAGCCAGCTCCTGCGGGAAGGCCTCGCCGACGAACTCCAGCTCGTCCTGGCGCCCCTCTTCGTGGGCGACCCGGACGCGCCGCGGCTCTTCGGGCCCGGCGGCTACCAGGGCGGACGGCTGCGGCTGGTCGAGACACGGCGCCTCGACGACGTCGTCCTGATGCGCTACGAGCCCACCGCGCCCGGCGCCGGCCCGCTCCCCGCCGCCGCCGACCGGCACTGGCTGGCCCTCGCCTGCGAGCTGGCCGCCGCCTGCCCGCCGTCGCGGACCGCGTTCAGCGTGGGCGCGGTGGTGGTGGCCGCGGACGGGACGGAGCTGGCCCGCGGCCACTCCCGCGAGGCCGGCGACCCCGTCGTCCACGCCGAGGAGGCCGCCCTCGCGAAGATCGACCCCGCCGACCCCCGCCTGGCCACGGCCACCGTCTACAGCAGCCTCGAACCCTGCGCCCGCCGCTCCTCCCGCCCGACCCCCTGCGCCCGCCTCGTCCTCGCCGCGGGCGTCCGCAGGGTGGTGACGGCCTGGCGCGAGCCGGACACCTTCGTGACCGACGCCGACGGCACCGGCCTGCTGACGGCCGCGGGCGTCGACGTCGCCGTCCTGCCCGAGTGCGAGGAACGGGCCAAGGCGCCCAACCTGCATCTGCTGCACGGCAGTTGAGCCGGGCCGTGCCCCGCGGGGGCCGCCCCCGGGGAAGCCGTGTGCTTCGGGTCCCGCGGATGGCGTACACTGGTGTCATACCGACGCGGGGTGGAGCAGCTCGGTAGCTCGCTGGGCTCATAACCCAGAGGTCGCAGGTTCAAATCCTGTCCCCGCTACTGAAGGCCGAGGGCCGGAATCCTGATCACAGGGTTCCGGCCCTCGGTGTGTTGTGCTGTCACGCGCCCCCCAGGGCCCTTCGGCGCCCCGCCCTCAAGGCTTCCGGCGCCAGCCCCCTAGGCCTTCGGTGCCCGCCCCCAGGTCTTCGGCGTCCGCCCCGAGGTCTTCGCCGCCTCCCTTACGGAACGTGAGTGGGCGAGCGCCCTGCGCATAACAACTGAGTCACCATCAAAAAAGCCTGGAGAGGCGGTGCGTGCTCGACACCGGGTCAACTCGCCCTGATTTCATCTTCCCTGAGGTAAAAGTCCAGGCCATCAATGTTGTTGATCAAGGGGAACGGCTTGGAAACCCAGCCCTGGGTCTATTAACGTTCGATAACGCAGCGCGGTCGTCCCAGCCGTCACAAGAGGCGGCTCCGTGCGCACGCGCCGAATCCCGTAAGGGAACCGGGGAACCACCACCTTGGGGTGAATCACGCGGAGCCGCCGTGAGGTAACGGCTGGTATACGCGCGTAGGAGACCTTCCCGCTCCGAACCCGTCAGCTAACCCGGTAGGCGACGGAAGGAAAGGAGTACGCCCGCGTGGCGTCCAACCGGCCTGCCCCAGAAGCCCCGAGCGCGCCCAGCCAGACCTTCGGCTACGGCGGCTACCGCACCGACGAGGGCCCCTGGGAGGAGTGGAACCCCACCGCGGATTCCGTTCGCCCGGTACGCGGCCGGCACCGCGTCGCGAAGCAGCGCGGCGGACTCGCCCGCAGCTCCACCGTTCTCGGCGTCGGCGTCATAGCCGCCGTCGGCGCGGGCGGGATGGCCAGCGCCAACACGGGCAAGCCCCCGGTCTCCATCTCCATGCCGGACCTCCCCTCCGTGGGTTCCCTGATCTCGGACGACGACACCTCCGAGGAGTCCACGGCGTCCGCCCTCAGCAGCTTCGGCACCGCGGCCGCCGACGACGACAGCGGTGACAGCTCCGCCGACGCCGGCGAGGCGCTGCGCAGCCGGATCATGGCGCAGGCCGAGTCGCAGCAGGCCCAGCTGGAGACCAAGGCGCAGGACGCCGCCGAGGCCGCCGCCGCCAAGGCCGAGGCCGACGCGGCCGCCAAGGCGGAGAAGGAGGCGGAGGCCAAGGCCGCCGCCGCGAAGAAGAAGGCCGCCGAGGAGGCCGCGAAGAAGGCCGAGGCCGAGCGCCTCGCCGAACTCGCCAAGCAGTACACGCTGCCGACCTCCTCGTACACCATCACCTCGACGTTCGGTCAGGCCGGCGCCTACTGGTCCTCCGGCTACCACACCGGCCTCGACTTCGCCGCCCCCACCGGCACCCTGATCAAGGCCATCCACAGCGGCACCATCACCTCGGCGGGCTGGGACGGGTCGTACGGGTACAAGACCGTGCTCACCCTCGACGACGGCACCGAACTCTGGTTCGCCCACCAGTCCTCCATCAGCGTCAGCGTCGGCCAGAAGGTCTCCACCGGTGACGTGATCGGCCGCGTCGGCGCCACCGGCAACGTCACCGGCGCCCACCTCCACCTGGAGGTCCACCCCGGCGGCAGCAGCACGGGCGTCGACCCCGCGGCCTGGCTCCGGGACAAGGGGCTCAACCCCTGAGGCCGTCCCGTAGGCCCTGAGTCTTCCGGGGGCCGGTGAGGTGGTCTCCCGGATGTTTGCGAACACTTGGCCGGAGGCGTGAAATACGCGCCTCCGGCCGAGGCGTTGCCATGGAGCATGACTTCTCTGCGCAAGCTCGGCTCCTCCGACCTCGAGGTCTTCCCGCTCGCCCTCGGCGGCAACGTCTTCGGCTGGACCGCCGACGAGACGGCCACCTTCGCCGTCCTGGACGCCTACACGGCCGCCGGCGGCAACTTCGTCGACACCGCCGACTCCTACACGGCATGGATCGAGGGCAACAGCGGCGGTGAGTCCGAGACCCTCATAGGCAAGTGGCTCAAGGCCCGCGGGAACCGGGACGACGTCGTCATCGCGACGAAGGTGAGCCAGCACCCCGACTACCAGGGCCTGTCCGCCGCCACCATCAAGGCCGCCGCCGACGCCTCGCTGCGACGCCTGGGCACCGACCGCATCGACCTCTACTACACCCACTTCGACAAGCCCGAGGTGCCCGTCGAGGAGATCGTCGGCGCCCTCGACGAACTGGTGAAGGCGGGCAAGGTGCGGCACATCGCCGCCTCGAACATCTCGCCCGAGCGGCTGCGGGCCTCCCTGGACTTCTCCGACCGCGAGGGCCTCGCCCGGTACGTCGCCCTCCAGCCGCACTACAACCTCGTCTCGCGCGACACCTACGAGGGCGAGCTCCAGGACGTCGTCGCCGCGGCCGGGCTCGCCGCCGTGCCGTACTTCGCGCTCGCGGCCGGCTTCCTCACCGGCAAGTACCGGCCCGGGACGACCGTGGACAGCGCCCGGGCTGGGAGGGCCGCCCAGCACCTGGGGACCGAGCGCGGCCAGAAGGTGCTCGTCGCCCTGGACGAGATCGCGCGCGCCCACGACAGCGAGGTCGCCACCGTGGCACTGGCCTGGCTCGCGGCCCGCCCGACGGTCGTGGCGCCCATCGCCTCGGCGCGGACCGTGGAACAGCTGCCCGCGCTGCTGGGGGTGGCCGAACTGAAGCTGACCGAGGGGGAGATCGCGCGGCTGACCGAGGCCTCGGCCTGAGGGGACCGCGCCGGCCCGGCCCTTACGACCGGTAGGGGTGGTGGGGGCCGTGGCCCGGATACGGCCCCGGGTGCGGCCCCGGATACGGCCCCGCTCCCGTCGGGTAGCCGTAACCGCCTGGTCCGTGACTGGAGGGTCCCTGACCGGGCCCGCCGTAGCCCGGCCGACCGTAGCCCTGCCCGCCGTATCCGGGGTGCCCGGGCCCGTGGACCCCGTACGCCGGCCACGGCGGCACGGCCCACGGGACCGGGGGCGCCGTCATCCGGGCCGCGTGCTCCAGGGCGGGACGGGCGACGTCCTTGCGCCGCCAGAGTTCGTTGAGCAGTTCCCGCTCCCGTACGACGAAGTCGGCGCCGGCCCGGCCGAGGCTCCCCCGGTGCCGCAGGAACGCGAGGGAGGTCGCGTACGCCTCGTACCGCGCCACCTCGCGCGCGGCGGGCTTGCCCAGGTACCGGCGGGCGTGGTCGCGGGCCAGCCGCCGGGCGCGCATCGAGCCGAGCGCGTACGGCTCCCCCGGGGCGAGCCACCCCGCGGCCGCGTAGGCGGGCAGTTCCTCGCGGACGGTGCCCAGTTCCCGCTGGCGCGTCCACACCACCAGCCAGGTCAGCACCGCGAACGCCGGCACCATGAACGCCCCGTACACCGCGAGGAAGCCCCACTCGCCGAAGGAGGCCGAGCCGTTCCAGAGCGCGTGCATGACCATGGCGAGCAGCAGGCCGGCCAGCGGGAACAGGACCCGGCGGGCGCGCCGGCGGTGCCCGGAGAGCGCGGCGACGCCGAAGCCGATGCCGGTCAGGACCGTGAACAGGGGGTGCGCGAACGGGGACATGATGATGCGCACGAAGAAGGTCGCGGCGGTGACGGAGGCGATGCCGCCGTCACCGGTGAGCTGGTCGGTGCCGAAGGCGTTGCCGAGGTAGAGGATGTTCTCGGTGAACGCGAAGCCGGTCCCGGTGACGCCGGCGATGACGACTCCGTCGACCAGCCCGGTGAAGTCCCGCCGGCGGAAGAGGAAGACGAGGAGGACGGCGGCCGCCTTGGCGGACTCCTCCACGACCGGGGCGACGACCGTCGCGCCCAGGGTGTCCGCTCCGGCGGGGTCGGCGGTCGCCGTGGCTATCCAGCGGGTGGCGAAGCTGTTGGCGACGATCGCTATCAGCGCCGCCGCGCAGGCCCCCCACGCGAACGCGAACACCAGGTTCCGCCAGGGTCCGGGCTCGACCCGGTCGAGCCAGCGGAAGGCGGCCACGAGGAGCGGGACGGGCAGCACGGCCAGTCCCAGCCCCACCAGGAACCCCTGGGTGCCCGTCTGTTCGCGGACCAGGGCGAGGATCACCAGCCCGGACAGGGCGAGCAGGGTGATCA
Organism: Streptomyces sp. NPDC003248; assembly: GCF_055563235.1. NCBI lineage: Bacteria > Bacillati > Actinomycetota > Actinomycetes > Kitasatosporales > Streptomycetaceae > Streptomyces > Streptomyces sp. NPDC003248. The sequence continues at coordinate 16,846 of NZ_JBVHDT010000002.1, read as the reverse complement.
GGGCGCCGTACCGCACCCAGGTGTGCTGCCACCAGTGCGCGTGCCGGATCCCACCGCCCTCCGGCACCGCGCCGGACTGCGGCGGCTGCGGCGGCTGCGGGGGCTGTGGCGGGTGCGGCGGGTACGGAGGACTGGTGGCCACGGCATCGACCCTAACGAGGGAGAGGACGGCGGTGGAGGGGGTCGGGGGGAGGAGGCATCGGCTCGAAGGCGGGCGTGGGTGCGGGCGTGGCTGTGGATGCGGGCGTGGCCCGGGGGCGGTGACCCGGGTGGCGCGGGTGCTCGGGGTCAGCCGTGCTGTACGCGACGGAACAGCAGATCGTTCACCACATGACCCTTGTCCAGGCCCTGTCCCTCGAAACGGGTGAGCGGCCGGAACTCGGGCCGGGGCGCGAAACCGCCGTCCGCCTGCGTGTTCTCGAAGCCGGGGTGCGCGGTGAGCACCTCCAGCATCTGCTCCGCGTACGGCTCCCAGTCGGTCGCGCAGTGCAGCAGCGCGCCCGGCCTCAGGCGGGTCGCGGCCAGGGTGAGGAACTCCGGCTGGATGAGGCGCCGCTTGTGGTGGCGCTTCTTGGGCCAGGGGTCGGGGAAGTAGACGCGCAGGCCGTCGAGGGAGTCCGGGGCCAGCATTTCGCGCAGCAGGATGATCGCGTCGCCGTTGCCGACCCGGACGTTGGTGAGGCTGTCGCGGTCGGCGAGGTTGAGCAGGTTCCCCTGGCCGGGTGTGTGGACGTCGACGGCGAGGAGGTTGGTGCCGGGGGCGGCGGCCGCCATCTGCGCGGTGGCCTCGCCCATCCCGAAGCCGATCTCCAGGACGACGGGGTGGTCGTTGCCGAACAGCTCGGTGAGGTCGACGCGGTGACCGTCGATGTCGAGCCCCCACTTCGGCCAGAGCCGTTGCAGCGCGTCGGCCTGTCCCGTGGTCACCCGGCTGCGGCGGGGCTGGAAGCTGCGGATCCGCCGCTCGAAGTGCGAGCCGGCGGGGTCGGCCTTGGGGCCGTCCGGGAAGCGGGGCTCGCCCTTGGCGCGGGTGCGGCGGAGGGACTCGCCGGGGGCGGGTCGGGAGTCGGGGGTGTTCAGGGAGTCAGACACAGTGGGGCCGATTTTACGTGCGTGGGTGGACGGGGTGGACGGGGCCGGGGCGGGGGTGAGCGTGCGTGCGCGGTGGGGATCAGTCGTCGGCCAGCGCCCCCAGGGCCCGCCGGGCCACCTCCCGGCCGATCGGCAGGGAGGCCGTCGCCGCGGGGGAGGGGGCGTTCAGGACGTGGACGGTACGGGGGCCCTCCCGGATCAGGAAGTCGTCCACCAGAGTGCCGTCCCGCAGCACCGCCTGGGCCCGCACTCCGGCCGCCGCACGCACCAGGTCCCCGTCCTCGACGGCCGGCAGCAGCCGGCGCACGGCGTCCGCGAAGGCCGCCCTGGACAGCGACCGGCGCAGCTCGCCGGCGCCGTGGCGCCAGTGCCGTCGGGCCAGGTGCCACACCCCGGGCCAGGCCGCCGTCGCCGCCGCCTCCCGCGGGCGTACGACACCCCGGCCGTACCCCTCCCGGGCCAGCGCCGGGACCGCGTTGGGGCCGAGGTGGACGCTGCCGTCGACGCCGCGGGTGAGGTGGACGCCGAGGAACGGGAACGCCGGGTCGGGGACCGGGTAGACCAGGCCGCGCACCAGCTCGGGGCGCGCCAGCTCGTAGTACTCGCCGCGGAACGGCACGATCCGCATCCCGGGCTCGTCGCCGGTCAGGCGGGCGATCTCGTCGCAGTGCAGACCGGCGCAGTTGACCAGGACGCGTCCCCGGACGATGTCGCCGCGGGCGGTCAGGACGGCGACGCCGCGGCCGGGGCGGCGGTCGACGCGGACGACCCGGGCGCCGTGGCGGATCTCCGCGCCGGACGCCTCGGCCAGCTGCCGGGCGACCGCCGTGAAGTCGCAGACGCCGGTCGTGCGCACGTGGATCGCCGCGAGGCCGCGGACCTCCGGCTCGTACTCCGTGATCTGCGCGGGGCCCAGCTCCCGGACCGGGATGCCGTTCTCCCGGCCGCGCTGGACGAGGGCGTGCAGGCGGGGCAGCTCGGAGCGGTCGGTGGCGACGATCAGCTTGCCGGTGACGGCGTGCGGGATGCCGTACTCCGCGCAAAACTTGATCATCTCGGCGGCGCCGCGGACCGCGTAGCGCGCCTTGAGCGAGCCCGGGCGGTAGTAGATCCCGCTGTGGACGACGCCGCTGTTGCGCCCCGTCTGGTGCCGGGCGAGCCCCGGCTCCTTCTCCAGTACGGTCACGCGCGTACCCGGCGCGGCCCGCGTGATCGCGTGCGCCGTCGACAGGCCGACGATCCCGCCGCCGATCACCAGCACGTCACAGTCGTAGCCGACCGCCCGAGTCCCCGGCACCTGCCGCGCCACCTGCACCACCTCCCGGCTTCGATAGTGCACTGCGCCACTGACAACGGCTTGAAACCCCGGACGGTCCCCCGCACCCCGTGTCCCGCGTCTCACGGACGCGCCGCACGGGGCCCCTGCATCCCACGGGGCCCGACCGTCCCGCCGACGCCGACGCCGACGCCGACGCCGACGCCGACGCGGTCCGGACCGGTCCGGCGTACCGTGAGGCGGCCCGGCGCCCGCGGCCCGGGGCCCGGTGCTTACGCGGGTGCCATCAGCAGGGGCCGGGCGCGCTCGCGCAGCTCGACCACGCGGGGCTCGTCGCCGTACGGCTCCAGGCGGTGCAGGAGGTCCTTGACGTACTCGGTGGTGCGGGCCGACGAGATGCGTCCGGCCACCTCCACCGCGCGCACCCCCTGCTCGCAGGCCGCGTCGAGATTGCCCGACTCGAGTTCGGCGACCGCCGAGACGACGAGCCGGAGCCCGTGCGAGCGCACGTATTCCTCTGTCGGTTTCGACAGCGCCTGCTCCGTGAAGCGGCGTACCTGGCGTGGTGCCTTCAGGTCGCGGTAGCACTCGGCGGCGTCGGCGGCGAAGCGGTCGTAGGAGTAGAAACCGAGCCACGAGGGGTCGTGGTCGCCCTCGCGGGCCCTCTCCAGCCAGCTCTCGGCGGCCTTCAGGGCCGCGCCGGCTGCCTGGGCGTCGCCCGCGCGCGCGTGGGCGCGGGCCTCGACCAGGCGGAAGAAGCTCATGGTGCGGGCCGTGGCCAGGCCGCGGTTGCGTTCCAGGGCGGCCTGCGCGAGGTCGACGCCCTCGTCGCCGAAGCCGCGGTAGGTGGCCTGGAGGGACATCGATGCCAGGACGTAGCCGCCGAGCGGGACGTCCGCCGCCGCGCGCGCCAGGCGCAGCGCCTGGATGTAGTACCGCTGCGCGGCCTCCTGCTGGCCGGTGTCGAAGGCCATCCACCCGGCCAGCCGGGTCAGTTCGGCGCTCGCCCCGAACAGGGCGCGGCCCACTTCGTCGGAGTACGCGCCGAGCAGCAGGGGGGCCGCCTCCACCCGCAGGCACTCCGGCACCATCGACGAACGCCAGTCGCCGCCTCCGTACTTGGAGTCCCAGCGCCTGGCGTCCTCGGCGGCCTCCCGCAGTTTCTGCACGTCGCTGTGGCCGACTTTGAGCGGTGCGCCGGAGCCCTCGGCGGAGTTCACCTCGCGCGCCACCGAACTGTCGGCCGGGGTTATCAGCCACCGTGAGGCGGGCGTCGCGTAGGCGCTGACCGCGAACGAGCCGGCCAGCGACTGCCAGATGCCGCCCGAGCCGGCCCGGCGGCCGGCGAGGTCGAGGCGGTACAGCTCCGTCGCCGAGCGCACGGCCTGACCGACGTCCCGGGGGAAGGCGAGGCCCACTTCGGGCGCGGGGTCCGCGTCCGCCAGGCCGATCTCGTGGAGCGGCACCGGGCGGCCGAGCTTCTGGCCGATCGCGGCCGCGATGAGGTGCGGAGCGGCGCCCTGCGGCACCATGCCCTTCGACACCCAGCGCGCCACCGACGTCTTGTCGTAGCGAAGAGTCAACCCGCGTTGGGCGCCGAGGTCGTTGACGCGTCGCGCGAGTCCGGCGTTGCTGATTCCCGCGAGGGCGAGAACGGCGCCGAGCTTTTCGTTCGGCCCGCGTTGCTCCCTGGACATTGCGCCACCCCTCGACACAGACGGCTGCCGCGCTGGCATAACCACGCGGCATTCGTAAACCCAGCGTAGTTCGCCGCATCCCAAGCGTTAAGGGGCATTCTTCCGGATGGCGGGATTGTGGCACGTACCAAAGTGCCGGCATCGGTACGCACCGTCGCGGCGTGCTCCCGCTGTGTGGCCGTGCGCCCGCCCGTGCGCTCTTCTCCGGCCATGGGGGGAGCGGTTCCATGGGTCGTGCGTGGGTCGGCCCGCTGTACTGGATCCAGTGGGCTGGGGGACACCGCCGCCACCATCCCCGCGGGCGGCGGAACGGTCCGGGAGGCGGGCTCCGTCTCCCGGACCGGCGCGCCGTCCGGGGCGCGCGCCTGTGTACGGAGCGTGTGCGGGTCCGGTCCGACGACGGCCCGCCGTCCGGTAATTGGCCGAAAATCGACCCCGTGTTCTGTGGGTGAATTCGCTTCCCACCATGGAAATCGAGGGCGCGCGGGGCGTTTTGGGGGAGCGTTTCGGGGGCGCATTCGCGTCGCACAGGCGAGGGCATGCGCGGTCACCAGCGCCCCGCGCGCGCGAGTGCCCATGGTCCCGCAGGTCGGCGCGGGGGCGTTCACGGGGGCGCACTCCGGGGATCTCAAGCGGCGTCACCTCCTTCTGCGGCGCGTTCTTCGTGGCAGCATGTGAACCGTTCGTGCGGTGCACTGGTTTGTCCACAGCCTGTGGAGGCGTCGATGCGGTGGTTGGTGGGATGGAGCAGCGCCGCCGCGGGAGGGACCGGTCCCGGCACCGTCGGAGCGGGGGGCTACGGCGGCGGGTACGCCGGCCGCGGCGAGGACGCCGGGCGCATCGGGTACGACGGCGAGACGCTGCACCCCGTGGGCTCCCAACCGCTGTGGGGCGACCCCGATCCCCTGTGGGCGGTCGGCGACTGGCGGCCCGACGAGGTGCGCGTGGTGCGGGCGGACGCCCAGACCCGGATCGCCGTGCTCGGCATCTGCGGGGCGACGGACGAGCAGCTGCGCGTCGGACTGTTCGCCGCGCGCGGCGGGGCGCTGCGCCATCTGACGGCCTGGCCGGGCAGCTACACCGCGATCGTCCAGGTCGGCCGGCGCATCACCGTCTGCGGTGATCTGGCGGGCGCCCGCCCGGTGTTCCACACGCCGTGGGCGGGCGGCACGGCGTACGCGACGGCAGCGCTGCCGCTGGCCGACCTCGTCGAGGCCAACCTCGACTTCGGCCACCTGGCGGCCCTCCTCGCCGCCCCCGACGTACCGGCCGCCGTGCACGACTCCACGCCGTACGACGGCGTGCGGCGCGTTCCGCCGGGGCACGCGTTGATCCTGCGCGCCGGGGCGCGTGAGATCGCCGGGTACGAGCCGGTCGCCTCCCTCGCCGTGGCGGCGCCCCCGGCCGATCCGGACAGCGCGGTCGACGCCGTGCGCGACGCCCTCGTCGAGGCGGTACGCGCGCGTCTGTCGGCGCCGCGGCACGTCCCCGACATCGACCCCGGGCCCGTCCCCGGCATGGGCCCCGCCGAGCGACGGGCCGCGCGCGGGATGCCGGTCCCGGGCATCGGCGCCGACCTGTCCGGCGGTCCCGCCTCGGGGACGCTCGCGCTGCTCGCGGCCGGTCTGCCCGGCCGGCCCGGCACGCTCCTCGGGCACGGCACCGGCGCCGGCGAGCGCCTGCTGGCCGTCACCTTCAACGACCTGGCCGTCGGCGGCCACGAGGCCGAGGTCGAGCGGGCCGGCACCCTCGCGGCCAACCCCCGCCTGCACCACGTCGTCGTGGCCGGCGGCGAGGAGACCCTGCCGTACGCCGACCTGGACGGCCCCCTGACCGACGAACCCGGCCCGAGCCTGGTGACGGCCGCCCGCCACCGCGCGCGCCTCGCGGCGGGCAGCGCCGACCACTTCACCGGACACGGCGCCCGCCAGGTCCTCGACGCCCACCCCGCCCGCCTCGCCGACCTGCTGATGGACCGCAAGAGACGCCACCTCGTCCGGCCCGTCGCCGCCCTGACGAAGGCGGAGGGGTCCGTGCTTGTCCCCGCGCGCGTGTACGGCGCCGCCCGCCGGCTGGCCCGTACCCCGTACGGGGCGGGCGTGGAGGGCCTCGCCGAACGGCTCCTGCACCGCCGCTTCGACGATCCCGCGGGCGCCGCGGGCGCCGTGGGGGCCTCGCTGGCGGCCCTCGCCTGGGGCGGGCCCGGTCCGGCCGCGCGCTGGCTGACCGGAGAGGCACTGGCTGAAGTATCGGTTCGCCTCCAGTCCATGGCCCACCGCGCCGGCGTGGGCCCCGGCCAGCGTCCCGGCGACTACCGCGCGCGTGCCGCCCTCGCCCGCCACGCGGCCGATCTGCGCGTCCTGGAGCAGGCCGCCGAGATCCGCTCCCAGCGCCTGCACGCCCCGTTCCTCGACAACCAGGTCGTGCGCGCCTGCCGTGCGCTCCCCGAGACCCTGCGCGTGCAACCGGGGGCGCGTGCCGCGATCCTGCGCACCGTCCTCAAGGGCTCCGGCGTGGCCGACCTCCCGCCCGGCTGGGGCGCCCCCTCCCTCGGCTCCACCACCGCCGCGGCCCGTGCGGGCCTGCGCACGGCCACGGACCCCGTGCTGGCCCTCTTCGACGCCCCCCTCCTCGCGGAGGCGGGCCTGATCGAGGCCCGCGTGGTCCGCAAGGCCCTGCGGAGCGCGGCGGCGGGTGAGCCCCTCCCGCTCGACGGCCTGGCCGACCTGGTCTCCCTGGAACTGTGGCTGCGCCGCCTGCTGTCCCGCCGCGGCACCTGCTGGACGGGCACCCCGGCCCGCGCGCGTGCGGTACCCGCGGGGATCGCTCCCCAGAGGCGGGCGGTCTCCTCCGGAGGCTGAGCGGACCGGGGAGGACTTCGCCGGGCCCTAGGAGCAGGTGAACCCGGACTCCGCCCAGTCCGCGAGCGTGAGCGTGTCGAGGGGGTCGTGCGGCTCGACCACCAGCCGGACCGTCCGGCGCCCGGTGAGGTCCACATGGACGGGGACGGCCGGGTCGCCGCCCCCGACCACGGGGGACGTCCAGAGCCGGTCCCCGTCGGCGTGGACGGAGAAGGTGACCTTGCCGAGCTTCCCCGTGAGGTCGTCGACGCCGACCACGGCGTCGTACGCGGTGCAGGCGCGGTTGAGGTCGACGGTGACGGAGGAGTCCCCGTGGACGGTCACCCCGCGCGCGTACCGCCGGCCGGCGACGGACAGCTCGGAGCGCTGCCAGACCCAACTGCTGCCGCCCAGGCGGATCTCCGGCCCGGTGCCGTCGCCGACGACGTCGAAGGGCAGCTCGTCGAACCGGTGGACGGCCGGGGCCGGCGGCGGTGCCGGAGACGGTGCGGAGGTGGGCGCCGGATCCGGGGCGGGTGTGGGCGCCGGATCCGGGGCGGGTGTGGGCGTCGGGGTGGGGGAGGGGGTCGGTGTGGGGGTGGGCGTCGGGGTCGTCTTTCCGCCGGGCCGGGACGTGGGCGCCGGCGTCGGCGTGGCGGCCTCGGCCGGGACGATCACCGCGGGGGACGGCGTGGACTCCTCCGGCGCGCGGGTGGGGCGGGGCGTCGACGCCGGCGTGGGCTGCTCCGGCAGGACGGCCGGGACGGAGGTGGGGGGATGGGCCACGGGCTGCCGCGCGGGGCTGTCGTCGCCGACGAGGCCGAGGGCCACCGCCGCGGCCGCCACCGCGACCACGCCGGCCGCGACACCGGCCTTCACGGGCCCGCCCAGCCCCTCCGAGGCCGCCGTACCGCCCCCGGCGCCCGAGGAGCCGCCGCTCGCCGCCGCACCGCCCCCGGCGCCCCACGCGCCCGACGATCCGCCGCCCGACGCGGCGGCACCGCCCGCCACGCCCGCCGCCCCGGCACCGCCGGCGATCAGCGCGGCCGCCTTGGCATATCCGGCGGCCCCGAACCAGCCGATGACCGCCACCGGCACGACGGCGGGGATGCCTCCGGCCACCTCCTCGATCTGGAGGGCGGCCAGCCGGCACCTGGCGCACTCCTCCAGGTGCTTGCGCAGCCCCCGTTCGGCGCGGGTGCGCAGTCGGCGGCGGGCGTACGTGCCGAGCTGGTCGGCCCACCGGGCGCACTCCCCGTCGCCGGTCAGGGCGGCGTTGACGTGGGCCTGGAGGTAGGCCTGCTTGAGGCCCTCACGGGCCCTGCTGGCCAGTACGCGGGTGCCGTTGGCGTCGAGCCCGAAGAGCGTGGCGACCTCGCCCGGCGACTCGTCCTCGACCTCGGTGTGCCACAGCACGGCCTGCCAGCGCTCGGGCAGCGAGCGGAAGGCCCGCATGGCCATGGACCGATCGGCCTCGTGCATCGCGCGCACGTCCGCGCCGAGGTCGAGCGCGTCGCTGTCGGAGACCTCGGAGGACCGGCCGGACTGCGCTGCGAACACCGCGAAGTCGTCCACGAGCTGTTCCCGCTTCGCCGACCGCGTCCAGTCGGCGGCGACCCGGCGGACGGAGGTGAGCAGGTAGGCGCGGACGGCGTGCTCGGGGCCGGAGCCGCGGCGTACGGCCTGGAGCACGCGGGCGAAGACCTCGGCGGTGAGGTCGTCGGCGGTGTGGGCGTCCCGGCAGCAGGTGCGCGCGTACCGGCGCACGGCGTCGGCATGGCGCCGGTACAACTCCTCGTACGCCGTGTCGTCGCCCGAGCGCATCCGCCCGATCAGGTCGGCGTCGGCCGGCGGCGCGTCCGGCGGCGGCAGGACGCTGTCGTCCGCCCGCCACTCGCGCTGTGCCGGAACGCCGACGCCGTCCGGCGGCACGGCCGCGGCACCGCGGCCGCGGGGGACGCCCGGGCGTCCGCCCTGGCTGGGCACCTGCGGTGCGAACCGGCCACCCGCCTCCGCGCCACCGTCGCCCGGTGACCCGTCCCGCCCCTCAACGCTCATCGCGGAAAGCCCCCGCCGCCTGCCCAACCGGTCCCGACCACCGGCTCAGAGTGCCATATCGGCCATCGTCCGGGATGCCCGCTGACCGGGCCGCCCACCCGGCCGCCTCCCGTCCGTCGGGGGCCGGCCGCACTCCAGTGCGGGAATTCACCCGAACGGGGAAGGTTCGGCTGCCGCGCTCGGCAGAGACGCCGCGCAGCCTGCCGGACGCGCCGGTGTCGGAGGACGGAGGAGGAGCGCCGGAACGCCCCGCCCCACCGTCATCCTTTCGAGTCGCCCACGTCTTCCGCCGCCGTTGACGAATCCGGCTGTCACCGCTGACGGGGCTGGTCCACCACCGTTGACGGGCCTGTTTCGCCGTCGCTGACGGGCCGGTCCCGCCACCGTCGACGGACCTGTCCCGCCGCGGCTGGCGGATGCGGTCCGCCACCGGCGAGAGAGCGCCGGCAGGCCGACGTCGGCGAAGTCAGCCCGCCGCCACCGGCGAAGTCAGCCCGCCGCCACCGGCGGAACCGGCCGCTGTCACCGGCGGAACCGGCCGCTGTCACGGACGAAGCCGGCCCACCGTCGTCGGCCGAGCCGGCCCGCTGCCACGGGCGGAACCGGCTGCCGTCCCCGACGGAACCGGCCGACGACGGAACCGGCCGACGACGGAACCCGGCCGTCACCGGCGAAGCCGGCCCCCGCCGTCACCGGCGAAGCCGCCCCGCTACCCGACCGGCCGCGACCGCAGCCCCTCCAGCAGGATGTCCAGCAGCCGGGCCGAAGCGGCCGCCTGCTGGGCCGCGTCCGGCAGTGAGGGCGCCGCCGTGGCGATCACCAGCAGGACGTCCGACACCGACACGTCGGGCCGCAGTGCGCCCGCCGCGCGCGCCCGCTCCACGAGCTGGCCCACGACGTCCAGCAGCGCTGCCGCCCCGGTGTCGTCCACGGGCGCCGGACCGCCCTCCTCGGACACCAGCCGCAGCTCACCGCCGACCGGCTGGGACCGCTGCTGCGGCACCCGCACCGCGTCGGCCGGGGATTCCTCGGCGCCGCCCTCGTCGGCGACACCGACCCTGAGCACCTGCGGCGGCAGCAGCCGCCCGGCACCCGAGGCCACCGACGTCCGCAGGAACCGCGAGAGCGCCGACCACGGCTCGTCCTCCTGGCCGAGCGCCGCCCGTGCCTGGTCGGTCAGCCGGGAGGTCTCCTCCTCGGCTATCCGCCGCACGAGCACGTCCTTGCTCGGGAACCGCCGGTACACGGTCCCCACGCCCACGCGGGCGCGCCGCGCCACGTCCTCCATCGGCGCGCCGTACCCCAGCTCGCCGAAGACCTCGCGCGCCGCGCGCAGCACGTGCTCCAGATTGCGCTGTGCGTCCACGCGCAGCGGCGTGGTCCGCGGGCCGTCCCCGCGTCCCGTGCCCGCCGCCGCGCTCACCGCGCCGCCCGGTGCAAGGGCGGACGCGGACGACCAATGCCTGTCCTGAATGTGCATGAATGATCCCCCGGTAATGACGTCTCCCCCCGGAGACTCTCCCCGCCATCGAAAAGCCGGGGCGATGGAACCGGGAGACCACGACCGCCCGGACCCGCCCGTCGCGGACCCGAGGAGCGCCTCCCCCTACACCCCGTCGACACACGAACATAGTTGAGCGGGACTCAATTCAGAAGGGGCAGGTTCCGCACGGAGCGCCCCCCGATCGGAGTACGCGGCGCATACGTCCCGATTGCGCCTCTCCCCGCACCCCGGCGCACACCGGTTGACCTGCGCCGCCGCACTCCACAACGGTGTTTCGGCCAACCCGGTGCCCGCCCCGCTCCCGGACAGCCGCCGTGCCGGGGCTGTGGACAAACTCCGGCGCCGGGTGCGTCATGGGATGGTGAAGGAACGTGCGCGCATTCTCGTTGTCGGCGGCGGCTACGTCGGGATGTACACGGCCCTGCGGCTCCAGCGGAAGCTCAGAGGGGACATCGGCCGGGGCGAGGCCGAGATCACCGTCGTCACCCCCGACCCGTACATGACGTACCAGCCGTTCCTGCCCGAGGCCGCGGCCGGCGCCATCTCCCCCCGCCACGTCGTGGTCCCGCTGCGCCGCGTCCTGCCGCACTGCCGGGTCGTCGTCGGCGAGGTCACCGCCGTGGACCACGCCAAACGCACCGCCACCCTCACCACCCTCGCCACCGAGGAGGAGGGCACCGGGCCCCGCCAGATGGCGTACGACGAACTCGTCCTCGCGCCCGGTTCCGTCTCCCGCACGCTCCCCGTCCCGGGCCTCGCCGACCACGGCATCGGCTTCAAGACCGTCGAGGAGGCCATCGGCCTGCGCAACCACGTCATCGAACAGATGGACATCGCCTCCTCCACGCGCGACCCCGCGATCCGCGACGCGGCCCTCACCTTCGTCTTCGTCGGCGGCGGCTACGCGGGCGTGGAGGCGCTCGGCGAGCTGGAGGACATGGCCCGCTACGCCACGCGCTACTACCACAACGTCAAGCCCGAGGACATGAAATGGGTCCTCGTCGAGGCATCCGACCGGATCCTGCCGGAGGTCGGCGAGGAGATGGGCCGCTACACCGTCAGCGAACTGCGCCGCCGCAACATCGACGTCCGCCTCCACACCCGCCTGGAGTCCTGCGCGGACCGCACGGCCGTCCTCAGCGACGGCGCCCGCTTCCCGACCCGTACGGTCGTGTGGACCGCCGGTGTCAAACCCCACCCGCTGCTCGCCGCCACCGACCTCCCCCTCACCGACCGGGGCCGGCTGAAATGCACACCCGAGCTGACCGTCGAGGGCGTCACGCACGCGTGGGCCGCCGGGGACGCAGCCGCCGTCCCCGACGTCACCGCCGCCGAGCCCGGCGCGTACACCGCCCCCAACGCCCAGCACGCCCTGCGCCAGGCCAAGGTCCTCGCCGACAACATCGTCCGCTCCCTGCACGGCGAGCCCCTGCGGCCGTACGCCCACAAGTACGTCGGCTCGGTCGCCTCCCTGGGACTGCACGAGGGCGTCGCGCACGTCTACGGACGCAAGGTGAAGGGCTACCCCGCCTGGTTCATGCACCGCGCCTACCACCTCAGCCGCGTGCCCACCTTCAACCGCAAGGCGCGCGTGCTCGCCGAATGGACGCTGTCGGGCCTCTTCAAACGGGAGATCGTCTCGCTCGGTTCGCTCGAACACCCCCGTGCGGAGTTCGAACTGGCCGCGGGGGGAAAGCCTTCTGCCGACCGGAAGGACGACCGGAAGGGCCTCCGGAAGGACGACCGGCGGGAGAACGGCCGGGACGACGGCCGGGAGAACGGCCGGGACGGCCGGCTGGACACCCCCGAGGACGACTCGAAGGACGACCCGAAGGGCGGCTCGAACAGCAACCCGAACGGGTAGTCCTGACCGGATCCAGGAACTCCACCCGCCGCCCCGGCGTCTGACGAATGTCGTCCCGGACGGCCACCCTGCCAGACAGACTGCTGACCCATCCCTCCCCGAGCCTCCCCCGACCCTCCCGAGTCCTTTCCCGAGCCCTTTCCCGAGCCCACGGCGGGCCCCCGCCCGCCCCGCACCACGACGAGGCTGTTTCCACGTGCTGCATTTCCCGGGTGTGCTGCGACAATGTGCGGCCACCGCCGCGCGGCCCCCGGAGCCCAGGCCGGGCCCGGAGCCGGCCGACGACGACTACACGAGGCAAGGAATCGTGAACTTCACGCGCTGGAGCGCCCGGCTCCCCGGAACACAGCGCCGCGCCAACGCGCGGGCCGAGCACACGGTCACCACCACCGACCGACGCAGCGAGGGCTCCGTGCCCGCGGCCCGCGCCGAACGGCTCACCGACGAGCCGCCCCCGGTCCCCGCCGTCGACGAACTCCCGGTCCGCGAGGTCCTCGACCGCGTCCCGGCCCTCGTCGCCCTCGTCCACGGCCCCGACCACCGCCTCGCCTACGTCAACGGCGCCTACACGGCGGCCTTCGGCGTCCGGCCGCCCGGCGAACCGGCCGCCGAGGCCCTCCCCGAGCTGCGCGAGCTGGGCCTGATCCCGCTCCTCGACCAGGCCCTGCGCAGCGGCCGGCCGCGCACCCTCAAGTCCCGCAGGGCCCCCGACGGCCGCTCCTACACATTCACCTGCACCCCGGCCGCCGAGGACAACGGCGAGGGCGCCGTCCTCATCTTCGCCACCGACGTCACCGACCACGCCGAGGCCGCCGAACGTCTCAGAGCCAGCGAACGCCGCCAGCGCGAGACCGCCGTCACCCTCCAGCGCTCCCTCCTCCCCCAGGAGCTCGAACAACCGGACGACCTGCGCATCGCCGCCACCTACCAGCCCGGCGGCACCGAAGCCGCCGTCGGCGGCGACTGGTACGACGTCATCACCCTCGGCGGCGGCCGCACCGCCCTCGTCATCGGCGACGTCATGGGCCGCGGCGTCCGCGCGGCGGCCGTCATGGGGCAACTGCGCACCGCCGTCCGCGCCTACGCCCGCCTCGACCTGCCCCCGCACGAGGTCCTCCAGCTCCTCGACGGCCTCGCCGCCGAGATCGACGCCAACCAGATCGCCACCTGCGTGTACGCCGTCCACGACCCGAACGAGGGACGCCTGGTGTACGCCTCCGCCGGCCACCTGCCCATCCTCGTCCGCGACGAGACCGGCACCGTCCGGCGCGCCGACGAACCCACCGGCCCCCCGCTCGGCACCGGCGGCTGGATGCACGCGTCCGGCACGGTCCCCCTCACCCCCGGCTCCACGGCCGTCCTCTACACGGACGGGCTGGTGGAGCGCAGGAACGAGGACCTCGACGAGGGCATCGCCTCCCTGGAGCGCGCCCTGGCCGGCGCGACCGGCACCCCCCAGGTGATCTGCGACCGCCTGGTCCGCTCGGCCGGCGTCACCGCCGACCACGACGACGACGTCGCCGTCCTGGTCCTCCAGCACCCGCACCGCACCGGCGCCGACGGCGAGCTGTTCCGCAACGCCGCCCTGGATCTGCTCGGCGGCGTGGAGGCGGCCCCCCGCGCGCGTGCCTTCGCGTCCGGCGTCCTCACCAGCTGGCGCTTCCCCGCCGACCTGCACGACCTCGGCGTCCTCGCCACCAGCGAGCTCGTCGCCAACTCGCTCCAGCACGGCACCCCGCCCATGCGCCTGCGGCTGCGCCGCACCGACCGCCGCCTGATCATCGAGGTCACCGACGGCGACGACCACCTGCCGCGCCGCCGCCGCGCCGAACCGGGCGACGAGTCCGGCCGCGGCATCGCGATCGTGGCCACGATCGCCTCCGGCTGGGGCAGCAGACGGACCCCGGGCGGCGGCAAGGCGGTGTGGTGCGAGTTCGTCCTGCCCCGCACGACGGACTGACGACGCCACGGCCCGTGAACAGCACGGAGGCGGCCGTCGTCCACGACGACGGCCGCCTCCGCACAGCCTCATAGCGCCCTCACGGCACCCTCATGACGGCCTCACGCCTCGGCGCCGACCGGCTCCGCGGCCGCCCCGCCCCGGGCCACCACCCGGTTCCGCCCGAGCCACGGCTGATCCTGCTCGACGGTGAGCCGCCGCCCCAGCCGCACGGCGAGGACGCTGATCCCCAGCGAGAACACCAGGAACGTCACCACGTACGGCCCGTGCAGCGAGGCACCCATCGGCCCGCCCACAGCCGGCCCGATCGCCAGCGCCAACTGCTTGACCAGCGCGAACGCCGAGTTGTACTGGCCCGCCAGCCCGGCCGGCGCCAGATCGGCGACCAGCGGCGCGACCGTCGGCGACAGCATCGCCTCGCCCAGTCCGAACAGCGCGTACGTCGACACGAAGGCCGCCGTCGCCATCTCCCGGCTGCCGTGCCCCAGCCCCGCGTACCCGGCCACGGCCCATGCCACGGCCCAGATCAGACCCACCGCGGCGATCACCCGCGACCGCTTCTGCCGCTCGACGAACTTCAGGACGGCGAACTGCGCGACGACGATCATCGCCGTGTTCGCGGCGAGCGCGGTCCCGAGCGCGGACGTGGAGATCCCCGCGGCCTCGACCCCGTACGCACTCAGTCCCGACTCGAACTGTCCGTAGCAGGCGAAGAACAGCACGAACCCCAGCACGCACAGCTGCACCATCGCCCGGTTCCCGAGCAACTGCCTCCAGCTCCCCTGCGAGGATCCCCGCGGAGCGTCCCCGACCCGTGGCGCGTGCGGCATCCGCACGGTCGCCACCACCGCGGCCAGCAGCAGGAACATGGCCGCCTCGATCGCGAACAGCAGCGTGAACGACGACACGCGCGTGGTGTCGACGAGGTGCCCGCCGATCAGCCCCCCGACGCCGAGCCCCAGGTTCTGCAGGAAGAACTGCGTCGCGAACGCCCGCGACCGCGTCTCCGCGGTCGAGCAGTCCACGATCATCGTCGCGAGCGCCGGCTGCATCACGGCCTGCCCGGCCCCGAGCGCGGCCGCCGCGGTCAGTACGGCGGTGGCGCTGCCGGCCAGCCCCAGGCCCAGCGCGCCCACCGCGGCGGTGACCAGGGCGGCGATCAGGACCGGCAGCGGGCCGCGCCGCACGATCGCCCGACCGGCGAACGGCAGCACGATCAGCGCGGCCACGGCGAAGACGGCGAGGACGAGCCCCGCGGTCACCGCCCCCAGCCCCCTCACCTGCGCCACGTAGACGTACAGATAGGGGACGGTGAAACCGAGTCCGAACGCGCTGAGTGCGTTGCCCACGTGGATCCGGCGCATCGCCGCGCCCATCGCCCTGGTCACGTTCACCTCTCTCAGGTAGTCGCTCACTGGTGGGGAAGCTCAGCTCTTAGAACCGAAGACTTCGAAGATAAACTTCAAGGCTAAACAGTACACCTCGAAGAACTTCAACGCGAACGACCCGCGTGCGATACTGACGCCCATGGGCGACACCTCCGGCAGCACCGGCATCGGCAGCGAGCCGACCCTCGAAGAGCAGATCGCCGCCTACCAGCGCGAGTTCCAGGACCTCGACCCCCAGGTCGAGAAGATCGTCTCGGCGCTGTCCCGCCTGAACCGCCGCATGAACGTCGCCTACGGCCGCCAGACCGCCGCCCTCGGCATCAGCAACGCCGAGTGGGAGGTGCTCAAGGCGCTCGTCCTCTCCGGGGCTCCCTACCGCCTGGGCCCCAGCGACCTCGCCAAGCGCCTCGGCCTCACGCCGGCCGCCATGACCCACCGGATCGACCGCATGGTCGCCGAGGGACTGGTGACCCGCGAGAGGGACGAGTCCAACCGGGTCCGGGTCATCGTGGAGCTGACCCCCGAGGGCCGGGAGAAGTGGCTGGAGGCGATGCGCCTGGCGACCGTCTTCGAGGAGGACCTGCTCCAGGACCTCTCCGCGGAGGACCGCACGGCCCTCGGGGACGTCCTGACCAGGCTGCTGCGCCGGGTGGAGCACGCCCAGCCGGACGCCGGCGGACGACTCACCGACCTCGATTAAAAGATCTTGACAGGGGGCGCTTGACACCCCCCCTCCCCGATCCGTAAAGTTCTTCGGGTTGCCGCGGAGCCGTAACGGTTCTTCGACAGCACCTCCGCCGCTGAAGCGGCACCTCACACCACAGCAAGATCTCCCCACGGGACTGAATTCGGCGCGCCCGAATGCAATTCGAATTGGGGTCGGCGGCTCGATTAGCGCTCGCCGGTACTGATCCGCTAAGGTTTGAGACGTCGGAACGGCCAACGGCCGGGAAGGCAACCCCCTCTGACGGGGAATCAGACGCCGAAAGGATCTGATAGAGTCGGAACCGCCGGAAAGGAAACCGCGAAACAAAAGCGGGAACCTGGAAAGCACCGAGGAAATCGGATCGAAAAAAGATCTGATAGAGTCGGAAACGCAAGACCGAAGGGAAAAGCCCGGAGGAAAGCCTGAGAGAGTCTCTCGGGTGAGTACAAAGGAAGCGTCCG